>NZ_JBEZBX010000019.1:0-150804 GCF_040647275.1 Lentzea sp. NPDC042327
GCGGCGAGTCCCACGGCTCCGGCCTGGGGACAGTCCGCTGGGTCGTGGAGCGCACGATCGCCTGGTACCACGGCATGAAACGCCTGCGCATCCGCCGGGAACGCCGCGACGACATCCACGAAGCCTTCCTCGGCCTCACTACCTGCATCATCTGCTACCGCCACGTCCAACGATTCTGTTAGGACCTCTTAGACGCAGCCGTGAGCCGGCTGTGCACGTGCCTGCCGACCCGGTCCTCGGCCAACCACTCCGACAGCAGCGGCCACGCGGACAGCAGTGCCTCATGGCTGATCTCGACGCTGTCCGCGTCCACGGTCAGCAGCCGGTACGTGACGAACACGTCGAGGACCGTCGAGAGGGCATCGACCTTCTCGTCGGCCCGTCCTTCGAACAACTCGTCGAACCCAATGCGACGACGGGTGTCAGCGGCCTCGTCGTCAATTCTGACCAGGCGTAGAAACAGGCGCCGGACCAGCGGCAGCGACTCACTGGGGACCGCGTCAACGGCGAGGTCGGCGCTACGCGCGACCGCGCCGTGCACACCGCCGACATCCCGGTAGTGCTCGACCCGCACCACCCCCTCCGCCCCAGATTCCGCCAGGCACCGCTCCACCGTGGCGTGCACCGCGTGCGACAACAGAGGCAATCCAGCCGGTGCGCCCGCCGTGTCCCGCACAAGCAGCTCCACCAGACCCGCTTCCAGCTCCAGCCCCGCCGCAGCAGCGGGTCGGACCACGACCTCGCGCAGTTCCGCATCGGCCATCGGCTCGACGATCACTTGGTGGTCGCGCAGCAGCGCCGCCAGGAAGGGGTACCGCAGGGCGTGATCATAGAAATCGGCGCGCAATCCGAACACGACCGGCGTCGACCGGGCGGACACCTTTGCCAGGAATTCGCGGCGTACCTCTTCATCGCCGTGCAGGGTGAACAGTTCCTCGAGGTGGTCGATCACGAGCACGGCGTCCTCGGGTTTCGAGGAGAGCGTGTCGACCGCACCGACCGGGACGAACTCGACCGGTGATGTCAACGCGGGTACGAGACCGGCACGCAGGAGCGAGGTCTTTCCACAGCCCGAAGCACCGACGACGATCACCGACCCGTTCGCGACCGCTGACACCAAGCGGGCGGTCAATTCCTTTCGGCCGAAGAAGCGATCGGCTTCGTCGACCTGGAAGGCGCGCAACCCCGGATAGGGATTGATGTCGGGCAGCGAGGCGAGCACACGAACAGACCGCAGGCGAACCAACGCTTCTGCGAACGCCTCCTGTTCGACGGCTGGCACGTTCAACGCGGCCAGCAATGCCAGGAAGCGGTCAGTCACGGCGGTTTGTGGCAGGTGCCTGCCGGTACACCACCCGGAGATCGTTGCCTGCCCGAGTCCGATTTCGGTGGCGAGCCGTCGATAGGACTTCCCGGATCTAGTGCGCCGCGCGGCCAGTTCCCGCGCGAATTCGTTTCCGGTAAGAATTTTCACTCGCCCTCCGCAGGATCGGCGTCGTTGTCAACCTAGCCACGTCCTGGGTGATCCGGTCCCGCCGAAAGGGGCGGCCATACCCGATGGCCGACCGCGATGGCGTACGGATGTGTACGGGGTTGTCACCGGACCCGTCCGGGACTCCCGCCAAACCTGGCGGCGGAGGACGACCACGCCGGTCAATGGTCCTGCGCCCCGGGCAGTCCGCCCGGCGGACATCGAGAGGACTACCGATGACCCTCATCCCGAGAATGACCACGGTCGCGGCCGCTGCCGCGGCGGTCGTCGCAACGGGCTTGCTGACGGGCACGGCCCACGCCGGGCCCGAGCACCACAACACCTACCCCGATGTGGCTCCGTCGTACTGCAACCGGAACGCGAGCCTCATCGCGACGCGGGGTATCGAAACCGAACGCGGCCAGGTCGTCTCCTACGTCGACGTCTTCTACTCCCACAGCTGTCAAACCAACTGGATCCGGGTCCGCGGAAACGACGCGGGCGGGGCGACGCTGAAGACGATCTGGTCCGACGCCGTACCGGGCGAACTAGTGGAACCACCGGACTACGGCGACCAGCCGAGCTACACCAAACAGGTCTACGCACCTGGGGCGACGTGCGTGCGCTTCCAGGTGAGGCTCACCTGGCCCGACGGCCTGCACTACGCGCAGACCTACACCGCTGGATCGAACCACCAGGTGGTGTGCTGACCGGAGCAGCATTCCCCGGAATCTGCTCAACCACAGTGAAAGGGAAGGCTCACATGCTCGCCAAACCGGCCGCCCTGGCCGCGATGACGGTCCTGGCGGCGTCCTGGATGCTTCTCGGTCCGGCGCAATCGGCACTCGCCGCTGACTACGGCGTCAACATGAACCGCGCGTGCCAGATCACCCAGAACTGGGCGACATCCTTCGCCTACCTCAACACGCCCTACAACGCCTACTCCTGGCGGTGTGGGCCGGTCGTGAGCGGGGTCGACGTGCAGGCCTACTGCAACTCGGACCACCCCGGCTCCCACGCCGTCGTCCTCAACGCTAGCGACCCGTACTCGTGGCGGTGCCGGACCTGATCCGGGTTCATCCACAGCATCGCTGAAGCTGGTGGCCGCGCGGCCACCAGCTTCAGCGATGTTCGGTGCGGGGTTTGGTCATCCTGGCTCGCGCGAACCCTAAGCGGCGAAGCGTTCGATGCACCACGGGGCCTCGTCAACGGCGATTTGGTCGTCGTCCAGCTCAAGCTGGGCTGATCGGCCCAGGATGGCTGCACCGTTCGGGATGGTCTCTGTTCCGCCGGCGTGGGACTTGCGCTCAGCCGTAACATTCGCACGCCGGTGACGTTCTGGACACGGATCGGAGTCACTGAGCGGAGGCGGGAATGCGTGTCCATCGGAGTCCAGGGGCCGCTGCAGTTGCGAACCAGCGATCTCGCGGTCGTCCTGACAGGGGCACCGCGGAGCTGCTCGCGGCGTTGATCGCTCGCCACGGGTTGATGCGGCGGAGGCCTGATTCGCCCGTAACGCCTTGGGTCAGGGGAGCCAGTGGTCGGGGTCTTGCGGCGAGCACGGGCAAGCTCGAGGTTGTCGGGGTGCGCGAGCGCGAGGACTTCGCGGGATGACCGTCATTATGTGGTCTCCAGGTGAACCACATCTCGCGGCTACCGCAGCTGCATCCGCACGGCGTGCCGCAGTCACTGCCGACATCCCGGTGGAGCGGCTGGGGCGGCGGAGGACTCAAAGGAGATGCTCCGTCACTGAGCCTTTTTCATCCCGGTCTGGATGCGTTGACGGGCAAGGGTTTGCGGTCGTGACTGGTTGATGCGGTCGCGGCGTGTCGACCCCTGGACATGGCGAAGCCCCTGGTAACAGAGCCATCGACCAAGACCGCTCCACAGCACCAGGGGCTTCACATGTTGTTCTATCGTGCCGCGCTGCCGTTGTCACATCGGACCCTGAGATACGTCTCCAGCCTGATCCGCGCGCGCCGCCGGGAGCTGGGATCGCGGTGGCGCAGGCTCGATCCCGCCCAGCAGGCCCTTCTGGTGCTGGTTCACCTGCGTAAAGGTGAGCCGTTCGCCGAGGTCGGCGCCGGGTTCGGGGTCTCGGCCACGACCTGCTGGCGCTACGTCCACGAGACCGTCGAACTCCTCGCCGCCAGGTCGCCGAAGCTGCGGCAGGCGCTGCGCACGGCGAAGCGCCAGGGCTGGGCCTACGTGGTGCTCGACGGCACGCTGATCCCGATCGACCGGATCGCCGCCGACCGCACTTTCTACTCCGGCAAGCACAAGATGCACGGGGTGAATCTGCAGGTGATCGCCTCGCCGGACGGCACCATCCTGTGGGTGTCCGGTGACCTGCCCGGCAGCACCCACGACACCGCCGCGGCCCGGATCTGGAACATCCTTGCCGCCCTGAGCGACGCCAGGCTGATCGCCTTGGGCGACAAGGGCTACCACGGCTACGACCCCACCGGCCACCACGTGATCACCCCGTACAAAGGCCGCAACAAACCCGAGTCGCAGAAGGACGCCAACCGCGCCCACGCCCGCCTGCGCGGCCCCGGCGAACGCGCCAACGCCCAGCTCAAGACCTGGCGCATCCTGCGCAAACTCCGCTGCTGCCCCCGCCGCGCCGACCGACTCGCCAAAGCCATCCACGTCCTACAGAACTACGAGATCACCGCAGGATGAAAAGAGCTCAATGACAGCTGCACTGGGAATCGGCCTACCGAAGAGGCCTTCCACTCCTGTTCGCGATGATCTTGCAATCTACCTTAATCACCGCAAGGCGCTGCCCCTCGGACAACGCCACCGCACACGCCAATCACAGCCAGGAAGAACACCCGAACGGAGGACACGATTCGCTTTAGCCAATGCGACCCCATTTCGCCCCGCGCAAACCGATTCTCCCAAAATCCTCCCAAACACCGGGTTACTGACCAGTACAGACCACTGTGGACAGTCACTTCAAGATCGAAAAATGCGCACGAAAAAGCCCGCTGAACTGGGCTTTCACCCAGAATCAGCGGGCTGATTCAGACCGTCGGGACGACAGGATTTGAACCTGCGACCCCTTGACCCCCAGTCAAGTGCGCTACCAAACTGCGCCACGTCCCGGCCACACTCCCGGTTCCCCGGCGTGCAAGAAGAATCCTACAACACCACCAACGGAGATCAAAAACGGGCCCCCGCACCCACAACGACCTGCGGAGATGCGGATATGCGGCGGGGCCCCGAAGCCATGTCCCCTCGGCCCGACCGATCCCCCGACCCTCGACCGACGAGGAGAACTACGCGGTGGCCGGGTCGCGAGCGCCACCGCCGAAAGTCGAGTCCTGATCGTTGGCCTTCGGCTTGCCGGGTGGGAGGACGGCGGTGACGCTGAAGCCGCCGTCTGCACGGTAGGAGGTGGTGAGGGTGCCGCCCACCAGGCGGACTCGTTCGGATAGGCCGTGGAGGCCGGCGCCGCCGCCGTCGGCTTGGGTGGGGAGGTCGCTGGGGCCGTTGACGACGGTCACGCGGAGTGGGGAGCCGCGGTCCACGGTCACGGTCACGGGGGCGCCTGGGGCGTGTTTCGTCACGTTGGTCAGGGACTCCTGGACGACGCGGAACAGGGCTCTGGACACGGCTGGGGTCGTCACACCGTCGCCGGTTTCGGTGAGGGTCACGGAGACGCCGGCCACGCGGGCGCGGTCGACCAGTTCTTGCAGGGAGGGGTAGGTGGTGTCGGAGTTCAGGAGGCCCAGGGCCGTGCGCATCTCGGAGAGGGACTCCTTCGCCAGGGCGCGGAGGCGGAGGGCGGTGGCGCGGACGGTGTCGTCGGGGGCGGTGGCGGCCAGGGCGGCGGACTCCACCGCGATGAGGGTGGCGTGGTGGCCCACGGCGTCGTGGATCTCGCGGGCTATGCGGGCGCGTTCCGCGGCGCGGGCGGAGGTTTCGAGGGCTTCCAGTTCTGCTGCTCGGGCCCTGCGGGTTTCGTAGAGGGACTGGGTCAGGTCCTTGCGGGTGGTGACCAGGGCGCCGAGTGCGGTGGGGGCTGCGGAGAGGCCGAAGGAGAACGCCGTCGCCAGGAGGAGGGGGCCCAGGGGGACGGTCTCGGTCAGCACCGCGGGGAGGACGGAGGCCGCGGTCAGGAGGACGACCCACAGGAGTTGGACGGGGACGGACTTCTCCTCGCGGCCCAGGCGGTACTGGGCGACGAGCGCGGGGGCCCAGCCGAGGCCGCCGGCCACGGCGGGGACGCAGATCAGGGAAGCGAGCCACGGCCAGCGCAGGCGCACCGGGAGCAGCAGTGCGGCGAGGACGGCGGTCCAGAGCGACCACGGGAACGGGCGGTCCTGGGTCAGCAGCACGACGCCGGTGGTGGTGCCGACGGTCAGGAGCTCGCGCAGGAGCTGTTTCACCACACACCGACCTGGTGGGCGACGAGGGCCGCCTGCACCCGGTTCTCGACGCCCAGCTTGGTCAGGACGGTGGAGACGTAGCTCTTCACCGTGGCCTCGGAGAGGCAGAGCTCCTCGGCGATGGCGTGGTTGGAGCGGCCGCCGGCGAGGAGCTCCAGGACCTGGCGTTCGCGGGCGGAGAGGGAGTCCAGGCGGCGGTTGGCGCGGAAGCCGCGCAGGCGTGGGAGGAGGCGGGCGGTGATGCGGGGGTCCAGGACCGCGCCGCCGGCTGCCAGGTCGACGACGGCGCGGACCAGGGTGTCGGGTTCGGCGTCCTTGAGCAGGAAGCCCTGGGCGCCCAGGTCCAGTGCCGTGGCGACGTAGTCGTCCAGGTCGAACGTGGTCAGCACGGCGATGGCGGGTGGGGTGGCCCACGTGCGCAGGCGCCGGACGGCCTCCAGGCCGTCGACGCCCGGCATCTGCACGTCGACCAGCACCACGTCGGGCAGGTGGGTCAGCGTGACCTCGACGAGCTCGGCGCCGTCGGCGGCCTCGCCGACCACCTCCACCCGGCCGTCGGCCTCCAGCAGGACCTTCAGGCCCCGCCGCAGCAGGGACTCGTCGTCGGCAAGCACCACTCGTACGGCCACGAACCCAACCAACCGCACCCCATGGCAAAGAGCAACCGTGGGGCTGAAGAACTACTTCTTGCCCGCGCCGGCCTTCTTCTTCTCGCGCACGCGCACGGAGATGCGGACCGGGCTGCCTTCGAAGCCGAATTCCTCGCGCAGCTTGCGCTCGATGAACCGGCGGTAGCCCGCCTCCAGGAAACCGGTCGTGAACAGCACGAACGTCGGCGGTCGGGTCGAGGCCTGGGTCGCGAACAGCACCTTGGGCTGCTTGCCGCCGCGCACGGGCGGCGGGGTCGCGGCGATCAGCTCGGTCAGCCACTGGTTGAGGCGGCCGGTGGGGACGCGGGTGTCCCACGAGTTCAGCGCGGTGCGCAGGGCCGGGGCGAGCTTGTGCACGGCGCGGCCGGTCAGGGCCGAGATGTTGACCCGGTCGGCCCACGGGACGCGGACCAGGCCGCGTTCGAGCTCGCGGACCATCTCGTTGCGGCGGTCCTCGTCGACGAGGTCCCACTTGTTGAACGCGAGCACGCACGCGCGGCCGGACTCGACGACCATGGTCAGCACGCGGAGGTCCTGTTCGGACAACGGCTCGTGCGAGTCCAGCAGCACGATCGCGACCTCGGCGGTCTCGATGGCGGACTTGGTGCGCAGCGAGGCGTAGTACTCGGCGCCGCTCTCGAACTTCACCCGCTTGCGCAGGCCCGCGGTGTCGACGAACCGCCAGATCTCGCCGTCGAGCTCGACCAGCGAGTCGACCGGGTCGACGGTGGTGCCGGCGACCGAGTCGACGACCGAGCGGTTCTCGCCGGTCAGGCGGTTGAGCAGGGAGGACTTGCCGACGTTGGGCTTGCCGACCAGTGCCACGCGCCGGGGGCCGCCGCTGCGGGCGCCGAAGTCGTCGCGCGGGGTCTCGGGCAGCCGGTCGAGGATCACGTCGAGCAGGTCGCCGGAGCCGCGGCCGTGCAGGCCCGACACCGGGAACGGCTCGCCCAGGCCCAGCGACCACAGCGACGCGATGTCGGCCATCAGCCGCTCGTCGTCCACCTTGGACGCGCAGAGGATCACCGGCTTCTTGGACCGGCGCAGCACCTTCGCGACGGCTTCCTCGGTGGCCGTGGCGCCCACCGTGGCGTCCACGACCACGAGGATCACGTCGGCGGTCGCCATCGCGAGCTCGGCCTGGGCGGCGACGGCGGCCTGCAGGCCCTGCGCGTCGGGCTCCCAGCCGCCCGTGTCGACCACGGTGAACTTGCGGCCGTTCCACAGCGCGTCGTAGGTCACGCGGTCACGCGTCACGCCCGGGACGTCCTGCACCACGGCCTCCCGGCGGCCGATGATGCGGTTGACCAGCGTGGACTTGCCGACGTTGGGTCGCCCGACCACCGCGAGCACCGGCTGCGGCGGAGTCGACTCGCCGTCCTCGCCGGAGGAGAGGTCGTCGAAGGCTGACCAGTCGGCCTCGTCCTCCCAGGTGCCGTCCAGGTCCGTCATCGTCCTTCAACCTCACTCACACGAAGTCCATCAAGTTCGGCGACCAGTGTCGCCAGGCGGTCGCGCACCTGCTCGGTGGCAACGCCCAGTGCGGCCCGCCCCTTCCCTTCCGGGAGGTGGAACGGCTCACCGATCAGCACGTCGACCGGCGGACGCCAGCCCGTGGCCCGGTAGGTCCCCCGGCAGGCGACCGGCAGCACCACCGCGCCGGAGGTCTTGGCCAGCCACGCCGCACCGTTCTGCGCGCTGGTGACGCCGCCGTCCCCGCGCGTGCCCTCGGGGAAGACCCCGATCACGCCGCCCGCCCGCAGGACGGACAACGCGCTGGTCAGCGCCGTGCGATCGGCTTCTCCCCGCTTCACCGGGATCTGGCCGATCTTGCGCAGCAGGTGGCCCACCACGGCGTTGGCGAACATCTCCTGCTTGATCAGGAACGTCACGCGCCGGGGCAGCACCCCGAACAGGATCGGGCCGTCCGCCATCGAGCTGTGGTTGGCGACGACGACCACGCCGCCGCTCAAGGGTACGCGGTCGAGGCCGCGCACCCGAATCCGGAACTGCCACGCGTAGGGCACGCGCCCGATCCAGCGGCCGAAGTCGAACATCCAGGGCACGGTGCCCTCGGGATGGCTCACCCGGTCACCCGCAGCCCGCGCCGTTCGACGAGGTCCAGCAGCGCGTGCACGGTGCCGGCGAGGTCGAGGTCGGTGTTGTCGAACTCGACGGCGTCGTCGGCCGCCTTCAACGGCGACACGGCGCGCGACGAGTCGTAGGTGTCCCTGCGCTGCACGTCCTTCAGCACTGCGTCCACAGTGGACACGCGACCGGCCGCGTTGTCCTGCTTGGTGCGCCGCTGCGCCCGCGCGTCCGCCGACGCGGTCAGGTACACCTTGAGCGGGGCGTCCGGCGACACGACGGTGCCGATGTCGCGGCCCTCGACCACGATGCCGCCGACGGTGTCGACCGCGTCCGCGATGATCGCCCGCTGCTGGGCGACGAGCAGCTCGCGCACGTGCCTGGTCGCGGAGACCGGCGACACGGCGAGCGTCACCTCGGGGCCGCGGATCTCGGCGGAGACGTCATCGCCGTCGAGCGTGATGCCCGGCCGCTCCGGGTCGGTGCCGACGACGAGCACGGCGGCGTCGGCGACCCCGCCGACGGCGGCCTCGTCCGCCGGGTCGACGCCGGCGCGCAGCACGGCGACCGTGACCGCCCGGTACATCGAGCCGGTGTCGAGGTAGCGCGCGTCGAGCGCCGACGCGAGGCGCTTCGCGACGGTGGACTTGCCGGTGCCCGACGGTCCGTCGAGTGCCACCACGCCGCGCAACTGACCCTGGCCCACCACAGCTCCCTCCGAGACACCCACGGCCCTCATTGTGCCTGGTGCGGACGCCCGCACCGGCAGCGGGACGGTCCAGGCGCGTGATCGGCCGTCACCGCGGGGGTGTCGATCGGGGGAATCCGCACCAGCACCGGGCCGGTGGCGCCGATCAGGTCAGCGCAGCACCGACCCGTGTGGAGGACCGATGACCACGACCGAACGCAACCCCGCCGTCCAGACCCTGCTGGAGTGCACGCTCGCCAGGCACAAGACGATGTTCCTGGCCACCTCCGGCTCGGACGGGTCGTGGGTGAGCGGCGTCTACTTCGCCGAGGACGGCCCGCAGCGGCTCGTGCTCGTGCTGAGGAGCGGGGCCGGACGTTGAAGGCGGTCGAGGAGAACCCCGAGGTCGCCGTCGTCGTGTCGGCCGGGTCGCCGATGGAGCCGTTCCTGCAGGCGCGGGCCGTGGCCAGGGTGGTCGGGGGCGCGGAGGGCGAGGCGGTGCGGGAGCGGCTCGTGGCGAAGGTGCCGGAGGCGGCGCCGTTCCTGGCCGCGCCGGTCCGCCCGGTCGTGCTGACGGTGCCGCGGTGGCGCGTGACGGACATCCCCAACGGCTGGCTGCCCGGCCGGGAGTTCCCCGGCTGACGCCGCCGGCCCGCCCGGAACCGGTGACCGGTTCCGGGCGGACATCAGAACTCAGGAGCTCTCCAGCCGGCGTTGCAAGTCCGGGTGACCGGCGAGCAGGTCGCGGACCACGCCTCGCGGTGCCGGGTCGGACGGGCGGGCCTTCATCTCGTGCAGTGCCAGCATCACGCGGAAGTACGTCGACTCGTCGAGCAGACCGGCCTGGGCGGCGGCGGTCAGCGAGGTGTTCAGGTCCTCGTCGCGGGCCGGGGTGGCGGAGCCGTGGGTGTGGACGCCGCCGTTGATGTTGCCGGCCTGGATGACGATGCCGTGGCTGTCGCCGGTGTGGACGTTGTGCACGCTGTGGACCACCGGGCGCTCCTCCTTGGGCTTGCGGGTGTCCTGGCCGGCGGGCAGCTCGGCGATGAGGGCGGCCACGAACGCGGCGGCGGGCGCCGGGGTGCCGATGGAGCGGACCGTCAGCACGGGCGTCGCGTTGTTCAGGTGGGCCGCGCTCGCGACCCCGGCGCTCTCGGTGTCGACGGCCGCGGCGTCGTTGTAGCCGGCGTCGAGGAACGCCGCGGTCGACGAGCCGGGGGTGAGCAGGAGCTCGCCGGCCGCGACCGGTTCGAAGTGCACCTTGGCCGGGAACGAGCGGTGCACGTAGCGCGCGCGTTGCTCCAGGGCGTGCGGTGCGGGCCAGGCGTTCGGGCGGGCCTTGAGACCGGCGTCGTCCTCCTTGCCGCCGTGATAGCCGTAGACCTTGGTCGCGACGACGACGTCACCCTGCTCGACCCACGAGTGCAGCGCGCCCGCCTCGCCGACGATGAACGCCGCGGACGGCGCGAACTCGGTGAGCACGCGCTCGGTCAGCGCCGCCGCGTTCGGGTTCCCCTTGCCCACCAACGCGAGCGCGACCGGGCGACCGGCCACCTCGCCCACGTCGTAGAGGGAACCGGCCGGCCCCTCGTACATGCGCGGACCGGACAGCAGGGCTCGCACCGAACCATATGCGGTCTCGGTGGCCGTTAAGACAACGATCATGCGGTCACCTCCAGGGACCCTCGGGAACGCAACAGCGCCGGGTGCAGCAGCGTGGCGGGACCGCGGCGGTAGAGCAGGGCGGGACGGCCGCCGTTGCGGATCGTCTTCTCGCCCGTGGGCACCAGGAAGCCCTCCGCGCCGGTGACCTTGCGGTGGAAGTTGCGGGGTTCGAGCTGCTCGCCCCAGACGATCTCGTAGACGCGCCGCAGCTCGGTGACGGTGAACTCGGCCGGGCAGAACGCCGTGGCCAGGGTCGTGTACTCCAGCTTCGAGCGGGTGCGTTCGAGCGCGTCGGCGATGATGCGGGCGTGGTCGAACGCCAGCGGACCGGCCAGCGCCGCCTCCACCGGCACCCACCGCGCCTCGTCGGCGTCTCCCCCGGCGACGGGCACCGGCAGGTTCGGCAGCACCGCGAGGTAGCACACGGTGATGACGCGCCGCCGGGGGTCGCGGTCGGGGTTGCCGTAGGTGCGCAGCTGCTCCAGGTGCAGCCCGTCCGCGGCTAAACCGGTCTCCTCCGCGAGCTCTCTCCTGGCCGCCTTCTCGATGTCCTCCAGAGCAGACGCGAGGAAGCCGCCCGGCAGCGCCAGCGCTCCCCGGAACGGCTCAATCCCCCGCTCTACCAGCAGGATCTGCAGTTGCTCCGCTCGGACGGTGAGCACTGCGAGGTCGACGGCCACCGCGACATCCGGGATCGTCCACTCCTCCTCGGTCATCCCACGAGACTAACCCACTATCCGTCATGTTGACGGAAACTCACCCCGTCGGCTACCGTCTGGAACTCGGATCCAAACGACCGGAGCGACACATGATCGTGATGCTCACCGCGCTCGAAGTGGAGTACGCCGCGGTGCGCGCGCACCTGTCCGGCACCGCCCTCCACCACCACGCGTCCGGCACCCTGTTCGAGGTCGGCACCACCGGTGGTGGGCAGCAGGTCGCCATCGCCCTCACCGGCATGGGCAACTCCAGCGCCGCCACGATGACCGAACGCGCCATCACCGAGTTCGACCCGGACGTCGTGCTGTTCGTCGGCGTCGCCGGCGGCCTGCGCGACTGGCTGCGGCTCGGTGACGTCGTGGTCGCGAGCCGGGTCTACGGCTACCACGGCGGCCGCGAGACGGAGGACGAGTTCCTGGCGCGGCCGCGGGCGTGGGACGTCCCGCACCACGTCGAGCAGATCGCCCGCTCGATCGCGCGTGCGAAGGAGTGGAGCGCGAACCCGCCGAACGTCCACTTCGAACCGATCGCGGCCGGCGAGGTGGTGCTCAACTCGACCGAGTCGACGCTGGCCAGGCAGATCCACCGCAACTACAACGACGCGGTGGCGGTCGAGATGGAGAGCGCCGGGGTCGCGAACGCCGCCCACCTGCACATGGCCACCCCGTCGGTGACCGTGCGCGGCATCAGCGACCTGGTCGACGACAAGGACCTCACCGACAAGCAGGGGTGGCAGCCCAAGGCCGCTGCCAACGCCGCCGCGTTCGCCGTCGCCCTCGCCGGCGCACTCGCGCAGCCCCGCCGTCACAAGGGAAAGGCCCGGCCCGTGGGCGACACGACGAACAACTTCCACAACTACAGCGGTGTCGGTCAGCAGATCGGCATCAACAACGGCGTCGTGAGCTCGGCGCACCCGGCCGCCGCACCGCGCGACCGGCTGGACGCCATCACGGCGGCGGTGGTGCACGCGCACAAGAACGGCCAGATGGACACCGCGTGGTTCACCACGGCCATGGTGGCGCTGGACAACCTGCGCAACTCCTCCGCACCGCTCGACCTCCGCCCCCTCAAGGCACTGCTCGGCGGCGTGCCCGCCCTCCGCCCGGTGCTCGACTCCATAGTGGACGACTAGATGACCGCTGCAGCGACCAACACCTTCGACAACCACGGCGACGTCGAGACCCAGGTCGGCGTCAACAACGGCGTCATCCACAAGACGTCGATCTACAACAACAACGCCGGCGAGCCGCCGGAGACCAAGTTCGAGAACGCGCTGACGTACTTGCGCGGTGGCCAGCCGCGGATGGCCGAGCGGCTGCTCGAACAGGTGCGGCAGGCCGGTCTGGTCACCACCCGCTTCCACTACTACTACGTGCTGGCGCTGCTGAGCGACCGCACGCTGAACGAGCTGCCGCCCAGCGAGTTCAAGAAGATCGTGTTCGAGCTGTCCAGCGCGAAGACCTCGCCGGAGACGCCGGGCGAGTACCACCGGGCGCTGTGGGTGGTCGAGCACCTGATCGCCTACATCGAACGGCAGGACCGCGCCGCTGACCCGAGCGGCGGCGAGCTGCACGAGGTGTCCACGGCGTTCCGGGAGCTGCCGGCCGCACGCCAGCAGGAGATCGCCCGGCACCTCGACATGATCCTCGACGGCGCGGTGCAGGACTCGCTCGACGCCTCGATCGCGGCCCTCGCCGAGCAGCGCCGGATGGACAACCGGCGCGAGCACCGGGCGTGGCTGTACTTCCAGCCGGAACCGGCGCCGCCGCTGCTCGCGGAACCGGTGAAGGCACCGGTGGACCTCAAGGCGTGGGCCATGTCCGTGCTCGGCGGGCTCGCCGGGCTGTGGGGCCTGGTGCGGCTCTTCGACTTCCTCACCGGCGCGGCACCGGGTGCGGCGTGGCTCGCGGTGCTCCTGGTGCTGGGCGGGGCGTTCCTCTTCGTGTGGTTCCGCGTCCAGGCCAAGGTGCTGGACCGCCGCCGCGGTGTGCGCGAGGCGCGGCTGCGCGGCTGGAACGAGGGGCCGCCGCGGGAGGTGCCCGACTGGAAGGTCGAGGAGATCTCCTGGCGCGTGCACGCGGCGTTCGACGCGGAACGGCCGCCGAAGCGCACGGTCCGCCACCACGTCAACCCGAAGAACCCGGAGCCGCAGAAGGACTGGGACGCCGACACCGCGGGTCTGCGGGTGTCGATGGTCGACTGGTTCGTGCGCATCTACGGCGCCACGCACACCGAGCCGTCCGGGCTGATGTGGCTGATCCGCTGGCACACCCGGCGGCTCAGGGAGCAGTGGCAGGCCGACGGGCTGCACGCGTTCCGCAAGGAGCTCAAGACCCCGTGGTACGCCAAGGTGCTGCCGGTGGCCGGGATCGTGCTCGTGGTGCTGTTCGGGCTGTCGCTGATCGGGATGCAGCCGGGTCCCGGCTCGTTGTTCGCCCTCGGGCTGGGCGTGTGCGCGTTCGGTGCGAGCGAGGTGCTGGCGGCGTTCCGGGTGCGGGCGGCGCTGCGGGCCGACTACGCCGAGCAGCTGCGCGAGGAGACCGAGGCCTACCGCGGCTGGCTCGACCTGCTGCGGGACCGGCCCTCCGACGACGAGATCGCGTACTGGCTGCGGTTCGACGTGCTGCACCTGAAGTGCCGTGCGATGCGGCGCAGCCAGCTGTCCAGCAAGGACATCATCTGCCACGTCGAGCTCACCGAGGGCGCGCCGGGGGCGTTGCGGGCCCGCGACAAGATGGCGCCGGTGCGGTACTCCGAGTACTGGGTCAAGGTCTTCCTGCTGACCAGCGGCGGTGTGCACGAGACCGAGTACTGGCTGGACTTCTTCAACGGCAACGTGCACGACCCGCACGACATGTCGTTCCGCTACGACGCGGTGGCCTCGGCCACGCTGAACGAGGTCGGCGTCCAGTTCTCCGGCAAGCGCAGGCACATCGTGCGGATGGGCGACAACGTCCAGGTGGGCGACCAGTTCACGTTCCGGCAGGCGATGCAGCTGTCGCTGGTGAACAGCCAGGACATCTACGTGCTCGTCGACGACTTCCGCGGGATGACCGACGAGAGCGAGGACGAGGCGAAGCTGCGGGAGATCGCGCAGCAGTCCTCGGGTGTGCAGAGCGCGTTGCACATCCTGCAGGCCGTGGCCCGCGAAGGCCGTGAGTGGATCTCCCGGCAGCGCGACCGCCGGCAGCGCCGCTGGCAGGACTTCGCCGAGCAGCAGCAGTTCCGGGAGCTGCAGAGCGGCTGGGAGCAGCGCCGGGAGATCGGGTGATGGACCCGCGCCGGTTCGTGAAGCGGCTGCCGGTCGCCGACGCGCTGCTCGACCGCATGGCCTACGCCGGGGCGCGTGGTGACCGGCGGGCGGCGCTGCTGAACGCCCTGCTGCCCTCCGGTGCCCTGGCGCACTCGCTCACGTTCGCCGTGGCACCGGCGGGCGAGGAGGTGCTGTCGTGGCCGGTGCGGTTACCGCCGCTGACCGCGCTGCTCGCCCCCGGGTCGCCGTTGACCGGCGCGCAGGTCGTCGTGCACACGCGGCCACCGGCGCCCGGTGCCTACCGCGAGCTGATCCAGCACGGCGTCCCCGCGCACCGCTGGACCTACGTCGCGGTCTCCTCCGACGATCCCGCCTCGGCCGCGACCTGGACGCAGAACGTCCTGCGGCAGCACGGTTTCACCGCCGCGCAGCTGGACCAGGACGAGCTGCTGGACGTCGTCGCGTTCCTCGGCGGCCTCGACGGTGCGGCGGCGTCGGCGAAGCTGATCGAGCGCGGGTTCGAGGCGTGCACGATGGGCGCGGAGCTGCACGTCTGCTTCACCTGGTCGGAGGCCCCGGTGCTGGAGCTGCTGAGCCGGTTCCCCGCCGTGCCCGCCACGGTCGGGGTGCGGGTCGCGCGGACCGGCGGCGAGTTCGTCGCGGAACGGGTGCTGCGGCTGAGCGGTCCCGACGTGAAAGCCCTGCAGAGCGCCGAGACGTGGCTCGCGAACGGTGTCCGGCACGCGGGGCGGTTGCAGCGGCTGAACGGGCACCACGCCTCGGCGGCCGCGGTGACGGTACCGGTGTGCGTGCCGCCCTCGTTGCCCTCCAAGCAGTCCTGGACGCACGTCGAACCGCCGCACGTCGCCGGTCGGGCCGCGGCGTGGACCGGTGGCGCGGGCGTGGTGCTCGGGTGGGACGTCGTGCGGCAGGCGCACGCGCCGTTGCGGCTGTTCCGGGAACGGCCGGTGGTCGGCGTGGTCACGAGCGCACGGCTGGCGCACCTGGTCGCGGCGCGGTCGGTCAGCTGCGGTGCGGGCGTGACCGTGCAGTCGGAGGCGCCGTGGCCCGGTCCGTTCGGGCACGCGCGGCCGGGTCCGCCCGCGGTGGCGCTGGGCGGTCCGCGGTTGCCGCACCTGCTCGTGCTGGACCGCCCGGCCGAGGTGCCGGGGCTCGCGGGCCTGCCCGGCTCGCACCACGCGGTGCTCGTGGTCGCCGACCTCGGGCCGGAGCACGTGCCGTTGCTGGAGGTCGCGGACTTCGCGGTGGCCGGCGACCTCGGTGCGCCGCAGCAGTCGTTGCTGCGCGGGGTGTTCGGCACGTGGCTCGACGACCTCCCGCTGGTGCCGGGGCAGGTGACGGTGATCGGGCGCGGTGTCGCTGCCCGCGTCGGCATCACCCTGACCGGCCAGGAACACCACCTGCTGGGCTGACGCGATGCCGACGGTCTTCGTCAACTACCGCGTGCGGGAGCAGCCCGGCTACGCGACGTTGCTGCACCGCGAGCTCGCGCAGGCGTTCGGCGCGGACCGGGTGTTCCTCGCCTCGCGGTCGCTGCGGGCGGGCGACGACTTCGTCGAGGAGGTCTTCGCCCACCTGCGCCGCTCGCAGGTGCTGCTCGCGGTGATCGGGCCGCGCTGGCTCGACCACACCGGCGACCCCGGCGAGGACTGGGTGCTGCGCGAGATCGCCGAGGCGTTCGAGCTCGGCATCCGCGTGGTGCCGGTGCTGGTCGAGGACGCCGAGCTGCCCACCGGCCTGCCCGCGGGCGTGGAGGCGCTGCACCGCTGCCAGTACGTGCGGCTGCGGCACTACTCGGTCGACAGCGACATCTCCGCGCTCGTCACGCACCTGCGCGGCATCGCCGGCGACCGCCCGTCGCCGTCGGTGTTCCGGCTGGGCGACCGGTCGTGCCGGATCGCGATCCACGCGGGGTCGATCCGCAGGGTGTACGACTGCGACGCGTGGGTGAACAGCGAGAACACCGACATGCGGATGGCGCGGCACACGGACTTCTCGGTGTCGGCGATCATCCGGTACTGGGGTTCGGCGCGCGACGAGACCGGGCGGATCGTCCGCGACCTGGTGGCCGACGAGCTGGAGGAGCTCGTGGCACCCCGCCGCCCGGTGGCGCCCGGAACGGCGCTGGTGACCGGGTCGGGGGCCCTGGCGGCGACGCACAACGTGCGGTTCGTCGTGCACGTCGCCGCGGTGCAGGGCGAGCCGGGCGCGGGGTACCGGCAGGTGTCGGACATCGGCGGGTGCGTCACGACGGCGCTGGACCGGGTCGAGCCGCTGGGGGTGCGGACGATCCTGTTCCCGTTGCTGGGCACCGGGGTCGCGGGCGCGGACGTCCCGCACACGGCGCGGATGCTGGTGCAGGCGGCGGTCCACCACGTCGAACGGCACCCGGAGACGGCGCTGGAGCGCATCTCGTTCCTGGCCTACGACGACCACGAGCGGCTGGCGCTGGAGCAGGCGGTGCGGATGCTGCCGCTGGTGCCCGAGCGCTGAGCCGGTGGTGCGTCAGTGGCCGAGGTCCGCGAGCAGCAGCCCGCTGCGCGGTTTGGGGGTGAAGTAGGTGCTCTTGCGCGGCATCTTGGCCCCGGCCAGCACGGCGGGCAGCGGCACCGGCGCGATCAGCAGCACCGCCTCGGCCTCGACCCGCGGGTCGACCACGGCCTTCACGCACGGGCTCTCCGGGTCCAGGTCCAACGCCTCGTGCAGCAGCACCGACTCCACCACGGCGTGGTCGACGCCGCGTCCCGCGGGCAGCTCGACGCGCAGCACGGTGTCCGGGGTGCGCACGACGACCACGCCCGGTTCCGGGTCGGTGACGAACGGCAGCTCGCCGACGCGCAGCCCGACCCGTTCCCACGCCGCCACCAGGTCGGCCGTGCCCAGCCCGGTGCCGACGACCGCGCGGTGGAACGGTCCCACCCGCAGACCGGGCCCGGAGGTGACGAGCGCGAGCAGCCCGGCGAGGCCCGCCTCCCTGGCCGCGGCGACCCGGTGGTTGCCGTCCGCGACCAGCAGCCGGTGCGCCCCCGCGGCCGCCAGGAACGCGTCCTGCCGCTCACCGGGACCGACCAGCCACACCCAGTGCCGCCGGCCACCGGAGTCCACGAGTGACACGGCCGGGTCCTCGGTCATGCCGTGCACCAGGTCCGTGAGCCCGTCGTGCGGCGTCATCGGGACCAGCATCGCCGCGCTCGTGGCGATGCCGAGGGTGGCCAGCACCTCGGCCCGTTCGGCGACCACACCGGGGTAGACGTCCTCGGTGTGCGCGATGGCGTCCGGGTCGACCAGGCACAGCAGCCCGCACGCCGTGCCGTCCGGTCCGTCCACCCGGTAGGGCGCGACCACGTCGGTCACCTCGCGGTAGGCCCGCCGGATCAGGGCGGCGAGCTCGGCGCGGGCGGCCGGCAGCGCTTCGAGCAGGCCGGTGCCCGCCGCGAGCGCCCGCGGCGTGCGGTGCGGGTGCTGGACGGCCAGCAGGGTGCCGTGCGGGGCGCGGGCCAGGGCGCCGATGACCTGGCCGGGCTCGGCGAACTCGTCGACGTCGGGGCCGGGCACGCGGTCGCGCACCACCCACCCTCGTCGCACCGGGCGAACTGGGAGAGACATCCACGTATCATGATCTGTGTGAACGTGGAGATCACGCCCCTTCCGGGCATCGGGACGCGTCAGGACTTCACCATCCGCGCCGGGCGCCGGGTCGGTGTGATCACCTACCGCGACGGCAGGTTCGAGCTCATCCTGTCCAAGGCGAGCGACCCCGACTCGTGCGCGGCGTCGATACCCCTCTCACCAGAGGAGGCGAACACGCTCGCGGGCCTGCTCGGCGCGCCGCAGCTCGTCGCCCACCTGCGCGAGGAGACCCGTGACATCGCGGGCATCACGACCCGCCAGCTGCCGGTGACCGCGTTCGCGAACCACACCCTGGGCGAGACCGCCCTGCGCACCAGGACCGGTGCGTCCATCGTGGCCGTGGTGCGCTCTGGCAACGCCCACCCGTCGCCAGGACCCGACTTCATCTTCGAGAACGGTGACCTCGCGGTCGTCGTCGGCACCGCGGAGGGCCTCGACGCCGCCGCCGAGATCCTCCACGGCGGTTAAGCACAGTGCATGAGACAACCATCGCCATCATCCAGCTCGGCGCGGTGTTCTTCGGTCTTGGTCTGCTCGGCCGCGTCGCCTGGAAGATCGGCATCTCGCCGATCCCGCTCTACCTCGTCGGCGGTCTCGCCTTCGGCGTGGGCGGCTTGGTCCCGTTGCACGGCATCGACGAGTTCACGCACCTGGCCAGCGAGATCGGCGTCGTGCTGCTCCTGCTGCTGCTCGGCCTGGAGTACTCGGCCTCCGAGCTCACCACCGGCCTGAAGCGCTCGTGGATGGCCGGCGTGCTCGACCTGGTGCTGAACGCGGCACCGGGCGCCATCGCGGCGTTCCTGCTGGGCTGGGGGCCGGTGGCGGCGCTCGCGATGGCGGGCGTCACCTACATCTCCTCCTCCGGCATCGTCGCGAAGGTCCTCGGCGACCTGGGCCGGCTGGGCAACCGCGAGACACCGGTCGTGCTGTCGGTGCTGGTGTTCGAGGACCTCGCGATGGCGGTGTACCTGCCGGTGCTGACCGCGGTGCTGTCGGGCGTGAGCTTCCTCGGCGGCCTCACCTCGGTCGGCATCTCACTGCTCGCGATCACCGTGGTGCTGGTGGTGGCGCTGAAGTACGGGCGGTTCATCTCGGCCATTGTGGACAGCCCGGACCACGAGGTGTTCCTGCTGAAGCTGCTCGGCTCCGCGCTGCTGGTGGCCGGTGTCGCCTCGCAGCTGCAGGTGTCGGCGGCGGTCGGCGCGTTCCTGCTCGGCATCGCGATCTCCGGGTCGACGGCGGAGAACGCCACCCGGTTGCTGGAGCCGTTGCGCGACCTGTTCGCGGCGATCTTCTTCGTGGTGTTCGGCCTCAACACCGATCCGAAGTCGATTCCACCCGTCCTCGGAATCGCGGTGGCGCTGGCGGTGATCACGACCGCGACGAAGGTCGTCACCGGCTGGTGGGCGGCGCGGCGGCAGGGCATCGGCAAGATGGGCCGCATGCGTGCGGGGGCGGCGCTGGTGGCGCGCGGTGAGTTCTCCATCGTCATCGCCGGCCTGGCGGTGGCGTCCGGTCAGGTGAACGGGGAGCTGGCGGCGCTCGCGACCGCGTACGTCCTCCTGATGGCGATCCTGGGGCCGATCGCGGCCAGGTACGTTGAGCCGATCGGTGAATTTTTCCAGCGACGTCGGCAGATGGCCTGAAACAGACGCCTCCGGATGACGACTCTCTCTAATAGGGCTACAGGAGAGTAGGGGCGATCATCATGACCGAACCAGCGGAAGTGGAGACGACGGGCCGATTCCTGGTGCTGCTGCGGGAGGACGCCGTCGACGAGGGGGTGGCCGAGCTCGGCGCGATCGCCGGGTTCGACCCGAACAGCGGAGACCTGGACCCGGACACCGTGCAGGTGTTCCCGGAGCTGGGCGTGGCCGTGGTGACCGCGGACCCGGCCCTGCTGGCCGAGCTGAACGGCGCCGCCGAGGGCCCCGGCCCGGTGCAGGTCGTCGAACCGGAACGCGTCGTGCACGTGTTCGCCGCACCAGTGCCCGACGACGAGCCGGAACCGGCGGCGGACGAGTCGGTGCTGACCTGGGGCCTGCAGGCGGTGGGCGCGGACGTCAGCACGGCGACCGGCAAGGGCGTCAAGATCGCCGTGCTCGACACCGGCTGGGAGCAGAACCACCCGGACTTCACCGGCCGGACCATCACCACGAAGTCGTTCATCACCGGCGAGGACGTGCAGGACGGGCACGGCCACGGCACGCACTGCATCGGCACCGCCGCGGGCCCGCGCAAGCCGGCGACCCCGCCCGGCTACGGCGTGGCGTTCGAGGCGGAGGTCTTCGCGGGCAAGGTCCTGTCGAACGCGGGCTCCGGCTCCGACGGCGGCATCCTCGCGGGCATCGACTGGGCCGTGGCCAACGGCTGCGCGGTCATCTCGATGTCATTGGGCGCGGACGTCCCCGCGGGCACCCCGTACTCGCAGATCTACGAGACGGTCGCCCAGCGCGCGCTCGCGAAGGGCACGCTGATCATCGCCGCGGCCGGCAACGCCTCCACGCGCCCCGGCCGGGTCGCACCGGTCGGTCACCCGGCGCGCTGCCCGTCCATCATCGCGGTGGCGGCGATCGACGTGAACCGCGCGATCGCGTCGTTCTCCTCGGGCTCGGCGGACAAGATCGGCCAGGTCGACGTGTGCGCCCCCGGCGTGGACGTGCACTCGTCGTTCAAGCTGCCCGAGAAGTACCGCCGCCTGCGCGGCACGTCCATGGCGACCCCGCACGTCTCCGGCGTGGCGGCCCTGGTCGCCGAACGCACCGGCGCACGCGGCTACGAGCTCTGGGCCCGCCTGGCCGGCACCGCCCTGCGCCTGCCCCTGCCGTCGACCGACATCGGCACCGGACTCGTCCAGGCGCCATGACCGGTTCGGTGGACCAGGTGATGGTCTCCGTGACCGAGGGCTCCCTCCCGCAGGTGCTCGACGACCTGCGGGAGGCCGGCCTGGTCGTCGACACCGTCCTGGAGGCGCTGGGCGTCGTCACCGGTACCGCCGAGATCCGCGCGATCCCCACACTGCTCGCGGTGCGCGGTGTCGTCGACGTGGAACGGCAGTGGCGCGTGCAGCTCCCACCCTGGTGACTAGGCTCTGCGCTGACCCCATTCCTGCTCGATCGAACACGTGTTCTACGATTGTGCGCGGGGTCACGTCGTTGCGCAGAGAGGAAACCTGATCGTGTCGGACACGCTCACCGAGGTGCAGGCAGTCGAGAAGACCGTGGTGGAGGGCACCCCGGCGCCCGCCGCCGGGCCGGTCGGCGCCGTGAAGCCCGCTGCGGCTGACGCTGCAGCTGCTGTGGTTGATGCCGCGGCCGACCCTGCGGTCGACGCTGCCAAGTCGGCCGACGCTGCCAAGCCGGTCGAGGCCGCGAAGCCCGTCGAGGCGGCTCCCAAGGCCGAGAAGCCCAAGGCGGCCGCCCGCACCAAGAGCACGGCGAAGAAGACCCGCACCGTCGAGCTCACGCTCACGGTCACCGGCACCGCCGAAGGCGAATGGCAGGCCGACCTGGTCCACGGCACGCAGCGCGTGGTGTCGGGCCTCGTCATCCCCGCCATCGCCGTGGCGAAGGCCGCCAAGGAACTGCACGAGGACATCGCGGAGGGCATCGAGTCGGTGCTCGAGGCGGCCCGCGACCAGCACCGCACCCGCATGGAGGAGCTCGAAGCCGAGCTCGCCAGGGTGAAGGCGCAGCTGGCGGAGCTGTCGGAGTAACAGCGCGTCGTTGTTCCGCAGTACGGCCCTGGGGGCGGTCCGCGTGTGGCGGGCCGCCCCTTCGGCGTTCCGCATGTGACTGTTAATCGCAGGGTTACTGGTTCGAGTCCGGTACCGGCCAGCGCGAGACACGTCACTCGGACGGGTGAAGCTTGTCCGGATCTGCGCCTGGGCTCGTCTTGTTCACGTCCGGATCTCATGGGCTCGCGCGCCCCGGAATGAGGAGGTGCGGCGGCCGGCCCTGGGTGACACGTCCGCGGTACCGCGGAGGTGCGCCCTGGCCGAGGAGAGCCACGCGGAGCCGAGCCGGGCCGTGCTGGACGGAGGCGAGGCCGCGCAGGGCGGGTGACGCGGGCCGGGGTTGGCCAGGGCCGTGCCGGGCCTGAGCCACATCGGGCCAGCCAAGCCGAGGCCCCGAGGCCTGGGGCCGCGCCGGACCGAACCGCGCCGCGCCGCGCCGCGCCGCGAGCCGCGAGCCGCGAGCCGCGAGCCGCGAGCCGCGAGCCGCGAAAAGTAAAGGGGCAGCCCGCCGCAGCGAACCACCCCCTCACCCTCAGCCGGCGCTACCGCGACGGGTCCAGCAGCAGCTTGCCCGCCGTCCGGCGGGACCGCAGGTCCTCGTGGGCCTGCCGGATCTCGCCCATCCCGTACTCGCCGCCCGGGATCGCCTTCAGCTTGCCGTCGACCACGAGCTGGAACAGCTCGGCCATCGCGCGGTGGGCGAGGGTGCCGTGGTCGGCGTCGCGGACCTTCAGGGCGTGGGGCAGCCACATGCCCGCGACGGTCGTGGAGTGCACGAGCAGGGCGCCGAGGTCGACTGGCTTCGGCCTTTCGCGTGAGGCCATGCCGTAGAACGCGAGGCGGCCGAACGGGGCCAGCGCGGCCAGCGACTGGTCGGTGGTCGCACCGCCGGTCATGTCCAGGACGACGTCGACGCGGCGTCCGTTGTTCGCCTCGATCAGGGCGGCCGTCATGTCTTCCGCGCGGGAGTCGACTGCCACGTCGGCGCCGAGGTCGAGGGCCAGTTTGCGCTTGTCGTCGGACGACGCGGTGGCGATGACGCGGCCGGCGCCCCAGAGTTTCGCCAGCTGCACGGCGATGGTGCCGACGCCGCCCGCGGCGGCGTGGACGACGACGGTCTCGCCGGGTTCCTGGTGCGTGGACTTGCGCAGCAGCAGCCAGGCGGTGGCGCCCTGCACGATCAGCGAGAGTGCGGTCAGGTCGTCGACGCCGTCGGGCACGTCGAACGTCGTCAGCGCGGGGGCCACGGCCTTCTCGGCGTAGCCGCCGGAGTTCTTCGTCAGGGCCACGACCCTGCGTCCGTCCTCAGTAGACCCGACGACCTCGCCGCCGGGGACCAGGGGCAGGGTCATCTTCGCCAGGTAGGAGTTCTCCGCCTGGTGCGTGTCGGCGTAGTTGAGGCCGGCGCGGCTGACGTTGATCAGCACCTCGCCCTCGGCCGGTACGGGGTCGGGCAGCTCCACCTGCTGGAGCACCTCGGGGCCGCCGAACTCGGTGATCTGGATGGCACGCACGTCAGTTCTCCTCGAGCGCGATCGAAACGGGGTCCTTGCGGGCGGCGTCGATGCGCGAGCCGTCGGGGTTGCGCGGGCCGGGCGGGTTGCGGAAGCCGAACGGCTCGGAGGGCCGGCCGGACTGCACGAACCACGCCTCGCCGGTGCCAGAGCCCTCCACAATGGACATGAAGGTGTCCACGACGGCCGACACGGGCAGGATCGGCATGCCGATGTCCTGCAACGTCGAACGCAGCGGCGTGATGATGTCGGTGTCGGCGAACGCCGGGCAGAGGGCGTTCACGCGGATGTCGGGGTACGCGCCGGCCAGGGAACGGACCAGACCGACCACGGCGGCCTTGTTCGCGCCGTAGACCGGGTCGCCGGGCATCGGCATGAGGCCGGCCATCGACGCGGTGGCGATGATCTGGCCGCCCGACGCGCGCACGTGGGGCAACGCGGCGTGTGCGCCGTAGACGACGCCGTCGAGGTTGATGGCCATCGCGCGCCGGTACACGTCGGCGTCGAAGTCGTCGCCCAGTGAGCAGCCGGTGCCGATGCCGGCGTTCAGGAACGCGATGTCCAGGCCGCCGAACTCGCGCACCGCGACCGCGACGGCCTCGGTCGAGTCGGCGGGCTGCGTCACGTCGCAGCGCACGAACACGCCGCCGGCCTCGTCGGCGACGAGCTTGCCCCGCTCGACGTCCACGTCGGCGACCACGACCCGGACACCGAGCCCGGCCAGGCGGCGGGCGGACGCGGCGCCGATGCCGTTGGACCCGCCGGTGATGAGCGCGACCTTGCCGGTGAGCTCCACTGGCACCTGCCTCCTCGAAGATGTGCAACATTCCGACCAGTCGGTATGGTCGTCCGCACGACGCTGGACGTCAAGCGGACTGATGGGTACGTTACTAAGCGCTTGCTTAGCTCACAATTGGAGGAGGACCCGTGGCCGACAGGGTTGCCATCGTCACCGGCGCGGCGCGTGGCATCGGTGCCGCCGTCGCGCAGCGCCTCGCCGCGGACGGCCTGGCCGTCGCGTTGCTCGACCTCGACGAGCAGGGCGTGCTCGAAGGCGCCGACAAGATCGTCGCGGGCGGTGGGCGCGCCATCGGGCTCAAGGTCGACGTGGCCGACGAGGAGCAGGTCAACGCGGCCGTGGCCAAGGTGGCCGAGGAGCTCGGCGCGCCGACCGTGCTCGTCAACAACGCCGGTGTGCTGCGCGACAACCTGCTGTTCAAGATGTCCGCGAGCGACTGGGACACGGTCATGAACGTGCACCTGCGCGGCGCGTTCCTCATGAGCAAGGCCGTGCAGGCGTTCCAGACGAAGGAAGGCTTCGGCCGCATCGTCAACCTGTCGTCCACGAGCGCGCTGGGCAACCGCGGTCAGGCCAACTACTCCGCCGCCAAGGCCGGTCTGCAGGGCTTCACGAAGACCCTCGCGATCGAGCTCGGCAAGTTCGGCGTCACGGTCAACGCGATCGCGCCCGGTTTCATCGCCACCGAGATGACCAAGGCGACCGCCGAGCGCATGAAGATCTCGTTCGAGGACCTCGTCAACGGTGCCGCGCAGACGATCCCGGTCGCGCGCGTCGGGCAGCCGGAGGACATCGCGCACACCGCGTCGTTCCTCGTCAGCGAGGGTGCGGGCTTCGTGTCCGGTCAGGTCATCTACGTCGCCGGCGGACCGAAGGACTGAGGGCAGCCCCATGCGCGCGTTCGAGAGCATCGACGAGCTGGTCGCCGCGAAGGGCGAGCACCTCGGGTTCGGCGAGTGGCACGAGGTCACGCAGGAGCAGGTCAACCTGTTCGCCGACGCGACGCTGGACCACCAGTGGATCCACATCGACGTCGAGAAGGCCGCGCAGGGCCCGTTCGGCGGCCCGGTCGCGCACGGCTACCTGACGTTGTCGCTGGTGCCGTACCTGGTGCGCGACGTCTACACGGTCAAGAACATCAAGATGGGCGTGAACTACGGCAGCAACAAGGTCCGCTTCCCGCAGCCCGTGCTCGTGGGCGCGCGGGTGAGGGCCGGGGTGGAGCTGCTGGACGTCTCGGACATCGCACTGGGCAAGCAGCTCGTCACGAAGGTCGTCGTCGAGATCGAGGGCAGCGACAAGCCCGCGTGCGTCGCCGAGATCGTCAGCGTCATCGTGCCGTGATCGAGTGGATCAGCAGGTCCGCGTAGTGCTCCGCCAGCCGCCCGGCCGGGATCTCCCCGTCCGGGCGGTACCAGGTGCCCAGCTGGTGCAGTGAGCCGAAGAAGTAGTGGGTGGCGACGTCGGCCGGCACGTCGGCGCGGAACGACCCGTCGCGCTGCCCCTCTTCGACCAGGCCGCGGAACCGCTCGTGGTAGCGCCGCCGTTCGGCGCGCACCTCCTTCTGCTTCTCGGCCGAGAGGTGGTTCATCGACCGGAAGAACACCTTGGCGGCGTCGAAGTCCTCGATGCTCGTGATGATCACGTCGACCGCGGCCTCGCGCAGCCGCGCGGTGACCGGCCCGTCGCCGGAGACGATCTTCTCCAGGTGTTCGGTCTGCAGGCGCAGCAGCCGCCCGTAGATCTCGTGCAGCAGGTCGTCCTTCGACCCGAAGTAGTGGTACATGGCGCCCTTGGTGACGCCGGCGTGTTCCACGACCTCCTGCACGGCGACCCGTTCGTAGCCCTTGTCCGCGAACAGGCGGGTGGCGGCGTCGATCAGTCTTTCAGGCACGGTCACGCCCGGAGCGTACCGCCAGGGCGTGGGGAACCCGGGCAATGACCAGCCACTGGACGGTTGCCGTCGAATCCACAGTGGACTCCCGCCGGCGTGATCACCTCCTGAGCAGCCCGGCCAGCAGGCCCGCGATGTTGTGGGCGTCGTCGTGGCCGCGGTGGTGCGTGCCGTCGAGGCGCTGCCCGGCGATCCGCAGCGCCTCGGCCATCCCGACCTCCCGCGGCAACGCGTGCGCCAGCGCGAACAACGTCTTGACGTTGAGGTGCCGGGGCCCGAACGGGTACTCCACCCCCAGTGCGGCGCACTGCCGCTCGAACATGATGCGGTCGTAGTTGCCGTACGACGCCCAGACGCGGTCGGCGGAGCGGTACTCCTTGCGCAGCAACGCACACGCCTCGGCGAACGGGACACCGCCCGCGACCTGCCCCGCGGTCAGCGTCGTGAGCCGGGTGCAGAAGGGGCTGACGGACGACAGCACCGGCCGCACGAGCACGCTGCGCCGCTCACCCCGCTTCCCCGAGCTCACCTCGAGCGGGCTGATCCCGATCTCGATGATCTCCGAGACCTCGCCGGGCGGCGGCGTGCCCTCCCAGCAGGTCGACTCGACGTCGACGACCAGCACGTGGTCCAGTGCGATCACGTGCCGATCATCCCCGCCCCGTCTACTGGAACACGACGACGGGCAGCACGACGACCTCGCCGGCCTCGGCGTTCCACGACTGCACCTTGCCCAGGCAGCGCGCGTTGAACTGCCCCGGCGGCAGCGTGTCGCGCAGGCTCGCCCGGTCGCACTCCACCCGCACCCGGTGCTCGCCCGCGGAAGCGAGCAGCACCGCCCGGTCACCGGCGTCGTCGCCGAGCTCGAACCGGCCGTGCAGCGACACGTAGTCGCGGATGTCGTTGAGCCGGGTGGCCCGGCCACGCCGCCACGCCTCGTCCGCGGTGATGGTCCGCGTGGTCAGGTCGACGTCCACGACGCCGTGCGCGGCCCGCAGCCCTGCCAGGACCACGCCGATCACGTCGATCTCCGTGGCCGGTTTCTCGTAGGTGTCGGTGTTCTGCTCCACCACCGACCCGTCCACGCCGATGCCGAACTCGTTCGGCCCGACCTGGAGCTTGCCGTTCTTGGTGACGGTGATCTGCTTGACGAACTGCCGGGTGACGGCGTCGTCGTAGCGGCCGACCTTGCACAGGTTGATCATCCGCTGGCCGTGCACGTAGAACAGCAGGCCTGGCACCTCCGGCTGCGGGTCGCGGCGGCGCATCCAGTGCACGGCCAGCGCGACGACCACGACGAGCGCGGCCAGCGTCACGCCCCACAGCAGGAGCCAGCCCCACAGGACCGACCACCAGAGCCCTCTATCGACATCCACGGATCTCCCTCACCGCCTGCGGCAACGACGTCGTGCCGGCGTCCACGAGCCGGCCACCACTGGCCTGCGCCACGCGGTCGAGCTCCGCGCGGTCCGCCTCGCCGAACCGGATGGGGTACACCGGCACCTCGCCCCGCCCGACCCGCAGGAACTCGTCCACCGACGGGCCCGCGTTGTTCTCGCCGTCGGTCATCAGCACGACCGCCGTCTCCCCGCGGGCCAGCCGCAGCGCGTGGTCGAGCGCACCCCAGATGGCCGTGTTGTCGCGCAGGTCATCGGACGCGACGACGGCCAGCAACGCGTCGAGGTCAGCCCTCCCGCGCACGGTCACCGAGCGCTCTTCCAGCACGGTGCCCGCGAACCGGACGATCGTGACCGTCTCGCCGACGTAGAAGCGGTCGAACCCGGTGAGCGACGCGAACGCCTCGCGCAGCGCGGTGATCCGCTCGCCGCGCATGGACGTCGAGTAGTCCAGCACGAACACGACCTGGCGGCCCTCGCCCGCCCGGTCGTGGAACACGAGCAGCCGGTCGAGCACCTCCTGCCGGTCCGGGAAGTACAGGGCGGTGCCGATGTCGGCGGTCAGCCGCCGGTCGCGCGGTGCGGCCGGGTCGACCGGGCGCCGCCAGGTGCGTTCGGCGATCATCCGCTGCGCGGGCGGTGACCGCAGCCAGTCCACGACCCGGTCGTAAGCGGTCCGGCGCGCGGGGTCGACCAGCATCAGCGGGTAGTCCGACAGCACGATCCCGTCGCGCGGGTACACGAGCTCCAGCGGTTCGGGGAGCCGCCCGGAGGCGTTGAGCGCCAGCAGCTCCGACTCGTGCGCGACGACGCCGTCGACGGTGTCGTCGGAAGACCGCCGGACGAGCTCTGCCACCGGGTCGGGCACGTCGAACGCCCGCCCGGCGAGGAACCCCTGCAGGCGGTCGCAGCTCACGTCCTCCGGCCGCAGCGCCGCACCGGTGCCCGCGGCCGCGGTGGCCACCCCGATGAGCGCGGCCATCCCGCCACCGGACACCCGCGGGTCGGCCATGCCGTAGCGGAACTCCCCCACCGCCGCCCGGTCCGCGACGTCGGCCCACGTCGGCCGCTCCCCCAGCACGGCCCGCCGGCCCGGCCGCACGCCCAGCACCACCGGGGAGGTCATGATGCTCGCCGACAACGCTGGCTCGGCGCCGCGCAGCCGCAGGAACCGGTTGCTGGACAACCACGCCAGGTCGAACCCGGCGAGCGACCGGCTGGCCTCGACCGTGCCGCGGTGCTCGACCGCCAGCTCGACACCGGTGGCGCGCCTCAGCTCGGCCAGCACCGGGGCGAGGTCGACGAGCTCAGGGCTCGCCAGCACCCGCAACCGCACCGGCGGCGGTGAGCTGGAGGTGCACGCGGTCAGCACGAGCAGCAGCACCGCGGCGACGACCCTCACCGGCAGTCGCCGACGACGTCGAGCATGCGCTCGAAGAACTCGGCCTTGGGCAGCGGCACCCGGCCGGCCTGGCCCACCGGTGGCTGCGGCAGCCCGTGCTCGGTGATGACACGGCCGAAGTCCTGGTCGGTCTCCCCGCTCCAGCCCAGCGGGTGGAACCCGAGCTCGACGGCACGGCGGCGCAGCTGAGGGTCGTTCATCATCAGCTCGCCGATCCGGTCGCCCTCGGGCGTGAACGAGATGAGCTCGGGCGTGCTCTGGTGCTGCGCCGTCGGGTAGAGCAGCACGCGGTCGCGGTCGGGCTGCTCCCGCCGCAACTGATATGCGATGTACTGGTGCTCGTACATCACCGCGATGACCGCGTGCGTGCGTCCTTCTGGCACGAAGAACTTCGGCGACATGTCCTCACCGGCCTGGCCCTGCGCGGCGATGTGCGGTTTGACCAGCAGTCCCAGCTCCTCCGCCTCCCGCAGGCTCTGCACCGGTTCGTCGCGCAGCGCGGCCGCGTAGAACCCGACGAGGGCCGCGCCCGAGTAGGCCTTGCACGGGTCCGGTGACTGGGCGACGACGAGGTTGTTGTTGCTCAACCCGAGGTCGCTCCACCTCTGCTCGGACAGCGCCATGAACTTGTCGAGGTCGAGGTCGTAGAACAGCGGCGCGGCGTTGTTGTCGTGCGCCACGGCGGCGCCCGCCCGCCTCAGCGCCTCGGCGTGCTCGCGGAAGGTGGCGAGCACGACCGGGGTGAAGAACGGGCGGAACGGCACCGCGTGCTTGCCCTCCCGGCGTGCCTTGACCCGTTCGTTCGCCACGTGCCCCGACGGGAACACGAAGTGGTAGCTGTCCAGGTCGGGGCTCTCGGCGAGGTCGCGCGACCCGACCGGGGTCACGTGCACCTGGTAGCCGCGCGCCATCAGGATCTGCTTCACCTGCTCGTCCTGGAAGAACTCCCGCTTGGACGCGAGCATCACCCGCACCACGGTGGTGCTCCGGAACGGCCCGGTGACGTGCCCGGTGACCAGCAGCACCACCAGCCCGGCGACGAACACCGCGAGCGGCGGCGCGAACCACAGCAGGAAACGTCTTCGCGGGTCGACCGCCCTGAACTCCGGCTCCTGCACGACTCCCCCTCATGCCGAAAAGCCCCCGACGAGGATTAGACGCGTCGAGGGGGCTCTTGGCACTAGGCCGTTCAGGCAGTGGTCACGGGCTCAGACGATGACCGCTCCACCGTCGACCACCAGCGTCTCACCGGTCACGTAGCCACCGGCGGGCGAGGCGAGGAACACGACGGCCGCGGCCAGCTCCTCCGGGTCGCCGATGCGCCCCGCGGGCAGTGCCGCCCGCATCTTCTCCAGGTAGCCCGGCGGGTACTGGTCGGTCATCTCCGAGGCGAAGAACCCGGGGCAGATCGCGTTGACCCTGATGCCCTTGCGACCGGTCCACTGCTGCGCGAGGTCGCGCGTCAGGCCGAGCAGACCGGCCTTCGACGCCGAGTACGCGGCCTGCGGGATGCCGCCGGTCACGAGCCCCAGCACGCTGGAGATGTTGATGATCGAACCACCGGCGGTCATCACCGCAGCGGCGGCCTGCGCCATCCAGTAGGCGCCGTTGAGGTTCACGTCGATCACGCCGAGGAACTGCTCCGGCGTCTCCCGCGAGGCCGGCACCGCCGACGCCACACCCGCGTTGTTGACGAGCACGTGCACCGGGCCGAACTCGGCGGCGGCACGCGCCACCTCCCGGCAGTCGTCGGGCTGCGAGACGTCGGCCTGCACCACCAGGGCGCGGCGGCCGGTCGACTCGACCAGCGCGGCCGTGTCCTTCAGCCGGTCCGCACGACGGGCCGCGAGGACGACGTCCGCACCCGCCTCCGCGAGGCCCTTGGCGAACGCGACGCCGAGGCCGGAGGACGCGCCGGTGACGATCGCGACCTTCCCGTCGAGGCGGAACTTGTCGAGGATGCCCACTTGGCCAGAACCCTTCAGCTCAGTCGTTCCAGGACGATCGCCATGCCCTGGCCGCCGCCGACGCACATCGTCTCCAGCCCGAACTGGGCGTCGCGGGCCTGCATGCCGTTGATCAGCGTGGTCATGATCCGGGCGCCGGTCGAGCCGAACGGGTGGCCCAGCGCGATGGCGCCGCCGTGGACGTTCAGCCTGTCGAGGTCGATGCCCAGTGCGCGCTGGCTGCCTAGCACCTGCACGGCGAACGCCTCGTTGATCTCCACCAGGTCGATGTCCGAAATGGACATACCGGCGTGCGCAAGCGCTTGCTGCGTCGCTTCCACCGGTCCGAGGCCCATGATCTCCGGCGAAAGCCCGGACACACCGGTGGACACGATGCGTGCCAACGGGGTCAGGCCGAGCTCACGGGCCCGCACGTCGCTCATGACCACGACCGCGGCGGCGCCGTCGTTGAGCGGGCAGCAGTTGCCCGCGGTGACGGTGCCCCCGGGGCGGAACGACGGCTTGAGCGCCGACACCGCCTCGTAGGTCACGCCGGCCCGCGGACCGTCGTCAGTGGACACGACGGTGCCGTCCGGCAGCGTCACCGGCGTGATCTCGCGGGCGAAGAACCCGTCCGCGATGGCCTTCTCCGCGAGGTTCTGCGACCGGACCGCGAACTCGTCCTGGTCGTGCCGGGAGATGCCCAGCTGCGTGGCGACGTTCTCCGCGGTCTGCCCCATCGCGATGTAGTAGTCGGGCAGCTTGCCGTCCGACCGCGGGTCGGTCCACGGGGCGTTGGACGCGGCGGTGTCCTGGGTCCGCTGCTGCGCCTCGTCGAAGAGCGGGTTGGACGACGGCACGCCGGAGTGCAGGTACCGCGAGACGCACTCGACGCCGGCGGAGATGAACGCGTGGCCCTCGCCCGCTTTGATCGCGTGGAACGCCATGCGCGCGGTCTGCACCGAGGAGGCGCAGAACCGGTTGACCGTCGTTCCCGGCAGGGTGTCGTGGCCGAGCTGCACGGCCACCCGCCGCGCGATGTTCTGGCCGTGCTCGTCCTGCGGCTCGGCGCACCCGAGGTGCAGGTCGGTGATCTCGGTGGCGGGGACGTCCGCCAGCGCCGCGGCGATCACCTGCGCGGCGAGGTCGTCGGGCCGCAGTGAGGCGAGCGACCCCTTGCGCGCACGGCCGATCGGCGAGCGGGCGGTGGAAACGATGACGGCTTCAGCCATGTCGCACTCCCCTACAGGCCCAGGTCGCGGCCGATGAGTTCCTTCATGATCTCGTTGGAGCCCGCCCAGATCTTCGTGACGCGGGCGTCCATCCACGCGCGGGCGACGCGGTACTCGGTCATGTAGCCGTAGCCGCCGTGCAGCTGCACGCAGGCGTCGATGACCTCGTTCTCGATGTCGGCGCTCCAGTACTTCGCCTGCGCCGCCTCGACCGCGGTCAGCTCCTTGCGCACGTGCTGCACCGTCAGGTTGTCCACGAACGCCTGCGTGACGTCGAGCTTGGTGCGCAGCTCCGAGAGCAGGAACTTGTTGTGCTGGAACTTGCCGATCGCCTGCCCGAACGCCTTGCGCTCCTTCACGTACTCCAGGGTCTCGTCGAAGATGCCCTGGGCGTGCGCGAGGTTCGAGATGGCGGCGCCGATGCGCTCCTGCGGCAGGCGTTCCATCATGTAGATGAAGCCCTGGCCCTCCTCGCCGATCATGTTCTCGGCGGGCAGCCGGACGTCGGAGAAGAACAGCTCCGCGGTGTCGGAGGGGTGCTGGCCGACCTTGTCGAGCTTGCGGCCGCGCTCGAAGCCGGGCATGCCGGTCTCGACGGCGAACAGCGTGATGCCGCGCGCGCCCTTGGCCGGGTCGGTGCGGGCAGCGACGACGATCAGGTCGGCGGTGTAGCCGTTGGTGATGAACGTCTTGGAGCCGTTGAGGACCCAGTCGTCACCGTCGCGCACAGCGTTCGTCTTCAGCGCGGCGAGGTCGGAGCCGCCGGACGGCTCGGTCATCGCGATGCCGGTTTTCAGCTCACCGGTGCACATGCCGGGCAGCCAGCGCTGCTTCTGCTCCTCGGTGCACAGGTCGACCAGGTACGGGGCCACGACGTCGCCGTGGATGCCCAGCGACGACGCGACGGCGGCGTTGACCCGGCACAGCTCCTCGGCGAACACGGCGTTGAAGCGGTAGTCGTTCGCGCCGCTGCCGCCGTAGGACTCCGGGATCTCCAGGCCGAGCAGCCCCTGACGGCCTGCCTCCAGCCACACGTCGCGGTCGATCACCCGCTGCTCGATGAACTTCTCGACGTTCGGCGCGATCGTGCGGTCGACGAACTCCTTCGCCGACTCGCGGAACGCGACGTGGTCCTCGTTGAACAGCGTCCGCTGCACGATCTTCTCCTCCATACTAAGCGGTTGCTTAGCGCTAAGCGCACGCTTAGCGTGCAGTACGATCGATCACCTGTCAACACGCGAGGAGCGCCCGATGACGACGACCGGCCTGGAGGGCTTCGCGCTGCTCGACGAGACGTGGCGCTCGATCACCCCGGACGCCGCCCGCAGGATGCTCATCGCCGCCGTGCACGCGTTCGCGGACAAGGGATACCACGCCACGACCACCAGGGACATCGCCGCTCTGGCCGGAATGTCGCCGGCCGCGGTGTACATCCACTACCGGTCCAAGGAAGAGCTGCTGTTCAACATCTCGCGGGTCGGCCACGAGACGTCGCTGGCGCTGCTGTCGGGCATCCGCGGCGACGACCCGGTGCAGCGGCTGCAGAACGCGGTCGCGGCGTTCGCGGGGTGGCACGCGGAGTTCCACACGACGGCACGCGTGGTGCAGTACGAGCTGGGCGCGCTCTCCCCGGAACACCACGCGGAGGTGGCGGAGCTGCGCAGGCAGATCGACGGGCGGATGCGGTCGTTCATCTCCGACGGCATCGACGCGGGCGTGTTCGACGTGCCGGACCCGCGGGGCGCGACGCTCGCGGTGCTGTCGCTGTGCATCGACGTCGCGCGGTGGTACCAGCCGGGCGGGCGGCGCACACCGGACGAGATCGGCGCGCTGTACGCCGACCTCGTCCTGCGGATGCTCAGGCCCGCTAGCTGACCCTGTTGCGGCCGTACAGCCCGGCCACGAGCGACACGCCGATCGCGGCGACCACGATCTGCACGATCACCTCGATCCAGTCGATGCCGGGTGTGTCCTCCACGCCCAGCAGCCGCGCGATCCACGAACCGATGAACGCGGCCGCGATGCCGACCAGGATGGTCAGCCAGACCGGGATGTTCTGCTTGCCCGGCGCGAACAGCTTGCCGAGCAGGCCCAGTACCAGGCCGATGACGAGCGCGCCGATGACACCGCCGATGGTCATGACCGCCTCCTCCTCGATGGTGTTCGGATCTCCTTCGATCATCCCTTCGGACGCCGAGATCCGCAGCACGAGGAGCAGTGCGGTGGGCCTTTCGGCCCTATCGGGTTACCAGCGGCTGCCGGAGACCTGGCTCATCCACTGGGTGATGGTGGCGGTCCAGTCGGTGCCCACCGACTGCTCGTGCGTGACGGCGAACCGGCCGTAGGCGTCGCCGCCGGCGCGCAGCAGACCGGCGCGCTTGTCGGCCTCCAGGATCACGTGCAGGTGCTGCGGGGTAGTGACGAAGGTCAGCTCGACCTGCTTGAGGCGGCCCGCGAACTGCGGCGGCGGGTAGAACTCGATCTCCTGGTAGAACGGCAGCGTCTGCGGCACGCCGTGGATGCGGCCGCGCTCGTTGTCGGCCTTGGTGAAGCGGAAGCCCATCTGCCCGAACGCCTGCAGCACCACGTCCTGCGAGGGCAGCGGGTGCACCCAGATCGGGTCGAGGTCGCCGGGGTCGACCGCGCCGCGGACCTCCAACTCGGTGCGCAGGCCCAGCTGCATGCCCGCGAGCTGCATGCCGCCGACGACGTTCAGCGGGCACTCGACCGGCACCGGGATCTGGAACGGCAGCGACAGGTTCTGGTGCGGCTGCGCCAGGATGCGCTGGCCCACGGAGAACTTGTGGAACTCCATGTTGGTGTTGTACTCGTTGTCGCCGCTCTCGACCTCGACGCGGGTGAGCAGCGCCAGCGTCACGTGGTCGATCTCGGCCGGGTGGTCGCCACCGGCGATCCTGACCTCACCGCTCAGCACCTCGCCCGGCCGGACGTTCGGGTTGGTCAGGACCGTGTCGACAGTCGGCCCGCCCACGCCGAACGCGCGCATCATCCTCTTGAACACCACTGCGGCCTCCTGAAGCCCTTCGCACCTGTGCGGCGAGTCTGCCTGCTGGATCGTCCGTTCGCGCCGAACCGTTCCGTGGACGTCCCATTCCCCCGATCGGTTCCGTGTGGACTTCTGTTGACCTCAGATGGCAACATGCGACCGCCGTCACATACTAAGCGGTCGCTCAGGAGGTTGCAGTGCTGTTGGTCGCCAACCGGGGCGAGGTCGCCGTGCGCGTCCTGCGCGCCGCCGCTGACCTGGGAATCCGCACCGTGGCGGTGTACGCCGAGGACGACGCGTCGTCGCTGCACGTGACGCTCGCGGACCGGGCCGTCGCGCTGCGTGGACCGGCCCCCTACCTGGACGCCGAGCAGCTCCTCGACGCCGCTGAGGGCTGCCGGGCCGTGCACCCCGGCTGGGGGTTCCTGTCGGAGAACGCGGCGTTCGCACGGGCGTGCCGGGACCGCGGCCTCGCGTTCGTCGGGCCGTCACCGGAGGTGCTGGAGCTGCTGGGCGACAAGCGGCGGGCCCGCGAGCTGGCCGCGTCGCTGGGCATCCCGGTGCTGGACGCGGTGCCCGGCGAGTTCCCGGTGATGGTGAAGGCCGTCGCGGGCGGCGGTGGCAAGGGCATGCGGGCGGTGCACGACCCGGCGGACCTCGACGCCGCGATCGAGGCGTGCCGTGCGGAGGCGCTGGCGGCGTTCGGCGACGACGACGTCTACTTCGAACGGTTGCTGCCCTCCGCACGGCACATCGAGGTGCAGCTGGTCGGCACCGCGGTCCTCGGCGACCGCGACTGCTCGCTGCAGCTGCGGCACCAGAAGGTCGCCGAGATCGCCCCCGCGCCGCTGCTCGACCCCGCACTGCGCCGGGCGCTGCACTCCGCGGCGGCCGCGATCGCCACCGCCGCCGGGTACACCGGCGTCGGCACGGTGGAGTTCCTGGTCTCCGGCGACGAGTTCGCGTTCCTGGAGGTCAACCCGCGGCTGCAGGTCGAGCACACGGTGACCGAGATGGTGTCCGGAGTGGACCTCGTGCGCACCCAGCTGCTGCTGGCGCAGGGCGGCGACGTCGACGTCACGCCGCTGGACCGGGGCAGCGCCGTGCAGCTGCGGGTGAACCAGACCTCCGGCGGGACGCTGTCGGTGTTCCAGCCGCCGTCCGGGCCGGGCATCCGGGTCGACACGCACGCCTACCCCGGCTACCGGGTCGGGACGCGCTACGACGGGCTGCTCGCGAAGCTCGTGGTGCACGGCGAGGACCTGGGCGTGGCGCTCACCCGTGCACGGCGGGCGCTGGGCGAGTTCCGGGTCGAGGGCGTCCCGACCAACCTGGAGTTCCTGCGGACGCTGCTGACCCGCGACGTCGTCGGCGTGCCGACCGACTTCCTCGTCGAGGAACCGGCCGATGGCATGCGGGCCCCGCTGGCGGGGACCGTGGTCGCGGTGGCGGCGGACTCCGTCGTGCTCGAAGCGATGAAGATGCAGCACGTCGTGCGCGTGTCCGGCGAGGTGCTGGTCGCCGTCGGGGACACGGTCGCCGCCGGTCAGCCGCTCGCCTCCGGCGCCGGTGAGTCCGCTGAGGACGCCGCACCGGCTGACCCGGCGGAGATCCGGCCCGACCTCGCCGAGGTGCTGCACCGGCACTCCTTCGACCGGCCCGAGTCCGCGGCACGGCGGCACGCGGCCGGTGGCCGCACCGCACGGGAGAACATCGCCGACCTCTGCACGGACTTCGTCGAGTACGGCGGTCTGGCGATCGCCGCCCAACGCGCGCGCCGGTCGTTGCCCGAGCTCATCGAACGCACGCCCGCCGACGGCATGGTGGCCGGCATCGGTGTCGTGAACGGGCAGCGGATCGTGGCGATGTCGTACGACTACGCGGTGCTCGCCGGTACCCAGGGCCTGCGCAACCACCAGAAGAAAGACCGGCTCTTCGCGTTGGCACGGCAGGAGAACCTGCCGGTGGTGCTGTTCGCCGAAGGCGGTGGCGGGCGGCCCGGCGACACCGACCACAGCATGGTCAGCGGGCTCGACTGCGGCTCGTTCCACGCGTTCGCGCAGCTGAGCGGCCAGGTGCCGCTGGTGGGCGTGGTCGCGGGGCGGTGCTTCGCCGGCAACGCGGTGCTGCTGGGCACGTGCGACGTGATCATCGCGGTCGAGGGCGCGAACATCGGCATGGGCGGCCCCGCGATGATCGAGGGCGGCGGGCTCGGCACGTTCCGCCCGGAGGACATCGGGCCGTTGGACGTGCAGGTGCCCAACGGTGTCGTCGACGTCGTGGTCGGCTCCGAAGAAGAAGCCGTCGCCGTGGCCCGCCAGTACCTCTCGTACTTCCAGGGACACCAGTCGTCGTGGGAGTGCGCGGACCAGCGCCTGCTGCGCCACGCCGTCCCGGAGAACCGCCTGCGCGCCTACGACGTGCGCCCGATCATCGACACCCTCGCCGACACCGGCTCCGTCCTGGAACTGCGCAGGGGCTTCGGCAGGGGCGTCGTCACCGCGCTCGTCCGCGTCGAGGGCCGTCCGCTCGGCGTCATCGCCAACGACCCGCACGTCCTCGGTGGCGCCATCGACGCCGACGCCGCCGACAAGGCCGCCCGCTTCCTGCAGCTGTGCGACGCGTTCGACCTCGCCGTCGTGAGCCTCTGCGACACCCCCGGCTTCATGGTCGGCCCGGACGCCGAGCGCACCGCCACCGTCCGGCACCTCACCCGCATGGTCGTCACGGGCGCGAACCTGTCCGTCCCCTTCGGACTCGTCGTGACCCGCAAGGCCTACGGGCTCGGCGCCCAGGCCATGGCCGCGGGCAGCCTCAAGGTCCCCCAGTTCGCCGTCTCCTGGCCCACCGGTGAGTTCGGCCCCATGGGCCTCGAAGGGGCGGTGAAGCTCGGGTTCAGGCGCGAGCTCGACGCCATCGAGGACCCGCAGGAACGCGCCGCGCGCTACGACCACATGGTCGCGGCGGCGTACGAACACGGCAAAGCGCTCAACGTCGCGTCGGTCTTCGAGATCGACGACGTGATCGACCCCGCGGACACCCGCCGGTGGGTCGCGACGGCGCTCGCCCCCTCAGCTTCCCGCCCCCAAGGGAAGAAACGCCCGTTCGTGGACACCTGGTGAGGAGCACCCCCGTGGTCAGTGTCGCCCCGGAACAGAAGACCTTGCGCAGGCTCATGGCAGCCGGTCTGGCCGGATCCAGCATCGAGTGGTACGACTTCTTCATCTACGCGACCGCGGCAGCGCTCGTCTTCCCGAAGCTGTTCTTCCCGGAAGCGACGCCGCTGGTCGCGCTGCTGCTGTCGTTCAGCACCTTCTGGGCGGGCTTCGTCGCCCGCCCCATCGGCGGCCTGGTCTTCGGGCACGTCGGTGACCGGTTCGGCCGCAAGCCGGCGCTGGTCATCTGCCTCGCCATGATGGCCGGTGCCACGTTCCTGATCGGCCTGCTGCCGACCTCGGCCAGCATCGGCGTCGGCGCTCCCCTGCTGCTCGTCGTGCTGCGGTTCCTGCAGGGCATCGCCGTCGGCGGCCAGTGGGGCGGTGTCGTCCTGCTGCTCACCGAGTCCGCAGGACCGCGCCGCCGCGGGTTCGCGGGCACGTTCGGGCAGGCCGGTGTGCCGATCGGCGTGTTCCTCGGCAACGTCGCCTTCATCGCCGCCACCACGACGATGAGCCAGGAGGCGTTCGCCTCGTGGGGCTGGCGCGTGCCGTTCCTCGCGAGCGCCCTGCTGTTCCCGGTCGTGCTGTTCATCCAGCTCAAGGTCGAGGACAGCCCGGTGTTCCGCGAACTGCAGCAACGCCGCGCCGCCGGTCCCGCCGTCGTCCACGCTCCCCTGAAGGAGGCCCTGCGCTCGCACCGCAGGCAGATCCTGCTCGGCGCCGGCCTGATGTTCGCCTCGAACGCCATCTTCTACGTCTCGATCGCGGGCGTGCTGTCGTACGCGACCACGACGCTGGGGCTGGCGCGCGAGTCCGTGCTGATGGTGAGCCTGCTGTCCTCGCTCGTCGGCATCCCGGTGATCCTCTACGCCGGTGCGCTGTCGGACCGGCTGGGCCGCCGCCCGCTGATCATCGCGGGCACGGTCGGCATGCTCGTCTGGGCGTTCCCGTACTTCCTGCTGGTCGACACGGGCTCGCTGCTGTGGATGTTCGTGGCCACGACCGTCGGCGGCATCGCGACCTCGCTGGTCTACGGGCCGATCGCCGCCTACCTGGGTGAGCTGTTCGCGCCCGAGGTCCGCTACTCGGGCGCGTCGCTGGCATACCAGCTGGCGTCGATCCTGGTCAGCGGCGGTACGCCGGTCATCATGACGGCGCTGCTGGGCGCGACCGGGACCTCGCTGTCGGTGTCGGCGTTCCTGCTGCTCATGGCGGTGGTGACACTGGTGTCGGTGCTGCGGCTGCCGGAGACGCACCAACCGGAACAGGCCTGATCACGGCTGTGGAGGCCCGGATGAACCCGACAATCCGGGCCTTCACAGTCAAGACCTCTGCGGAACCTCGCGGCAATGCCGTACGTTGCTGCGTCGTGACCACTCTCATGGCGCGCTTCAAGCAGCGGATGCGCCGGTTCGCGCAGAAACCGGCGTCGATCGACCTCGCACCGTTCTCGGCCCGGCTCGCTGACGTGGACAAACACGCCGAGGCGTTCAAGGCGTTCAGCGACGAGGAGCTGACGGCCCACGCCGTGAAGCTGCGCGAGGAGTGCACCGACACCGAGCTGGTCGCGCTGACCAGGGAGGCCGCGGACCGCGCCATCGGGCAGCGGCCGTTCGACGTGCAGGTGCTGGGCGCGCTGGGCCTGCTCAACGGCCTCGTCGTCGAGATGGCCACCGGTGAGGGCAAGACGCTCGCCGGCGCCATGGCCGCGGCCGGGTTCGCGATCAAGGGCAAGCGCGTCCACGTGGTCAGCGTCAACGACTACCTGGCCCAGCGCGACGCCGAGTGGATGGGGCCGCTGTACCGGCTGCTCGGCGTCAGCGCCGGGTGGCTCAACGGCAGCTCCAAGCACGAGGAGCGGCGCGACGCCTACCAGTGCGAGGTCACGTACGCACCGGTCAGCGAGATCGGGTTCGACATCCTGCGCGACCGCATCGCCACCCGGCCGGAGGACCTGATCGTCCCCGAGCCCGAGGTCGCGCTGATCGACGAGGCCGACTCGGTGCTCGTCGACGAGGCCCGCGTGCCGCTCGTGCTGGCCGGTTCGACCAGCGCGGAGGCCGCCGACCCGGTGATCGCCGACCTGGTGAAGCGGCTGCGGCAGAACCTGCACTACGAGATCGACGACGAGGAGCGCAACGTCTTCCTCACCGGCGCGGGCTCCGAGGCCGTCGAGCGCGCGCTGGGCGAGATCGACCTGTACTCGCAGGAGCACGTCACCTCGACGCTGTCGAAGGTCAACGTGGCCCTGCACGCGCAGGTCCTGCTGCACCGCGACGTCGACTACATCGTGCGCGACGGCAAGGTGCACCTGATCAACGACACCCGCGGCCGCGTCGCGAAGCTGCAGCGGTGGCCGGACGGCCTGCAGGCCGCGGTCGAGGCCAAGGAGAACGTGCAGACGACCGAGTCGGGCGAGATCCTCGACTCGATGACCGTGCAGGCGCTGCTGTCGCGGTACCCGACGCGGTGCGGCATGACCGGCACGGCCGTGGCGGTCGCGGAGACCCTGCGCGAGTTCTACTCGCTCGAGGTCCTCGTGATCCCGCCGAACAAGGAGAACATCCGCGAGGACGAGCACTTCCGCCTCTACGCGACGCTGGAGCAGAAGGAAGCCGCGATCGTCGAGGAGATCAAGACCGCGCACGAGAGCGGGCGCCCGATCCTCGTCGGCACGCTCGACGTCGCCGAGTCGGAGCGGATCTCCACGAAGCTGCGCAAGGCCGGGCTCGAGTGCGTGGTGCTGAACGCGAAGAACGACGCCGAGGAGGCGGCGATCATCGCCGACGCCGGCTCGTTCGGGCGCATCACCGTGTCGACGCAGATGGCCGGTCGCGGCACCGACATCCGCCTGGGCGGTCACGAGGGCGAGGACCACGACCGCATCGCCGAGCTGGGCGGCCTGTACGTGGTCGGCACCGGCCGGCACTCGTCCTCCCGCCTCGACGACCAGCTGCGCGGCCGCGCCGGACGCCAGGGCGACCCCGGTGGCTCGGTGTTCTTCTCGTCACTGCAGGACGACCTCATCACCCAGTACGCGCCCGACGCCGAGGACCCGTCCGAAGTGGACACCGACGGCCGGGTGCGCGACAAGGGACTGCTGCACACCTTCGAGCACGCCCAGCGCGTGGCCGAGGGCGTGGACCTGGAGATCCACCGCAACACGTGGCGCTACAACAAGCTGATCGAGCACCAGCGCGACCTGCTGCTCAAGCACCGGGACGTGGTGCTGCGCACGGACGCCGCGTTCGAGAAGCTCGGCGAGAAGGAGGGCGCGCCCGACGAGATCGCGGCGGAGGCGGCGCGCGGGATCACGCTGTTCTTCCTCGACGACCTGTGGACGCACCACCTGACGTTCCTGTCCGACCTGCGCGAGGGCATCCACCTGCGCGCGCTGGCGCGGCAGAACCCGCTCGACGAGTTCCACCGCGAGGCCATCCCGGCGTTCAACAAGATCGTGCCGGAGTCGTGGGAGCTCGCGAAGGAGAAGTACGAGGCAGCGAAGATCACCGACGACGGCTACGACCTCGCCGACGCCGGGGTGAAGCGCCCCAGCTCGACGTGGACGTACCTGGTGCACGACAACCCGTTCGGCTCCGGGCTGGAGGAGACGATGAAGGGTCTGGTCAAGATGGTGCGCGGCCAGCGGCGCTGACCGTCACGGGCCGGACCGTCACGAGCAGGACCGTCGCTGCCCGGCCGTGACGGTCCGACGGTCGCGGCTCGACCGTCACGGTCCGATCATCGCGGCTCGACCGTGCCGGTCCGATCGTCACGATCTGGGCAGCAGGTCGTCGGCCGCCCTGGCGGGCCTGGGCAGTTCCTCGGCCCGCGTGACCGCCCTCGCCGGGGTGGCCGCGGGTTTGGCCGCCACCGCGGGCGCGGCCGTGCTCCTGCTCGCCGTCGTCATCTCCTCGGAGAGCGTCCTGATCTCCGCGAGGATGTCGAGGTGCTCCTGCGACGGCGGTGGTCCCACGAAGTTGGACCTGTTGTGCGCCGTCCGTTCCGCTCGCTCGGCCAGTTGGCGGATGCGGCGGAGGAGATCGTGCTCCCCGTTGGGGGGCAAGAAGTCCGTCTGCTCCATCACCCGTGCAAGCTTTCGCGTGCACGGGTGACCAGTCGATCCCCTAGTCGGCTGATTCCAGTTTGCGGAGGAGCCAGGCGTGGAAGTCGCCGATGTGGTGCTCGGAGGGCACCAGCACTCCGCCCTGCGCGTAGGCCTTCGAGGCCATGGCGGGCTGGCATCGCTCGCAGGCTTCGAAGTCCTGCTCGTTCACCCGGTGGAACAGCTCGACCGAGCGGGAGACGTCACGGCCGGTGGCGACGACTTCCTTGGCGTAGAGCCAATCGCACTCCACGACCGTCCGGTCCGCGGCCATCGGGTACATGCGGTGCACGATCACGTGGTCCGGCACGAGGTTCACGAAGACCTGCGGTTTGACGGTGATGGCGTAGTACTTCCGGTCGCGTTCCTCCTCCAGCGCCGCAAGCCTTGCGAAGCCCTCACCACCGTCGACGGTGAACCCCTGGACGTCCTCGCCGAACTCGGCGCCGTGGCCGACGTAGTACTGCGCCGCGTAGCCGTCGGCGAACTCGGGCAGCACCTCGGTCAGCTCGGGGTGGATGGTCGCGCAGTGGTAGCACTCCATGAAGTTCTCGATGATCAGCTTCCAGTTGGCCCTGACGTCGTAGACGATCCGCCTGCCCACGGACAACCGGTCGACCTCGTAGCCGTCGATGGCGTCGAGTGACCCCAAACGTTCGGTCACCGCGCTCAGCACGTCGTCCTCGAACCTCGGAGGACTGTCCGAAAGGTTCACCCACACGTAGCCGAGCCATTCGCGCAAATGCACCTTCGTCAGTCCATACGCAACGCGATCGACGTCGGGCATTGAGGTGAGGTTGGGTGCGGCGATCAGGTTTCCGTCCAACGCGTAGGTCCAGGCGTGGTAAGGGCACTGGAACGCGCGTTTGACGCTGCCGGCCTCCTCGACGCAGATGCGCGCGCCGCGGTGGCGGCACACGTTGAGGAACGCGTTGAGCGCACCGCGGCGGTCGCGTGCGACGAGCACGCTCTCCCGTCCGACCTGCACCGTGCGGAAGTCGCCGGCGTCCGGGAGGTCGGCCGCGCGGACCGCGCAGAACCACATGCGCTCGAAGATGGCCGTCTGTTCCCGTTCGAAGATCGCGGGATCGGTGTAGTAGCGGCCCTCCAGCGTGGGGATCAGGCTGCCGGTCATGCTCCGCCTCTCAGACGCGCCGGGTCGAACAGGGCGATCGGGTGCCTCGTCGCACCCTCGGCTGCGAGGTCGGCGACGATCTCGCCGACCACCGGCACGAACTTGAAGCCGTGCCCGGAGAACCCGCACGCCACCGTGACGCCGCCCTGGCGCGCGATCACGAAGTGGCCGTCGGCGGTGTTGGTGAACATGCAGGTGGACGCCCGGTCGAAGGTGCCGGTGACACCGGGCATCCGGTCGGCGACCAGCGCCCTGGCCGCCTCGACCTCGTCGTCGTGGACGGTGCGGTCGATGGTCTCCGGCGTGCAGGACCGGCCTTCGCCGTAGATGGCGACCTTGACGGTGCCGCCGCGTTCGGGGAAGCCGTAGAACGTGCGGCCGGCGCGTTCCCAGATGTAGGTGGGGTGGTCACGGAGGTCCGCGGTGGGGCGGAAGAAGTGCTGCACCTGTCGTTCGACCTCGAACGTGACGCCCAGGTGCGCCAGCAGCCGCGGCGCCCACGGTCCCGGTGCGAGGACGACGTGACCGGTCTCGTAGGTGCCCTTCGCGGTGGTGACGCGGCCGGCCTCCCAGCGGGTCACCGGTTCCGCGAAGCGCAGCTCGGCGCCCGCCCGTGCGGCGAGGTCGAGGTGGGCGCGCACGGCGCTCTCCGGCACGACGTAGCCCGCTCCGGGTTCGTGCAGCGCGACCTCGTGCGGGTGTGGCCGCATCACCGGGAAGCGCCGGCGGATGTCGTGCGCGTCCAGCACCTCGTGCCGCAGGCCGTACTGCTCGGCGCTGCGCCGGCTGCCCGCGACGGTGCGGCTGTCCGGTGCGCCGACGAGGACGCCGCCGACCCGGTGGAAGATCCGCTGCCCGCTGTCGTGCTCGACCCGGTCCCACAGCTCGTGCGCGCGCAGCAGCAACGGGACGTAGGCCGGGTCCTCGAAGTAGGCCTGCCGCGTGATCCGCGACTCGCCGTGGCTGGAGCCCCGTGCGTGCACGGGCGCGAACTGCTCGAGCCCCAGCACCCGGAGTCCGCGCCGGGCCAGGTGCCAGGCCGCGGCGCTGCCCATGCCGCCGAGCCCGACCACGACGACGTCGTAGGTGCCGCTCACCCGCGCAGCCGCTTCATCCCGGGGTCGAACAGCGGCTCCGGCACCGGCCGCGCGCGCACCCTGGAGCCGAAGTACTCGATCTCGACCTCGCCGACGCCCTCGGGCAGCCACGCGTAGGCGATGTTGACGCCCGTCGTGTACCCGTAGGCCGCGCTCGTGACGTACCCGACCGGCTCACCGCCGTGGAACACCGGCTCGCTGCCCATGACGACCTGGTGCGGGTCGTCGATCGCGAGACACGTGAGCTTCCGGTCGCTGGAACGCTTCCCGAGCGCCTCCTTGCCGAGGAAGTCCTCGTCCTCGCGCACCGCGAACCCGAGGCCCGCCTCGAACGGGTCGTGCTCGTCGGTGACGTCGGTGCCCCACGACCGGTAGCCCTTCTCCAGCCGCAGGCTCGCGAACGCCCCGCGCCCGGCCGCGATCACGCCGTGCTCCCGCCCCGCCTCCCACAGCGTGTCCCACAGCGTCACGCCGAGGTCGGCCGTCGTGTACAGCTCCCAGCCCAGTTCGCCCACATAGGACAGTCGCAGCGCGGTCACCGGCACGTTCTTGACGAACCCCCGTTGCGCGGTGAAGTAGCCCTTCCCGGTGTCGAGCGTGTGCGCGACGCCGTTGAGCAGGTCGCGTGCCCTGGGTCCCCACAGGCCGATGCAGCACGTTCCCGCCGTGATGTCCCGGACGTGGACGTCGTCCGGTGCGTGCCGGGTGAGCCACGCCAGGTCGAGGTTGCCGTTGGCGCCGACCTGGAAGGTGGTCTCGTCGAGCCGCGCGACCGTGAGGTCGCTGCGCACACCGCCGGTCTCGTCGAGCAGCAACGTGTACACGACTGCGCCCGGTTTGCGCCGGAGGTTGTTGGTCGTCATGCGCTGCAGGAACTCCAGCGCGCCCGGCCCGCTGACCTCCAGCCGCTTCAACGGGGTCATGTCGAACATCGCCACGCGCCTGCGCGTCACCAGGGCCTCGGCGCCGCAGATCGGCGACCAGTACCGGCTCGCCCACTCGCCGCGCTCCGGGACCTCCGCGACCTCGGGCAGGTCCGCGTTGGCCTCGAACCAGTGCGGCCGCTCCCAGCCGGCGGCTTCGAGGAAGAACGCGCCCAGCTCCCGGTGCCGCGCGTAGAAGGGGCTCGTCCGCAGCGGCCGGGGGCTCTCCACGGGCTGCAGCGGGTGCAGCACGTCGTAGACCTCGGTGAAGTTCCGGCAGCTGCGCTCCAGCACGTAGTCCGGCGCCAGCTGCACCTGCTCGAACCGGCCGAGGTCGCTGGCGTGCAGGTCGAGCCGCGGCTGCCCGTCGACGATCCACTCGGCCACCGACCGCGCCACCCCGGCCGAGTGCGTGATCCACACCGCCTCCGCGACCCAGAACCCGCGCACCCGCGGGTGCTCCCCCAGCAGCGGCATCCCGTCGCTGGTGAACGAGAACAGCCCGTTGAACCCGCGCTGGACCCCCGCCTCGGCCAGTGCCGGGAACAGCTCGACCGCGGCCTCCCACGACGGCGCGAAGTCCTCCTCGGTGAACGGCAGCTCCGAGCCGGTGATGTCCCCGGCGGCGATCGGCATGGGCCGGTGCCCGTAGGCCCCGATGCCCAGCGCCCGGCCGTGCGAGCGGAAGTACAGGTCGGCTTCCTGGTGCCGCAGGATCGGCTGCCGCGCCAATGCCCGCGGGTCGGCGGCCAGCTCACCGGTGAAGGCGTACTGGTGCGCCATCGGCACGAGCGGGACGGTCAGCCCGACCATCTCCCCCAGCACCGGCCCCCACATCCCGGCGCACGACACCACGACGTCGGCCGGGAAGGCGCCGCTCTCGGTCCGCACCGCGGTCACCCGGTCGCCGGAGGTCTCGACGGCGACGACCCGCTGCCCGTACTCGAACCGCGCGCCCCGCTCGACCGCCCTCCGCGCCTGTACCTCGGCGGCGGCAACGGGTCTCGCGAGACCGTCGCTCGGGATCAGGAAGCCGCCGAGGACCTGGTCGTGGTCGAGCAACGGGTGCAGGCGCGCCACCTCGCCGGCGTCGACGAGCCGGCTCGGCACGCCCCACGCCGTGGCCCAGCCGTGCCGGCGGGACAGGTCGGCGAGCCGCTCGGGGGTCGTGGCGATCTCCAGGCCGCCGACCTGGTCGAAGCAGCCCAGCGCGGTGTACTTCTCGACCGTGTAGCGGGCGAACGCGGTCATGCTGCGGCAGGGGTTCGTCTGGAACACCAGGCCCGGTGCGTGGCCGCTGGACCCGCCCGCCGCGGGCCCGTCCGCCTGGTCGAGGACCGTGACGTCGGTGAAACCGCGTTCGGTGAGCTCGTCGGCGAGCGCGCACCCGACGATCCCCGCCCCCACGAGCACCACGCGAGGCACTGCACCAGGCATCAGGACACCCCTTCGCCGCTGTTGCGCGTCACAGAACTCGTTCCGCTATATGCAACAAGCTGCGGCCAGCGGGACCGCCTGTCAATACCGCCGTTCGTGCCGCGGGCGTGTGCCGGACCGTGAAAACGGGCGGCAGCGGTGCTGTTGACCTCGGTTGGCGCGGCACCCACGCCGAACGCTTACGGACCCGCTCAGCCCGCGAAGTAGCCGAGCTGCGCCGACAGACCGGCCGCGGCCGCCGACATCGTCGGGACGATCTCCCGCACCCGGTGCCGCGACAACCGGTACGACGGCCCGGACGCGCTCATCGCCGCGACCACCTCGCCGCGGTGGCCGCGCACCGGGACCGCGACCGCGTGCAGGCCGAGCTCCAGCTCCTCGAAGCACACCGCGAACCCCTGCCGTGCGACCTCGTCGAGCTCGGCCAGCAGGCGAACGGGGTCGACCACGGTGTTCTCGGTGTAGGGGTCGAGGTCCTGCGCGGCCAGCCGCGTGCGCTCGGCCTCCGGCAGGTGGGCCAGGAGGATCTTGCCGGACGAGGTGGCGTGCAACGGGGTCCGCCGGCCGATCCAGTTCACCGCCGAGACGGCGGCGGAACCGCGGGCCTGGGTGGTGTTGATGGCGACGCCGGCGTCGTGCACGGCGATGTTCACGGTCTCGCCGAGCTCGTCGGCGAGGGCCTGGCAGACGGGCTGGCCGAGCTTGGTGAGGTCCATCCGGCCGGTGGCGGCGCCCGCGAGCCGGACCACGCCGAAGCCGATCGCGTACTTGCCGCGTTCCCCCAGCTGCTCGACCAGTCCGCGGGCCTCCAGGACGGAGACGAGCCTCGACACCGTGGACTTGTGCACGCCCAGCTCACCCGCGATCTCGGTGATCCCGGCCTCGCCCTGGGCCAGCAGCTCCAGCACGCTGATCGCCCGGTCGACGGACTGCACCTGAGCTGCCGAGTCGGAGTTGCCCATCGCGCAACAGTAACCGGGAAGCAAAACACCCGGCCGAAGTCTTGACGACGAGTCGGCGGAGCCGGACATTGTGTTGCGTCATTCGGAACGCGTTTCGCTTCACGCAACGGAGGCCGACGATGATCCGCGCCTGCGCTCTCACGGACCTGCCCCCAGGAGAGGCGGTGCGCATCGTCGGCCCTCATGCGCCGATCGCCGTCTTCAACGCCGACGGCACCCTGTACGCCATCGACGACACCTGCACCCACCAGGACGCCTCCCTCAGCGAGGGGTGGCTGGAGGGGTGCCTCGTCGAGTGCCCGCTGCACGCCGCGTCCTTCGACCTTCGCACGGGCGAGCCCACGTGTCTGCCCGCCAAACGACCGGTGAGGACCTACCCCGTTCGCGTGGAGGATGGTGAGGTCTATGTCGATGTCGAGGTGAACAGGGACGTGGCGTGAGGACGATCGCGATCATCGGTGCTTCGCTGGCCGGTCTGAGGTCGGCGCAGGCACTGCGCAGGCAGGGGTTCGACGGACGGGTCGTCGTGGTGGGTGACGAGGTGCACCTGCCCTACGACCGGCCGCCGTTGTCGAAGGACTTCCTGCTGGGCAAGTGCGAGGCGGTGCCGCTGGCCGACCAGGAGGACCTGGACGAGCTCGGTGCGGAATGGCGGCTCGGCGTGCGGGCCACGGGGCTGTCCGCGGGCGAAGTCTCACTCAGCGACGGCACCACCGTCGCCGCCGACGGGTTCGTCATCGCCACCGGCGGTGTCGCGCGCACGATGCCGGGCACGCACGTCCTGCGCACCCTCGACGACGCGACCCGGCTGCGCGACGCGTTCGCCGGCGCGCAGCACGTCGGCATCATCGGCGCCGGGTTCATCGGCGCGGAGATCGCGTCGAGCGCCCGTGCGCTCGGCAAGGAGGTCACGGTCGTCGAGGCGCTGCCGACGCCGTTGACCCGCGTGCTGGGACCGGAGATGGGCGCCGCGTGCGGGCAGCTGCACGGCGACCACGGATCAACGTTGATCACCGGCGTCAACGTTGAGTCGGTCAACGTTGACGGCGGGATCAAGCTCGCCGACGGCCGGCTCGTCGGCGCCGACGTCGTCGTCGCGGGCATCGGAGCCCGCCCGGCGACCGACTGGCTCGCCGGTGGCCCGGTCGACCTGAACAACGGCGTCGCGTGCGACGCGGGCGGCGTGACGAACCTCCGCAACGTCGTCGCCGTCGGGGACGTCGCCAACTGCGCGGGGCACCGCGCCGAGCACTGGACGTCGGCCACCGAGCAGGCGCAGGTCGCCGTCCGCAACCTGCTCGCGGGCGAGACCGTCGCCACGCACGCCAACGGCGGCTACGTGTGGTCGGACCAGTACGGCGTGCGGATCCAGTTCGCCGGACGAGCGACGAACGTCGTTCGCGTCGAAGACGGGTCCATCGAGGACCGGAAGTTCGTCGCGACCTACCGGGACGACCGTGACGAGGACGCGGTCGTCGGTGTCCTGGCCATGAGCAACGCCCGGCTCTTCACCCGATTCCGCCGGGATCTCCGGTAGAGACGGTTGTCACGGTTTGACCGCCGCCGGCGACCGGCAACACCCCCATGTCCTGCGTGGACAGACGAGAGGGAGGCCTCCGTGTCGCCGGTGCGGCAGATCATCAACCCCTTCGACCAGAGTGTTCTCACCGAGGTCGAGGACCACACTCGCGAGCAGGCGACCCAGGCGATCGCGAAGGCCAGAACCGCTTTCGACCACGGAGACTGGCAGCACTCGGCGCCCGAGCACCGCGCCGCCGTGCTGAACCGGGTCGCGGACCTGCTGGAGCGCGACAAGGAGGACATCGCCCGCACCGAGACCCTCGACACCGGCAAGACGCTGGTGGAGAGCCGGATCGACGTGGACGACGTCGTCTCGGTCTTCCGCTACTACGGCGGGCTGGCCGGCCTGCTGCACCCCAAGATCGTCCAGGGCACACCGGAAGACGTCATCAGCCGCATCGACCACGAACCGGTCGGCGTGTGCGGCATGATCGCGCCCTGGAACTACCCGCTGCTGCAGATCTCCTGGAAGATCGCACCGGCGCTGCTGGCGGGCAACACGCTGGTCGCCAAACCGAGCGAGATCACCCCGCTCACCACGATCAAGCTGTTCGAGCTGCTGACCGAGGCCGGGCTGCCCGACGGTGTCGCGAACCTCGTGCTCGGCACCGGCCCCGAGGTCGGTGCCCCGCTGAGCGAGCACCCGGACGTGGACCTGATCTCGTTCACCGGCAGCCTCGCCACCGGTCAGCGGATCATGGCCGCCGCGGCGCGGACGGTGAAGAAGGTCGCGCTGGAACTGGGCGGCAAGAACCCGAACATCGTCTTCGCGGACGCCGACCTCGACGTCGCCGTCGACTACGCGCTCACCGCCGCGTTCTTCCACGCGGGCCAGGTCTGCTCGTCCGGCACGCGGCTCATCGTGCACACCGACGTCTACGACGACTTCGTGGACGAGGTCGCCCGCCGGGCCGAGCTCGTCAAGCTGGGCAACGGCTTCGACCCCGACACCGAGTCCGGTCCCCTCGTCTCCGCCGAGCACCGCGCCAAGGTCGAGCGTTACGTCGAGATCGCGGAGCAGGAGGGCGCCACCCTGAAGGCCGGCGGCAGGCGACCGGACGAACCCGAACTGCGGAACGGTTTCTTCTTCCGCCCCACCGTCTACGCGGACTGCCGCGCGGACATGCGGCTCGTCCAGGACGAGACGTTCGGCCCGATCATCACCGCCGAGCGCTTCCAGACCGAGCAGGAGGCGATCGCGCTGGGCAACAACACCGACTACGGCCTCGCCGGCGGTGTGTGGAGCCAGGACCTCGACAAGGCGCAGCGGGTCGCCAAGAAGCTGCGCCACGGCACCATGTGGATCAACGAGTTCGGCCCCTACCTGCCGCAGGCCGAGTGGGGTGGCTTCAAGCGCTCCGGTGTCGGCCGCGAGCTCGGCACCGCCGGTCTGCACGAGTACACCGAGCCCAAGCACGTCTACCAGAACCTCAAGCCACAGGCACAGAACTGGTTCGCACGCCGCACTCGTTCCGCGCGGGAGGACACCGAGTGACCGCGTACGACTACGTGATCGTCGGCGGCGGCACGGCGGGCTGCGTGCTCGCGGCACGGCTGACCGAGGACGAGAACGTCACCGTCGCGGTCGTCGAGGGCGGTCCCTCCGACGTGGGCGACGAGAAGATCCTCAACCTGCGCAACTGGATCAACCTGCTGGAGACCGAGTACGACTACGACTACCCGACGGTCGAGCAGCCCAACGGCAACTCGCACATCCGGCACAGCCGCGCGAAGGTCCTGGGCGGGTGTTCCAGCCACAACACGCTGATCTGCTTCCAGCCGCTGCCGCAGGACCTCGACGACTGGGGCCACGGCTGGACGTGGGACGCGGTCGGCCCGTACTTCGACAGGGTCCAGCTCAACATCACCCCGGTGGCGGAGAAGGACCGGAACCCGATCGCGCGGGACTTCGTGGCCGCGGCGCGGCGGGCCACCGGCGTTCCCGAGGTCGAGGACTTCAACGCCGGGCCGTTCCAGGACGGCGTGGGTTTCTTCTCCATCGCCTACCACCCGGAGAAGGACAACCAGCGTTCGAGCGCGTCCACGGCGTACGTGCACCCGGTCCTGGAGCGCAGGAACCTGACGCTGCTGCTCCACACGTGGGCGAGCAAGATCGAGTTCGACGGCGACCGCGCGATCGGCGTGCACACCGACAAGGGCTACGTCGAGGCGAACAAGGAGGTCCTGCTGTGCGCGGGCGCCATCGACACGCCCCGCCTGCTGATGCTCTCCGGCGTCGGTGACGCCGAGCACCTGAGCAGCATCGGCATCGAGCCGAAGCACGACCTGCCCGGTGTCGGCGAGAACCTGCTCGACCACCCCGAGTCGGTGATCGTGTGGGAGACCACGGGACCGTTGCCGGAGAACTCGGTGATGGACTCCGACGCGGGCCTGTTCATCCGCCGCGACGCCGCCGACCCGCGGCCGGACCTGATGTTCCACTTCTACCAGATCCCGTTCACCGTCCACACGGAACGCCTCGGCCACCCGGCGGTGGAGCACGGCGTGTGCATGACGCCGAACGTCCCGCGCCCGCACAGCAGGGGCCGGATGTGGTTGCGGTCCAGCGACCCGGCGGAGAAGCCCGCGCTCGACTTCGGCTACTTCACCCACCCCGACGGCTACGACGAGCAGACCCTGGTCGACGGCTTCAGGATCGCGCGGAAGATCGCCGAGCAGGAGCCGTTGAGGTCGTGGCTCAAGCGGGAGATCGCCCCCGGCCCGGACGTCACGAGCGACGAGGAGCTGTCCGAGTACGGCCGCAGGGCCGCGCACACCGTCTACCACCCGGCAGGCACTTGCGCGATCGGGTCCGTTGTGGACGGTGACCTGAAGGTCATCGGCCTCGAAGGCCTCCGCGTCGTCGACGCGTCCGTGTTCCCCACCATGCCGACGGTGAACCCCATGGTCACCGTCCTCATGATCGGAGAGCGGGCCGCCGACCTGATCAGGCAGGCGTAGCGGCGGTGACCGCCGAGGACCGGCTGGGTCCACCTGATCGCCCTGCTGGTCACCATCGCGTCGGTCAGCTACGGCGCGGAAGGCTCCGGCGGCTACCTGCCGGCGTTCTTCGCGGCGGGCATCATCGACCTCTACCAGTGCTACGGCTTCGATCCTCAGCGGTGCGCTCGTGGCCGGCCTCAGCCTGCTCTGCATGCTGATCGCCAAGCCGTTCGGCGACTCCGACGCGGCGGCCGGTGGTGCGGTGCCGGTGTCAGCCGAGGAGGCGCAGCAGCCGCAGGGCGAGCTGCACCTCCAGCACGCGGTCCGGCGACTGCCAGTCGCCGAGCAGCGACGTGACCCGGTCGAGCCGTTGCGTGACCGTGTTGACGTGGAGGTGCAGCTCGGCCTTGGCGCGGCTCAGGCTCGCGCCGCAGCGGAAGTAGACCTCCAGCGTGTGCACCAGCTCCGTGCCGCGTTCGGTGTCGTAGTCGAGCACCGGGCCCAGCACGGACCGCACGTAGCCGGACACGTCCGCGCGTTCCCCGAGCAGCACGCCGACGAACCCGAGGTCGGCCATCGTCGCGGCGTCCTTCTCCCTGCCCAGCAGCCGCAGCGCCCGCAGGCAGCGGCGGGCCTCCTCGTAGGCGGCCGCGATGGCCACCGGCCCCGCGACCGGCCCGGACGCGCCGACCGTGGCTCCCAGCGCCCGCGCGACCTCCTGGGCGACCGCCGTCGACCCGGACGGCAGCGCCAGCACCACGTCCCGGTCCCGCGAGCCCGCCAGTCCTCTGTGGACCGATGCGTAGTGCGTGGCGGCGCCCAGGTTCCCGTCCGCCACGAGCACGACGTGCGGGTCGGTCAGCTCGACGCCGACCCGGCGTGCCCGCGCCAGCAGCGCCGCCGGGTCGCGCCCGTCGAGGAGGTCGGTGATCAGCTCGCCGCGGACCTTGTTCTCCGCCTCCGCCACGGTCCTGCGCAGCAGCAACAGCAACGCCGTCACGACCGCCGACCGTTCGAACAGCCGCCGGTCGGCGTCCGACAGCTCTGGCCGCCCGGACAGGGTGACCCCGCCGAGCAGCTCCGAACCCGCGAGCACCGCGCACACCCACACGCCGTCGATCCGCACCGCACGGCCGTTGGCGCGCACAGCGGACGTCGGCGCGGTCTCCAGGACCTCCACCGCACCGCCCAGCAGCTCCCCCACCGCGGCGGCCACGTCGGCGGCGGAACCACCGCGCAGCACCAGGTCCGTGAGCCGGTCGTGCGCCTCCTCCGCGCGTTTCATCGCGGCGTTGTTGGCCTGGATCGTCTCGAACAGCGACGCCGTGTCGATCGCGATGGCCGCGTGGTCGGCCAGCGACTGCAGCAGCGAGACCTCCTCCGGCGGGAACTCCCGCGCGGTCCGGTCGGCCGCGTAGAGCACGCCGATGACCTTCGAGCCGAGCTTCAGCGGCACGCCCAGGATCGCCACCAGGCCCTCGTCGCGCACCGCCGAGTCGATCGGGCCGGTGTGGTTGAACCGGGCGTCGCCGAAGTAGTCGGGCGTGACGTAGGGCTGGGCGGTCTGCGCCACGAGCCCGCCCAGGCCCTCGCCGAGGCCGAGCCGGACCTGCTGGAAGAGCGGCGAGACCGACCCGTCCGTCACCCGCATGTAGGTGCCGGCCGGGTCGTTCATCGACAGGTACGACAGGTCGGTGCCGAGCAGCGTGCGCGCCCTCCGCACGATCGAGCGGAGGACCGCGTCCGGCTCGCGCATGCCCGCGAGCTCGGACGCGGTGTCGAACAACGCCGCCAGTTCGGCTTCACGCCGTCGTGTCACACCCCAACCCTGTCACGTTCCTCCAGGTCCGCACCACGGGTCTCCTTCGCGAAGACGATCGCGACCACGGTGATCACGCAGGTGAGGACCACGTAGACGGCGATGGGGAACGACGACCCGTACGCCTGCAGCAGCGCGGTCGCGATCAACGGGGCCAGCGCGCCGGCCGCGATCGAGGCGAGCTGGTAGCCGACCGACGCACCCGAGTAGCGCACCCGCGTCCCGAACAGCTCCGAGAAGAACGCCGCCTGCGGCCCGTACATCGCGCCGTGCAGCACGAGTCCGACGGTCGTGGCGAGCGTGATCAGCACCGGGTCCCTGGTGTCGAGCAGCGCGAAGAACGCGAAGATCCACCCGGCCATGCCGACCGTGCCGACGAGGTAGACCGGCTTCCGCCCGAACCGGTCGGAGAGGTGACCCCACACCGGGATCGTCACCAGGTGCACGGCCGAGGCGACCAGCACCGCGTTGAGGCCGACCGACTTCGACAGCCCGAGGCCGGTGACGACGTAGACGAGGATGAACGCCGTGATCACGTAGTACGACACGTTCTCGGCGAACCGCGCGCCCATCGCGATCAGCACCTCGCGCCAGTTGTGCTTGAGCAGCTCCAGCGCGGGCGCCTTCTCCTCGGCCGGCCCCTTCGCCTTCGTCTCCTGTGCCGCCTTCTCCTGGGCGGCCAGGAAGATCGGCGACTCCGACACGGTGAGCCGAATCCACAGACCGATCACCACGAGCACACCGGAGAGCAGGAACGGGATGCGCCAGCCCCACGCGAGGAAGTCCGCGTCCGACTGCACCGCCGCGAGGACCGCGAGCACCGCCGTCGCGAGCAGGTTGCCGCACGGCACACCGGCCTGCGGCCACGACGCCCAGAACCCGCGCCGCTGCGGATCACCGTGCTCGGACACGATGAGCACGGCCCCGCCCCACTCGCCGCCGAGCGCGAAGCCCTGCACCAGCCGCAGGAACGTCAGCAGCAACGGCGCCAGGACGCCCACCGACGCGTACGTGGGCAGCACGCCCATCAGCATCGTCGCGCCACCCATCAGCAGCAACGACAGCACCAGCAGCTTCTTGCGCCCCAGCCGGTCGCCGTAGTGGCCGAACACCAGCCCGCCCAGCGGCCGTGCGAGGAAGCCGATCGCGTACGTGGTGAAGGCGAGCAGCGTGCCGGTCAGCGGATCGGCGGTCGGGAAGAAGAGCTTGTTGAACACCAGGGCGGCGGCCGACCCGTAGAGGAAGAAGTCGTACCACTCCACCGTTGTCCCGATGAGTGAGGCCCCAACCACTTTCTTGATCATCGACAACTCCTCATTGAGCAGTCCAGCCGCCGTCGACGGCCAACGACGTACCGGTCACAAAACTGTTGTCGCACAACCACAGCACGGCTGCCGCCACCTCGTCGGGCTCGATCAGCCGCTTGACTGCGCTGCGCTTGAGGAAGACCTGCTCCGCGACGTCGGCTGCGGGGATGCCGTGCACCCGCGCCTGGTCGGCGATCTGCTTCTCCACCAACGGGGTCCGCACGTAGCCGGGTGCCACGCAGTTGGAGGTCACGCCGTGCGGCGCGCCCTCGATCGCGGCGACCTTGGAGAAGCCCTCCAGGCCGTGCTTCGCCGCCACGTAGGCGGACTTGAACGCCGACGCCCGCAGCCCGTGCACGCTGGAGACGTGGACCAGCCGTCCCCAGCCGCGGTCGTACATGTGCGGCAGGACGTGCCGGGTGAGCCGGAACGCGGCACCGAGCATGAGTTCCAGCATCGCCGAGAAGCGGTCGGCGGGGAACTCGTGGATGGGGGCGACGTGCTGCACGCCGGCGTTGTTGACGAGGACGTCGACCTCGGCGGGCAAAGCGCCGACGTCACCGGTCAGGTCGAGGACGTGCCCGACACCGCCGATCTCCTCGGCGAGCGGCAGCACGCCGGGGTCGACGTCGACCAGGTGGACTTTCGCGCCGTCAGACGACAGGGCGCGGGCGCAGGCCAGGCCGATGCCGCTGGCGGCTCCGGTGACCAGTGCGGTGTGGCCCGTGACACTCGACATGGCCGGAAACGGTAGGCGTGACCGGTCGTGACCGACATGTGGCGGCTCCACATATTGCCTGGTCGCAAGGTAGATTTAGCCACCATTTAGCGAGATTCGGGCATATGTCGCGAGAACGCCGGGTACAGGGGCGTAAGCTCCCGTCACCTGAACGGGGGAAGATCAGAACGAGGGGGCTACCACCATGTCTTTGACACCCATATACGACGACCTCCTGCGCGAGCTCGAAGAGATCGCACAGGAGGCCGGTCTGACCGGTTCGGAGCCCATCCCCGAACCCGCCGAGTGACTACTTCGGGACAGCGATCAGGTCAGCGGGAACCGGCTGGTCCTTGCTGATCAGGTCGAACAGCTGGGACGCCTGCTCCTTGTTCCACTGCACGACCGAACCCGCACCGGGCACCGTCGGGGTGCCCGCGATCGGCACCGTCCCGCTCTGCGCCTCGCCCATGTTGAGGGCGACGCTCGCGAGGTGCCACACGTGGTCGTCCTCGTTGACCGACACCGCACCGGACGCCGCGTTGAGCAGCGGAACGACGCGGAACGGGTTCGCGAGGGTGGCAGGGCTCTGCACCTTCTCGAACAGCGCCGACAGGAACTTGCGCTGGTTCTGCACGCGCTGCAGGTCCGCGGTCGCGAACGCACGGGTCCGCACGAACCCGAGCGCCTGCGGCCCGTCGAGCTCCTGGCAGCCGGCGGGCAGGTCGATGCCGGCCAGCGGGTCCTTGATCGGCTCGTCGATGCAGATGTCGACGCCGCCGACCGCGTCGACCATGTCGGAGAACCCGCCGAAGCCGATCTCCATGTAGTGGTCGATCCGCACGCCCGTCGCACCCTCGACGGTCCGCACGAGCAGCTGCGGCCCACCGAACGCGAACGCCGCGTTGATCTTGTTGCGCCCGTTCTCCGGGATGGGGACGTAGGAGTCGCGCGGCAACGACAGCAGCGTCGGCTTGGCCGCGCTGTTGTCCGGCAGGTGCAGCATCATGATGGTGTCGGTGCGCCGGCCCGCCGCGTCACCGGTCGCGAGGGCGTCCTTCTGCTCCTGCGACAGGCCTTCCCGCGCGTCGGAACCGACGAGCAGCCACGTGGTGCCCGGCGTCTCGGCCGGCCGCCCCTCGTAGTCCGGCAGCGCGTCGATGCGCTTGAGGGTCGAGTCGACGTAGAAGAAGAACCCGACTGCGGCCAGCAGCAAGACCAGCAGCACGACGAGGATGGTGCGTCCGGGACGCTTCCTCTTCCTCGGTCGCCCCTGCGGCATGGGACGCCGCTGCTGCTGATAGCCCTGGTGGTACCCAGCGCTCATGTGTCGCCAACCCCGATCGCATCAGTTTCGCTTTGCACCTAGGGACGCGGTGCGCCCGTTCAGGTTGCGACGAACCTACCGGGGCGGCAGCACGAGCGCTTCGAAGAGGCGGGTGACCTCAGCCGACGGGTCGTCGGTCCAGCCCGTGTGCGCGGGCGAGGTCTGCACGACGGTGCTGCGCGGCGCCGTGAGCCAACGGAACCGCTGCCCGATCGTCGTCCGGCTCACCGGTCCCGCGTCCGGCGTGCCGTCGCACGAGCTCGCGAGGTGGGCCAGGCTGCTGCCGAGCGTCTCGAGGTCGAGCGCCGGGTCGAGCGCCCGGAGCCGGTCACCGTCCACATGGGTCTTCGCGCACAGGAAGTCCAGCGCGGCGCAGTAGACGATCACGCCGACGTTCACGAACTCGCCCCGCTCCTGCCGCGGCACCGCCCGCAGCAGCGCGTACTCAAACACGTGCGGCACGCGCGGCCTCCAGCGAGTCGACCCAGCCGCGGTGGGCGAGGCGGAAGGTGAAGAAGTCCTTGTAGCGCCGGCGGAGTTCCTGCGGGTCACCCTCCAGCCACTCGTCGGGCACGAGCGCGAGCACCTCGTCGAGCAGCTCCGGCGTGATCTTCGCGGCGAACTCCGCGTCCACTTCGGACAGAGCACCGGCGTTGGGCAGCATGGCGTGGTCGGAGGCGTCGTAGCGGAACTCCTTGGTGGCAGGCCTGTCCTCGCTCCAGGAGTAGTGGAAGTACAGGCTCGCGCCGTGGTCGATGAGCCACGGTTCCCGGTGCCACAGCAGCATGTTCGGGTTGCGCCAGCTGCGGTCGACGTTGAGGGTGAGCGCGTCGAACCACAGCAGCCGGGTCGCGAGCTCCACACCGGGGTCGCGCACCACCGGGTTGAAGTCGAACGAGCCGGGCAGGTAGTCGAAGCCGAGGTTGAGCCCGCCGCTGGCGCGCAGCAGCTCCTGGACCTCCTGGTCCGGTTCCGCGCGGGCCAGCTCGGGGTCGAGGTGCACGAGCACGATCTCCGGCACCCGGAACCCCAGCCGCCGCGCCAGCTCGCCGACGACCACCTCGGCGACGAGCACCTTCACGCCCTGCCCCGCGCCGCGGAACTTCACCACGTACATGCCCAGGTCATCGGCCTCGACCAGCCCCGGCATGGAACCGCCCTCGCGGAACGGCGTCACGTACCGGGTGGCCGTGACCTCCCTCAGAGAACTCACCCGCGCATGATCACACGAACACCCGCGCGGAGCCGAGCGGGATTCCGCTCCGGCTCGGCCGGCCGCGGTGGCGGGGGACGCCACCGCGGCGAGCGGGCGTCACCCCAGTCGCGCGGGCAGCACGCAGACCGGGATCGGGGTCTGCAGCGCGGTTCCGGACGGGGTCAGCTTGCCGGTCGCGCCGTCCACGGCGAACGACGTGACCGTGTTCGAGTTCTGGTTGGCGGCGAACAGGAACCGCCCGCTCGGGTCGGTGATGATGTGCCGCGGGTACCTGCCGCCGACCGGCGTGGTGCCGACCAGGGACAGCTCGGCGCCGCTCACCGCGAACTGCGCGACGCTGTCGTGGCCGCGGTTGGACAGGTAGACGAACCTGCCGTCGCCGGAGACCAGGACCTCGGCCGGGTAGTTGCGCGCCCCGCCCGCCGGGGCGGTCTGCAGGACCTGGCCGGGCGTGAGCCGCCCGTCGGCGTAGCCGCACGACACGATGGTCGAGTCGAGCTCGTTGGCCACGTAGGCGACCTTGCCGTTCGGGTGGAACGCCAGGTGCCGCGGTCCGGCGCCGGGCTTGAGCTTCGCCGTCGCGACCCTGGTGAGCTTCCCGGCCGCCAGCGAGTAGGTGAACACGGCGTCCGCGCCCAGGTCGACGGCCAGCGCGTACCGGCCGGCCGGGTCGAACAGGACCTGGTGGGCGTGCGGGCCCTGCTGGCGGTCCGGGTCGGGGCCGGAGCCGGTGTGCCGCACCAGCTGCGACCGCGCGCCGATGCCGCCGTCGGAGCGCAGCGGGAACACGCTGAGCGTGCCCGACGAGTAGTCGGCGGTGATCAGGTACCGGCCCGACGGGTCCAGCGTCAGGTGGCACGGGTCGGCGCCACCGGTCGCGACCTTGTTGACCACCTTCAGCGAGGTGGCGTCGATCGCGGTGACCTCGCCGTTGCTCGTCTCGTTGACCGCGTAGAGGAAGCGGCCGTCGCGCGACTCGATGACGAACGAGGGGTTCACCACGCCCTTGATGACACCGGTCTGCCGCAGCTGCCCCGAGGCGGTGTCGTAGGTGCCGATGCCGATGCCCTGGGCGCCACCGCTCCACGTCGTGTACGCCCCGAAGAAGACTCTCCGCGTGGTGGCAGCCGCCTCGGCGGTTCCTCCGGTCATCAGCAGTCCCGCTCCCACGCCCATGGCTCCGAGAAATCGTCGCCGGTCCACACCCACGTCCGCACCTCCGGTTCGATCTCAACGGCGGCGGCGCAGCCCACAGTGGCCCAGATCGATACAGTCCGGCAATAGGTGCAACAAAGATTGCGCCTACCGCAACGGGTCGGCGGAGATCAGCCGGGCCTTCTCGGCCGCGAGGTCGTAGGCGGGCTGCGGGAACTTCGGGTCCATCTCGCGCAGCGTCTCCAGCAGCAGCCGGCTCACCGCCCAGTTCCGGTACCACTTGCGGTCGGCGGGCACCGCGTACCAGGGCGTCGCCGAGCAGGCCCGCAACGCGGCCGTGTACGCCTCCTGGTACTTCGACCACTTGGACCGCACGTCGATGTCGGCCGGGTTGTACTTCCAGTTCTTGCGCGGGTCGTCCAGCCGTGCGAGCAGCCGCTCCTTCTGCACCTCCGGCGAGATGTGCAGGAAGCACTTGATGAGCGTGGTTCCGCTCTCGGCGAGCTCGGCCTCGAAGTCGTTGATCTCGCTGTACCGCTTGCGCAGCTCCGCCGCCGTCAGCAGCTTCTCCACCTTCGGCACCAGCACGTCCTCGTAGTGCGAGCGGTCGAACGCGCCGATGCGGCCCTTCTCCGGCAGCGCCTTGCGGACCCGTGTCAGGAAGTGCTGGCGGCGTTCGGCCGGGGTCGGCTTCTTGAACGAAGCGATCCGCACGCCCTGCGGGTTCACCAGGCCGACGACGTGGCTGACGACCCCGCCCTTGCCCGAGGTGTCCATGCCCTGCAGCACCAGCAGGACCGCACGGGAGTCCTCCGCGTAGAGCGCCTCCTGCAGGCGGTCCAGCTCGGTCCCGGTGGCGGCGAGGTCCTCGGCCGCCTCCTTCTTGTTCGCCGGCCCGATCGGCCGACCGGCCGGGTCGAGGGTGGAGAGGTCCACCTCGTCGAGTCGCAGGGCCGCACGAACCGACTTCTTCGCCATCAGTCGACCGTAGCGATTCACCGCCCAGTCCGCTCGTCATGCAAAGATCACCCACCGATTGGTGGATCTACGCAACATTTGACGGCTATCCGCAACGCTTCGCGGCTGAAATCGCCTGTCCGGCACCCTAGCCTTGGAGGATGACCGCCATCGCCGACCACCACACCAGGGGAACCATGAACCTGGCCAGCGCTGATTACGTCGCACTCGACGAGGAGTGGAGCACGCACAACTACCACCCGCTGCCGGTGGTCATCTCGCACGGCGAGGGGGCGTGGGTCACCGACGTCGAGGGGCGCCGTTACCTCGACTTCCTGTCCGGCTACTCGTCGCTGAACTTCGGCCACCGCCACCCCGACCTGGTGGCCGCCGCCGTCGAGCAGCTCGGCCGCGTGACGCTCACCAGCCGCGCGTTCCACCACGACCAGTTCGGCCTGTTCTGCCGCGAGCTCGCCCAGCTCACCGGCACCGAGCTGGTCCTCGCGATGAACTCCGGCGCGGAGGCCGTCGAGTCCGCGATCAAGGTGGCGCGCAAGTGGGCCTACCGGGTCAAGGGCGTGCCCGAGGGCACTGCCGAGATCATCGTGGCCGGCTCGAACTTCCACGGCCGCACCACGACGATCGTGTCGTTCTCCACCGACGACACCGCGCGCAACGACTTCGGTCCGTTCACGCCGGGCTTCAAGGTCGTCAAGTACGGCAACCTCGACGAGGTCGAGTCCGCGATCTCCGAGCGCACCGCCGCCGTGCTGATCGAGCCGATCCAGGGCGAGGCCGGCGTCGTCGTGCCGCCCGCCGGGTACCTCGCGGGCATCCGCCGCCTGTGCGACGAGCACGACGTGCTGATGATCGCCGACGAGATCCAGTCCGGTCTCGGCCGCACCGGTGAGCTGTTCGCGCTCGACCACGAGGGTGTGCGCGCCGACCTCTACACGCTGGGCAAGGCGCTGGGCGGCGGCATCCTGCCGGTGTCCGCGGTGGTCGGGTCGAAGGCGGTGCTGGGTGTGCTCAAGCCCGGCGAGCACGGCTCCACGTTCGGCGGCAACCCGCTCGCCTGCGCCGTCGGCCGCGCGGTGGTGCGGCTGCTGGCCACCGGCGAGTTCCAGGAGCGGTCCCGCGAGCTGGGCGGGTACCTGCACGCCGAGCTCGGCAAGCTGGTCGGCCACGGCGTCGCCGAGGTGCGCGGGCGCGGCCTGTGGGCCGGTGTCGAGATCGCGCCCGGCGGCCCGGTCGGCCGTGCGGCGTCCGAGGCGCTCTCCGCGCGGGGCGTGCTGTGCAAGGAGACCCACGCGTCCACGTTGCGCGTCGCGCCGCCGCTGGTGATCACGCGGGACGAGATCGACCTCGGTGTGCGGGCGATCGCGGCGGTGGTCGCGCCGTAGCTGGCACCCTGGCGGGGTGATCGACGACTTCGCGAAGCAGTACCTGCACGAGGACCTCCGGGAGATCCGTGAGGTGATGGTGCGCAAGCTCGACGGGCTGTCCGAGTACGACGCCCGCCGGCCGCTGACCACGACGGGCACGAACCTGCTCGGCCTGGTCAAGCACCTGACCCTCACGGAGTCCCGCTACTTCGGCGAGGTCTTCGGCCGTCGGTGTCCGTGGCCGGTGGCCCGCTGGGACGACCCGGCGGTGCGCGGCACCGACCTGTGGGCGACCGAGCACGAGACGCGCGCGGAGATCGTCGAGGGCTATCGGCGCGCCTGGGAGCACTCGGACGCGACGATCGCCGCGCTGCCGGTCGACGCGCCCGGCCACGTCCCGTGGTGGCCGCGCCCGGACGTGCTGTTGTTCAACGTCCTCGTCCACGTGCTCACCGAGACCAACCGGCACGCCGGGCACGCCGACGTCCTGCGCGAGCAGCTCGACGGCATGGTCGAGGTCACGGGCAGGGACGCGGCGTTCTGGGAGCGGCGGAGGGCGGAGATCGACCGCGCCGCGCGCAACGCGTGACGGTTCGTGCCCGTCTGGGCGAATCGACTCAGGGCCGTAGGTCACAAATGCTGCGGACCAGGCACACCGTCCACCCGGCCGATGCATCATGGCTCGCATGGGTGAACGGGTGCGGGCTCGGGCTGCCGCCGCGCTGGGCCGGTGGGTCGAGCCGGAGGAGGTCTACACGCGAGGCCGCGCGTTGCGGTCCACTGTGGACTTCAAGGCGCACAGGGCCGTCTCGCTGGCCGCGCGGCGCCCCTCGGTAGAGGAGTTCCTGCACGCGAGCAACCAGGGCCGGCTGGAGCACCTGGTCCCGTTGCGGATCGGGCGGATGCTGGCCAACCCGTTCGCGTTCTTCCGCGGCGCGGCCGGCCTGCAGGCGGGCGACCTGGCCGCCGGGGTCTCGACCGGTGTGCACGCCCAGCTGTGCGGTGACGCGCACGCGGCGAACTTCGGCCTCTACGGCACGCCCGAGGGCCAGATCGTCATGGACGTCAACGACTTCGACGAGACGCTGCCGGGCCCGTGGGAGTGGGACCTCAAGCGGCTCGTCACGTCGCTGGTGCTCGCCGGGCGCACCGGCGGCGTGTCCGACAAGGGGTGCCGTGACGCCGCCGAGGACGCCGTCAGCGCCTACCGCTCGGTGATCGCGCACCTGGCGGAGGTCCCGTTCATGGACTCGTGGACCGCACTGGGCGACGAGTCGACGCTGTCGAAGGTCAAGGCCGACGACCTGATCAACGACTTCTCCAAGGCAGCGCAGAAGTCGCGCAAGAACACCAGTGCCCGGTTCGCCGCGAGGTGGACCGCGCACGACGGCGAGCGGTGGCGGTTCGTCACGAACCCGCCGACCTTCACCTCCGTCACGCAGCGCACCGCCGACGCGGTGGTCGCCGCACTGCCGTCCTACGTGGACACCCTGCGCGAGTCCCGGACCAACCTGATCATGCGCTATGGCGTGTCGGATGTGGCGTTCCGGGTCGTCGGCACCGGCAGCGTCGGCCTGCGCAACTACCTGGTCCTGTTGCACGGCAACGGGGACGAGGCGCTCGTGCTGCAGTGCAAGGAGGCCAGGCCGTCGGCGCTGCAGCCGTTCCTGGACGTCGAGCCGGCCAAGCACGAGGGCAAGCGGATCGTGCACGGCGCGCGGCTGGTGCAGGCCGAGACCGACATCCTGCTGGGCTGGACGACGATCGAGGGCCGGCCGTTCATCGTGCGGCAGTTCCGCAACCGCAAGGGCGAGATCGACGCGACCACGCTCAAGCGCGACGACCTCGACGACTACGGCCGGTTCGCGGGCGCGCTGCTTGCCCGCGCGCACACCCGCTCGGTCGACCCGCGGCTGCTCGCGGGCTACTTCCGCAACGGCGGCGGCGAGGACCTCGACGAGGCGTTCGCGAAGTACGCGTTCGACTACGCCGACCGGACCGAGGCCGACCACGCCGAGCTCGCGGCGCTGGTCAAGAACGGGAAGCTGCCCGCGCACGTCGAGTGACCGCGCGGGCCGACACGCCAGCGGATCCGCCGCACCGAGGCGGGTGGGAAGAATGTTTAGCCTGGTCACATGAAGATCCGCCGCGCCGCCTCCCCCGACGACGTGTCCGCCGCAGCGCACCTGTTCGACACGCCGCCGCTGCCGGACGCGACGGCGCGGTTCCTCGCCCAGGACCACCACCACCTGCTGATCGCCTACGTCGGCGAGCGGCCGGCCGGGTTCGTGTCCGGTGTGGAGACCACGCACCCGGACAAGGGCACCGAGATGTTCCTCTACGAGCTGGGCGTGGACGAGGCGTTCCTGCGCCGCGGCATCGGCACGGCGCTGGTCGAGGCGCTGCGCACGCTGGCGGCGGAACGGGGCTGCTACGCGATGTGGACCGGCACCGCCACCGGCGACACGGCGGCGCAGGCCACCTACCGCAAGGCCGGCGGGCTGGTCGGCGACGGCGCGCTCGTCGCCTGGAACCTGCCGTTCACCGTTCCACCGGAGGCCTGACCCCGCCCGCGGCCCTGGTTCGGCAGATGGCGAACAAGTTGGTGGTGGTCAGCGGCGATTTGATCATGTGTTGGTGGTACTTGCAGATGCCTGGCCAGGGAGGACGAGAGGCGGGGGCTCAGGTCCAGACCGGCTCGTCCACTTCGGACACGCGGCCGTCCGCGCGGAAGTGCAGGAACCGGTCGAACGACCGCGCGAACCACCGGTCGTGCGTCACCGCGACGACGGTGCCCTCGAAGTCGGCGAGCGCGTCCTGCAACGCCTCCGCGGAGGCGAGGTCGAGGTTGTCGGTCGGCTCGTCGAGCAGCAGCAGCGTCGCACCGGACAGCTCCAGCAGCAGGATCTGGAACCGGGCCTGCTGGCCGCCGGACAGGTGCTCGAACCGCTGGTCGCCCGCCTGGTGCAGGCCGTAGCGCTGCAGCACCGACATCGCGGCACCCCGGTCGCGGCCGGCGCGCTGACCGTCGCCGTGCCAGAGGATGTCCACGAGCGTGCGGCCGAGCCACTCCGGGTGCTCGTGCGTCTGCGCGAACAGACCCGGCACAACGCGCGCGCCGAGCTTCCACGCGCCTGTGGTGCGCACGTCGTCACCGCCGAGCAGGCGCAGGAAGTGGCTCTTGCCCGAGCCGTTGGAACCCAGCACCGCCACCCGGTCACCGAAGAAGATCTCCTGTGAGAACGGCTTCATCAGCCCGGTCAGCTCCAGCTGCTCGCACGTGATCGCGCGGACACCGGTGCGGCCGCCACGGAGCCGCGGGGCGACCTTCTCGTCCTGCGGGACCTCCGGTGGCGGTCCCGCGTCCTCGAACCGTTGCAACCGTGCGGCCATCACGCGGTACTTCGGTGCCATCGACTCGTAGTACTTCGCCTGCTGCTGCAGTGAGCGCACGAGCTCCTTGAGGCGTTCGTGCTCCTCGTTCCAGCGGCGGTGGTCCTCCAGCAGCTTCTCGATGCGCCGCGCGCGGGCGTCGTGCCAGGTCGCGAACGAACCGGGGTGCGTCCACGCCGAGTGCGCCTCGACGGTCACGACGTGCGTGGCGGCGTTCGCGAGCAGCTCGCGGTCGTGGCTCACGACCAGCACGGCCTTGTCGGTGGCGCGCAGGCGGTCCTCCAGCCAGCGCTTGCCGGGCACGTCGAGGTAGTTGTCCGGCTCGTCGAGCAGGAGCACCTGTTCGTGGCCGCGCAGCAACGCCTCCAGCACCAGCCGCTTCTGCTCGCCACCCGACAGCGTGCGCACCTCGCGGAACCGGGCGCGGTCGAACGGCAGGCCGAGCGCCGCCACCGTCACGGTGTCCCAGAGCACCTCGACGTCGTACCCGCCGGCCTCGCCGTAGTCGGTGAGCGCGGTCGCGTACCGCATCTGCGCGGCCTCGTCGTCGGTGTCCATCAACGCGAGCTCGGCGTCATCGAGCTCCTTCGCGGCCGCGCGCAACGGCTGCGGCGCCACGGCCAGCAGCAGGTCCCTGACCAGGGTGTCGTCGCGCACCGAGCCGATGAACTGCGGCATCACCGCGAGCCCGCCCTGCACGTGCACGCTGCCCTGCTTCGGCGTCAGCTCGCCGGACAGGATGCGCTGCAGCGTCGTCTTGCCGACCCCGTTCGCCCCCACCAGCGCGACGACGGTCCCGCCGCTCACCTTGAACGAGACGTCGCGGAACAGCTCCCGGCCGTCGGGGAGTGCGTACGCCAGCCCGTTCGCTTCCAGATAACCCACGCCGAGATGGTCACGGCAGCAGGGGTCCGGGCGCCACCGAGTTTCGGACAGCCTCTGCGCTGAGCAATATATTGGATATCAGCGGATGCGTATCGGATGCCGGTGCCACACGAGCACGCCGGCGGTCACCAGCAGGCACTGGAACGCCGGCCCGAACGCGGAGATCGTCAGGCACAGCACGGTCAACCCGCCGAACACGACCAGCAGGAGCCAGAACAGCCACGGCCGCGCGGACCGCGAGCTGGCCATGGCGCGGGCCAGACCGGGTTCTTCGGTGCGGAGCCGCTGCTCGATCTCGTCGAGGGAGCGGCGTTCGGCTTCGCTCAGCATCGGGGCCTCCGGGGAGACGTCGGGACGTCATCATTCCCACTCGTCCACCAGGGGATACTCGAAGAACACCGGACTCAAACTCGCCGAATGGGCGAGTTTCACCGGCTCAGGGCCACGAGCCTGGACACCGCCCGCAGGTACTTCTTGCGGTAGCCGCCGCGCAGCATCTCCTCGGTGAAGAGGTCCGACAGCGGCTGCCCGGACACCGCCACCGGGATGTCGCGGTCGTAGAGCCGGTCCCCCAGCGCGACCAGCCGCAACGCGACGGACTGGTCGGGCGCCGCGGTGACCCCGCGCAGGTGCACGGTGCTGACGCCGTCGACGAGCCGCCCGTACTTCGACGGGTGGATGCGGGCGAGGGCCTTGAGCAGGTCGCCGAAGTCGTCGAGGGTCGAGCCGGGCATCTGCTCGGCACGCGCCTGGAGCTCGTCGTCGGCCATCGGCGGCGGTGCGTCGGGCAGGCCGCGGTGGCGGTAGTCGGGGCCGTCGACGCGCACGACGTCGAACTTCGCCGACATCGACTGGATCTCGCGCAGGAAGTCGGCGGCGGCGAACCGGCCCTCACCGAGCTTGTCCGGCAGCGTGTTGGAGGTGGCGGCGATGTGCACGCCCTGCGCCATCAACTCCTTGATGAGCCGGGTGACGAGCATGGTGTCGCCGGGGTCGTCGAGCTCGAACTCGTCGATGGCGAGCAGCCGGTGCCCGCTCAGCCGCTTGACCGCCTCGGGGAACGTCAGCACGCCGACGAGGTTCGTGAGCTCGACGAACGTGCCGTACGCCTTGGGGCCGGGCACGGCGTGCCACAGCGAGGCGAGCAGGTGGGTCTTGCCGACGCCGAAGCCGCCGTCGAGGTACAGGCCGAGCTTGCCCTCGTCCTCGGACCTGCCGAACAGCGACCACTTCCTGCGGCGCGCGTTCACCCGCGCGGCGAACTCCTGACCGGCCTTGACGGCGGCGGCCTGGCTGGGCTCGTCCGGGTTGGGGATGTAGCTGTCGAAGCTGACGGTGTCGAACCTGGGCGGGGGCACCAGGCCCTCGACCAGTTCGTCGGCCCCGATCTGGGGATCCCGGTCGGACAGGCGCATGCCCCGCAGCCTATCGGCGTGATGGGATGGCCCAGTGCAGATGTTGTGGCCCTCACCGGGCGTTGAGATGACCGACACAGCGCTGGAGGACCTCTACGGCTACCCGGCGGACCGCACGTGGGTGACCGCGAACTTCGTGTCCAGCGTGGACGGTGCGGTGACGGTCGACGGGCGCTCGGCGGGGCTCGGCTCGCCCGCGGACAAGCGGATCTACCTGCTCGGGCGCGACCTCGCGGACGTCGTGCTGGTGGGCGCGGGAACGGTGCTGGCCGAGGGCTACCGGGGTGCGCGGCCCGACGTGGCGCGGCGGGGGCGGCTGGGCCTCGCGCCGGCGTTGCCGATCGCGGTCGTCACGGCGCGCGGCTCGCTCACCCCCGGCTTGCCGCTGTTCACCGACACGGCGGTCCCGCCGATCGTGGTCACGACGGCGCGGGCGGAGCTGCCCGAGCTGCCCGCCGACGTGGTCGTCGCCGGCGAGGAGGAGGTCGACCTCGCGGTGGCGGTGCGGGAGCTGGCGGCGCGCGGGCTGCGCAGGATCAACCTCGAGGGCGGGCCGAAGCTGTTCGGCGCGATGCTCGCCGCCGGGCTGGTCGACGAGCTGAACCTGACGGTGGCGCCGGTGCTCGCGGCCGGTGACGCCGGGCGGATCGCGCACGGGCCGGGCGGGGTGCCCGCGGACCTGGAGCTGCGGTCGGTGCTGCGGGCGGACGACGTGCTGTTGCTGCGGTACCGGCGGCGGGACTCCCGCTGACGGTGCAGGATGTGCCGCGTGGACCTGCCACTGACCCCTCCCCTGCAGCCGATGCTGGCCACCGCGGTGAACGGCGTCCCCGACTCGGGCGACCTGCTGTTCGAACCGAAGTGGGACGGCTTCCGCTGCGTGGTGTTCCGCTGCGGTGACGAGGTCGTCCTGCAGTCGCGCAGCGGCAAGCCGCTGAACCGCTACTTCCCCGAGGTCGTGGCGTCGATGCTGGCGGTGCTGCCCGAACGCGTGGTCGTCGACGGCGAGCTCGTCGTGGCCCGCGACGACGAGCTGGACTTCGACGCGTTGTCCGAGCGCATCCACCCGGCGGCCTCGCGGGTGGCGCTGCTGTCCGAGACGTCACCGGCGACGTTCGTGGCGTTCGACCTGCTCGCACTGGGCTCACGGGAGCTGCTGGAGTCGGCGACGGTGGACCGGCGGGCGGCGCTGCTGGAGCTGCCGGGCCTGAACGTGACGCCGGCGACGACGTCGGTGGAGACCGCTCGGCAGTGGTTCACGCTGTTCGAGGGCGCCGGTTTGGACGGTGTGATGGGCAAGCTCGCCAGCGGCCCGTACACGCCCGGCAAGCGTTCGATGATCAAGGTGAAGCACGCGCGCACGGCCGACGTCGTGCTGGCGGGTCTGCGTTGGCACAAGGACACCGAGCCGGGCACGGCCGTCGGGTCGATGCTGCTCGGCGTCTACGACGACAACGACGTGCTGCACCACATCGGTGTCTGCGGCTCGTTCAAGGCGGCCGAACGCCGTGAGCTGGCGGCCGAGCTGACGCCGTTGATCACGACCGCCGACGACCACCCGTGGGCGGCCCCGCGGCCGGGGCAGCGGATTCCGGGGGAGATCAACCGGTGGCGCGGGCAGCAGGCCGGGTACGTGGCGCTGCGGCCGGAGCGGGTCGTGGAGATCCACTACACGCAGACCGAGGGCGACGCGCCGGTGCGGTTGCGGCACAACGGCCAGTTCGCGCGCTGGCGGCCGGACCGCGAGCCGCTGTCGTGCCGGTACGACCAGCTGGAGATCCCGGCGCGCTACGACGTCGCCTCGGTGCTGAAAGGTGAGCTGCGGGCCCGTTAGGCCTCGGGACGTGCCGACCGCGTGGCCCCCACGGATGCGATGACCACGCAGCACACGGCCACCCACTGCGCCGGTTCGAGGTGCTCGCCGAGCAGGACCAGCCCGGCCACGGCGGCGACCGCGGGTTCCAGCGACATCAGGATGCCGAACACCCGCGGCGGGATGCGGCGCAGCGCCTCCAGCTCCAGCGAGTACGGCACGACCGACGACAGCAACGCCACCGCCAAGCCCGCGACCAGCACGAACGGGTCCAGCAACGCCGTGCCCGCCGACGCTGCGCCGAACGGCAACGCGATCACCGCGCCGACGACCATCGCCAGCGCCAGCCCCTTGCCGTCGGAGGTCTGGCTGCCGAGCTTGGCCGCGATCAGGATGTAGCCCGCCCAGCACACCGCCGCCGCCAGCGCGAACAGCACGCCGACCAGGTCGAGGCCGCCCTGCGCGCGGGTGAGCAGCAGCACGCCGCCCCCGGCCAGCACGACCCACACCCCGTCGAGCCAGCGGCGCGACCCGGCGACCGCCACCGCGAGCGGGCCGAGGAACTCGATGGTCACCGTCGCGCCGAGCGGGATGCGGTCGAGCGCCTGGTAGAAGGTCAGGTTCATCGCGGCCAGGACACCGCCGTAGCTCGCGACGACCAGCAGCGTGCGGCGGTCCACCCGCAGCGACGGGCGCCAGATGAGCAGCAGCACCGCGGCGGCGAGCACGAGCCGCACCGCCACCGTCCCGGTCGCGCCGACGGACGTGAAGAGCTGCTTCGCGAAGGCCGCTCCGACCTGGACGCTCACGATGCCGAGCAGCACGAGCGCCGGCGGCGGGACCGCCCCCATCAGGCGTGCGACGGGCAGACCGTCCGCATGAGACATCGCTCCATCGTGCAGGAGGTCCTTTCGGCACCCGATGCGGTTTCCCACAGGCCGGGAACGGCCTGACTCACCTTGTTCACACCTGGCGCGTGCGAGGCTCCACCCGAGCCCGAGTTGGACGGAAGTGAGGAACACCTGTGCGTCGCGCTGCCCTGGTCCTGCTGGCAGTGAGCGTGCTGACGGCGTGCAGCGCCGGGCCGTCGCTGCGGCCGGTGATCGCGGTCAGGGGCGAGGGCGACCAGCCCGCCGACCAGAGCGCGCTCGCGGGACCGCAGCCCGTTCCGCCGCTGGAGGACTACCGGTCGGACTCGCTCGCGTGGTCGCCGTGCGGCGAGCAGATGCGCGACCGGATCGGCACGAACGTGCCCGAGGGCGACCAGAAGTACGAGTGCGCGCGGATGAGCGTGGTGCTCGACCCGCCGGGACGGCCCGGCCGCGGTTCGCTCAGCGTCTCGCTGACCCGCGTCGGCTCCGGCAAGAGCGCGCTGGTCGTGGTCGGCGACCCCGCCGGGGAGTCCGGCACGGTGAAGGCCGCGCGGCTCGCGGCGGCGCTGCCGGAGGACCTGCTCACCACCTACACGATCATCGGCGTGGACCGGCGCGGCACCGGCCGGTCCGAGGGCATGGCCTGCGTGCCGTCCGGGACGCGTGCGGCGCTCGTCGAGTACGACCCGGCCGAGCCCGAGCAGTCCCAGCTGGTGGTCGCGGCCGGTGAGGCGGCGCAGGAGTGCGTGCTCGACCTGGAGGGCAGGCTGACCGCGTTCGACTCGTGGCGCGCGGCCGCCGACCTCGAACGGCTCCGCGACCACCTCGGCACCGACCGGCTGAACCTGCTCGGCATCGGGGAGGGCTCGCGGGTCGTCACGACCTACGCCCAGCGCTACCCGAACCGCATCGGCCGCACCGTGCTCGACGGCGCCCCCGACCCGACGCTCGACCAAGCCGGTGTCCTCGAGTCCCGCGCGGCGGCCGCCGAGGCGACGTTCGAGGCCTTCGCCCGCGACTGCCTGGCCCGCGGCTGCGCGCTCACCAAGCCGCGCGACGACGTGAACGGCCTGCTCACCCAGCTGCGCACCACCCGCATCCGCGGCGAGTACGTGGACCTGACGGCCGGGTCCGCGCTGAACGCGATCCTGTCCGGCCTGGGCGACCGCTCCCGCTGGCCCGCGCTCGCCGACGCGGTCGTGAAGGCCCGCGCGGGCGACGGCACCGCGCTGTTCACGTTCCTCAACCCGCTGGTCGGCGACCTCGACGAGAACCCGCCGCGCTTCGACGCCGGCCTCGTGATCGGCTGCAACGACACCACCACCCGCATCCCACCCGACCGGGTGAAGGCGCTGGCGACGGACTGGCAGGGCAAGCACCCGCTGTTCGGCACGCTGTTCGCCCGGCAGCTGCTGCACTGCAGCCCGTTCCCGGTGCCGTCGCTCGCGAAGGTGGACCCGCTCAAGAGCGCGCCGCCGATCGTGCTGCTCAGCACCGCCGACGACCCGGCCACGCCCGCCTCGGGCACCGAGCACGCGGCGCAGCGGCTGCCGGGGTCGGTGCTGATCGGCTGGCAGGGCAGCGGGCACGGGGCACTCGGGGTGTCGGGCTGTGCGACCACCGCGGTGCGCGACTACCTGGTCGAGGCGAAGGTGCCGACGAACGGCACGGTCTGCCCGCCCTGATCCCGCAGGACAGCAGCAGGGGGAGCCTTCCGCGGTCGGGAAGGCTCCCCCTGCTCGGTTCTGGTGTCAGCAGCTCGAACAGCAGCCGCAGCCGGGCCCCGTGCACCCGGAACAGCATCCACACGTACCCATCAGGGCCTCCCGTTTTCACGCCGGACCAGCGGGACCTCCGCGCGTTCCACGGTCCGCCCCGCCACCGGCCCTGGGAAGCCCCCTCACCCGAACGCGGCCACACCACCACCGGTGCGGTCGCAGCCGGTGACCGCGTTACGCGCCCAGGTCCTCCAGCGCCTTCTGCGCTGCCTCCAGTTCGGCGCGCAGCTGCTCCACGCGGGCGAGCTGCTGGGCACGCGCCGCGTTCAGCACGCCCTCGACGATCTCGGCGACCTCGGGCGTGAGCAGCTTCGCGGCCTGCGCGACGGCGGCCGGCGAGACCGCCGTCGGCCGCACGGACTTGCGCGCGCCCTGCATGACCTCGACGGTCCACTCGCCCTCACCGGCGCTCACCAGGGTGATGGTGACCTCCGGCGCCGCCTTCGCACCGCCCTGCTTGCGGGCGGGCTTCGGCGGCGGGGGCGCCTCGACTGCGGGAGCGGGTTTCGGCTTGGGGGCCGCGGGCTTCACCGGCACCTCCGGGACGTAGGGGTACTCGACCACAGTCTCCCGCGGCGGCTCGGGCTGCGCGGCGGGTGGTGCGGCGGGCTTCTTGCGGGGCGGCGGTTTCTCCAGCGTCAGCTCGGACGGGCCGAACGACATCTCGTCCTTCGACCCCGTCGGCCGCACCTGGATGAAGTCGCCCTCCTCCGGGTCGGTGAAGGCGAGCACCTTCGCCGACCTCCCCGCCTCCATGCCCACCGCGGCCGCCGTGAACCACACCAGCGGCTGAGTGCCCCCGTCGAGCTGTGAGCGCAGGTCGCCGACGTCCTCCGCCGACAGCCCGCTCTTCTTCGCCATCGCGCTGCCTCCCGCCATTCGAACACCTGTGCCCCAGCATGCCCTACACCCCTGACAATTCTGAGCACCGGGTCGACGGCAAGATCAAGTCACGGGAACCGTGCGGTGAAAGCGCTCTCAGGCGAACGGGCCGGTCACGCCTCTTCTGCGCGCAGCCGGTACTCGCACCCGTACTCGACCACGTAGGCGAGGTCGTAGACGTGCACGATCTTGGGGCCGCCGTGCAGGTGCACGTACGTGACCGTCTGCTTCGGCTCCTCCGGCACGGAGGGCAGCGAGTCCACGCGCCCGTCGAGGGGACCGCCGACGTACCGGACGACGTAGGGCTGGGCCATGGCGACCTCCTCTCGTTCCGCCCAGTCTACGAGGTCACCCACCGGATCCAGAGCGGGTACAGCCGGTTGGCCCACCTGCCGGACGACCGGACGGCCAGCGCGTCACCCCTGCTCGCGCACCCGCGACGGCTGCCTGGGCGGGACTACCGTCCGGGAGGTCAGGCACCCCACTGGAACACGAGGCCCGCTCATGGCCGATGGCCCCACCGACCAACTCCGCAGCCCCGTCCTCATCGAACTGTGCCTGCTGCTGCGCGACTTCCTCGACGACCTCGACCTGACCGACCTGAACGACGACGACCTTTACCGGCACATCGCCTTCGCGGTATCCCTTCAGCACTCCGGCCGTGACTTCACCGCGCGGCCCGCTCCGGAGCTCGACCACGTCGCAGCCGCCGTGCTGCGGCGGCTGGCAACCGGGCCCCTGGGCGATCCCTCACTGCGGTCGCCCCAGGCGCGGTACGCGACGGACGCGACACCGCACGAGGTCCAGGTAGCCGATGAACCCACAGGTACCGACAAACCGGTCGGAGCACTGTGGACCTCGTCCCTCCTGCCGGGCGGCACCAGCACGTGGCAGTGGGGAGAGTGGGCGGAGTTCGGCCGGACGAGACCGCTGTCCACCGTCACCTTCGACCCGGCGGGCGTCCGGTTGTTCACCATCGGCTCGCCCTCCGACTACGGGCGGCTGGTGACCCGCTACCCGCACTCGTCAGCGGGACGCGCTCGGGTCTGCTGGAGTCGCGCCGCCGAAGACCTCGATGCCGTGCACCTGACCGTGACCGGCCTCCTCACAGCGCACCACGTCCCGGTCAGGACGCCGCACGGCACCGCCGTCCTCACCGGCTGGGACGCCGAATCCACCGCCTGGCTGCACCTGCCGCCCGGCTTCCAGCAGCACTGAACCCAGGGCGCAGGAACGAGTTTCCCAGCCCTAAGCGGGTTGCCAGCTGTTGTGCCTGTGATGCCCCGAGTTCCCGCCCCTTGCTCTGCTGGCGTCTGCAAGGAGGGGGCGGGGCGGACAAGACCTCTGGCCAGGTGCTCAGTTCTTCTTCCGAGAAGGCTGCACCCGCAGCGGCTCGCCCGGCATCTTCGGGTAGTCCGGCGGGTACGGCATCTCCCCGCGCGGGTCTGCCGCGTACCACTCCAGCAGCGTCTCGATCCCGAACGCCTCCGAGTCCAGCCCCGCGTGCGGGTCCCCGCGCTCGGCCAGGTAGGAGGGCACGGTCAGCACGTCGAAGTCGTCCGGGTCCACAGTGGACAGCTCGTCCCACGTCACCGGCGTCGACACGGTGGCACGCGGGGTGCCGCGCACCGACCAGGCCGACGCGATCGTGCGGTCGCGGGCGGCCTGGTTGAAGTCGATGAACACCCGCTCGCCGCGTTCTTCCTTCCACCACGCCGAAGTCGCCAGAGACGGCGCCCGCTTCTCCACCTCGCGGGCCAGCGCGATCACCGCGTGCCGGACGTCGACGAAGTCCCACTCTGGCCGGATCCGCACCGCCACGTGGATGCCACGACCGCCGGACGTCTTCGGGTGACCGGTGAGGCCCGCGTCGGCCAGCACCTCGCGCAGCACGCCGGCGACCCGTGCGGCGTCGCGGAAGCCGGTGCCGGGCTGCGGGTCCAGGTCGATGCGCAGCTCGTCGGGCAGGTCGACCAGCGGGCGGCGGACGGGCCACGGGTGGAAGTCGAACGTGCCGAGGTTCGCCGCCCACACGACCACGGCCTCCGAGGTCGGGCAGATCTCGTCGGCGGGGCGGCCGGACGGGAACCTCACCGTCACCGTCTCGACGTAGTCGGGGGCGCCCTTGGGCACGCGCTTCTGGTAGAACGCCTCGCCCTCCACGCCGTCGACGTAGCGCTTCAGGACGACCGGGCGGTCGCGCAGGACGGACAGCAGCACGGGCGCGACCGTGCGGTAGTACTCCACCACCTGGAGCTTCGTGATGCCTCGCGCGGGAAAGTACGGCTTGTCCGGGTTGGACACCCGCACCAGCCGGTCACCGACCTCGAGCTCGATCGCCTTCGACTTCGCAGCAGCCACGCCGAAACACTAGAGGCCCCGCACGAACGCCGCGAGCGCCAGCTCGAAGCTGTCGCGGTCCAGCTCGCGGGCCACACCGGGCAGCAGGTGGGCGCGGTCGAGGTGCGGGTAGCGGCCGGAGTAGGCGGCGGGGTCGGAGGAGAAGCCGCTGGAGAACGAGCTGAGCGCGGAGCCGAAGACGATGTACATGACGCCCGCGGCGATCATCGTGGCCTCGCGGCGGGACCAGCCGGCGTCGACCAGGGCGCCGTGCATCACGTCCAGGCGCTTGAGCGACTCCTCGCGGCCGGCGGGGCCGTAGGCCAGGAACGGCACGATGTTCGGGTGCGACGCCAGCGCCTCGCGGTAGGAGCGCGCGCACTGGACGAGTCCGGCGCGCCAGTCGCCCGAGGCGAAGCCGGACACGTCGATCGTGGCGAGGATCGCCGCGGCCACGTCGTTGAGCAGGGCGTCCTTGGTCTTCACGTGCCCGTAGAGCGACGCGGCCTGCACGCCGAGCTCCGCGGCCAGCCTGCGCATCGACAGGCCGTCGAGGCCGTCGCGGTCGATGATGGCCAGTGCCACCGACCGGATCCGGTCGGGGCTCAACAGAGGGGTGCTCGGCCGCGGCATGTGAGTTAACCTAACACTGTTCGGTTTATCGGGAGGGCCTGTGGACTTGACGCTTTCTGACGAACACCGGCAGCTCAGGGAGCTGGCCCGGCGGTTCACGGACGAGCGCATCGTCCCGCACGCGACCCGGTGGGACCGCGAGGAGGCCATCGACCGCGCGCTCGTGCCGCAGCTCGGCGAGGTCGGCTTCCTCGGGCTGGGGATCGACGAGGCCCACGGCGGCTCCGGCGGTGACAACCTCGCGTACTGCCTGGTCCTGGAGGAGGTCGCCCGGGGTGACAGCGCGGTGCGCGGGATCATCTCCGTGTCGCTCGGGCTGGTCGCGAAGTCGATCGCGCGGCACGGCACCGAGGAGCAGAAGCAGCGCTGGCTGCCCGGTCTGACCAGCGGCGAGCTGGTCGGCTGCTTCGCGCTCACCGAACCCGGCACCGGCAGCGACGCGGGCAGCCTCGCCACCAGGGCCACCAGGTCCGGTGACGGCTGGGTGCTCGACGGCAGCAAGGTCTTCATCACCAACGGCACGTGGGCCGACGTCGCCCTGGTGTTCGCCCGCACCGGCGGACCGGGGCCGAAGGGCGTCAGCGCGTTCCTCGTCCCCACCGCGACCGAGGGGTTCACCGCCACCGAGGTCAAGGGCAAGCTCGGCATGCGCGGCCAAGCTACCGCCGAGATCACCCTGCAGGGGGTGCACGTCGGCGCGGACGCCCTGCTCAGCGAGGAGGGCTTCAAGCTCGCGATGGGCGCGCTCGACAAGGGCCGCATGTCCGTCGCGGCGGGCTGCGTCGGTGCCGCCCAGGGTGCGCTCGACGCCGCTCTCCGCTACGCCGGGGAACGCGAGCAGTTCGGCAAGCCCATCGCGGGCTTCCAGCTCGTGCAGGAGCTGCTCGCCGACATGGCCGTGGAGACCGAGGCCGCCCGGCTGCTCACCTGGCGGGCCGCCGACCTCGCCGACCGGGGCCTGCCCCTGAGCACCGCGGCGTCCATGGCCAAGCTCTACGCCAGCGAGGCCGCGGTCAAGGTCGCGAACAACGCGATCCAGGTGTTCGGCGGCTACGGCTACATCGACGAGTACCCGGTGGGCAAGTTCCTGCGCGACGCCCGCGTCACCACCCTCTACGAGGGCACCAGCCAGATCCAGAAACTGCTCATCGGCCGGGCGCTGACCGGCATCAACGCGTTCGTCTAAGGGAGAGAAATGGACTTCACGCTCGACGCCGAGCAGAAGGAGATCCGCGACTGGGTGCGGACCTTCGTGCGCAAGGAGATCGTCCCGCTGGAGCCGGAGGTGCTGCGCCGGGAGCGCGCCGGGCAGCCCGGCCTGCCCAAGGACGAGCTGAAGGCGTTGCAGGACAAGGCGAAGGCGGCGGGCTTCTTCGGCGTGCTGACGCCGCAGGAGTACGGCGGCATGGGCCTGGGCGCGCTGATGACCGCGCTCGTCGAGGCCGAGCTGGGCCGCAGCTTCGTGCCGTTCCGCTTCGGCGGCTACGCGGACAACATCCTGTTCCACGGCAACGAGGAGCAGAAGCAGCGCTACCTGCTGCCGACGATCTCCGGCGAGCGCGTCTCGTGCTTCGCGATCACCGAGCCCGGTGCCGGCAGCGACGCCAAGGCCATCCGCACCTCCGCCGTCCGCGACGGCGACGAGTGGGTCATCAACGGTGAGAAGACCTTCATCACGCAGGGCAACGAGGCCGACTTCGTGATGGTGTTCGCCGTGACGGACAGGGAGAAGGGCGCCGACGGCGGCGTCACCTGCTTCCTCGTCGACCGCGACATGGGCTGGAAGTCCGAGCCCATCCCGACCATGGGCCAGTGGGGCCCGGCCGCGCTGGTGTTCGACAACGTGCGCGTGCCGCACGAGAACATCCTCGGCGAGGAGGGCAAGGGCTTCCACCTCGCCATGCAGTGGATCGGCCAGGGCCGCTACCTGCTGCCCGCCCGCGCGCTGGGCAGCGTCGAGCGGCTGGTCGAGATGGCGGTGGAGCAGGCGAAGAACCGCGTCACGTTCGGCCAGCCGATCGCCGAGTACCAGGCCATCCAGTGGATGATCGCGGACTCCGCGGTCGAGATCGAGGCGCTGCGCTGGCTCGTGCTGCACGCGGCGTGGCTCGTGGACCAGAAGCAGGACTCGCGGCAGGCGCAGTCCATCGCGAAGCTCTACGGCGGCATCAAGGCCAACGAGATCGTCGACCGCGTGCTGCAGATCCACGGCGGCATGGGCTACACCCGCGAGCTGCCGATCGAGCGCTGGTACCGCGAGCTGCGGCTGCTGCGGATCTACGAGGGCACCGACGAGATCCAGCGCCGCACGATCGCCCGCAACCTGCTCAAGGGCCACGCGAACGTCCGCGGCACCCTCGGGTAATGCTCGACCACGGCATCCTCGGTGTCGTCGAACGACAGGTCCGCACCTGGTCGTCCGGCGACGCCGAGGTGTACGCGGCCGCGGTCGGCGGGTTCTCCCCCGCCTTCGCCATCCCGCTGCTGCAGCACGGCGGCCCGCAGCTCGGCCTGACCGGCGCCGACATGACACGCGTGCTGCACGCCGAGCAGTCGCTGTGGCTGCACGGGCCGTTGCCGCGCGAGGGTTCGACGGTCGTCACGAAGACCGTCACGGACATCCTCGACAAGGGCTCCGGCGCGCTCGTGGTGAGCACCTGGGAGTCGGAGTACGCGTCCACCCGCTCGTCGTGCTTCGTCAAGGGCGAGGGCGGCTTCGGCGGTGCGCGGGGCACGACCCGCGAGTTCGCGGTGCCGGCCGCCGAACCGGAGGTGACCGTCGTCCGCACCACCGCCGACCAGGCGCTGCGCTACCGCGAGACCGGTGACGTCAACCCGATGCACCACGACCGGGAGTTCGCGCGGGCGGCCGGGTTCGACCGCCCCGTACTGCACGGCCTGTGCACGCTCGGGATCACCGTGCGCGGCAGGGAGTTCACCGAGCTGCACGCGCGGTTCACCGCCCCGGTGCTGCCCGGTGACGAACTGCGGGTCGAGCACTGGCCCACCGGCGAGTTCCGCACGTCGGTGGCCGGGCGGCAGGTGCTGATCGGTTCGGTTTTCCGAAGTGGACGCACACCGGACCGGTGAACCATCGGGGCATGAGTTCCGCCCTCGCCCTCGTGGACGCCGGGATCGAACCGGTCCGCGTCGCCGTCGACTCCCGTGACCTGATCAGCGCCGCAGGGGTGGCGCACCTGCTGAAGAGCTCCCCTCGGGTGCGGGTGGTGTCCGACCGCGCCGACGCGCACGTGCTGCTGGCCGTGGTGAACGAGCTGTGCGCGCAACAGGCCGCACGGCTCAAGGCCATCGCGGCACCCCGTGTCGTCGTCATCGCCGCACGGCTGCACGACCTCACGCCGTCGATCGCCGCGCAGGCCGGGCTCCCGGTGCCGGTGCGCCGCGCCGACGTCACCACCGAACGGCTGGAGAAGCTGCTGCTCGGCGGGCAGCCCGTCACCGGGGCCGGGTCGGTGCTGAGCGACCGCGACGTGCAGCTGCTGCGGTTGCTCGCCGAGGGCGCCACCGTCGCGGAGGTCGCGCAGCGGCTGTTCTGCTCGGAGCGGACCGTGAAGTACGCGCTGCACCAGGTGCTGGAGCGGTTCGGGCTGCGCAACCGGGTGCACGCGGTGGCGTGGGCGATCCGCTCCGGCCTGCTGTGAGGTTCAGTCGCCGAACACCGCGGAGAGCTGCACCCGCCGGCTGATGCCGGTCTTGCGGTAGACGCGGGTGAGGTGCAGCTCGACCGCCCGTTGCGTGACGCCGAACCGGGTGGCGATGGCCCGGTTCGTCTCGCCGGCGAGCGCCAGCCGGACGATGCGCGACTCGTGCGGCGTCAACCGGCCCCACGCCGCCCCGATCCGCCGGACCGGTTCCCGCGCGGTGGCCCTCGCGCCGAGCCGTGCCTTCGCCGCTGCCGCGACCAGCCGCCACGGCGCGATCGCCGGGTTGTCCGCGCGCCACAGCGCGAGCCGCTCGCCGCACTCGGTCGCGTCGGCCAGCGCCGCCCGCGGTGAGCCCAGCTCCAGGTGCATGCGGCCGCGGTGGTGCAGCAGCGTCGTGCACACCCACGCCGGCGGCAGCGTGCCCGCGTAACCCAGGCGCCCCAGCAGTTCCGCAGCCTCGTCCGGCACGCCACCGTCCACAGCGGACGCCACGAACGCCGCCGCTCCCAGCGCCGCACAGCCCCGCGCGGGTGAGGTCCGCGCCGTCAGCTCCCGCACCAGCCGGGACACCGCGGCGTGGTCGCCGTTCGCCCGGTGCGCCCACGCCTCCAGCGCCACCAGCCAGTCGTCCTCGGCACCGACCAGCCGCGCCCGCAGCCGCGGTACGAGCTCCAGCAGCACGGCCGCGTAGTCGGACGTGCTGTGCAGCAACGCGAGCCCGGCGAACACCAGGTCCGGCACCGCGTCGCCGGCACCGTCCGCGACCGCGCCCAGCACCCGCTCGGCGAGCTCGGCGCAGTCCCCGCGCAGGCTGAGCCAGAACGCCCGCAACGCCGGCCCGCCGCTCCGGTCGGCCGCACCGGCGTGCGCCGCGCTGACGGCGCTCGCGACCGGTCCGAGCTCCAGCCCGAGCAGCTCCTCGTCGCACTGCCAGTCGAGCACCACGGCATCGAGCCGGTCCCCGCCCGCGAGCCGGCCGAGCTCACCGGCGCGGGGCGCGACGCCGCAGCGCAGGTGCAGCTCCGCCAGGCCGTCCGCCACCTCGGCCGCGACCCGGTCGTCCATCGGTTCGCGCACCGCCGCGCGCAGGCACCGCGCCGCGTCCCCGGCCCGTCCCGCCGCCCGGTGCAGCCGGGCCGCCGCCGACAGCACCGGTGCCGCCCACGGCTGCGCGACGGGTTCCGCGCACGCCACGACGTGCCCGGCCACGGCGGTCGCGGTGTCACGGCGCCGGTGCAGGACGCGGGCCGCGGTGCGGTGCAGCCGTTCGCGGTCCCGTGGCGCCATCTCGTGCCGGACCGCGTGCCCCAGGGCGGGCGAGCAGACCCGCATCGGCCCGTCGGCGGCGACCCGTGCGTCCACCAGCCGTTCGAACGCCGCCAGGGCCTCCAGCGACGGCGTCCCGGCCACCTCGCACAGCACGTCCAGCGACGTCTCCCCGAGCACGGCGAGCGCGCGGCCGACGGCCACCGCCCCGGCGTCGAGGGAGTCCCAGCGCCGCCGCACGGCGCGCAGCAACCGCGGCAGCCGCAGCGACGGCAGCGTGTCGCGCAGGCACGCCGCCGTGAAACCTCCCTCAGCCACCAGGTCCAGCGCGTCGCTCAGCACGCCGGCCGCACCGCCGCTGAAGCGCAGGAACAGCCGGGTCACCTCCGGCGGCACCTCGGCACCTGCCCGGCGGCGCACCAGCTCGGCCACCGCCTCGGCACCGACCGGCCGCACCGCCACCCGTTCCGCGTCCGGCAGCAGGACCGGCACCGCGTCCGGGTCGAGGTCGCCGGCCACCAGCACCGGTCCGCGGAACCGCGCGAGCCGCTGGAGCTGCTCCGCGGGCAGCTGGTCGGCGTCGTCGACCACCAGCACAGCGCGCCGGTCGGCACCGGGCCACGCCCGCACCGGTGTCAGTCCGCTGCGCACCGCGATCGACGACGCGACGGCCAGCAGCGCGCTCTTGCCCGTGCCGACGGCGCCGTGCACCACGCACGACCGCCCGGCACCGAGCGCCTCGGCCAGCGCGGCGACCTCCCGTTCGCGGCCGACGAGCCGGCCGGCCACTTGACCCGGCACCGCACCGGCCGGTCGCGGGCGGCGGGCAGAAGGGGCACTCATGTCACCCGTCCTTTCTGGGACGGATTCCAGGAAATCGCCTCGTCAGCGGAAGGACCATGCAGAACGACCGGCAGAAGTCCCGCCGCCGCGCACCGGCTGGGACGAGGGCCACAGCGCCGCCGTCGCACGTCGGAAAGCCGCTCGGACCGTCCGATCAGGCAAATCTCATCAGATTGGCGCCGCGCGCTCGTTTCAGGGCCGGTGGAAACAGGAAACCGGTCCACGTACTCGTGAACCATTTCAGTGCCGGCCACGTGAACCCAGGTGAACCACCGGCGAACATTCGGGAGCTCCCATGCGGGTCGCGTCACGCACCGTCTTCGACTTCGTCCGTGCCGACGGCGCGACCGCACCCGTGGACACCGAGCTGGTCTACACCGGCGAGGACCCGTTCGCCGTCTCGATGCACTTCCACGCGGGCGACGCGGCGGCGACCTGGATCATGGGCCGCGACCTGCTGCGGGACGGCCTGTCGCGGCCGTCGGGCAAGGGTGACGTGCGGGTGCGCCCGAGTGGCAGAGCGGTGGTGCTGGAGCTCGTCTCCTCCCGGCACACCACGGTGCTGCGGGTGCCCCTGGCGACCCTGCGCGAGTTCCTCGACGCCGCCTACTGCCTGGTCCCGGCGGGCTCGGAGCGGTTCGACGCGGACGCGTTCCTCAGCACGGTCCTCCGCTAAGCCGTCAGCGCGATGCCGAGCGTTTCCGCCACGTCGTGCTGGAGCTTCGTCATGCCAGGCGACTCGTAGCCCTCGCTCTCAGCCAACGCGCGCACGCGGTGCCGTGTGGCAGCGTCGTGGTCTCCCATCCGATCGCACGTCTGCGCGAGCTCGATCAGCACGGACACCCTGGCCTCCGGGTCACCCATGCCCTCGGCCGCGCGGGCGAACTGTTCACGCGCCTCCCCGCACCGGCCGGCGGCGCTGAGTGCACGGCCCCGGCTGTGCCGCACCATCGCGCGCAGACCGCCGAACTCGCCGATCAACGCGTCCGCCTCGGCCACGACCGTCAGCGCCCGCTCCGGGTCCCCCGCGGCGGTGAGGCTGTCGGCGAGCCGCAGCAGCAGCTGCGCCGTGTTCTCCTTCGCCACACCGCGCTGGGTGCCGCGCACGGCCCGTTCCTCCGCGATGGCCGCGAGGTGGGTTTCCACGGCGTCGGCGACGCGCCCGGTGCGTTGCAGCACCACGCCGGTGAACGACAGCGCGAACACCACCGCCATCGGCAGCCCGGCCCGGCGGAACAGCTCGGCGGCGCGCCGGCCGTGCGTGACCGCCGTCGCCTGGTCGCCCCTGCGGGTCTCGATGCCCGCGCGGTAGTAGTGCGCCCACGCCGTCTCCAGCACCGAACCGCACTCCTGCGCCACCCGCAGCGCCGCCTCGTGGGCCTCCAGGGCAGCGGGCAGGCGGACAGCACGGGCGAAGTACACCCACGACACGAAGTTGAGCTGTTTCGCTTCGTCTTCCTTGCGGCCGAGTGCGCGCGCTGCGTCGACACCGGCCGTGTAGACCTCCAGCCACAGATCGCTCTGGCCACGGTGGTCGGAGTACCAGTGCATCGCGTTCGCCAGTGCCAGCACGGCTTTGTGGTCACCCGCGCGCACGGCCTCCCTCAGCGCACCACGCCAGTTCGCCACCTCCGCGAGCAACCAGCGGTCCGCGCACTCCAGGTCCGCCGCGCCCTGCTCGTCCGGGTGGAACAACGCCGCCGTGGCCGTCGTGGTGGTCATCAGCCAGTTCCGCGTCCGCAGGCGGTGCTCGTCGATGCCGGGTTCTTCGCCGTGCAGGCGTTCGCGCGCGTAGTCCCGGATCAGGTCGTGGAACGTGTACCGGCCGGGGAGGTCACCGGGACGCACGAGACTCGCGTCGACCAGCTCCTCCAGCAGCGCCTCCGCGTCGTCGGGCGGGACCCCGGCGGCGACGGCGGCGAGCTCGACCGACGTGTCGTGGCCGGGCACCAGCGCGAGCCTGCGGAACACCGCGGCGGTCCCCGGTGCGAGCAGCCGGTAGGACAGCTCGAACGCGGTCCGCACCTGGACGTCGCCGGTGGCGAGCACGTCGAGGCGCGCACGTTCGTCGGAGAGCTGCTCGGCGAGCCGGCGCAGCGACCGCGGCCCGGTGAGCCGGTGGCCCGCGATCGCGAGCGCCAGCGGGATGCCGCCGCACAGCCCCGCGACCGCACCCGCGGCCTCCCGGTCGGCCGCCACGCGGTCACCGGCCACCGCTGCGAGCAGCGCGACGGCGTCGTCGCGGCCGAGCGGACCGAGCTCGACGCGGTGCCGGGCGACGAGGCCCGCCAGGACGTTGCGGCTGGTCACGAGCACGAGCGAGCCGGGTGCGGCGGTGAGCAGCGGGCGGACCTGGGCTTCGTCGGCGGCGTTGTCGAGCACCAGCAGCACCGCGCGGTCGCGCATCATCGAGCGGTGGAGCCGGTCGCGGTCGGCCGGGTCGGACGGCATCCGGGCGTCGGGCACGCCGAACGCGGTGAGCAGCCGGGTGACCGCCCGGTCGGCCGGCAGCGGTTCGGCGTCCACGCCGCGCAGGTCCAGGTACAGGCAGCCGTCGGCGAACGACCCGGCGAACCGGTGCGCGGCGTCCACGGCGAGCGCGGTCTTGCCCACGCCGGGCGGCCCGTGCACGACGACGACGTCGAGCACCTGCGCCGTACCGGCCGCCCGCACGCGGTCCGCGAGCTCGCGCCGCGCCGACTCGCGGCCGGTGAGCTCCGTGGCGGGCGGCGGTGCGCAGGCGGTCCGGTCAGCGTGGTCGGGCCGCGGCTGCCCCGCCTCGCCCAAGCGGGCCAGCGTGCCGAACTCCCCCGCCTCGCCCAGGTCCAGCCCCAGGCCGGTGACGAGCAGGTCGACGGTCGTCGCCTGTGGTGTGTGGACGCGACCGCGTTCGAGGTCGCTCAACGCGCGCACGCTCAGCCCTGTGCGAGACGCGAGCTGTTCCTGCGTGAGTCCGGCCCTGCGGCGGTAGAACCGCAGGAACTCACCGAACGTCGTCCCGCGCATTCCCCCGCCTTCGCACACCCACCTCGTCCGACGGCGATTATTCAGGCCTTGAGGCTCGTCAGCATCTGCGCGCACACTCGGGACAGATGGCGGCGCATCACACCCGAAGCGCGCGCCGCGTCACCTTCCTCGACCGCGCGCACGAGCTCGTCATGGTCGTCCAGCGACGCGTGCTGGTGCGGCGGGTCGTCCTCCAGCGCGCTGCGCAGCAGCACCACCCGTTGCTGCACCAGCCACACCTGCTCGGCGATCCGCGGGCTGCGCGCGGCCTCCAGCAACGCCCGGTGGAACGCGAGGTCCAGCCGGTACGGGAACGGTTGCCCCGCCGTGTAGTCGCGCCGCGACTCGGCGCACACCTCGTGCAGCCGCACCAGGTCGACGTCGGTGCGCCGGGACGCCGCCAGCTCCGCCGCCGCGCACTCCAGCGCCGTGCGCAGCTCGAACAACGCCCGCACCTCGTCCTCGTCGGCCGCCGGCACGAACGCGCCCCGGTGCGGCACGAGCGTCAGCAGCCCCTCCGAGGCCAGGTGCCGGATCGCCTCGCGCAGCGGGCCGCGGCTGATGCCGAGCTGGTGGGCCACCTCGACCTCGTTCACCCGCGACCCGGCGGGGATGACCCCGGTCAGCACCTGCTCGCGCAGGACGTCGACCGCCTGGCCGGCCAGGCTCAGGTGCAGCGGAGGTGTCACGTTCGTCTCCTGATCTGGACGGCACCGACCGTCCGGGGGTTACATTAGGTGCGTAGTCAACTGTCGACAGTTGGCAGTTCTGTTCTTCGGTCGTGAGGGAGGGCGTCATGGGGCACGAGGTGGTCGCGGAGGTCTGGCGGGGCGACTTCCTGGAGTCGGTGCACCACGGCACCGTCGTGGCGACGGACGCGACCGGCACCCCGGTGCTCTCGGTCGGCCGGCCCGGCGACGTGGCGTTCCCCCGGTCGTCCAACAAGCCGCTGCAGGCGCTCGCGATGCTGCGCAGCGGCCTCGACCTCGACGGCGAGCTGCTCGCACTGGCCTGCGCCTCGCACTCCGGCGAGGACTTCCACGTCGAGGGCGCCCTGCGCATCCTCGCCGGTGCCGGGCTCACCGAGGACGCCCTGCGGTGCACGCCCGACCTCCCCCTGGGCGAGGTGGCCCGCGCCCGGCACCTCGCCCGCGGCCTGGACGCGGCCCCGAAGTACATGAACTGCTCCGGCAAGCACGCCGCGATGCTCGCGACCTGCGTCGTCAACGGCTGGTCGACCGAGGACTACCTCGACCCGGCGCACCCGCTGCAGGTGGCCACCCGCGCCACCATCGAGGACGTCGCGGGCGAGCCGGTCGCCCAGGTGGGCGTCGACGGTTGCGGCGCACCGATCTTCGCGATCAGCCTGACCGCTCTCGCCAGGGCGTTCGGGCTGCTCGCCGGTGCCGAGGAGGGCACGCTGGAGCACCGGGTCGCCGCCGCCATGAACGCCTTCCCGCAGTGGGTCGGCGGCACCGGCCGCGACGTCACCGAGCTGATGGACGCGCTGCCCGGCGTGATCGCCAAGGACGGCGCCGAGGGCGTCTACGCGGTGGGCCTGCCGAGCGGTGAGGGCATCGCGCTGAAGATCGCGGACGGCTCGTCGCGCGCCCGCGCGGTGGTCGTCGTCGCCGTGCTCAAGCGCCTCGGCGTCGACGTCGGGAAGGCCGCCGGACTCGCGACCGTGCCGGTGCTCGGCCACGGCAGGGCGGTCGGCGCGGTCCGGCCCTCGCTCGCCGTCGCCAGCTGAACGGCCGCGCGGATCACCGCTTCGCACCGGTGGAACCCGGCCCTCAGCCACTAAGCTGGTGGTCATGGGCGATTCGAAGGACGAGCGCGAGCAGATCCAGGAGGAGCTGATCGGCCTCGACCCGCAGGACCCGGAGACGAAGGCGTTCGCCGCGCACCTCGACCGGATGAAGCGCGAACGCCCCGGCTACACCGTCGAGGGCTACCTGGACGGGGTGCAGGACTTCGCCGACTCCGCGAACCGCACGACCGGCCACCAGCGCCTGGTGGCCGTGTTCGTCGTGGGGCTGATCCTGCTCGGCGTGGTGCTCACGATCTGGTTCGCGCTGAGCGACATCATCGCCATCATCTTCTGAACCAGTCCTTAACGGGGTCTTACGCCTGCGCCCCTCGATGCCCCCGCCGGGAAGCCCAGCGACCGCCGCGGCGTTATAAAGGGTCATGGAACCTGTTGTCGGCACCACTCCCAAGATCGTGCGCTCCGAAGAGGAATGGCGCACCCAGCTCAACCCCGCCGAGTTCGCGGTGCTGCGGCAGGCCGGCACCGAACGGCCCTGGAGCGGCGAGTACGTCGAGACCAAGACCGAGGGCGTCTACGAGTGCCGTGCGTGCGGCGCGGAGCTGTTCCGCAGCGACACCAAGTTCGACTCGCACTGCGGCTGGCCGTCGTTCTTCTCACCGCTGGCGGGCGACTCGGTCATCCTGCGCGAGGACCGGACGCTCGGCATGAAGCGCGTGGAAGTGCTCTGCGCCACGTGCCACAGCCACCTCGGGCACGTTTTCGAAGGTGAGGGGTACCCCACACCGACGGACCAGCGCTACTGCATCAACTCCGTCTCCTTGAAACTCGTTCCGTCCGAATAGGAGACTGGGCCGGGTCCGGCGGAACGGCCGGACAGAACCTGGGAGGCGCGATGATCTTCACCGAGTTCGGCACCGACGGCGAGGGCTCCAGCGGGGTCGACGGCGGCTCCTCCAGCTGAGCCGCGTTCCCCGCCCACGGGCGGAAACCGCGACCGGGAGCGGGCAACCCTAAGGCTTCGTCAACAAGCCTTGTGAGCCTGTGGCGCGGACCACACCATGAACGTCACCCAAGCAAGGTCTTGGGGGCAGTCAGGGGGTGGGTCGCATGAGGCCTTGGGGATTGTCCGGACCGGAGTTCCTCCAGCTCTACTGGATCGGGCTGGCACTGGCCGTGCTGGTCGCGATCGTGTTCCGGGTGCGCGCACGGGCCGGTGGGAGCCAGCCCGTGCGCCTGCTCGACGTGGACGAGATCGCCTACCTGGTGGGCGGTCCGCGGCGCGTGGTCGAGACGGCCATCGCCCGCCTGCTCACCGCGGGTGAGCTCAGGGTCTCCCGCCGTGGCGCCGTTCAAGCCACCAACTCCGCGCAGTCGCGCAACCCCGTGGACCGCGCCGTGCTCGCCGACAGCCGGCGCTACCAGAACCGCACGGTCTCCCTGCTGGTCCTGACGATGACCGGCGACCCCGCCGTCACCTCGATCGGCCGCCGCCTCGAGGACATGGGTCTCCTCATCCGCCCGGAGGCCGCGAAAAGCGCGCGGCGCAACGGATCGGTGTTGTTCTGGTTGCTGTTCGCGGTCGGCGTGGTGCGCTGGGTCAACGGCATCGCGATCGACGCACCCGTCGGCTGGCTGTCCCTGCAGCTCGTCCTCACCCTCCTGCTGCTCTTCCTCGTCACGCGGCGCGGCAAGCTCGTGCGCACGACCAAGGGGGATCGCGCTTTCGACGACGCCCGCACCGCAAGGGGTGGGGAGACCCGCCCGGACCACGAGACCTTCGTGGGCGCGGCCGCGCTGGTCGCCCTCGGGGGCCTCGCCGTCTACCCGGACCTCGCGGTGCGCAGCTCGTTGCTCGCCGCACCGGCCGGGACGTCGGCGGGCTACACCGGTGGCAGTTCGTGTTCGTCGAGCTCCTCCTCGTGTTCGGGCGGGAGCAGCTGCGGCGGTGGCGGTGGCGGGGGCGGCTGCGGCGGAGGCGGCGGCGGCTGCTGAGCCCACGGTGCCGTTCGGGTAACGAGAGGAACCGAGCAGCGGATTCCACGTCGAAGGTGCGACGGCACCAGTGGAACGGGGAGTGCTGATGGCCAAGTCTTCGACCAGGACCGACTGGTCCGCAGAGGAGATCGGGTACCTGGCAGGGGGACCGGACAGGGCGGCGCAGGCCGCACTGGCCCGGCTGATGGACGGCGGTCTGGTGCGGGTCTCCCGCGAGGGGCTCGTGACCGCCGTCCACCAGAACGGCTACGGCGCCACGACCCGGATCGAGGCCAAGGTCCTGGCCGGGGTCCAGGGTGCCGGTCAGCCGATGCGCTCGGTCGTGGCGTGGGCCGCCCGCAGCCCGGAGATGGCCTCGCTGCAGCAGAGCCTGGTCGACCGGGGTCTGCGGCGGCGCAAGGTCAGCGGGTCCACCGGCCTCCAGGTGGTCTGCATCCTGATGACCGTCCTGTTCTTCGGCATCGGGTTCGCCGAGCACGTGTTCTGGGTGTTCGCCGCGCTGACGGCGTTCCTGGCGTTCCTGGTCCGCAGGAGGGGCCCGCTGACGCCCCTGGGCAGCACCGTGCTGAAGTACGCACGGCACAACATGCTCAGCCGGCCGCACACCGTGGCGACCCGCGGTCTCACGCCGGGCAAGCGCAGCAGGCGGTCCACTTCGGACAACGGTGGCTGGCACTACACCGCCGGGTCCGGCTACGTCTACACCTGCGGCGCGGCGTCGAACTGCGCCGGGAGCGGCTGCGGTTCCGGCAGCGGCTGTTCGAGCAGCGGCTGCGGCGGTTCCAGCAGCGGCTGCGGCAGCTCCAGCAGCAGTTGCAGCAGTTCCAGCAGCAGTTGCAGCAGTTCGAGCAGCAGCTGCGGCAGTTCGAGCAGCTGCGGCTCCAGCAGCTGAGGGGGAAGACCGGATGACCACGACGACGCCCCAGGGCACCCGGCTGTCCGCGGAGGAGATCGGGTACCTGACGGCGGGACCCGGCCGGGCCGCGGAGACCGCGCTGGCCCGGCTGGTCGACACCGGCGCGGTCCGGGTGTCGCGCGACGGGCTCGTGACGGCCGTGCGCCAGGACGGCCAGGCCGCGACCACGTCGCTGGAACGGCAGGTCCTCGACCAGCTGAGCACCGCCGTGCGGTTCGAGCTGGTCGTGGAGTCCGCCGCGTTCAGCCCGGAGGCGCAGGCGCTGCACCGGTACCTGGTGGCGCGGCGGCTGATGCAGCCGTCACGCCGGCGCAGTGACGCCTGGTGGACCTACCTCGTGCTCGCCGCCGCCCTGCTCCTGCTCGGGGTCGTGTCCTCGCCGATGTTCCTCATCGGTGTGCCGGTCGCCGTTCTGCTGGTCGTCTGGGCCCGTGGCCGCGAGCCGCTCACCAAGGCGGGCCGGCAGGCCCTCCTGCACGCCACCGCGCACGACCGGGTGCACGCGGTGGCGGTGCACGGGTTCTGCGGGAAGGTCGACGGGCGCCCGGTCGCCGGGCTCTTCGGCCTGTCGCAGAGCGTGGTGCGGATGTTGCCGCGCAAGGGCCACCTGAAGAAGTCCACTCCGGACCGCGGCGGGTCGTCGTGCGGCAGCTGTGGTGCCGGGTGTGGTAGCAGTGGATGCGCTTCGAGCGGCAGCGGCTGTTCGTCGAGTGGTGGCAGCAGCTGCGGCGGTGGTGGCTGCGGCGGTGGCGGAGGAGGCGACTGATGGCGGTCATCAAGGACCTGGGCGTCGGCATCGGCTGGCGGTCGGAAATCGACCTGACCGTGGAACGGCTGCCCGGCGTGGACTTCGTGGAGGTCGTCGCCGAGAACCTGCACACCGGCCACCTGCCGGAGTCGGTGACGATCCTGCTGGAGCGCGGCATCCCGGTGCTCCCCCACGCCGTGTCGCTGTCGCTGGGCGGCGCGGAGGAGGTCGACCTCCAGCGCGTCGAGCACCTCGCGTCGGTCGCGGAGGCCGTCGGTGCTCCGCTGGTGAGCGACCACGTGTGCTTCGTGCGCGCGGGCGGGCTCGACTCGGGGCACCTGATGCCGGTGCCGCGGACCAGGGACGCGCTCGACGTGCTCGTCGCGAACGTCAAGCGCGCCCAGGAGCACCTGCCGGTGCCGCTCGCGCTGGAGAACGTCGCCGCGCTGCTGGAGTGGCCGGACGGCGAGCTGACCGAGGGCCAGTTCCTGGCCGAGCTCGTCGAGCGCACCGACTGCTGGTTGCTCGTCGACGTCGCGAACCTCTACGCCAACGCCCGCAACATCGGCACAGACCCGCAGCGGTTCCTCGACGAGATCCCGCTGGAGCGCCTGGCGTACGTGCACGTGGCCGGCGGCGAGCAGCACGGCGACATCTACCACGACACGCACGCCCATGCGGTGCTGCCCGAGGTGCTCGACGTGCTCGACGAGCTGTGCTCGCGCGTCGCGCCTCCCGGTGTTCTGCTCGAACGCGACGACAACTACCCGTCGGACACCGAAATCTCGTCCGAGCTGACCGCTATCCGCGCGGTGGTGGACAAACACCGTGACTGAGAAACACGACCACATTGACGCTTCGGCTGCACGCAAAAGGCTTGCCGCGCGACAGGCGGAACTGTTGAATGCATTGCTCACGGGCACCCCCGCACCTGCGGGGTTCGACGAACGACGCATTGAGGTCGAACGGCGCGCGTTGCTCGCGAAACGCCGGGGCATCGTGCGGATGCTGGGCCCGGAGGTCGCACACGAGCTGGGCGACCGGTTCCGGCCGCTCTTCGACCGGTATGCGCTGGCCAACCCCCGCAAGGCGGGGTCACGGGCCCGCGAGGACGCCGCCGCGTTCGCCGACTGGCTGCGCGCCGCCGGTGAGCTGCAGGCGCCGCCCAGGTCGCGCTGGAAGTTCTGGCGGTCGCGCTGACGGGCACGGAGAAGCCGCAGGAGAATACCCCGTTCAGCCCTGTGTGATCCGGGCCACCCTCGATACGTTCGAAAGCGTCGGGGGACCTTTTTCGCCTTGCCTTCGCTTTTCCGCGGAAGGCCTTCCGGCCTGCGCGGACCACAGCGCGCAGCAATTCGAACCACGAGGGGATTCGAATGCGCGGCAAAACGAAAGTGCTGGGCGCCGCCTTCGCGGCGCTCACCCTGACCGCCCTGCCGGCCACCGCTGCCACCGCGGCACCGACCGGGAACCAGCCCGCCCAGGCCGTTGACGAGGTCACTCTCGTCACCGGTGACAGGGTGCTGCTCGGCGCGGGACAGCGGGTGCTCGGCATCCAACCCGGCGAGGGCAGGCAGGACATGACGTTCCGGACGCACCGCGGTGCCGACGGGCACACCCTGGTCGTCCCCGGCGACGCGATCGGGCCGCTGGCGGCGGACCGGCTCGACCGCAGGCTCTTCGACGTCACCACGTTGCTGGAGTTCGGCTACCGGGACCGGATGCCGTTGGTCGTGGACGGCCGGGCCAGGCTCGGCGCGCGCACGACCGGCGACTGGGGCACGCTGCGGTCCGGTGCGGCCAAGGTCTGGCTCGACGGCATCCGCAAGCCGGTCCTGGACCGCAGCGTGCGGCAGATCGGCGCACCCGCGGCCCACCAGCGCGGCATCACCGGCAAGGGCGTGAAGGTCGCCATCGTCGACACCGGTGTCGACGAGAACCACCCCGACCTCCGCGGCCAGCAGGTCGCCGAGCGGAACTTCACCACCGACCCGGACAACACCGACAACGTCGGCCACGGCACGCACGTCGGGGCGACCGTCGCGAGCCACGACGTGAAGTACGGCGGCGTCGCACCCGGCGCGCAGCTGCTCGACGCCAAGGTGTGCGTCGAGTCCGGCTGCCAGGAGTCGTGGATCCTCGACGGCATGCGCTGGGCGGCCGAGCAGGGCGCCCAGGTGGTCAACATGAGCCTCGGCGGCAGCGACACACCGGAGGTCGACCCGCTGGAGCAGGCGGTCAACGACCTGACCGCGCGGTACGGCACGTTGTTCGTCATCGCCGCGGGCAACTCCGGCGGGACGGGCACGGTCGGCTCCCCCAGCACGGCCGAGGCCGCGCTCTCGGTGGGTGCCGTCGACCGCGACGACAAGCTCGCGCCGTTCTCCAGCAGGGGCCCGCGCACCGGGGACAGCGGTCTCAAGCCCGAGGTGACCGCGCCGGGCGTCGACATCGTCGCGGCGGCCGCGGGCACCAACGGCGAGCACGTCGCCGCCAGCGGCACGTCGATGGCGACCCCGCACGTGGCGGGCGCGGCGGCGTTGCTGCGCCAGCAGCACCCGGAGTGGACGCCCGCCCAGGTGAAGTCGGCGCTCGCGACCACGGCCAGGCCGGCCGCCGGCGTCAGCGCGTTCGACCAGGGCGCCGGCCGCATCGACGTGGCGAAGGCCGTCGAGCAGGTGCTGACCGCCGACGTCGTCGCGCTGAACCTCGGCCGGCACGAGTGGCCGCACGCCGACGACGAACCGGAGACCAAGCCGGTCACCTACACCAACCCGACGGACGCGCCGGTCACGCTGGACCTCAGGATTGACACGACCGCTCCGGCGGGCATGTTCACGCTGGGCGCCACCAGGGTCACCGTTCCCGCGAAGGGCACGGCGGCGGTGCAGGTCACCGGCGACACCCGCGTCGGCGGCAAGGACGGCACGTACACCGGCGTGGTCGTGGCGACCTCCGGCTCGCACACCGTCCGCACTCTCGTCGGCATCGACCGCGAGGTCGAGTCGTACACCCTCACGGTCGACCTGACCGACCGCGCGGGGCAGGACCCGGCGAGCTCGATCACGTTCGTCGACGGCCTCGACTCCACCGGCTTCAAGGTGCTCGTCGGCGCCGGTGACCAGAAGATCCGGCTGCCCAGGGGCACCTACGTGCTCGACTCGTCGATCAGCACCCCGGAGCACCTGGACGTGCTCCTCCACCCGACGGTGGCGGTGACGGGCGACCTGACTGTGCGGCAGGACGCCCGGCTCGCGCAGCGGATCGACGTGCGGGCACCGGAACCGCCCGGCTCGTTCGTCGTCGGTGAGCTGAGCTGGCAGCGCACGTACGGCGACCGCACGGTCGGGGCAGGCATCCTCTCGTTCGGCGGCTTCGAGGGGGTGGCGGCCGCGCAGATCGGCGGTCCGCTCCCGCCGCGCGAGCTTTCGTCGCTCACGGCCCTGCACGCCAACTCGGCGGCCGACCCGGCGACCTACTACCGGCTCGCCTACCCGGTCGGCGGCAGCCTGCCCACCGGCCTCACCCGCACACCGCGCAAGGAGGACCTCGCGCGCGTCGAGACCGCCATCGGTGGCCTGAAGCCGGGCAGCACGGCGACCAAGGGCGAGTTCCCGTTGACGGTGCACGGCCTCAGCGGCTCCTCGGCGCTCTACCCGGTGCCCTCCGGCGCCAAGGCGGTCGACTACCTGACCACCGAGGACCTGCGCTGGCAGTCCGTCGTGAGCACCCAGCACGCCAACGGCGCGCAGGAACGCGTCATCTCCGGCCCGCGCACCTACGCACCCGGCCGCACCCACCAGGAGCACGAGGTCGTGCCGGTGTTCTCGCCGGCGCTGCCGGAGTCGCCGTACCCGTTCGCCGAACGCCTGCGGGACGAGCTCTACTTCGGCGTGCCGATGCTGGGCGACGGCAACCACGGCAGTGGCACGTCCACTGTGGACACCGCCCGCACGGCCCTGTACCGGGAGGGCACCCTGGTCGGTGAGCTGCCGCAGAGCGGTGGCCTGTTCGAGGGCCTGCCCGCAGGTGAGGCGGACTACCGCGCCGAGATGAGCCTCGACCGCGGCTCGCGGTTCGAGCTCAGCACGCGGGTGTCGGGCAGGTGGACGTTCAGGTCCAAGGCGACCGGTGAGCAGCGTTCGGTGCTGCCGCTGTCGGTCGTGCGGTTCGCTCCGAAGCTCGACGCCAACGGCGCCGTGCCCGCCGGGACGTTGCAGCGCCTCGGTCTGCTCACGCAGTCGCAGGGCGACACTGGCGCGGTGCGCATCACCGGTGTCGAGTACTCGTTCGACGACGGCGCGTCGTGGCGTCGTGCAGGAGTGGTCGGCACCAGTGCGCTCGTTCACCACCCGGCGGACGCGAAGTGGGCCTCGCTGAGGGCCACTGCGGTCGACGCGAAGGGCGGCACCGTCGAGCTGACGGTCATCCGCGCCTACCGGGTGGCCGCGCAGTAGCCGGGTGACGCGAAAGGCCGCCCGGAGGTGCTCCGGGCGGCCTTGTCGTCGTCAGGGCTACGGGAGGTTGAGCACCAGCTCGGCCGCCGGGACGCGGGTGCCCGTGTAGAACGGGATCTCCTCGCGCACGTGCAGCCGCGCCTCGGTGCCGCGCAGGTGGCGCATCAGGTCGACGATGCGGTGCAGCTCGTCGGCCTCGAACGCGAGCAGCCACTCGTAGTCGCCCAGCGCGAACGACGCGACGGTGTTCGCGCGCACGTCCGGGAAGTCGCGGGCCTCCTTGCCGTGGTCCGCCAGCATCTTGCGGCGGTCCTCCTCCGGCAGCAGGTACCACTCGTAGGACCGCACGAACGGGTACACGCAGATGTACTTGCGCGCCTCCTCACCCGCGAGGAACGCGGGGATGTGGCTGCGGTTGAACTCCGCGGGGCGGTGCAGGGCGACCTGCGACCACACCGGCGTGGAGACCTTGCCGAGCGGCGTGCGGCGGAAGCCCGTGTAGGCCTGCTGCACCTGCTCGATCTCCTCGGCGTGCCACCAGATCATGAAGTCCGCGTCGGCGCGCAGACCGGCCACGTCGTAGACGCCGCGGACGACGACGCCCTTGCCCTCCAACGCGTCCAGGTAGTTCTGGGTCTCGCTGGCGGCGGCACTGCGGTCCTCGGGCAGCTTGCCGGGTTCGACCCGGAACACCGACCACATCGTGTAGCGGATGGTGTCGTTGAGCTCGTTGTAGTTCAGGCGCGCCATACGTCCATCTTGGCACGCGCCGCTCAACGCCGGACGCGGCCCAGCAGGTGGGCTGCGACACGGGCGGCGGCCGAGTCTGCGGTGGCGATGCACGCGGGCACGCCCACGCCGTGCAGGGTGGCACCCGCCACGGCCAGGCCCGGCACGTCGCCGATGCCCTTCTCGATCGCCTCCACCAGGTCGACGTGACCGACGCCGTACTGCGGCAGCCCACCGCCCCAGCGCTGCACCACCGAGTCGACCGGGGTGGCGTTGACGCCGGTGAGCTCGTACAGGTCGTTGCGCACGGCCTTCACCAGGTCGGCGTCGCTGCGCTGCAGCAGCGCCGTCTCGCCGTGGCGGCCGACCGAGCCGCGCAGGAGCACCGGTTCGCCGAGGTGGCCCCACTTGCGGCTGGAGAACGTGAACGCCTTGGCGGTGAACGGGGTGATGCGGTCGGAGTACCGCTCCCCCTCCGCGATCAGCACACCGGAGCGGTCCGGCAGCTCGGTGCCCGGCGGCAGTGCGAGCGCCACCACGGCCATGGAGGCGACCTCGACCTTGCCGTACGCGGCGGACACCTGCGGCGCGATCTCGGCGAGCAGCTTGCGCGACGCCGGCGCGGGCACGGCGAGCACGACGCCGTCGCACTCCAGGTACTGCGGGGTCGCGGCCGAGCCGATCTCCAGCCGCCAGCCGTCGCCCAGCCACGACAGCACGCGCACCGGCAGGCCCAGGCGCACCTCGGGCCTGGCGACCTCGGCGAGCCGGTCGACGAGGGAGGAGACACCGCCGTCGAGGCTCGCGAACACCGGCGGCCGCGCGGCACGGGGCTGCGGCGGCGCGGGCATGATCATCGCGGCGGCGGCGAGCAGTGAGCCGACGCCCTTGTCGAGCAGGGTGGCGATCTGCGGCATCGTGGCGCGCAGGCCGAGCTCGTCCGCGCGGCCCGCGTAGACGCCGCCGAGCAGCGGTCCGACGAGCCGGTCGGCGATCTCGGGGCCGAACCGGTCCTTCATCAGCGCGCCGACCGCGACGTCACCGCCGCGCAGGTCGACCGGCGGCAGCGTCGGTTCCATCTCGACCCGCAGCGCGCCCTCGGACGACAGCAGGTGCCGCACGGTCTCGACGCTCGCCGGGACGCCCATGAACGTGTGCGCGGGCAGCCGGTGCGTGCGCCCGGCCGCGTGCACGGTGGCCTTGGCGCCGGTGGGGTGCACCACCCGGCCGGTGAGGCCGACCTCGTCGATCAGCTCCTGCGCCTCGGGCTTGCGGTGCAGGAAGGCCTCCGCGCCCACGTCGAACCGCACCCCGGCGAGCTCGACGGTGCGCAGCTTGCCGCCGAGCCGGTCGGACTGCTCGATGACGGTGATCCGCGCGTCGGGCCCGAGCAGCATCCGCAGCCGGTGCGCGGCGGCGAGACCGGAGATGCCACCTCCGACGACGGCGACCCTGGGTGCTCTTGCGTTCATTACAAGCTGTGGATCAGTTCGACGGTCCGGGTGATGATCTCCGGATCGGTGTCGGGCAGGACGCCGTGGCCGAGGTTGAAGATGTGGCCTGCGGCGGCCTTGCCCTCGGCGTGGATGCGGCGCACCTCGCGTTCGACGGCCGCGAAGCCCGCGAAGAACAGCGCCGGGTCCAGGTTGCCCTGCACCACCGGCTTGGGCAGCTCGGGGTGGGCCCGCTCGAGCCGCTCGACCGCGACGTCGAGGGGCAGGCGCCAGTCGACGCCGACGACGTCCGCGCCGGCCTCGCGCATCGCGGGCAGCAGCTCGCCGGTGCCGACGCCGAAGTGGATCCGCGGCACGGTGCTGATCGTCTCCAGCACCCGCTTCGAGTGCGGCAGCACGAACTCGCGGTAGTCGCGCTCGGACAGCGCGCCCGCCCACGAGTCGAACAGCTGGACGGCCTGCACGCCCGCGTCGAGCTGCGCGTGCAGGAACGCCGCGGTGATGTCGGCGATCTTCGCGAGCAGCGCGTGCCACAGCTCGGGGTTGCCGTGCATGAGCGCCTTGGTGCGCTCGTGGTTCTTGCTCGGCCCGCCCTCGACGAGGTAGGAGGCGAGCGTGAACGGCGCGCCGGCGAACCCGATCAGGGCGACCTCGGCGGGCAGTTCCTTCAGCAGCAGCCCGATCGCGTCGGCGACCGGCTGGACCTGCTCGGCGTGCAGCTGCGGGAGCGCGTTCACGTCGTCGAGCGTCCGCACCGGGTTCGCGACGACGGGCCCGGTGCCGGCGACGATGTCGAGGTCGACACCGGCGGCCTTGAGCGGCACCACGATGTCGGAGAACAGGATCGCGCCGTCCACGCCGTGCCGCCGGATCGGCTGCATGGTGATCTCGCAGACCATCTCCGGGTCCATGCAGGCGTCGAGCATCGCGGTGCCCTGGCGGAGCGCCCGGTACTCGGGCAGCGACCGTCCCGCCTGCCGCATGAACCAGACAGGGGTGTGCGACGGGGTGCCGCCCCGCGCGGCCACGAGAAGGGGTTGCGCAAAATCAGACACAGTCAAGCCATCTCTCTCTTTCTTCCATGGTCCCACGTCTCGGCGTGCCGCCGTCACTCGGTCGGTTTGCGAGGCATACAGTCAGTTGCGTGACCGAGCCGGAAATCTTCCGCCGGGCGGTGGGGACGCTCAAGTCGGTTCGCCACAGGCCCGAGATCGAACTCACCGAGGTTCGACCGCCGCAGCGGCTCGCGCCCTGGGCGTACGCGTTGACAGCGGAGGTCACCGGCCCGTCCGACGAGCTGTCGACGGGCAGGCTCGTGCTGCTGCACGACCCGGACGGCGACGAGGCGTGGGGTGGCGTGCTCCGCGTCGTCGCCTACGTGCGCGTGGAGCTCGACCACGAACTGGCGTCGGACCCGCTGCTGCCCGAGGTCGGGTGGTCGTGGCTGACGGAGGCGCTGGAGCAGTCGGGTGCCCGGTTCACCGCGCTGGGCGGCACCGTGACGCAGACGTCCTCGGCCCGCTTCGGCGACATCGCCGGCCCGGCCCGCACGGACGACCTGGAGCTGCGCGCCTCGTGGACCGCCCTCGACGGCGAGCTCGCCGAGCACGGCACCGCGTTCTACGAGCTGATGGCCACGGCCGTGGGCCTGCCCCCGGTCGGCGTGACCATGTTCGGTCAGCGCTCCTGACCTACCCGGTACACCACCCGACGTTCCCACCGATATATCAGCGCGCCCGCAGCACCCCTTGCAACTGGTCTTTTACGGTCGTCGTCAAAAGACCAGTTGCAAAACAGCAGGTGAGCTAGCTGCATGCGGGCGAGGCGAGCTCGCCCGTTGCAACGATCAGTTGTCGGCGTCGTGCAACACACGCAGCACGTTCGCGCCGGCGAGCTTCGTGCAGTCGTCCTCGGACCAGCCCTTGTCGAGCAGCGCGCCGAGCAGGTTCGGGTACGTCGAGACGTCCTCGAGCCCCTGCGGGAGCGCCGTCACGCCGTCGTAGTCGCCGCCGAGGCCGAGGTGGTCGATGCCGACGACCTCGCGGGCGTGCTCCAGGTGCGTGACGACGTCGTCGAGCGTCGCGCCCGGCTTCGGGTGCTCCCGGACCCACTCCTCGCTGAACGTCTTGCGCTCGCCCATGTCGGCATGGCTCGCGCCGGCGGCCGTCATCGCGTCACGAAGGGCTGCGTCCCATTCAGCGACACGGGGCGACACGAAGTCCGGAACGAATGTGATCATGGCCACACCGCCGTTGTCCCTGAGCTTCACGAGGACGTCGTCCGGGATGTTGCGCGGGTGGTCCGCGACGTGGCGGCACGACGAGTGGCTGAAGATGACGGGCTTGACGCTCGTGTCGAGCGCCGCGTGCATCGTGCTGGGCGCGACGTGGCTGAGGTCGACGAGCATGCCGATGCGGTTCATCTCGCGCACGACCGCACGGCCGAACTCGGTCAGCCCGCCGTGTTCCGGCTGGTCAGTGGCGCTGTCAGCCCACGGCGTGTTGTCGTTGTGGGTGAGCGTCATGTACCGGACACCCAGGCGGCGCAGTGCGCGCAGGACGCCGAGTGAAGAGTTGATGGAATGTCCGCCCTCAGCCCCGAGGAGTGACGCGACACGCCCGGAGGAGAAAACTTTTTCGGCCTCGGCCGCAGTGGTCGCGATCCCGAGGTGGCCGGCATACCGCTCCGCCAGCTCGTAGACGAGCTCGACCTGCTCCAGCACGGCGGTCACAGCTCCGTCGCCGGCGAGCCTGCCGGGAATCCAAACGGACCAGAACTGCATGCCCAGACCGCCCTCGCGCATTTTCACGAGGTCCGTGTGCAGGTCCGGATGACGTTCGGTCAGATCGATCTTGGCGGCGGTCGTGAAGACGTCCTCGCCGGTTCCCTCGCCGAACTCGCGCAGTGCCCACGGGAGGTCGTTGTGGCCGTCGACGAGGGGCACACGCTGCAGCAATGCCCGCGCTCGTTCACGACCGGCAGAACTCGGCACAACCAACTCCTAGATGTCGTTCCGGAAGGGGTCCGCGTTACACCCCCTATCCAGTTGTCATCCAATCGTGTGACACATGAGGCCATCTGTCACAACTCAATAGGGATAGATACCCGATTGATCGTCCCGTAGACCCGCATGGGCGGCTACGCTGCCCCAGACGACACCACTTTCGGTCGATCAGTGGCGCGGCTGATTGGACGAAAGTCTCCGGTGCCGGTCGGGGGGCACGACCGACTCCAGGGAGGTAGTGACGTGGCTGCCGTCGGCTTAGGTCAGGCCGTTCGTACCACGCCAGCCGGCTCGTTGCCGGCGAACATGGTCCCGCACCCGCGGGAAGAGCTTTTTTCAGTGCTGGTGGTCGACGACCACCCACTGCTGAGGGAGGCGATATCAGCTCGGCTCACCCAAATGGGAGCCGGGACAGTGCATGAGGCCGCATCGGTGGCAGAGGCTCGGGCGCGGGCACTTGCAACCGGACCGTGCGACCTCGCGATCCTCGATCTGGGCCTGCCGGATGGCACCGGCATCGACCTGGTCACGGAGCTCCGTGCCCAGGGCTGGCCCCGCATCGTGGTCCTCGCATCCTCCGACGACCCCTACGCGGTCAGGTCGGCCTTCCAGGCGGGCGCCCAGGCGTACCTCCTGAAGTCCGCCTCTCCGATGGTGGTCACCGACGGGGTGCGCAGGGTTCTCGACGGCGGCGTTTACGCAGATCCGAGCGTGGCACCAGTACTCGCAGCGGGTACTCGGGTGCCGGGCACCGACAACACGCCGCGGGAACTCTCCGCACGTGAGGTCGAGGTGCTCCAGCTGGTCGCCGATGGCCAGAGCAACAAGGAGATCGGCGAGGCTCTGAGCCTGTCCGCGTTGACGGTGAAGTCTCACCTGTCGCGGATCGGCCGGAAGCTGGGCACCGGGGATCGCGCTCAGATGGTCGCGCTGGCCATGCGTGCCGGCGTGATCCGTTAGACACCGGTTTGAAGCACTGAACCGGCCGAGAACACCTGTGAGTGGTGCGATCGTCGTAGGGTCTTCCGCTGTGGATGTACCCGCCGACGAGCCAACCGCACCAGCCGGACCCGGTCCGGTACCGCTGACGGAACCTGCTGATGGGGTTCCGCCGGTGGTCGCCGATCCTTCTGCGCTCCGGCGAGCCGCTGACGCGCTCGCCGGGGCGGAGGGCCCGGTCGCGGTGGACACCGAGCGAGCCTCGGGCTACCGCTACTCACAGCGTGCCTATCTGGTGCAACTGCGCCGGGAAGGCGCCGGCACCTGGTTGGTCGACCCGATCGCCCTCGGCGGACGGCTCGACCCCCTGGTGGAGGCGTTGGAGGGCACCGAGTGGGTGTTGCACGCAGCGTCCCAGGACCTGCCGTGCCTCGCCGAGCTCGGGCTCCGACCTGGCGTGCTGTTCGACACCGAGCTGGCGGGCAGGCTGGCTGGGTTCGAACGCGTCGCATTGGGCACGCTGGTCGAGCGGCTGCTCGGCTATCGGCTGGAGAAGGGGCACGGCGCGGCCGACTGGTCGCGCCGCCCCCTTCCTGCCGACTGGCTGACGTACGCCGCTCTGGACGTGGAGCTGCTCGTGCAGCTGCGCGACGTTCTCGAAGCCGAGCTGGAGCGCCAGGGCAAACTCGCCTGGGCGCTCGAGGAGTTCGAGGCGGTACGGACGGCGCCGTTGCCGCGCCCCCGTACCGACCCCTGGCGGCGCACGTCGGGCATCCACCGCGTGCGCAACCAGCGCCAGCTCGCACTGGTCCGCGCGTTGTGGGAAGCCCGCGACGCCGTGGCCCGCGAACGCGACATCGCTCCAGGCCGAGTCCTCCCGGACTCCGCCCTCATGGAGGCCGCCGCCCGCAACCCCGCATCGGAAGCCGAGCTGCTCGCGCTCCCGGTGTTCCGCGGTCGCGCCCAGCGCCGGATGTCCGGCACCTGGATGAACGCCCTGCGACGCGCCTCGGCGCTGTCCAAGGCGGAGCTCCCCGAACCCGCCGGCCAGCACGACGGCCCTCCCCCACCCAACCGCTGGGCGGACAAGGACCCGGACGCCGCGGCCCGGCTCGCCGCCGCCCGCGCGGCACTCGCGACCATCGCCGAGGCCAACACCCTGCCGGTGGAGAACCTGCTGCTGCCCGACCTGGTGCGCCGCACCTGCTGGCAGCCGCCCGCTGACCTGTCCCCCGAGTCCGTGGCCGCCGTGCTGCGCGAGGGAGGGGCGCGGTCGTGGCAGGTCGAGCTGACCCTCGATGCCCTGGCGAAGGCCCTCACCGCGACAGCACCCCCGCCGGCGTCCTGACCATCCTGTCGCCGGGACGGGCCGGCCGCGCACGAAGTACTTGGCGCGGCCAGCCCGCCCCGGTCTCTGCCCGACCCCGCCCGCAGCCAGTCAGGCACACACCTCACCCGATATATCAGTCCCGAGCTGCCACTGACCTGCACCTTTGCAACGAGTCTTTGGACGACGACGGCAAAAGAACCGTTGCAAGGGGTGTGGTCGGGGATGATCAGCTGCGTGACGAACGACGGCAGCTCGCAGGTCAACGCGGAGATTCGCACGGGTCGGCTGGACCTGGTGCCGTTGCGCGTCGAGCACGCCGCGGAGATGGCCGAGGTGCTGGCGGACCCGGCGCTGCACGCGTTCATCGGCGGAACCCCGTACGCACCGGACGAGCTCGCGGCGCGGTACCGGCGGCTGGTCGCGGGATCGCCCGACCCGGACGTGCGGTGGCTGAACTGGGTGATCCGGCTGCGCGAGACCGGCGAGCTCGCCGGCACCGTCCAGGCGACGGTCACCGCGGCCGACGCGACAGCCGAGATCGCCTGGGTGGTCGGCACGCCGTGGCAGGGCCGTGGCATCGCGAGCGAGGCAGCGCGCGGACTCGTCGAGTGGCTGCGCACGCAGCCGGTGCGGACCGTCGTCGCGCACGTCCACCCCGAGCACCACGCGTCGGCCAAGGTGGCTGCGTCGGCCGGGCTGACCGCCACCGGCGAGTTGCACGACGGCGAGGTTCGCTGGCAGCTACTTCTGCACTCACGCTGACACCCTTGCAATGAGTCTTTTGACGACGTCCGCAAAAGACTCATTGCAAGGGTGCAGGTCAGCAGCGCCCGAGCTGGATGCGTAGCTGCGCGGGCAACTGATATATCGGCTGCGCGAGCTACCGGAGCTCAACCGTCGAAGCCGTCGCCGATCACCTCGCGGGACACCTGCACGTGCGCGAGCCGGCGCACCGCCTTGATCACGGCGTCGCCGATGAGGGTGCCCACGACCATCGCCTCGATGACCGCGTCGGAGGAGCCGCGTCGCGCGATGTACTCGAGGTCGGCCCGTGCGATGAGCCGCATGCCCTCCAGGTAGGGGTCGAGCAGCTCCTCGAAGTGGTCGTGCCCGACCGACCGGGCCGCGGACAGGGCGGCGGCGAGCATGCGGGTCACGTTGCTCTCCGCAACGTCGGCGCACTCGGTCTCGCCGTGCCGTGCGAAGAACAACTGAACGTCCCGCACGGCGAGCGGGTCCAGCTCGACCGAACCCGGCTGGCTGATGGCCTCCTGCACGGCACCGAGCTTGTTGTGCAGCGAGTCGTCACGGGTGTCGACCGCGGCGAGCACCTCCCGCACGGCCGCGATGGAGAGGCCGCCGACGTCGACCAGCGCCCGCACCAGCCGAAGCCTGCGGAGGTGCTCCTCGTCGTAGTGCGCCTGGTTCGGGCTGGTCAGCACGCCGGCCGGCAGCAGTCCCTCGCGCAGGTAGTACTTGATCGTCGGCACCGGGACGCCACTTCGCTTCGCAAGCTCGCCAACACGCATATGGATAGTGTAACTTCCGGATAGCAGACAGTACCGCTATCCATTCAGGGGGCAGAGAGATGGCTCGCACGTGGCACCGTCCGTTAGTCCTGTTCGGCTGGTCGATGGTGATCCTGGTCCCGGTGGCGCTCCTCGGGCTCTTGCTCGACGACCGCACGGTCGTGAACTCGCCGATCTGGCTCAAGCCGCTCAAGTTCGCCGTGTCTCTGTCGGTCTACGCGTTCACGCTCGCCTGGCTGCTCACCTACCTGAAGCGGTTCCAGCGCGTCGGCTGGTGGGCGGGCACCGTGCTCGCGGTCGCCGGCGCCGCCGAGATGGTCGTGATCGTCGGTCAGGTCGTGCGCGGCAAGCGCAGCCACTTCAACTTCGAGACGCCGCTCGACGCGGCCCTGTTCTCGATCATGGGCTCGACGATCGTCGTGCTCTGGGTGACGCACGCGATCGTCGCGGTCCTGCTGTGGCGCACCGAGATCGAGAACAGGGCGCTCGCGTGGTCGATCCGGCTCGGGCTGGTCATCTCGTTCCTGGGCCTCGGCGTCGGCTTCCTGATGACGCAGCCGAAGCCCGGCCAGGCACTCGACGGCGACACGCTCGGCGCCCACACGGTCGGCGCGCCCGACGGCGGTGCGTACATGGCGCTCACCGGCTGGAGCACCGAGCACGGCGACCTGCGCGTCGGGCACTTCGTCGGCATGCACGCGCTGCAGGTGCTGCCGGTGGTCGTCGCCCTGCTCGGGCGCCGTGCCAACGCCCGGTTCGCCTGGGTCGCGAGCGGGTCGTTCCTGGGGGTCTTCCTGCTCGTGACGTGGCAGGCGCTGCGCGGTCAGTCACTGGTCCAGCCCGACGGCACGACGCTGCTCGCGCTCGCCGGGATCATCGTCGCGACCGCACTGGGTGTGGTGTGGGCGCGTGCACCGAAGAAGGAGCTCGTTCCCGCATGACCGCCACGCTGTTCGACCTGACGTTCCTGGTGGCCGCGCCGTTCTGGGCGCTCATGATCTTCGCGCCGAAGTGGTCGTGGACGCGGCGGATCGCCGAGTCGTACCTGATCGTGCTGCCCGCGGTCCTGATCTACGTGGTGCTGGTCGTCCCGGAGCTGCCCGAGGTCTTGCCGCTGGTCACGCGGCCGGAGATCGGATCGCTGGCGGCGTACCTGGCCACGGACGTCGGCACGGCGGTCGTGTGGGCGCACATGCTCGCGTGGGACCTGTTCGTCGGACGCTGGATGTACCTCGAAAGCCGCCGCCTGGACGTCAACCCGCTGATCATGGCACCCGTTCTGGTGATCACGATCCTGCTGGCCCCGGTCGGGTTGCCGCTCTTCCTCGTTGTCCGCAAGGTGTGTGACACAACGAACAGGGGCGCCACGGTGGTTACCGGCCAGTAACTAGGGCTAGAGTTGGCGTTACCGACCGGTAGGGATGTCGCGCACCCCCGCCGGAGTGGACAGAGTTGTCACCACAAGTGGAGGAGACGCCGTGGCCGCACCAGCAGCGCCGGCACGCGTTCGGAACGTGGTCTTCGTCGACGGCGTCCGCACGCCGTTCGGCAAGGCCGGCCCCAAGGGGATTTTCGCCGAGACCCGTGCCGACGACCTCGTCGTCAAGGTCATCCGTGAGCTGCTGCGCAGGCACCCCGAGCTGCCGCCGGAGCGCGTCGACGAGGTCGCCATCGCCGCGACCACGCAGACCGGTGACCAGGGCCTGACGATCGGCCGGACCGCGGCGCTGCTCGCGGGCCTGCCGAAGTCGGTGCCCGGCTACGCGATCGACCGCATGTGCGCGGGTGCGATGACCGCCGTCACCACGGCGGCGAGCGGCATCGCGTTCGGCGCCTACGACGTCGTCATCGCGGGCGGTGTCGAGCACATGGGCCGCCACCCGATGGGTGAGGGCGTCGACCCGAACCCGCGCTTCCTGTCGGACAAGATCGTCGACCCGAGCGCGCTGGTCATGGGCCAGACCGCGGAGAACCTGCACGACCGGTTCCCGGAGATCACCAAGGACCGCGCGGACGCCTACGCCGCCGCCTCGCAGGCCAAGTACGCGGCCGCGGTAGCCGCGGGCAAGATCGGCCCCGAGCTGGTGCCTGTCGCGACCCGGTCCGCCGAGCACGGCTGGGGCCTCGCGACGGCCGACGAGCCGCCGCGTCCGGGCACCACGGTCGAGGACCTCGGCAAGCTCAAGACGCCGTTCCGCCCGCACGGCCGGGTCACCGCGGGCAACGCGGCCGGTCTGAACGACGGCGCGACCGGCGCGATCCTGGCCGAGGAGGAGACCGCCCGCGAGCTCGGCCTGCCGATCGGCATGCGCCTGGTGGGCTACGCGTTCCAGGGCGTCGACCCGTCGGTCATGGGTGTCGGCCCGGTGCCCGCCACCGAGCGCGCGCTGTCCCGCGCGGGCCTGTCCATCGAGGACATCGGCCTGTTCGAGATCAACGAGGCGTTCGCCGTGCAGGTGCTGGCGTTCCTCGACCACTTCAAGATCGCCGACGACGACCCGCGCGTGAACCAGTGGGGCGGCGCCATCGCGACCGGCCACCCGCTGGCCTCGTCCGGCGTGCGCCTGATGACGCAGCTGTCGCGTCAGTTCGCCGAGCGGCCGGACGTCCGCTACGGCCTCACCACCATGTGCATCGGTATCGGCATGGGTGGAACGGTCATCTGGGAGAACCCGAACTGGAGTGGCAAGTGACCATCACCGCTGAGGAAGCAAAGGCGATCTTCCCCGACGAGGTCGTCACCCACGCCAAGACGCGTCTGATCACCGTGCCCGGCCTCGACAAGCCGGTCGCGTTCATCACGATCGACAACGGCTTGGACCACACCCGTCCGTCGACGTTCGGCCCGCAGTCGCTCGTCTCGCTCGGCGCGGCGTTCGACGAGGCCTACGCGGCCTCCCCCGCCGCCATCGCGGTGACCGGCAAGCCGTTCATCTTCGCCGTCGGCGCGGACCTGTCCGCCGTCGAGCAGGCGTCGGACCGTTCGCAGGGCGTGGCGATCGGCAAGCTGGGCCACGACGTCTTCAAGAAGTTCACCGACTCGGACATCCCGACCTTCGCCTTCGTCAACGGCGCGGTCATGGGCGGTGGCCTCGAGCTCGCGCTGTCGTGCCACTACCGCACGCTCGCGTCGAACGCGGCGGCGATCGCGCTGCCCGAGGTGTTCCTGGGCCTGTTCCCGGGCTGGGGCGGCACGCAGCTGCTGCCGAACCTGATCGGCGCCAATGACGCCGTGACGGTGATCTTCGAGAACGCGTTGAACCAGAACAAGATGCTCAGGCCGGCCGACGCGCTGAAGCTGGGCATCGCGGACGTGCTGTTCGACTCCGCGGACTACCTGGAGCAGTCGCTGCTGTGGCTGTCCGGTGTCGTGCGCGGTGAGATCACGGTGCCGCGCAAGGAGATCGACCGCGGCGAGGCGTGGGACGCCGCCGTCGCGCGGGCCAAGGCCATCGTCCACGGCAAGACCAAGGGCGCGGCCCCCGGTGCGGAGAAGGCGCTGGAGCTGCTGGAGCTGGCGCGCGAGAACGACCTGGAGAAGGGCTACGCCGCCGAGACCGAGGGCCTCGCGGACCTCGTCATGAGCGACGAGCTGCGCGCGGGCCTGTACTCGTTCAACCTGGTGCAGAAGCGGGCCAAGCGCCCGGCCGGCGCACCGGACAAGTCGCTGGCGCGCAAGGTCACCAAGGTCGGTGTCGTCGGCGCGGGCCTGATGGCCTCGCAGATGGCGCTGCTGTTCATCCGCCGCCTGCACGTGCCGGTCGTGCTGACCGACATCGACCAGGCGCGCGTGGACAAGGGCGTCGGCTACGTGCACGCCGAGATCGACAAGCTCGCGGGCAAGGGCCGGATCTCGCCGGACGAGGCGAACCGCCTCAAGGCGCTGGTGTCCGGCTCGCTCGACAAGGCCGCGTTCGCCGACGCCGACTTCGTGATCGAGGCCGTCTTCGAGGACCTCGCCGTGAAGCAGCAGGTGTTCGCCGAGGTCGAGGAGCACGTCTCCGCCGAGGCGATCCTGGCCACGAACACGTCGTCGCTGTCGATCACGGACATGGCGTCGAAGCTCAAGCACCCCGAGCGGGTCGTGGGCTTCCACTTCTTCAACCCGGTCGCGGTCATGCCGCTGCTGGAGATCGTGCGCGCCGAGCAGACCGACGACGCCACGCTGGCCACGGCGTTCGCGGTCGGCAAGCAGCTCAAGAAGTCCTCGGTGCTCGTGAAGGACGCGCCCGCGTTCGTCGTGAACCGCCTGCTGACCCGCTTCATGGGCGAGGTCATCAAGTCGGTCGACGAGGGCACGTCGTTCGAGGTCGCCGACAAGGCCACCGAACCGCTGGGCCTGCCGATGTCGCCGATGATCCTGCTGCAGCTGGTCGGTTCCGCCGTCGCGCTGCACGTGTCGGAGACGATGCACGGCGCGTTCCCCGACCGCTTCTCGGTGTCGGAGAACATGAAGAAGTTCGTCGCCGCGGGCAAGGGCGCCGTCTGGCAGTGGGACTCCTCCGGCAACCAGACCGTCGACCCCGAGGTCCTGGCGCTGTGGGAGTTCGGCTCCTCCCCGCTCACGGGCGAAGAGGTCAAGACGCGCGCGCTGGAGGCGCTGGCCGAGGAGATCCGGATCATGCTCGACGAGGGCGTGGTCGCGGAGGCGCAGGACATCGACCTGTGCATGATCCTCGGCGCCGGGTGGCCGTTCTGGCTGGGCGGCATCACGCCGTACCTGGACCGCACCGGCATCTCGGAGAAGGTGACCGGCAAGCGGTTCCTGGCTCCCGGCGTGGCCTCCGTCCCCGCCTAGTCGCTGCACGGTGAAGCCCGGCTCCCCTTCTGCGGGGGCCGGGCTTCACTCCGTTTCGGGCCGGTAATGCTCCACGCTGCCGTCCGGCCGGATGAAATAGGCGTCGATGTTCGTGGCCCGCAACGTCACCTCGGACCCCGCCACCAGGTCCCGGTACCGCAGCAGGTCCGGCAGGCCGAGCGCGACGACGTCGAACGGGTGCTTCTGCCGCAGCATCAACGCCCTGCGCAACGCCTCGCTGAACGCCCTGCGCGGCGAGCCGTCCTCCTCGGGAACCTCTACCAGCGCACCGTCGAGCTGCCGTTCGAGCGCGGCCCGCACGTGGGCCGCCGTCCCCGATGTCACGATCTCCGCGAGAGTCATGTGACCCGTATCGGGATGATTCGCGGGATCATTAGCGTTCGGGATGTTTCGATCACGTCATGTTCCCGCGACCCGCAATCCTGGTCGACGTCGACGGGCCGCTGAACCCGTACGCGGCGAAACCGACCCGCCGTCCCGCCGGCTACCACACCCACCGCCTGCGCCCCGCGGGTTTCCACCGCCCGCTGCGGGTGTGGCTCGACCCGTCGCACGGGCCGTGGCTGCTCTCACTGGCCGCCGCGACCGGCGCGGACCTGGTGTGGGCGACGACGTGGGAACACGAGGCGAACGAGTTCATCGGGCCCCGGCTGGGCCTGCCCGAGCTGGAGTGGATCGACTTCGGCGGCCGCGGGTCGGAGCACCACGACGGTCGGCACGGCAAGGTCCCGGCGATCACGGCGTGGGCCGGTGAACGGCGGATCGCGTGGCTGGACGACGAGTTCCAGCGGCGGGACGCCGAATGGGCGGCGGCACGACCCGGCACGCTGCTGGTGCCCGTCTCCGCGCGGACCGGCATCGGGATCGACCACCTGGAGCAGGTGCTGGCGTTCCTGACCGGCACCCCCAAAACCACCGAAGCCACCGATGTCACCGGTGCAGGGCGAACTCCGCGAACTCCTGGACGCGCGCGACGGTGATGCCCTCGCGCTGCTCCACCGCGAGCGGGTGGTCGGTGGGTTCCAGCTCGATGATCGGCCGGATGCCGCGCTCCTGCGTGTGCAGGTTCGTCTTGAGGTTGAGCGTCGTCGGCTCGTAACCGGGCAGGGCCACCGACAACCAGCCGAAGTACGGCGGCTCGTGCACACGGCCGGGGTCGTCGAACACCTCGCCCATGCGCGCGAAGTTGTCCTTCGACAACGACACCCAGGCGCCCCACTCGAAGTTCTCGTCGGCGTCACGCACCGGCAGCACGATGCGGCCGCGCACGAAGAAGTGCTCGTTGTCGATCACGCACATCTCGTCGCCCAGGACGTTGCCGGGTTTTCCCGCGAACTCATCGGACCAGTAGGCCGGCGCGGCCAGCAGTTGAGCGAACGGCAGACCGCCGTGTTCCTGACCGCAGCAGGTGCAGGTGAAGCCCTTCGTGACCGACATGCGGGCAGCCTAGAGGGGAACGTTGCGTCTCAAACGGCTTTTGGCGATGTTCAGGTCTGGCGCACCGGCACGACCTCGACGAGGCGGTCCAGGTCCGCGAAGTCCTTGACGTTCATGGTCAGCACCGGCATCCCCGCGGCGGCCGCGGTCGCGGCGATCTGCAGGTCCATGCGCCGCGGCCGGGGTGAGCGCCCCGCCCTGCGCACCAGCGACGCCATCTGCCCGTAGAGCTTGGCCTCCTCCAGGCCGAACGGCAGCACCTCGAACTGCTGCTGCGCGGCGTAGAACCGCTCGGTGCGCGCGAACCGCTCCACCGGGTCGTCGGTGTCGAGCCCGAACGCCAGCTCCGCGATCGTGACGGCGCTCAGGAACGGCTGCGCCTGCACGTACGGCCCCAGATCGACGTGCTCAAGGCGGATCACCACGCCCGTGTCGAGCAGGGCCCGGTTCACCTCTGCCACGGGTCGTCCGCCGGGTCGTCCTCACCGAAGACCTCGTCGGCCGCACGCCGGTCGGCCTCCCAGCGCTCCGCGTCCACCGCCGGCAGCTGCCGGAACGCGTCCTGCACGGCACCGAGCCGCACCCGCGGCTGCTCGTGCCACCTCACGTCGACCCGGTACGGCGACAGCTGGGCGACCGGCTTGTTGTTGCGGGTGACGACGAAGCTCTCCCCCGCCTCGACCCGCCGCATGATCTCCGCGTTGTCGTTGCGGAGCTGCCGTTGTCCGATAGCAGTGGGCGACATAGCACCAACGTAGCACTTCTGCCCAAAAAGCGCTACGGAGTAGCTACAGCCCGCCGCGGTTACCCCGCTTCCGTGATCAGAATCGGCACGTCGGGCTGGCGCTACCCCGAGTGGCGCGACGGCTTCTACCGCGGCATCCCCCAACGCCTGTGGCTGACCCACCTGGCCTCCCACGTCGCCACGATCGAGGTCAACAGCTCCTTCTACCGCCTCCAGCCACCCGCCTACTACCGCAAGTGGGCCACCGAGACCCCGGCCGGCTTCACGTTCGCCGTGAAGGGCCCGAAGCTGATCACGCACGACAAACGCCTGCGCCACACCGAGGACGCGCTCAAGGCGTTCACCGACACCCTCGCCCTCGGCGACAAGCAGGGCCCGATCATCTGGCAGCTGCCACCGTCCCTGCGCTTCGACCGCGGCCTGCTGCAGGACTTCCTCGCCGCGCTGCCACCGGGCCGGCACGCCCTCGAACCGCGCCACGAGTCGTTCCGCACCGACGCCTACTTCGACCTCCTGCACGCGCACAACATCGCCCACGTGGTGTCGGACGCCCCGACGTTCCCGTGCATCGAGGCCGTGACCGCGGACTTCGCCTACGTGCGGCTGCACGGGCACGACGAGCTGTACATCAGCTCCTACAGCGAGGACCAGCTCGACGAGTGGGCGCGCAAGGTCGAGGAGTGGGACCGCGACACCTACGTGTACTTCGACAACACGATGCACGGCGCCGCGCCCAGCAACGCACTCGCTCTCATGGCCAGGTGCACATCCGAAGCGCGGCGTTGAGGAACATTCCGGCCCTGATGTTCGATGCTCTTCCCGAAGGCCCGCCGTCGTGAGGAGCATTCGTGCCCGGCTTGGACCACCTGACCACAGCTCTGGAGACCCATCCCAAGCCGGAGATGGACGACGAGCTGGAACTGGCCGAGCGCGAACGTGAGCAGGTGGTCGCCGACCACCCGCTGAACGAGTGGACACAGCTGCCACTGGAACGCTTCGCGATCGGCACGGGTGAACCGTCGTTCTGCGCGGCGATGGAGGACGGCACCCCGCACCTGGGCAACATCAAGGGCGGGAGCTTCGCCAAGTACGTCATCTTCCGGCGCGAACGCAGCCAGGAGTGGTACACCGCAGGCTCTCGCGGCTTCTCCGCGCCGGAGAGGTCGTGGACGGTGTTGAGGGACCAGCTCGTGGAGGCGCTGCTCGACGGTGATTTCGCAGAGGCACCGCTCCTGCGCCACGGGCAGTCACTTGTCACCAAGGCGCTTCACACCTACGCGCCGGAGTCCTACCTGCCGATCTACTCGGCGGCGGACCTGCGTGCACTCATCCAGCTCCTCGGTCACACCCCGACCTCCAACGGCCTGGTGTGGGAGCTCAACCTCCAGCTGAGGGAGGCGGTCGACGCACATCCGGTGCTCCGGCGCTGGAAGTACGCCGAGGTCGTCCGCTACCTGCACGAGCACTTCCTCGCACCCGTCTCCGCCAAGACGATCATCAAGATCGCGCCTGGACGTGGCGGCCGGTACTGGGACGAGTGCCTGCGGGACGAGGTGATCCGCGTCGGCTGGGACCGGGTCGGTGACCTCAGGCAGTACACGACCGGCGGAGAACTCGCCCTCGCGCTCGCCGAGGAGTACCCCGACAAGTCCGCGCAGTCTCACCGCGCGAGCGCGACCCGGCTGTTCCAGTACTTCCGCGATCTCCCGGCGGGCGCGAAGGTCATCGCGAACCAGGGCAAGTCGAAGGTGCTCGCCGTCGGCACCGTCACCGACCGCGGCTACCGCTACGACCCGGGGATCGAGCACTACCGCCACACCGTCTCGGTCGACTGGGACCCCTCGTACGAACAGGATCTCGACGCGCCGGTCGGAGCCTGGCTCCGCACGTTCGCGCCGGTGCGACCGGCACTGTGGAACACCATCAGCGCGAAAGCCGTCCCCGGCGCGGCCGCCCAACCCGTTCCGGTGCCGGAGGACGTCGAGGACGTCATCCGCGGCCTGGAACGCAAGAACCAGGTCGTCCTCTTCGGCCCGCCGGGTACCGGCAAGACCCGGCTGGCCTTCGCCGCGGCGGCGGAGTTCGCCGGCGACCGGGTCACGCACACGACGTTCCACCCGTCCTACGGCTATGAGGACTTCGTCCTCGGCTACCGGCCGACCGAGACGGAGGGTGGCGGTCTGTCGCTGACACTCGCCAAGGGCGTGTTCTACCGGGTCTGCGAGCGGGCGCGGAACGAGCCGAACCACGTCCTGGTCATCGACGAGATCAACCGCGCGGACCTGCCGCGGGTGCTCGGCGAGCTGGTCACCTACCTGGAGAAGGACAAGCGCGGCAAGGAGTTCCAACTCTCGACAGGGGACGAACCGTTCAGCGTTCCGGCGAACGTCTACATCATCGCCACCATGAACACCGCCGACCGCAGCGTCTCCCACCTGGACGCCGCGATCCGCAGGCGGTTCGAGTTCCAGCCCGTGCGCACCGATTACGAGGTCATCGCGGGCGCGGTGGGCCCTCTTGAGCTCGGGGTCTTCCTGACCGAGCTCAACGGCCGGATCGCCGAACACCTCAGCCCCGACCACGAGATCGGGCACGCGTTCTTCCTGCGCGACGACAAACCGCTCGACAACGAGCGCGACGTCCACTCGGTGTACTTCCACGACGTGCTGCCGCTGCTGGAGGACTGCACGAGCAACGACCAGGTCCTCCTCGAAGCGGTCCTCGGCAAGGCCAAGGTCGGCCCGGAGACCACTCCCGGTGACCTGCTGGAGGTGCTGGCGAAGGAGTTCAGCGCGGACGCGGACACGAATGAATAAGTTCCGTGAGCAGCACACGACCCTGCTGGACTTCGAGCTCACCGAAGCGGATCTGCGCAAGTTCGACGGCCCGGAGCTGAGGAAGTACTTCACGCCACGCCCGACCGCCAAGGGCACGACCCTGACCGTCCGCAAGGTCGTCGGCCTCCTCAAGCTGGACAACGCCGACCTGGTCATCGAGCCGAAGGTTCCGGTGAGCGGCGAGATGTTGCTGCACTGGCTGCACTACGCGGCGAACCGGGACCACCCGGTCTTGTCGCAACGGCGCGGGTGGGACGCCGACGGGGACTACTTCCCGGACATGGCGGTCGAAGCGTTGCTCGACGAGTGCCGGACGTTGCTGCGCGACCAACTGCGCAAGGACTACCAGCCGCGACAGACCGTCGAGGCGGCTGTCCGGGGCAGGCTCGACCTCACCCGCCAAGCCACCCACCGCTTCGGGATGCTCGACCGGCTGCACGTCCGCACGTTCGACCGCACCGTGCAGATCTGGGAGAACGAGGTGTGCGGCGCCGCTCTGCGGCACGCCGCGAAGACCGCCACCACCGCGAAGCTCCGCCAGCAGGCCAGGCAGCTCTCCACCGAGTTCCCGCTCTGCACAGCCGAGGTCGCCCGCTCGACGCTCGCCAGGTCGCGGCACAACCGGCTGAACCTCCGGTACCGGGCCGCGCACGCGTGGGCCGAGGTGGTGCTCAGGGCCGGCGGCGTCTCGGAGCTGTTCCTGCCGCGCACGCTGGTCGGTGAGTCGCACCTGCTGGTGATCGAGAAGGTGTGGGAACGAGTGGTGCACCGGATGGTCGGCAGCCCGGCGACGATCGAAGGGGTCATGGTGCACCGGTACGGCGACCGGGCGCGGCCTTACCGCCCGGACGCCCTGGCCGAACGGCTGCCGGTCGACGCGAAGTGGAAGGACTACGACCGGCGTGCCGTCACCCGTGAGGACGTCCACCAGCTGCTGACCTACGCCCACGCCTACCAGCCCCACGACCCGCGCGCGGTCATCGTGCACCCGTCGACGGCCCCGACCGCGAAGCGCACGATCGACGTCAAGCACCTGGGCCGCCGGATCGCGGCCATCGACGTGATCGGCGTGGACGTCTCAACACGGCCCGAAGAGAATTCCGCGACCCTGCAGGGCCTGCTTCACCGCTAGCCTGTTCAGACATGAAACCAATTCGCGTCTTGGCTCCCCTGCTCCTGGCCGCGAGTCTCGTGGCGCCCGTTCAGTCACGAGCGGACGAGGCGACCTGGACCGGTCCCCTCAGCACCCGGGGCCGGTGGATCGTCGACGCCCACGGTGACCGCTTCAAACTCAGGTCCGGCAACTGGCACGGGGCCAGCGGCACCTGGAACGGCTCCGGTGACATCAACGACCCCGCCACCCACCACGCGGGCGAGAAGGCCGACCAGGTCCCGCTCGGCCTCGACCGCGCGACGATGGCCACGATCGTCAGCGGTTTCAAGGAGATCGGCGTCAACAGCGTCCGGTTGCCGTTCTCCAACCAGATGATCAAGGACACCCGTCCCGTCAACGGTCTGAAGGACGCGCAGCTCAACGGCAAGACGCCGCTGCAGGTCTACGACGCCGTGGTCGCCGAGCTGACGCGCAACGACCTCGCCGTCATCCTCAACAACCACACCACCACGTCGCGGTGGTGCTGCGGGGTCGACGGCAACGAGCGGTGGAACACCAGCCAGAGCACGGACCAGTGGATCACCGACTGGGCGTTCATGGCCAACCGCTACAAGGACGACAAACGGGTCGTGGGCGCCGATCTGTACAACGAGGTGCGCCGCAACGTCTGGGACGACCCGAACTGGGGCTGGGGCAACGACCACGACTGGCACAAGGCCGCGCAGCAGGCTGCGGACCGCATCCAGCAGACCGCCCCGGACCTGCTGGTGATCGTCGAGGGCATCAACTGGACCGGCATCCCGGTCGACGGCTTCGCACACGGACGGCCGACGCTGGAGCCCGCCCGGTTCCTCAGCCACACGCTCGCGAACCCCGAGAAGCTCGTGTACTCCGCCCACTTCTACGGCTACACCGGACCGAACCACAGCGGTGCCACCGGGATCGGCGAGACGACCGACCCGCGGTACCAGGACCTCTCACCGCAGGAGCACGTCAACGTCCTGCAACGGCAGGCCTTCTTCATCACCGAGGCGCAGAAGCACTTCACCGCGCCGTTGTGGGTCAGCGAGTTCGGCGTCGGTGGCCGGGAGGAGTCGAACCCCAGGGCACGCGACTGGTTCGAGCGGTTCGTGGACCACCTCGTGGCCACCGACACGGACTTCGCCTACTGGCCGCTGGTCGGGTTCCACGACAACCGGCGCGGCAACGGATGGGCGTTGCTGCACTGGGACGCCAACGGCAACCGCATGGGCGTCAACGACGGTGACGACTGGCGCGCGTCCGCGTGGAACCGGCTCGTCACCGCGCCGAGCCGCAGCGGGCAGGTCCCGCGCGAGACCCGCTGGAACCAGCTCGTCAAGGAGTCCTGCCCGCAGAGCCAGAAGCTCGTCGGCATCAGCCACACCGGCAACCGCGGCCTGTGCGTGAGCGGTCCACAGTGGAGCGCGACCACGCGCGTCACCGACGAGCGGCACGTCACGAACGACTGGGCCGCCGGCTACACGAAGCTCCAGTGCCCGCAGGGCGGCGCCGCCGTCGGGTACGCGAACTTCACGCTGGTCTGCGCGCCCGTGGCGCAGGGCACGAGCACGCGCGTGCTGTGGTTCGACCGCGGTGACAACCGGCCGGACCAGGGCGGTGACTGGGCGAACGGGCACTACAAGGGGCAGTGCGCCCAGGACGAGCACATCGCCGGTGTCGCCTACGACTGGCGCAGGACGCCGGACGCGCTGCTCTGCCGGAAGTGAAGCCCGAAGTTCTCCAGGAACGCGGCTGCGGGGTCGTCCACCGGCGAGTCGACCCGGCAGCCGCGGGTGGTCACCACGAGCTTCTGGTCCGTCTGCGTCTTGCGCCCGTGCGGTGTCAGGATCGTCGCCCGCGGCGCGACCCGGAAGTGCGACTCCGGCGCGGTCTGCTGCCACCAGCAGGCCGGCACGAACTCGGCCAGCTCGCGCGGCCGGCGTTCGACCCGGTAGCGCAGCCGGTCCTCCTCGTACACGTCCACGTCGTCACCGTGGTCGACCAGGCGGTAGAGCCCGTGCGGGTCCTGCTGCTCCTCGCGCGAGTCCCACCGCAACGGGTGCAGCGTGAACGCGCCGAAGCCGACGTCGCACAGCCACTCGTGGTCCACCAGCAGCGTCAGGTGGCCGAACGGCGGCCCGAGCTCCTCACCGCCGAAGACCCGCACGGCCAGCAGGTCGACGTGATGTCCCAGGTGCCGCAACAGCTCCGCGAACAACCCGTTGAGCTCGTAGCAGAACCCGCCCCGCCGCTGCACCACGACCTTGTCGTACAGCCACGGGATCTCCAGCACGATCCGGATGTCCATGTGCGTGTAGAGGTTCTCGAACGGAACGCTGCGCAGGTGCGACTCCTGCAGCTGCGCCAGCGACGAGTCCCGCGAGGCACCGATGCGCTGTAGGTAGGCGTCCACCGTGTCACGATAGCCGCATGGGTGAGGTGAGGATCGGTACTTCGGGATGGGTCTACCCGCCCTGGCGCGGCAAGTTCTACCCCAAGGGCGTCACGCAGAAGCGCGAGCTGGCCTACCTGAGCGAGAGGCTCGGCTCGGTGGAGGTCAACGGCTCCTTCTACTCGCTGCAACGCCCGTCCAGCTACCAGCGGTGGGCCGCGGAGACGCCGGACGACTTCGTGTTCGCCGTCAAGGGCAGCCGGTTCATCACGCACATGAAGCGGCTCAAGGACGGCAACGACCTGCTCGCCAACTACCTGGCGTCCGGAGTCCTCGCGCTCGGGCCCAAGCTCGGCCCGGTCCTCTGGCAGCTGCCGCCCACGCTGCGCTACGACGCCGAGCTGCTGACGCACTTCTTCGCGGCCCTGCCCCGCACCACCGCCGAGGCAGCGGAGGTCGCGCAGCGGCACGACCACCGCGTCGACCCGGCGCACACCACCACCGACGCCGACCGGCCGATGCGGTACGCGCTGGAGATCCGCCACGACAGCTACGCCACGCCGGAGTTCCTCGACCTGCTGCGCCGCCACGACATCGCGCTCGTGATCGCCGACGCGGCCGGCAGGTACCCGTTGATCGAGGAGGTCACCGCCGGCTTCACCTACGTCCGGCTGCACGGCCACGACGAGCTCTACGTCAGCGGCTACACCGACGAGGGCCTCGACGAGTGGGCGGAGAAGATCAGGAAGTGGCGGGAGCACGGCGACGTGTTCGTCTACTTCGACAACGACGCGAAGGCGTACGCGCCGCGGGACGCGATGGCGCTTCAAGATCGGCTGGCCGACTGAGCCGAATGGCCGCACACTCTTTCCCGACGGAGGTGCGCCCATGTCGACGAAGAGCCTCATCGCCGCCCTGGCGGTCACTGCGGGCGCGGTTGCCTCCAGTGGGATCGCTGTAGCACAGAGTGACAAGTCCTGTGACAAGGGCGAGTTCTGCGTGTGGGCGGGGCCGGACTACACGGGGACGGTCCAGCGCCTCGACCTGGAGACCGCGAACCCCGGCGAGTGCATCACGCTGAACGTGGTCGGCCGGTCCTTCGCCAACCGCCTGAGCAGGGACGCGAGCGTCTACCAGCGGGAGAACTGCTCGACCGAGGCCGAGTTCACCACGTACCCGAAGCACGGCACCTACGTGCCGGACGCGTACTTCGTCATCCGGGCGGTCGAGGTCTGGGGTCCTTGACGAGCCCGAGGTACTTTAGTCACCCTGGGTAACACCACTCGATCGTGTGAGTACTCGTCAGTAGGCCTCTTTTGGTGCCTAAGTTGCCGCCCTATCGAGTGGTGGCACCTGGAGGAAACGTGACCGTGGCGGGTGAAGCCGGGTTGCTCGAACCGATGACCGGCCGACTGGCCCGAGACGACCTCACCTCACGTGCTGGAGCCCACCCCGACGCCGTCCGGCACGACCGACCTCTCCTGAAGGCATCCGGTGAAACTGCTGCTGTTCGCGGACCTGCACCTGGACACGCGCTTCGCGAGCGCCGGTCCGGCGCGGCGCCAGGCGTTGCGCGACACGTTGGGCCACATCGTCGAGCTCGCGGAGACCGAGTCGGTCGACGCGGTGCTGTGCGCGGGCGACCTGTACGAGCACGACCGCTGCTCCCCCGGCACCGCGGCGTTCCTGCGCGGTGCGTTCGACTGCTCGGTGCCGGTCTACCTGGCACCGGGCAACGACGACTGGTACGGCGCGGAGTCGGTCTACCAGCAGGTGGACTGGACGCCCAACGTGCACGTGTTCACCTCCGGCCGCTTCACCCCGGTGGCGCTGGCCGACGGCGTGACGCTATGGGGCGCCGCGCACGTCGGTCCCGGTCCGACGCGCGACCTGCTGGAGGGCTTCACGGTCAACCGGTCCGGCGTGAACCTGGCGCTGTGCCACGGTTCCACGCCCGGTGACGTCGCGATCACCGGGCTGGACCACGCGTTCCTCGGGCACGTGCACACACCCGAGCACGCCACCCGCCACACCTTCCCTGGCAACCCGGACCCGTTGACGCCGGGCGAGACCGGTGAACGCGGCGCGGTGATGTGCACCGTGCACGACGACGGCACGGTGTCGCGCGAGGTGTTCGACGTGTCGGCGTCGCGGTCGCTCGGGCTGCCGGCGGAGGCGTCCGAGGCGTTCCCGTCGCTGGACTTCGACTCCGTTGCCGCCGAACGGACCGTGCGCGGCCAGTTCGTGCGCGACGTGCTGGCGGACCCCGCTCTGGACGTGGCGTTGCGCAGCCGTGTGCTGATGACCGGCTTGCGCGCCCTGGAGGAACGATGAGGATCGAGTCGGTCACCGCGCACGCCTTCGGGCCGCTGCACGACCGCACGCTGCCGCTCGCACCGGGCATGACCGTGGTGTCGGGCGTGAACGAGTCGGCGAAGTCGTCGTGGCACGCGGCGATCCGCGCGGCCCTGTGCGGGTCGCCGGCCGCACGCCACCGCCCCTGGGAGGGCGAGTCGTGGCGGGTCGCGGCGACCGTGGCGCTGGAGTCCGGTGAGACGCTGACCGTGGACCGCGACCTGAACGACGACAGCGCGCTCGACGTCGCACGCCGGGTGGGCATGGACCGCAGCTCGTTCGCCGCGACCGCGTGCGTCGACCAGGCGCAGCTGCTGTCCGTGCTGGACTCGGCCGACGGCCTGCAGGAGCACCTGCGCCGGGCCGCCTCCACCGCGGGCACGGACGGGACCGTCGAGCAGGCGCTGGAACGGCTCGTCGTGCCCGCCGAGGCCTTGCAGAAGGCCCGCAACCGCTTGCGGGAGGCCCAGACCGACCTCGCCGTGGCCCGCCGCGAGCACACCCGGTACGTGGAGCTGAGCGCTCGGGCCCGGCAGGCTTGCGCGGCGCGCGCCCGCGTGACCGTGCAGGAGCACGCCACCGAGCTGGAGGCGCTGGCCGCGCGGATCGCCCGTGTCCGCGAGCTGCAGGACCGCTTCGGCGACTCGCCGCCCTCCGGTCTGGCCGCCCAGGAGGAGCTCGCCGCCGCGGTGAACCGGGCGATGGCCGCATGGCGCGCCGCACCGGCACCGCGGACGCTGACCGGTCCGTCCGCCGCCACGCTGGAGGACGAGCTGGAGGCGTTGCCGGCGCGCCCGGACGGCGAGACGGCCGTCGACGACGAGCTGCGCGTGGTCGCCGGTGCGTACGAGGTGGCCGCCGCGGTCGCCGCCGCGCACCAGGAACGCCACCCGGCCGTCACCACCACCGCCACCCCCGATCAGCTGCGCGGGCTGGCCACGCGCATCGACCCCGCGAGCGGCGCCCGGCTCACGACGGCATCACTCGCGGTGGACACGGCCCGGCAGGTGCAGGAGGGGGCTTCGGCCGGCGCGGCGCGTGCCCAGGTCGAGGCGGACGTGGCGGCCGCGCACGTGCAGGAGATCGCGATGCCGAACCCGTTCCTGCGCAACGCTCTTGTCGCGTTGAGCTGTCTGACGCTGCTGGTCGCCCTGCTGCTCGTCGTCATCGGTCAGCCCCTGGCCGCGGCGGGCGTCCTGGTGGCGGCCGTCGTGGCCGGTGTCGGCGGTTTCCTGTCCCGTGGCGACGCACCGGCCCGTGAGGCGGCGGTCGCCTTCGCCGCCGAGCGCGCGTCCGCGGTTTTCGAGGCCCGTGCCGCGTTGTTCACCGCCGACCGCGCCCTCGCCGAGGCCGAGGGTCAGCGCGCCGTCGCGCTGGAGGCCGTGCGCCTGCACGACGACGCCGCGGCCGAGTGCGCCGCACTGGGTGTCCCCGCGGACCGCGAGACGTTGTGGCGCTTGGCGAACCGCGCCGTGTGGGAGGCCGAGCACGCCGACCTGCTCACCGAGGTGGCCCGCACCGAGGAGGCCGTCCGCGCGGAGCTGGGCGCCCGCGGCAAGGTCGAGCCGGCGATGTCCGTGCCCGACCTGCTGGTGGACTACGAGACCGACTGCAAGGTCCGCTCCCGCCAGGCGCTGCTGGCCGCCCAACGCCCCCTGCTGGCCGCGGCGCTGGAGGACCGCCGCGTCGCGGAGGCCACCGTCGCCGAGGCCGTGGCGGCCCGCGCGAAAGCCCTGGACCTGCTCCGCGCCGCCGTGCAGGCGATCGGCGGCTCCGGCGAGCGCCCGGAGGACCTGCTGCGCGCCATCGCCGACTGGCAACGCGGCTGGGACCGCCTGCTGCGCGAGGCCGAGGACGAGCGCAACGCCTGGGCCGAGCTCACCACCCTGCTCGCCGCCGAGAGCCTGGACGACATGGAGACCTCCCTGTCGGCGGCCCAGTCCCTGCACGCGACCCTGCTCGAAGCCGCCCGCCGCTACGCCGCCTGCGGCCCGGTCGACCCGGCACTGGCCGCCTCGGCGGACTCCCTCGCCGCCACTGTGACCGAGCTGGCGCGCACCCTGCCCAGCGTCCCGGACGCCGAGGAGGCCGTGCAGGCGGCGAGCGCCACCGTCGCCGAGATCACCGCCGAGGTCGAGGCCGTCACCCTCGCGTTGCAGTACCTGACCGCGGCCCGCGACAAGGTCCACAGCACCATCGCACCGGCCCTGGAGGACACGCTCCGCACCTGGCTGCCGACCGTGACCGGAGGCCGCTACGTCGACGCCGCCGTGGACTCCGCCTCGCTGACCGTGCGGGTGCGCGCGGCCTCGGAGTCGTGGCACCAGGCCTCCCGCCTGTCCCTGGGCACGGCGGAGCAGGTCTACCTGCTGCTGCGGGTCGCACTGGCCCAGCACCTGGCCACCGAACCGTGCCCGCTGCTGCTCGACGACGTGACCGTGCAGGCTGACGACACCCGCACGCGTGCGGTGCTGGACCTGCTGCTGCGGTTGTCGGTAGACCGGCAGATCGTGGTGTTCGCCCAGGAGACGGCGGTGGTGGAGTGGGCCCGGGAACGGCTGGGTGACCGCGACGTGCTGCACCAGCTGACGCCGGTGGCCGCCTGACCCGCCCGGTGCGCCCTGGGCGGTCATGCGTTCCGTCGTGCGGCGACAAGAGCGGCGACGCGGTCCGCCGCCTCTTCCGGGTCCTCGTGCTCCCACACGCGGACGACGAGCCAGCCGGCGGAGGCGAGCTGCGCGTCGGTGTCGCGGTCCCGCACGACCACGCCGTGCAGCTTGACCTGCCACCACTCGCGGTTGGCCTTGGGCACCCGGCCGTGTTCCGGGCACGAGTGCCAGAAGCACCCGTCGACGAGCAACGCGATCCTGGCGCCCCGCAGCAGCACGTCGACGCGTCGGCGCCGGCTGGTACCCGGTGCGACGACGTCGACGAGGTACCTCAGCCCGCGCCGGTGCAGCGCCCGCCGCACGGCGAGCTCCGGAGCGGTGCCCGTCCGGCGGGTCCGGCGCATGGTGCGCGACGCCGCCTCCGAGGTGGCGCTCGGGGCCGGACCAGCGTCGACGTAGCGGTACACGACGTGCGGTGTCCCGAAATTGTCAGACCCCGGCGCTACCGTCGTCCCATGACCAACGCCGCCTTCCGCAAGCTCACCCCCACCGCCGACGAGCGGCTGGCCGAGCTGGGCCTGCGCCTCGCGGTCCTGGACCGCGCCATCACCGCCGGCATCGACGCGCGCGCCGCGTCGCCCCCGTTCGGGCCGACGAACGCGCCGGGGCTGCTCGACTGGATCCACCGGGTCGGCACGCTGCGGCAGCTGCTGGCGGCGGAGGGCTGGGAGCGGCTCGACCAGTGGAACGCGGGCCTGGTCAGGCACCCGTCACGGCCGATCCTGCTCGGCGCGATGCAGGGCAACCGCGGCACGGGGTCGCCGGACGCGCCGTTGCGCAGCGACTACGCGAAGGGGCCCGCGATCGCGGCGATGATGCGCGACAACGACCACGACCAGTTCGCGTTGTTCGAGAGCGCGCGCAACGAGGGCCTGAAGCTGTGGTTCCTGGTCACCTACCCGCTGCAGCTGGAGGACCGGCTCGTGGTGCTGCGCGAGGTGTCGCAGCCGGAGCCGACGCCGCAGAACCAGGTGATCGACCGGTGGGCGCACCGCATCCCGCTGCCGCCGATGGAGTTCCCACAGCTCAAGGCTCCCAACGTCGACGGACCCGAGGAGGTGGACTTCTCCGTCGCGTTCCGCTCCCGAGCCTCGGCGAACGCCGCCCACCACGACCTCAGGTAGCGCTCCGGCTCCGACCAGGAGCACCAGCTCGACCAGCCAAGTCCGGTCCGAGAAGCCCTCGTCGTCCGACCGGTTTCGTAAACGGAGAAAGGTTGGAGAGCACGCGCGGTCTCCTCCCTGCGCGACCACTTCCCGTTCACCCAGGCAGACTGCTGTACCGCGTGGTGGACGGCTCATACCCTCTCCCTCAAGAACGCCGGCGGCGAGCTGCGGGAGGCGATGCGGCGCACCGCTGCTCGCGAGTAGTTCGCCATGCGGAATGCGACGCCACGGCAGTTGGCGCCGTCAGCTTCTGCCTTCATGCCGTTGGCCACGCGGACGCCAGCAGGTGTCGGTCGGATCATCACGCTGCGTGCAACCCATACATCGCCCCACCTTCGAAGGTGGGTGTCGGGCAAGATGGTGCGGCGAACCGGAGGGTGGGAAGTGGACGAGCAGTCGAGCAGGTGGCACGAGATCACGCCGTCGGGGTTCACACATGAACGCGCGGCGCTGCGGCACGTGCGGGAACTTCTGCCTGATCGGCATCCGTTTGCCGCATGGTCCAACTTCACCTTCATTTCCCAGCACGGTCACATCCGGGAAGTAGACCTGCTGGTCGCCACTCCGAGCGGCCTGCACCTGATCGAGATCAAGAACCTCCAGGGTCGGCTCTCCAACCAGGGCCGCATTTGGGTCCAGCATCGCCGCAACGGCTCGCAGCGGACGTTCGACAACCCGCTGCTGCTGGCGAACCTGAAGGCGACCGAGCTCAAATCACTGTTGGTGAACGTGGCGAGGCAGGACGGCCTCACCGTGCCGTTCGTGTCGGCGGCGGTGTTCCTGGCAGAACCGGGCATGACGTGCGCGCTGGACGCCGGGGAACGTCATCGCGTCTTCGGACCGGAGACCGGCAACGCCCTGCCCAAGATCGGTGCCGACCTCCTGACCGGGCCGGTGAGCCGCACTCCGCTGCAAGCGGACTTCATCCGAGCGCTGCCGCGGTTGTTGCAGCGTGTCGGCATTCACCGCACTCGGCGCAGTGTGACGGTCGGCCAGTGGCAGATCGAACCGCGCCCGTACGACAGTGGTCCAACCTGGCAGGACTACCACGCGGCTCGCGAGGACATGCCGGGCGAGTACCGGCGCGTTCGCATCTACCTCTACGAGCGCGAAGCGGACCGCGACCGACAGCAGTCCATCCGGGCCGCCGCCGAACGCGAGTTCCGCGCCTGCCAGGGCATCCACCACCCCGGGCTGCTACGTCCGGTCGACTTCGCAGACCACGAGGCCGGCCCTGCGCTGCTCATCGACCAACCGAAAGACGCACAGCGGCTCGACCACTTCATCGCGGAGCGACACTCCGAGCTGGATCTGCCGACCCGGCTGGACATGATCCGGCAGCTCGCGGAAGCGGTGAACTACGCGCACGAGCGCCGACTGGTCCACCGGGCGCTCTCCCCGCGCGCGGTGATCGTGCATCCCACTGGTGACGGGACCAGGCCACGCCTGCAGGTCGGCGAATGGCAGGCGGCCGCTCGTGGTCTGTCCGGCCCGTCGACTGTCCACCAGCTGCGCCCGAGCACAGGTGCGGCTGCGCACATCGAGGAAGCAGCGGCCGCCTATTTGGCACCGGACTTCAACGACGAGCCCGACGGCACGGTCGCGATCGACGTGTTCGGCATCGGAGCGATCGCGTACCTGGTTCTCACCGGCCAACCGCCGGCAGCGAACCGCCCTGAACTGCTGGAACAGCTCAGACAACAGGGCGGCCTGCACCCACGGGCCGTGGACGACGGCATCCCCGACGAGCTCGACACTGTGATCGCGCTGGCGACCGCGCCGGTGGTGACGCACCGGTTCACCGACGTAGCGGACTTCCTGGAGGAACTGGAAGGCGCGCAGCAGACGAGTGCGCCGCCGACCGAGCGCAGTGACCCCTGGGATGCGGGGAAGGGCGAACAGCTCGCCGACAGCGGCTACGTGGTGCAGCGGGTGCTGGGTACGGGTGCAACCGCACGGGCGTTTCTCGTCGATCACGACGGCATCGACACCGTGATCAAGATGTCGCGTTCGGCCGAGGCGGAACAACGCCTTTCCGACGAGGCCCACGTGTTGGAGGACCTCCGGCACGAAAACATCGTGGTGCTGCGGCGGGGCCTCTTCCCCATCGGCAGCAGGCAGGCGATCGAGATCGACTACGCGGGCGATCGTTCGCTCGCGCGGATGCTGCGCGAGGAGGGTGCGCTCCTACCGGACAAGCTGCAGCTGCTCGGCAGCCAACTGCTGGACGCGCTGATCTACCTTGAACGCAAAGGGTTGTTCCACCGCGACATCAAGCCGGACAACCTCGGTGTCCGGAATCGTCCCAGGTCGGGCCAGGGCTTGGTGTTGTTCGACTTCTCACTGGCCGGTGCCCCTCCCACCGACGTCAACGCTGGCACCCGCGGCTATGTCGATCCTTTTCTCGGCACTGACCGCCGCCCGATCTATGACGGCCACGCGGAACGCTATGCCGCGGCTGTCACGTTGCACGAGATGGCGAGCCTGGAGCTGCCGGTCTGGGGCGACGACGGAACGAATCCCCGGTTCACCACAACGCCCGTGACGCTGTCGAGCGAGTTGTTCGAGGCCCCGCTGCGGGTGCCGCTGGGCACGTTCTTCAGCCGGGCACTGCACCGGAACGCCGAGCGGCGGTTCAGCACGGCGGCGGAGATGCGACAGGCGTGGGAAAACGTCTTCATCTCCTTGGACGAGACGGGTCCGGCAGCCGTGTCGTCGTCCGGGTCGGACGATCCGATCGAGCTGCGCCACGAGGCGGCGGACCGCGCCGCCCTCGACACCGCGCTCGACGCGGCCGGCCTGACGCTGCGGGCGGTCGCCGTCGCACATCGCTTGGGCGCGAATACTGTCGGCGAACTGCTCGACCTCAGGCTCAACGAGGTGCGCAAAGCACGCGGTATGAGCCGCAACACCCGCAAGGAGATGGTCGACCGCATCACCCAGTGGCGCACCAGGCTGTTGTCCGGTCCTTCCACCGCCGGGGCGACGCCGCTGCCGGCCGATGTCGACAGTTCGCGTTTGCCGCTGGACACGATCGTCAGACTCCTCCTCCCGCAGACAAGGCGGCGCAACGACACCCAGGCCGCGATCAGCCGGCTGCTGCTCGGCGTGCCGGACGAGACCGGCGCGCTCCCCGGACTGCGCTGGCCCACCAACGTGCAGGTCGCAAGGGCAACGAACCTCACGCAGGGTCGAATCGCACAGGTTCTGTCCGCGCGGCGCAGAGCATGGTCCAGCCTCGATGTGCTCGAGGTGGTCCGTGGTGAGGTGGTCGAAGCGCTGACGTCACTGCGCCGGGTCGCCGCCGCCGAGGAGATCGCCGATCACCTGCTGGCCCAACACGGCTGCTCGGATGCGGTAGATCTGGAACATCGCAAGGCTTACGCCTACGCGGTGCTCCGGGCCGCGGCCGAGACGGACTCGGTGCTCGACGAGCCTCGCGTCACTCTCCGGCGTCACCACGACCGGGTGCTCATGGCATTGCAGGTCGGTTCGAAGGACCCGGTGGACACACCGTCCGACGAGATCCTGCTCGACCTTGCCGTACAGCTGGTGAAGAGGGCCGAGGAGCTAGCCTCGCAGGACCCGTTGCCCACGCCGACCGCCGTCGTCCGCGCGCTGGCGGCGTGCGCGGAGTGGTCCGGCGAGACCTTTGACGAGAAGCGGCTGGTCAAGCTTGCCACCGCCGCGTCAGGTTCGGTGCTCGCGAACGTACGGCTCGAGCTCTACCCCAAGGACCTCTCGCTGGTTCGGGCGCTGCGCCTCTCCCAAGCCGGTGCCGGCCTGCCGGACAAGGGCCTGGACCACGTGGGCATGCAGCAGCGCGTGGACAACCGCTTCCCCGGACTTCAGCGGCTGCCGGAAGGCCGTGCACTGCGTGAACTGCTCAATGAAGCCGGATTCGCATTGCGCTGGAACGGGAACTACTTCTACGTCTCCGAGCCGAGCCAAACAGCCGTGACGCCGCTTGCCTCCTCCACCGGCTCGGCTAGCGCCCCGTTGGTCACGGGAACCGCGGCCAGCGATGTCGACGCCCGATTGGTCGAGGCAGCACGCCACGGCGGTGTCCGCATCATCACCGTGCGCCGCAAACGCTGGGAACATGCGCGTGACGCCATCGAAGCCGCCCTGGGCCTGCCCATGATCGACGTGTCGGCGGCTTTTGTGAAAGCCGTCCGGCAGGTGGCACAGCAGCTGCGCATCCCCAGCTTCCACCGCGTCCTGTTGGCTGATTCCGCGCAACCAGGCAGCAACGACCAGCTCAACCTGCAGCGCGTCGTGGTGAAGGCGTGCGAGCTGTTGGAAGCGGACTGGACCCAACACGCGGTGTTGCCGTTGGACTCGCTGACGCCGCTGGGCCGCTATCCGGCCGGCCAGGCGTTGCTGGAACGCCTCGCCACGCGCGCTCGCTACGGCGCCGGAACCGACGGCCTCGCCGGTCCGGACGCGCTGGTGCTGCTCAACCCGACGGGAGACGAGACCACAGCGCCCCGCATTAGCGACTACGTGATTCGGGTGAACACGCCGGAAGAATGGGTGATCGCTCGCTCCCCCTGGCCACCTGCTGTGCACTCCCGGTCACAGGCAGGCTGATCGGCATTCGAGCCAATGTGGTCTGGCCTTCAGGTGACCGGCGCCTGGTGGCTACCGCCGAAGCCTGCGGTTCAAGAGCAGCCACAGCTTGAGCGATGTCAAGTGCGTCGAGGTCGCATTCATCGCACCCACTGTCGACTTACGAGACTCGGATCGCTCAGAAGGCTGCCAGGTGATGGGTGCAGCTTGCTGCACCCATCAAGATTCTGCGCGTGCTTGCCATGAGCGACTGACCTTCATACGGCGACAGCAGGGTGTCGCGGCCTCACGTCAGGCATGCGGTCGAGCAGCCCGATGATCGTTTCCACGTGGGATATGAGCACGGCTGGATCAATGCACTCGGGAAACGTCGCATGGACCAGCCCGCTCTCGAAGGTCAGGGACATGAACCGCCCGTGGGTGAGCACCGGGAGCTCGTTCAGCCGGACGAGGAGCCATTCGAGTGTCTCGAGGGTGAACGACCTCGCCGCAGAGGAGAGGTCGCTGGCTGCCACGACGAACTCGTCATCCATGGAAGGTGGCAGGCGCAGCGGTAGCCAGTCGGCCTGGTTCTGTTCCGCGGTACGCGGCCGCGCCGGCGCTTCCCGCCTCTGCGTCACCACACGGCCCCCGAAGACAATTTCGGCATGGCGGGCGATCTTCATCGGGGCCAGCAGCGACGTGGCCACCTCAATCCGGTGTTCCTGCAATCTGCGCACACCGTTCCCGGTTTGCTGCCTCATGGAGGCTTGGGAAACCCGGACGTGCCACGGGCCGCACTGGAAGTCCAGCGCCAGGTCGAACCGGGGTCTCGACCTCTGCATGAGCTTGTCTGTCAAGTCGTCCGCATGGTTCTCCAGCGGCCCTAGCAGCTTCGCCGACCAGGCAGCCGCCGCCTCCGAACCGACCACGGTGCCGCCAAGGCTGTCTGCGAGCGGGACCAGCGCATCGCGTTGTCGGTCGTCCGCCTTGCGGTTTTTCCGCATCCGCCACCAGCGCGCCACGACCTTCCAGCTCAGGACGAAGGCCAGAACAGCCGCAATCGGCCACGCGAGCCGCAGGATTTCCATCATCAGATGTCCAGGTAACCTTCGATGCGCTGCTTCTGGTGGTCCTTGCCTGTGTCGTCGTACTCGTTGGACTTCTGGTAGGAGCCGATGTTCCTCAGAGGTTTGTCGATGCCCGCGTTCGTACCGGTGCCCACTCCGAGCTGGCCCTTCACCGCGTCAACAGCAGCCTTGCCCATTGATCCCACGAAGCCGTTCTGCAACCGCTCGCCGCGCATGCCTTCCTTGCTCCACAGCTTCACGTCTGCCGGCACAGGGGTTCCCGGAAAGCCCCTCTCGGGGTCCTTCTTGCTGATTTCCTTGGTCAGATCTGCAAGCGCGCTGTTGGCCCGCTTGTCCGCCATGGACTTCTGGAAGGCCGTCCGCACGTTCTTGATCCTGCCCACGAGGTTGCGCAGGAAGGCCATGATCTTGTCGAGGAACTGACGCAGCCTGGCGATGATGCGAGCAACTCGGCTCCCGGTCGTCACGACCCGCACACCCGTCGCGGCGCCCGCCGCCGCGGTCGAGGCTCCGAAGCTCGGCACCGCGGCCGCCAGAGCCGGAATCCAGATCATGATCAGCCAGGTGATCAGCTCGCTCAGGATCGCCTTGATGAAGTCCTCGATGATCGTCATGATCATGCTCGATATCTGCAGCATGCTCGCGAGCTCGCCGGCCTGACCCGCGACGCCGTCGATGCCGTTGGCGAACTCGCCGAGCTTGGTGGCCGCCACTTCCGACGTCTGTCCTCCCCAGGTCTGGACCGCGCTCTGCAGGTCCTGGTCGAACTTGGCGCGCATGTCCGCGACACCTTTGGCGATGTTGTTGAAGTTCTCCGCCGCCTGCTGCAGCGCGGGCCCGTCGCCGCTGACCGCGTGGAAGGCGTCCTCCAGCGGCTGCACCACGCTGATCAGGAAGTTCAGCCCCTGGCCGACCAAAAAGCCGATCGGGTCCGTCATGAGGCCGTACGCAGATGTACCGAGGGAGCCGAGCAATGCGGCGCCCTCGGAAGCCAGCCCGACCACCTCGGAGCCGTCCGCACCGTCGCTGAGCTTGTCCGCCGCCTCACGTGTCTTGAGGTAACCGCCGACGAACGGGGTCGCCTCGGCCATCTTCCTGCCGGTGGACTTCTCCCCGAGCGTGATCTCGACGCCGCCGACGTTGGTCTTCTGTTCCACCATGACGTGGCCGTCCTACTTCCGGTCGATCTCGATCTGGATGCCGTCGAAGACCTTCTTCAACGCCTCCTCCTGGTCCGCATAGCCCTGCGCGGTTCCTCGGAACTTGTCCGAAGCGGACTGGAGACCCGCCTGCATGTCGGTGAACATGTCCTTCAGGTCTTCGAGTATGCGCGTGTAGTCGTCCTTGACGACCAAGCCGTACAAACCCCATGACTTGTCGGTCACGTCGGCTTTGGCGACAAGGCCGGCGATCTGGCTCGCCCTGCCGTGGTGGTCTTCGAGCTTGCCCGCGAACTGCCGGAGCTCCTCTGGGTTGACCTTGAAGCCACTCATCGCCCGTCCTCCTCGTCGTAGAGGTTCAGGAACCGACCGTCCTGCTTCGGCGCAGGACTCGTCTGCGGACCTTGCTGCGACGGCCACGCATCACCGCGAAGGACGTTCTGGTCGGAGAAGTCCTCCTGGTGCTCTGGTGCCGACCGGCTCGGCGGTGGAGCAGGTGCTCGAACCGCATCAGGCTGCGGTGCAGGCAACGGTGCGGGCGACACGACCGCAGGTTGTGCACCAGGCTCGGCCGTGACCGCCCGGAGCTCCTCTGTGGACATGCCGAAGAGCTGAGCCTGGGTCTGCAGGACCTGGTCCGTGAGGCGCATGTCGTCGCCGAATGCTCCTTCCATGATCGTCGCCTGGCGCCGAGCCGCCTCCGCGACGGCCTGACGCAACGTCGACATCAGCGCCGCGGCCAGGTCGTGCGGAGATCTGCGCATCGCCTGGTCGGTGAGCCGGATGTCCTTGATAGCGCCGGATGGCCCGGCGACGACGGTCACCGCTCGGTCCTGAGAGGTGGCGACGGCCTCCATCTCGGCGAGCTGCTGCTGCATTTCCCCGACATTGGCGAACTGCTCATCGATGCGGTGCATCTGGGACTGCAGTCGCTCGAACTGAGCGACGAGCTGGTCGAACTCGGCCGACATCGGCCCCTGACCTCCTCTGACTTGTCCTGCTCCGTGACTGCCGTGACGCCACGGTGGCTTCCACATACTGACAGTGAGCGACGCGAGGCGAAGGCCGAACAGCCAACTCCACACCGCCGTGCGACGCAGACGACAGTCATGTCCTCGGTGGTTCCGCTGCCTTGGCCAGGTGCCTGCGGCCGCTTGCCGTGAGTGACTAACCTGGCGCCTCGTGACGCCGCCATCGCTAGATCGTTCAGCCTTGCTCGCCGACCTGCAGAAGCAGGTGCTCACACTGGAGGAGGACCTGCGCGAACAGGTCACGCGGCTACCCACGACGAGGACGTGGCTGGACGAGCAGTACGCGAAGGCGGTCAAGGCCAGACGCACCGCGGCGTCGCAGGACTCGTTCGACGCCGAGGAGATCACGCAGGCCGCGGTGGCGTGGGTGCTCGGCACGGTGTTCGTACGCTGGTGTGAGGACAACGGCCTGATCGACCCGATGCTGTCGGGCCCGGACGAGCACCTCGCGAACGCCGAGGACGCGCAGAGCGCGTACTTCCGCATCGAGCCCCGTGCGACGGACACCGACTGGATCTGGCAGAGCTTCGAGTCGCTGCGCCGCAGCGACGCCGGCGCGATGCTCTTCGACGAGCAGCACAACCCCGCCTACCGCATCCCGCTGTCGCACGACGGCGCGAAGGCGCTGATCGCGTTCTGGCGCACCCGCCGCCCGGACGGCTCGCTGGTCCACGACTTCCGCGACGAGTCGTGGGACACGCGCTTCCTCGGCGACCTGTATCAAGACATGTCGCAGAAGGCCAAGGACAAGTACGCGCTGCTCCAGACGCCGGACTTCGTCGAGGAGTTCATCCTCGACTACACCCTGAAGCCCGCCCTGGAGGAGTTCGGTCTCGACGGTCTGCGGCTGATCGACCCGACCTGCGGCTCCGGCCACTTCCTGCTGGGCGCGTTCCACCGACTGGTCGACGCGTGGCGCGAGGAGGCACCGGGCCTGAGCGACACCGAGGTCACCCGCAAGGCACTGGACTCGGTGCACGGCGTGGACCTGAACCCGTTCGCCGTCGCCATCGCCCGCTTCCGCCTCGTCCTCGCTGCCTGGGGAATCGCCGGGGTGCGGGCTGTCAGAGAGGCAACGGGTCAGCGCTGGACGGTGACGGTCGCAACCGGTGACTCACTGCTCGCGGGCAAACGCGGCAGCTTCGAGGGCATGGACTCGGAGATCGGCCTTCAGCTCGCGACCGAGGACGTGCACGAGTTCCCCGGCTTGCTGGATGAGGGCTCCTACCACGTCGTGGTCGGCAACCCGCCGTACATCACGGTCAGCGACTCGGCGCTGAACAGCGAGTACCGCAAGAAATACTCGGCCTGCCACCGCCAGTTCCAGCTCACCGTGCCGTTCGCTCAGCGCTTCTTCGAGTTGGCCCGGCGAGCCGGTACCGACGGCCGTGGCGCGGGCGTCGTCGGACAGATCACCTCGAACGGCTTCATGAAGCGCGAGTTCGGGACCAAGCTTGTGCAGGAGTTCTTCCCGACCGTCGACTTGACCCACGTGATCGACACGTCCGGCGCATTTATCCCCGGTCACGGCACACCAACGGTCATCTTGGTGGGACGGCGTCGTGCTCCGAATCGCGACCGGCCAGTCCGCGCGGTGCTCGGCATCCAGGGAGAGCCGTCGCAGCCTTCTGTCCCGGCTGAAGGTCTGGTGTGGACCTCGATCCGTAAGCAGATCGACCAAGTCGGCAGCGAGTCCGATTGGGTGAGCGTGACCGACTTGGCTCGCTCGCGATTGACCCAGCACCCATGGTCTCTCAGCGGTGGTGGCGCGGATCGCCTTGTATCTGCCATCGACAAGGGCAAGCCGAGGATCACATCTGTCGTCGTTCCGCCGATCGGCCGGGCCGCTCGTGCTGGTGCTGATGATGCGTACATCCGACCGGGTCGGTGGTCATCACGGCCTGCGACACCACTCCTGGTTCGCGGCGACATCGTTCGAGACTGGTCGTTGCAGCCAGACGAGTCGATCATCTTCCCCTACGCGGCTGACGCAGACCTCGCGATGCTTAAGCAAGAACTGTGGCCCTGGCGTAACCTTCTGGCAGAACGCCGGACCTTCCAGGGCAACATGCGTGACGCCGGGTTGGAATGGTGGCAGTACATGCAGTTCACGGCCTCGGCCTACAAGACCCCACTCTCAATCGCGTTCGCCTTCGTTGCGACACACAACCACTTCGTGCTCGACCGAGGCGGGAAGGTCTTCAATAGGTCCGCTCCCGTCATCAAGCTGCGCGAAGACGCCAGCGAGGACGATCACCTCGCCCTACTTGGCATCCTCAACTCGTCGACAGCATGCTTCTGGCTGAAGCAGGTAAGCCACAACAAGGGAGGTCAGGGCGTCAACGAAGGCTTCAAGTCGCAAGAATGGGAGCGATTTTTCGAGTTCACTGGAACTAAACTGGAGCAATTCCCTCTACCGGGGAGCTTGCCGCTTGGCCGTGCTCGCGCGATCGACGCCGTCGCACAAACAGCAGCTTCCACAGCACCTGCGGCCGTCGCTGAACGCGAGGTGCCGACGCCGGATCGTTTGCGCGCTTCCAGATCTGAGCACGCCAGCCTATTCCCCCAGGTGATCGCTGAGCAAGAAGAACTCGACTGGGACGTCTATCAGCGATACGGCCTGCTGTCCGACATCGAGGCGGCGGAAGTCGTCATCCCCGACCCGTCCACAGTTCCCGGCATCAACCTCGGCGAACGAGCATTCGAGATCCTTCTGGCCCGCAAAATGGCGGCAGGCGAGGTCGAGACCCAGTGGTTTGCCCGCCACGGCTCCACCCCGATAACCGAAATCCCCGACCACTGGCCGGACCATTACAAGCGCACGGTCAAGGCACGCATCGCGCTGATCGAGAAGCGCCGCGACATCGCCCTGATCGAACGCCCGGAGTGCAAGCGCCGCTGGGCCACCGAGCCGTGGGAGAAGCAGCAGGAACGCGCGCTTCGCGAGTGGCTGCAGGACCGCTTGGAGGCACGGCACCTGTGGTTCGCCGAGGACGTCAACGGTGTCGAGCAGCCGACGATGCGCACGGTGTCCGAGCTGACCGACCAGATGCGCGGCGACCAGGACTTCACTGAGGTCGCACGGCTGTGGGCGACCGACGTGCTCGGCAACTCCGACGCCGAGCTGGCCGAGATCGTCGCCGCGCTCGTGGACGAGGAGCACGTGCCGTTCCTGCCGGTCTACCGCTACAAGCCCGCCGGGCTGCGCAAGCGGGCCGAGTGGCAGCACGTGTGGGACCTGCAGCGCCGGGAGGACGCCATCGCGGCGGAGCTCGGCAAGGACGTCACCGATCCCGAGGTGCGCGCCGAGGTCAAGAAGCGACTCGGTGACATTCCGGTGCCGCAGAAGTACGGCTCGGGCGATTTCCTGCGCAGCTCGTACTGGCGGCATCGCGGCAAGCTCGACGTGCCGAAGGAACGGTTCATCTCCTACCCCGCCGCGAGCCGTGACGGTGACGGCAGCCTCGTGCTCGGCTGGGCCGGCTGGGACCACCGCGAACAGGCGCACGCACTCGCGGTGCTGATCTCGCAACGTCAGGGCGAGGACGGGTGGGGCGCCGAACGGCTGCTGCCCTTGCTGGCAGGGCTCGACGAGGTGCTGCCGTGGGTGGAGCAGTGGCACGGCGACATCGATCCGGCCTTCGGCAGCTCGCCGTTCGACATCTACCAGGGTTTCCTGGAGAGCCAGCTCGGCGAGCTCCACATCGCGCGCGACGACCTGGCGGCGTGGCAGCCGGCGGGCAGGGTCGACGTCTCACCACTGCGGCGCAAAACGCAAGGCGCAGCCGCGAGGACGCCGAGCGCGAAGGTCGACGTCAAGTTCACCTCGGAGCACGTCGCCGTCTTGGTCGAATTCGCCGGCCACGGTCCGATGACCACGGCGCAGGCAGCCGAGGTGACCGGCCTGTCGACCCCGGCGACCAGGGCACTGCTCAAGCACTTGGTCGAGCGCGGCGACCTGGTGCAGACCGGCCAGAAGCGCGGCACGAAGTTCGAACTGAGCACCCGGTAGCGCACTGTTGGCGGTAGCCGGGATGATCAGCGAACGCTTGCATCGGCCACCGGCTACCGCCAACTCGACGCGTTGATGCAGCTCACCGTCGCCTTGGCCCCACCAGGGCAGCAGCGGCGGCAGGTCGCGCAACGGGCTGCTGGGTGCCTTCGGGCACGCGTGACGAGCCGTCGTCGTCGGCCCAGCGGCGGCCGTACTGGTCCGGCAGCTCTCCCCAGCCCCAGTACGGAAGCGGCTCGTCCGGCACGATCCCGAGCTTGTTCGCCGGGTCGATCTTCTCGGTGCCCACCGTGCATAGGTGCGACCAGTCGTCGCCGAAGTCGAAGACGTAGGCGAACTGGTCACCGGGCTGCAGCCGGCTCAGCTTCGTCGAGCTGCCGAGCATTCCCTCCGGTTCTTCGCCGTCCCAGTGGTCCAACTCGCTCACCTCCGTGCCGTCGGCGAACGTGAACATGTGCATGTGTGCCAGGTCCCAGCGGGCGAACGCGATGTCGATCGCGCGCGACAGCTGACCGAACGTGTGCGATCGCGCGGCGGCGAACACACGGCCTGGCCGGGACCAGAAGTCCTGGCCGCGTCCGTGCACCAACTCGACCTGGACCGACAACCAGGTACGCGCCACAGCCGACACTCCTCGTCTCACGGGTAACGCCTTGGCTTCGGCCATCTATAGGTCCGATGCCGGGCGCACAACTGTGTCACCCGTTCGGCCGCTGCTCATGGACAGGCCGTAAGGGCACGGGTCCGCCCCACTACGGTGGGGTTCGACAGACCGCGAACCAGGGGGTTCTCCAGCGTGACCACCGCAGGGCCGACCACGGCGCCGCTGCTGCGCGAACTGATCGACATTCCGAAGCGCGTGCACCGGGGCGACTTCGTCCTGAAGCTGACCGAAGGTGTCGAGACCAAGCGTGACGAGGCACTGCGCAGCTACGTGGTGACCCCACAGCTGCGGGTGGCGTTCACCGAGGCGCTGGACCTGATCAAGTCGGCGCTGGACGAGCACAGCTCCAAGTCGGCTTACCTGCACGGCTCGTTCGGTTCGGGTAAGAGCCACTTCATGGCCGTTCTGCACGCGATGCTCGACGGTCACCCGGCTGCGCTGGACCGCGCGGACTTCGGTGACGTCGTCGCGCGGCACCGGTGGCTCGGCGACAAGCGCTTCCTGCTGATCCCCTACCACCTCACCGGGTCGGAGAGCCTGGAGGCCGCGATCCTCGGCGGCTACGTCCAGCACGTGCGGGAGCACCATCCCGACCAGCCGATCCCGCAGGTCTACCGCGCGCAAGGACTGCTGGAAGACGCGCGCCGCCTGCGCGGGAAGCTCGGTGACGAGCAGTTCCTCGCCGGGCTGCCGCAGCAGGCCGACACGGGCTGGGGCGACCTCGGCCAGGCGATGACCGTGGAGAAGCTGGACGAAGGGTTCGCCGCACCCATCGACAGTGCCGCGTCGAACGAGCTGATCGCCAAGGTCATCGAGGGGTACTTCCCCAACTACGTCGACTCCGTTCGCGGCGCGGCGAACGCCTACATCCCACTGGACCAGGGCCTGTCCGCGATCAGCAGGAACGCCAAGGCGCTCGGCTACGACGGTGTCGTGCTCTTCCTCGACGAGCTGGTGCTGTGGCTCGCGGGCAAGATCGGCGACCAGGCGTTCATCAGCCGCGAGACGGAGAAGGTCGCGAAGCTCGTCGAGGCGGGTGACGCCAACCGGCCGGCACCGATCGTCAGCTTCATCGCCCGGCAGCGCGACCTGCGCGAGCTCGGCATCGGCGCCGAACGCACGGGTGCCGAGCTGCAGTCGTTCCACGACCGGCTGAACCACTGGGACGGTCGCATCGAGCGGATCACGCTGGAGGACCGCAACCTTCCGCTCATCGCCCAGGAGCGCATCCTCAAACCGCTGCCAGGCAAGGCGGAGGTGCTGGAGCAGGCGTTCCAGCGCACGAACGCGCTGCCCGGCTGGGTTCGCGACGTGCTGCTCGGTGCAGGAGACGGCGACGCGTTCGCGCGCACGTATCCGTTCAGCCCGGCTTTCATGGACACGCTTGTGCACGTGTCGTCGGCGCTGCAGCGCGAACGCACGGCGCTGCTCTTGATGCGGCAGATCCTGGTGAACCGCCGCGACGAGTTCCGCCTGGGACAGCTCGTGCCCCTCGGAGACCTGTTCGACGCGGTCGCCGACGGCGCGGACCAGCCGTTCACCGAGAAGCTCAAGCACGAGTTCGACGAGGCCCGCACGCTCTACCAGCGCACGCTGCGGCCGATGCTGCTGCGGGACCGGAACCTGCACGAGGACCAGGTGGCGGGCCTGGCCGAGGCGGAACCCGGTGTGCTGAGGGCGTTCCGCAGCGACGACCGGCTCGTCAAGACGTTGCTGCTCGCGGCACTCGCACCGGACGTGGAGGCGCTGCGCGACCTCACCGCGCGCAGGCTGGCAGCGCTCAACCACGGCACCATCACCACGCCGATCCCCGGCCAGGAGGTCGGTGAAGTGGTGCGCAGGCTGCGCAGCTGGGCCAGCCGTGTCGCGGAGCTGCAGGTCGGCGAGGGCGCCGACCCGAGCGTCCGGCTGAACCTCGTCGGCGTGAACGTCAACGCGATCCTCGAACGCGTGGTGAAGATCGACGACCAGGCGGCCCGACGCAGGCTGGTCCGGGCGCTGCTGTTCACCGAGCTCGGCATCAAGGACACCGGCGCGCTGCCGGTGGAGCATCCTGTGGCCTGGCGCGGCAGCAAGCGGGTTCTCGAAGTCGTCTACGGCAACGTCCGGGACGCACACGACCTGCGTGACGACGTGTTCGAACCATCTCAAGAGGACCGTTGGCGGTTGCTGCTGGACTACCCGTTCGACTCGGAGACGCACTCCGCGGCCGATGACCGGACGCGGGTGCACCTGCTGCGTGCGCAGCTCGGCAACCGGTCCTCCGTGGCGTGGTTGCCCGCCTTCTTCACCCAGGACGTCATCGACAAGGTGAGCCGCCTGATCCGGGTCGACTACCTGTTGCAGGAACGCAACACGCTCGAGGAGAACACCCGCAACATCGGCGCCGACGACCGCGAGCGCGCCCGCGATCTCCTGCGCAACCTGCAGGCGTCGCTGCGCAGCGAGCTGCGCGAGGCGTTGAAGAACGCCTACGGTCTCGTCTCGCGGCCGAAGGAGGAGATCGTCCAGGACTGGCAGGACCACCTCGTCAGCATGGACGCCGCGGTGAACCCGCGACTCGACGCCGGCAGGCCGTTCGCGGACGCGCTGCGGTCCCTGGTCGACCAGCTCTACGTGGCCACCTACCCCGAGCACCCGGACTTCGACCCGCAACGGCGGGGTGAGGTCGTGCGCGACGCGGACCTGCGCACCACGCTGACGCACGTGCGGCTGGCCGCCGACGCCCCCGAGGGCCGGATCGAGGTTGACAAGCCCCACCGCGAGGCGTTGCGGCGCGTCGCACACCCGCTGCGGCTCGGTGAGGAGCACAACGGCCCGTTCGTGGTGAACCGGCACTGGGCGGAGGAGCTCGACCGCAAGGCTGCCCAAGCCGACCTCGCCGACGCCGAGCTGACAGTGCGAACCGTGCGCACCTGGCTGCGCGACCTGGGGATGGAACGCCGGGTCGAGAACCTGGTCATCGCCTCGTTCGCCGAGCTCACCCACCGCGCCTGGAAACGAGCCGAACGCCGGATGGACCCACCGGAGACGCCGGACGCGGTGGCCGACGACATGGTGCTCTACCGCCAGGCGTTGCCGTCACGGGAACACTGGGACCTCGCCTGCCGCCGGGCGAGCGCGCTGACCGGGACGGACGTGCGCGCCACGGTCATCTCTCCGCGCGCGGTCGCGAGGTTCGCCCGCGTGCTGTCCGCCAAGATCGAGGCGCTGCGCCTGCCCGCGGTGGAACTGGTGGAAGTCCTCGACGAACACTCAGCGCGGCTGGGACTGGACTCTGCTTTGCCGCACGGCCGGCACGCGATCGCGGTGGCAGCGAGCGACCTGCTGACCAGCCTGCACACCGTCACCGACCCCACGGTCCTGGTAACGAAGCTGGCCATGGCCGATCTCGGCGGGGTGGAGCCGGTCGTGCTCAGCCGATCCCTGGAAACCTCACGTGAGGTGACCAGCGCCCTGCAGCACGCCGACTGGCCGATCTTCGGCTGGCTCGACGACCCGGCGGCGACATCCATCAGGAACGATCTCCAGGCCGCCGCCAACGCAGGTGAGCACGCGTCGAGCATGCGCAAGGCCTTGGACTCCGCGAAACGCGCTCTCATCGAGAGGTTCCGGCCGGCTCCGGCCGCGACACCGCCTTCAAAACCTGCCTACGCTCCAGGACGACCAGTAGCTCAGCCGACCGCGCGGACTCCGGTGAGCACCGCCTCCGCCACGTGGTCGCGGAAAACCGGTGAGGCAACAGGAAAGCTCGACGACGTCCTGGACGAGCTGCGTGCGTTCGGACAGGCGAACCCCGATGCCGTGATCGAAGTGCAGTTCCGGGTCGTGGAGGCGCAGGATGGTCTCAGCTGACCTCGGTCCGGCCGTCGAGAACGCGGTCACCAGCCGGGTCGCGAAGGTGATCGCAGCCCTGGCCGACGACACCGGCCGTGCACCGACCGGGCGGATCGTGGTCGGCATCCACACCCGCGGCACGCCTGTGTGGCACGGTCCCGAACGCGACGAGTTGCACGGGCGCATCGTGCGGTACGTCGCATGCCCGTCGGTGCTGTCGGTACTGGACGCCTTGGCAGACGGTCACGACGACGTGCTCGTCGTGCTCACGGATCGGGACCAGAGCGAGCTCGGTGACGCCATCATGGCCCGGCTGCACAACGAAAAGCTCCACGACGTCAGCAAGTACACGCTGTTGCAGGAAATCCTGCGCGCCCGCCAGCTGGATCCGCAGCTGCGCGGTGCCGACAACGTCTGGCTGGTGGACGCCCTCGTCGACCTGGCGCGCAAAGGCGATCTGACCAACACCGCCGGGCTGTCCTTCGGCCGTGAGGTGGCGCTGGGCCACGTCGTGCGCGGCAGGCTGGCCGTCGACCCGGCGCTGCTCGACCTGCCTGGGCTCATCACCACGCTCGACAACCCGAGCGTCCGGCTGGGATGGCGGGATCTGCGGGACGCCGAACGTGCGGGCATCACCGCCCACCTGGCCGAGCGCCTGGGCAACGCCGCCGCGGTCGTGGTCAGGCTGGCGGCCGCTCGCGACGACGTCATCGCGGAACTCCTCGTGGCCGATGTCCTGGCACGCGCACCGCAGGACGACGTCAGCGCGGTGAAGGCGTTCGGCGCCTTCACCCATTCCCGTTTCGGACTGGAGGAACCGGACAGAGCCGATCTGGCGGGGGCCGCGGCACACGCGGTGGAGCTCGCGCTCACCAACGACATGTGGGACCAGATCAAGTACGCGGACACGCTGCTCGCGCAGCTCAACGCAAGTCCGTTGGCGTATCTGAGCCGAGCGCTCCACAGCGGGTTCACCGCCCGTCTGGAACGGGCGGCCACGTCGCTCGACGAGCAGGATCTGGCGGCCGTGGAGGAACATCACGATGCCGGTGAAGACTGGACTGCTGTGCGCCGGTTGCGCGCCGCAGTCCGCCTGCGGCGCTGGCTGGACGCACCGGGCGCGATCGTCCCGGCACTGGGCGCGTCGCTGCGTCACCACGCGCGTGAGCTGTCCTGGGTGGACGCTGAACTCAACCAGGTGCGGCGCGGATCGGCGAACCCCGTGGTGGCGAAGTCACTGCACGCGATCGCCGAACGCGCGGGCGTCCGGCGCGCGGAGTTCGACCGGCAGTTCGCGCGGGCACTTCCGGAAGCCGCGCACACCTGTCCGGACGATGTTGTCGGTGTCGAACGTCTCCTGCCCGACGTCATCGCTCCGCTCGTCCGCGAACACAAAGTGCTCCTGCTCATCATCGACGGGATGCCGGGTGCGGCCGCCGTCGAGATCACCGACTCGATCGTCGACAACCGTCGTCGCGAATGGACAGAGGTGGTGCGCGCCGCGGACGGAGGCAGGGAAGCCGTGCTCGCGGCGTTCCCGACGGAGACCACCTACAGCAGAACGTCCTTGCTGACCGCGTCACTCGTGAGCGGGACTCAGGAAGACGAGCGTCGAGCGTTCAGCAAGCACGCCTTCTGGCCACCGCGGACTCGCGCTGTTCTGGTCCACAAGGCGGGACTCGGCGGTTCGCACGGACGTGACCTGAGTGCCGAGCTGGAGGCGGAGTTCGCCCTGCACGACGGTCCGCAGGTGGTGGCGGTCGTGCTGAACACCGTGGACGACGCGCTGGCCAAGGGTCGGCAGTCCGACGACCCGTCGTGGAGCCAGGACAACGTCGCCGGTCTACCCCAACTACTGCGGCGAGCGGCGGAGAACGGTTGGATCGTGGTGCTCACGAGCGACCACGGGCATGTGTTGGAACATGGCTCGACCCACCACCCGGACGGCACAGGAGGCGCGCGCTGGCGATCTGTGACCGGTGAGGTCCGCGCCGACGAGGTGAGGTTGTCCGGGCAGCGGGTCTTGGCCCCCGGCGGCACCGCGGTCCTGGCGACGAGCGACCGCATCCGTTACGGCGGCCGTGCCTACGGCTATCACGGTGGGGCGAGCCTCGCGGAGGTCGCGATCCCGTTGGTCGTCCTGCTCCCCCCTCAACTGGAGGAGCTGGCCGGGTGGGCGGTGCACTCCCTCGGCGCACCGGACTGGTGGACGGGACGGGAAACCGCACCGGCCGCACCCGTCACGCCCAAGGCTTCCGCGAAACCCAGTCGCCGCAAGACCCAACCGCAGAGTGGCCAACCGGACCTGTTCTCCGACGCCGGCGGAGCCTCCGCGTCGCGAGGCACTCTGCTCATCACCTGCGACACCTTCGTGAACACCCACAAAGGGCAGCCGGCCAACAGGGTGCTCAAGCCGGAGGTGTTCCGCGACGTCGTCGACGCGGTACTGGCCGCAGGTGGACGGCTCCCGGTCGCTGACGTGCTCGCTGCCGCGAAGACCCCGGGCCGCAATCCGCGCGGCTTGGTCGCCGCGCTGGGCCGGGTGCTCAACATCGACCAGTTCCCGGTGGTCGACCTCATCGACAACGGACGCACCGTGGTGATCAACGGGAAGTTGCTCGACGAGCAGTTCCCGGCGGAGGACCGATGAACGCGATCAGTCCGGCGCGGCGCCGGGCAGTTCTCGCGGCGTTGCGCCGGGGAACGGTGCCGGAAAGCGGTCTCGACCTGTTCGCGGTCGGCCTCGACCGGCTGTCGCCGACCTTCGACGAGGAGCTTTCCTCGTGCGTGGCGGGCGGTGCGGAGTTCAAGGCCGTACGCGGCGAGTACGGCGCTGGAAAGACGTTCCTCGCCCGCTGGCTGGCCGAACGCGCGAAATCCGTGGGGATGGCCGTCAGCGAAGTGCAGATCTCCGAGACGGAGACACCGCTGCACCGGCTGGAGACCGTGTACCGGCGTCTGTGCGAGAACCTCACGACGGCCGTCAGTCCCGCCAGCGCGTTCAGGGCGGTTCTCGACAGCTGGATGTTCGCGCTCGAAGAGGACGTGCTCGCCGAGGGTACGGCCGACGACTCCGATCCCGAGCAGCTCGGTGCAGCCGTGGACGGGTTGCTCGAGATTCGCCTCGGTGGCATCGCCCGGACCACCCCGGGCTACGCGGCGGGACTGCGTGGATATCGCAAGGCGGTGGCGGCCGGCGACGTCGAGACCGCTGACGGTCTGGCTGCCTGGCTCGCGGGCCAGCCTCATGTCGCGGCCGGCGCCAAGCGGGTCGCCGGGGTCAAAGGCGACATCGACCACTTCCAGGCGTTGGGTTTCCTGCAGGGCTTGCTCACAGTCCTGCGCGACTCCGGGCATCCCGGTCTTCTGCTGGTGCTCGACGAGGTGGAGACCCTGCAACGGGTGCGCAGCGACGCGCGAGCCAAGGCGCTCAACGCCCTGCGCCAGTTGATCGACGAGGTCGACAAGGGCCGGTTCCCCGGTCTCTACCTCCTCGTCACCGGCACGCCGGCGTTCTTCGACGGACGCCAGGGCGTGCAACTGCTCCCGCCCCTCGCCGGACGGCTGCACACTGATTTCGGATCGGACACCAGGTTCGACAACGCTCGCGCTCCACAGATCAGGCTGACCGGGTTCACCCTCGACCGACTCGTCGAACTCGGTCGCAAGGTCCGTGATCTCTACGCCACCGGTTCCCCGGTGGCGGACCGGGTGAGGTCGTTGGTCGACGACGACTACCTCCAGACGTTCGCGACAGCGGTCGCCGGTAATCTCGGCGGCAAGATCGGTGTGGCGCCACGGCTGTTCCTGCGCAAACTGGTGTTGAACGTGCTGGACACCGTCGAACAGCACGCGGACTTCGACCCGCGCCGTGACTACGCGCTGACGATCGACCGGGGCGAACTTACGAGCGCCGAACGCGAGGCTGCCGCTGTCACACCCGACGACATCGACCTCGATGTCTGAAACGGGGTTCGCCGCACTGCATCCAGCCGTGCAGCACCACGTCGTGAACACGTTGCAGTGGCCCGGGCTGAGGCCGTTGCAGGCAGCCGCCGTCGCGCCGGTGCTCGCGGACACCGACTGCCTCCTGCTCGCTCCGACCGCGGGAGGCAAGACCGAAGCAGCCATCTTTCCTGTGCTGTCCCGCATGGCGGAGGAAGGATGGACAGGAATCTCGGTTCTGTACGTGTGCCCTCTCCGGGCGCTGCTCAACAACCTGACACCGCGCGTCGACTCCTACGCCCGATGGCTCGGGCGGCGCGCGGAGGTGTGGCACGGCGATGTCGGCCAAGGACAACGACGCCGAACACTGCGAGAACAACCTGACGTCCTGCTCATCACGCCCGAATCCCTCGAGGCGATGCTCGTGTCCGCCACGGTCGACTCCCACCACGCGTTTCGGCACCTGCGCGCCGTGATCGTCGACGAGGTCCACGCGTTCGCCGGTGACGACCGGGGCTGGCATCTTCTGGCCGTGCTCGAACGCCTGTCCCGGATCGCCGGGCGCGATCTCCAGCGCATCGGGCTGTCCGCGACGGTCGGCAACCCCGACGAACTGCTGGTGTGGCTACAGGGCGGCAACCGGGAACGGCCTCGCCAGGTCGTCGCTCCGGCGACGGGTGCCGCGGTGACCGCTGAGGTCACCCTCGACCGCGTGGGCACTGTCGACAACGCGGCAAAGGTCATAGCGGCGTTGCACCGCGGTGAGAAGCGGCTGGTCTTCGTGGACAGTCGGCGCCGCGCGGAGGAACTGGGCGCCGCGTTGCGTACCGGCAACGTCACGACGTTCCTGTCCCACTCGTCACTGTCGGCCTCCGAGCGGCGACGTTCGGAGGAAGCGTTCAGCGACGCGCGTGACTGCGTCATCATCGCCACGTCGACCCTCGAGCTCGGGATTGATGTGGGCGACCTCGACCGCGTGATCCAGATCGACGCGCCCCGCACAGTGGCCTCGTTCCTGCAACGGCTCGGGCGAACCGGTAGGCGCACGGGAACCAGTCGCAACTGCCTGTTCCTGTGCCTGAGCCAGGACGCGGTCCTGCACGCTGCCGGATTGCTCGAACGCTGGGCGGCTGGCTGGGTGGAGCCGATCACTCCGCCGGCCGCGCCGCGGCACATCGCGGCTCAGCAACTACTGGCAGTCGCGTTGCAGGAGAGGACGGTCGGAGTCAGGACCTGGCGGGACTGGTGGGGCAGCCTCCCGCTGTTCGACGACAGCTCGGCGGAGATCATGAACCACCTGCTGGAGGAAGGCTTCCTCGATCGGGACGGTGACCTCGCCTTCATCGGTCCGGAAGCGGAGCGCAGGTTCGGGCGACGCCACTTTTCGGAACTCACAGCGGTGTTCACCGCGTCGCCGGAGTTCCTCGTGCTGTCCGGACAGCACGAGGTCGGCCGTGTCGGTGACGAGGTGCTGCTGGAGGACGTGGCTGGCCCGCGCGTGCTGTTGTTGGGCGGACGCACCTGGCAGGTGAGCCACATCGACTGGAAACGCCGGCGCTGCCATGTCGAACTCAGTGACCTGCCAGGACGCGCACGCTGGAGCGGCGCAGGACAGGGGCTGTCTCTGCACGTCACCAGGGGCATGCGAGAGGTTCTGCTCGGCACGGACCCGCACGGTGTGACCCAGACCCGCCGCGCTCGGTCAACGCTGGACGACCTGCGATCTGACCACAGCGGCCACGTCAATGCAGACGGCACGATCGTGGCGCACTCGCGCAATGGCGACATGCGCTGGTGGACTTGGGCCGGATCCGCGGTCAACCGAACGCTGCACGCGTCACTGCCGGACCTCGTCGACCGCAGGCAGCGTATCGGTGACCGTTCGATCCGGCTCCGTCCGGGCTTGGAACACGAGGCCGTCCGGCAAGCACTGTCGGCCTCTGTGGCCGTGCGGACGCCGGACATCGACGAGCGGGCCGCACGTGGTCTGAAGTTCGCCGAGACACTTCCAGACGCGCTGGCCCGGGAGACGACCTCCGAGCGGTTGGCCGACCGGTCGGGTGCGCAGCGCGTGTTGAGCGAACCCTGGGGCTTCGTGAAGGATGACAACGACTGAGCAGTCGCCGAACGAGGACATCAGGCCCCGCGTGGCACCACGCTGAGCGAGCGGTGAGAATGACCGGATCATGTTCACGCCGTCGCGACTCACGCTCGCCCGCACCCGGCGCGGTCTCACCGCGGCCGAGCTGGCGCGCAAGGCGGGGCTGACGACGAGCGCGGTCATCGAGTACGAGCGCGGGCAGCGCAGGCCGGCGCCGGCCACGCGGGAGGTGCTCGCGACGGCGCTCGGGTTCCCGGCGACGTTCCTGAGCGCGCCCGAGCCGGCGTTGCCGCAGTCGATCAGCACGACGCGGCCGGAAGCGGTGTGCGTGGCGCAGCTGGCGATCGAGTTCAGCGGGTGGCTGGAGCGCATGTTCGTGCTGCCGCAGCCGAACCTGCCGCGGCCGCGGACCGGTCCGGGTGAGGTGCGCCGGCAGTGGCGGATGAGCACCGGGCCTGCGCCGAACATGGTGCAGCTGCTGGAGTTCCACGGTGTGCGGGTGTTCTCGGTGGACTGCCCGGACGTCGGCGCGTTCTCGTGCTGGCACAACGGGACGCCGTACGTGTTCCTCAGCCCGGCGACGACGGCGGAGCGGGCGCGGTTCGACGCGGCGGCGGAGCTGGGGACGTTGCTCGGGCACGAGGACGCGCGGGAGTTCGCCGCGGAGTTCCTGCTGCCCGCCGGTCAGCTGCAGGGAACGCACCACCGGCACTGGCACGTGGACAAGAAGACGTTCGACGAGCGTGCGCGTGGCGTCGCCACCGTGCCGGCCGAGACGGAGGGCATGCCGCGGCGGGAGACGTCGAAGCTGCTCACCAAGGTGTTCCGGGCGTTGCGGGAGAACGGCACGACGCCGCACCAGGTGGCACGCGAGCTGACGCTGGGGTTGGAGGACCTCAACGGGCTCGTGGTCGGGTTGGTGCTGACCGCGTTGCCGGGTGGCGGAGAACCGGGACCGGTGCGCCGGGCACGCCTTACCCTGGTGCACTGACACGCCTGGGGGAAGCAATGCTGACGTTCCTGCGGTACCTGGTGGCCGCACCGCTGCTCGTCGCCAGTGCCGCGGGGGTGCCGATCGCCTGTCAGCTGCTGTCCGCGTACACGTTGCGGCGGTGGCGGGACACCCCGTTCGACGTCGGCGCGGAGCTGACCGAGCGGCTCACCGAGTACGACGGGTTCTGGCCGATCCCGCTGGCGCTGGTGCTGTTCGTGGTGTTGTGGCGGACGACGACGGTGTGGCCGCGGATCGCGTTGCTGCCGTCGGGGTGCATCGCGGTCGGCGGGCTGATCACCGCGGGGTTCACCGAGCTGCTGAGCACGGTCGCGGCGCTGGCGGCGCCGTTGGTGGCATGGACGCTGGCGTGGCTGGCGGCGCGGGTCGTGTCGCGGCCGGTCACCGGTGACGTGCGGCGGTCACCGGCCGAGGTCGGCGTGCGGCTGCGCGGCGGTGGGCGGCTGCGGGTGCAGTCGCGGCGGCTGCTGCTCGACAAGCTGCCGGCGCCGGTGCACGCGGCGGCCACGGTCAACCGGGTCGCGCTGCGGTTCGACCGGATCACCCACGTCGAGGTGGGGAATGCCCTAACGCCCGCGCTGTGGCGGTTCGCCAACTCCAGCGAGCTCACGGTCACGCCCGGTCCGGTGCTGCGGATCATCGGGGGCGGCCAGGAGTGGTTGCTGCCGTGCGACAACGCGGAGGAGCTGCATCGCCTGGTCACCGAGCGCGCGGCGGTGCGCGCGCAGGCCGACCCGCGGCCGCCGCTGGAGAGCAGCCGGTGGGACCTGGCGAAACCGCTGTGGAGCTTGAATGGCGACCCGGCCCAGCGCAACACGCAGAAGGTGCAGAACGGCCAGCACTGGTTGCTGGTGATGAGTGCCCTCACGACGGCGATGGCGTTGTTCTCGGTGTACCGCGTCTTCACCACGAGCTGGGGTTATCTGATCGGCGTGGCCTTGTTCGGCGGCATCGGCTACGGGACCGCCCGCGCCTGGTGGAGCTTCGTCACGAGCCAGCGGCTCGCCGAGGAGAACCCGCGCTCGCCTCTCGCCGACGACCCCGATCCCCGTCACCTTCCGGTCACCGGCTGGAGTTCTTCGCCGGTTGCGTTAGGCCATATGAGCGATCTGTGAAGCGCATCTCCCGGCTTTCCCGACACTCAGAGTGACGAGCGCACTGAGTCGGGAGGATGCCCGTGACGATGCAGCAACGCACAGAACCGTCGCCCGCCGCAGTCTTGATCGCCGTCGCTGTGCTCGCGCTGGTTCTGACCGTTGCCTTCGGCCCGCTGGGCTTCGTCATCGGTCTCGCACTGTTCGCGCTGATGTTCGTCGGCACGAAGAAGGGCTCGGTCGAGCCGATCGTGCCGACGCGCACTCGTTCCCGCATCCGCCGCCTGTCCACGGCGGGCCGGGTCGCGATCGTCGGGGAGGCGCACCACCAGGACGCCATCACCGAGGTGGCGCGGAACAACTCCGCGTTCGCCCTCGATCCGGCCGTGCCCAGCCTGGGCAGCCTCGACGTCGGCATCCCCGCGACCGCGGTGCTCGTGCCGGAGCCGGCCGGCCGCCACGACGAGCACGCCGTGCGGGTCGACCTGCTGCGCGGTGACGGTTCGGCGGTGACCGCCGGCTACCTGCGCACCGACCACGCGTACACCTACTACCCGCTGCTGCTCCAGCTCGCCGAACGCGGCGAGGTCGGCTCCTGCCCGGCCCGGATCATGGGCCAGCGGTACCTCGGCGTGCACCTGCACCTGGGCGACGCGCGGCTGTTGCTGCTCGACCACGAGGCGCTCGGCACCGCGCCGACATTGCCGGCCGAGAAGCAGATCGGCATCACGGACGAAGAAGCCCACCAGTACGTGCTGCACCGGGTGGTCAACGGCCGCACGCCCGTCCACGTCATCGCCGAGCTCCGCGACTGCCGCATCGCCAAGGGAACGCACACGGGCGAGCACACGCTCGAAGTGCTCCTCGAAGGTGAACGCATCGGCCAGCTCTCCCACACCACCGGTCTGCGCTACTACGAGATGGTGCAGAGGTGGCGAGCCCGGACCGGGCGCGCGCTCTGCGAAGCGATCATCGTCAACGAGGGCACGCGTGGCCTTCACGCGAAGCTGCTGCTGCCCAGGTAGTCCGCAAACGTTCGCGGTTCCCGGCCGAGCACCCTCCGCACACCATCCGACAGATGCGCTTCCACACCGGGGTCCTGCACGGCAGCTTCGAACGGATCTCCGCCAGCTGAGCCGGGTTGTCCGGCGGCACGACGTGCACCGCGGTCGTGCCTTCGAGCGCCGGCTCCCAGGTGTCCGGAGTGGACCAGTCGAACCGCGTCGCCGACGACCGCGACGCGGGCTTGGCGGCCGGTCTTGCCGGTAGCTCCGACCACGAGAACGGATGTGTTGATCGTCGATGTTGACATGACTCAGAGCTGATCAACGTTGATCTGGACACTCCATGCTCCGTCAACCTGTGTACTTGCTCGTCAGTCCACGTGGTAGTCAATGGTCATGAGTCAGCGTGATCTCGTGGACCTGAGGGACGCCTTGCGCGCGTTCGCCGCCGCCCGTGACTGGGACAGCTACCACACGCCGAAGAACCTGGTGATGGCGTTGTCCGCAGAGGTCGGCGAGCTGACCGACCTCTTCCAGTGGCTGACGCCGGAGGAGGCGAAGGACGCGATGAGTGATCCGCAGCTCGCCTGGAACGTGCGCGACGAGCTCGCGGACGTCATGCACTACTTGACGCGGCTGGCGGACAAGCTCGGCGTCGACCTCGTCGAGGCCGCGTTCGCGAAGATCGAGCGCAACGAGCGGCGGTTCCCCACCGGAAGCCTGGTTCCTGTTCCCGTGGACGACAACGTCGAGCAGGGTGAGCGTTGAGCCGGTAGGTCCTGCGGTTGGTCTGTTGATGGGCGAAGCGCCGTTCTCCGTGCGGTACCTCTGCGGCGTCGCGCGGAAGAACGGCGCCCCCGTGTTCAGCGCCGACAGGAGGACCTGGGCTCCGCGGCCACCACGTGGCGCGGTTCCCAGGGTTCTGACGCCGACCGCCGGCCCGCGTGGTGAGGCCGATGCGCTCGACGCGCTGCAGTCCCGCTAGAGGTACGTCAGCAGGAGGAGGATCAGGCACACCAGCAGCACGACGCCGAGCACTGCGGGCAGGAGTGACTGCGAGGACGGCGCGGGTTCGCGGGCGTGCCTGCCCCGCCTCCTGCGCGCTCGCCACCGCAAAGGTGCCTCCCCTGCCCACTGACCGTTCATGGCGATCACGGTAGGGACGGACGGCCTGGGCCTGACGGCCGTCACCCGCTCGCCTGGAGCACATCACCCGGTCGGCCGCGCACTGCGCCGGCATTCCGCGGGGACACGAAAAAGCCCTGCGGGGAGCGCTTGTGGCGCTCAACCCGCAGGGCAAATTAAGTTCGGCGGCGACCTACTCTCCCACACCGTAACCAGTGCAGTAC
>NZ_JBEZBX010000020.1:0-115646 GCF_040647275.1 Lentzea sp. NPDC042327
TAGCTACTCAAAGGAATACTCCTGACGAGGAGTATTCATATTACTGGCTGTGTTATCGGCACGCTGTTGAGTTCTCAAAGAACACGCGCTCACCGAGTCCGTCTCCGTTTCCGGAGAGTTTCTCTCGGGGCTTGTGTTGCTGAAGCTTATTTGGTCTTGCCCGCCGGTGTCAAATCCGCCTCTCAGAGGCCCTTCTTATCCGGCTTTTGCCAGGCCCGTTCCGGTTTTGATTTCCGGCCCGCTTCGCTCTGACATGGAGAACATTACACGGGGGTGTTTCGATCTCCAAATCGGGGGGTCCTGGTGACCGCCACACGTGCGGTCACCAGGACAAACGCCGACTCAGGGCGCGTTCACGCCGACGTCCGCGGTCGTGAGCGGCTTCCGCGTGGCCGAAGTGCTGTACTCGTCGGCCCCCACGTCCGGTTTGCCGGAGCGGGCCTGCGGGTCGAAGTCGCGCGTGACGTACGAGTAGGGGCCCGCCGAGGTGTCGATCGCCGGGCTGCCCGACGACAGGCGCAGCAGTCCGTTCGAGTCGCGCACGAGCTTCGGGTCGACCGAGCGGTAGCCGGACGGGATGCCGGCGGTACCGCCCCAGACGATGTTGCCCTCGTACTTCACCGTCGAGCCGCTCATCAGGTCGACCAGCTTCGACGACGACCCCTGGATGATGTTGTTCGCGAGCACGCAGTCCTTCGGCGCGTACGTGCCCGTGTCGCTGTCGACCACGGCGCCCGTGCCGACCAGCGTGTTGAACGCGACCGTCACGCGGTCGGGGCGGTCGTGCGAGGTGGAGGTCGGTCCGCTGTCGGTCTCCGAGCCCTTGCCGAACACGATCGCGCGGTCACCGGTGTTCTGCACGTAGTTGTTGAACACCCGGTGGTCGTTCCCGTGGAACCGGATGCCGCTCCCGAACAGCAGGTTCCCCTCCACGACCGTGCGGTTGCCGTGGCGCAGGACGATGTAGCCCTTGCTGTTGCGGATGGTGTTGAAGCGGACCGTGTTGTCCGAGGACTTGACCGAGATGGCCTCGGCATCGCCGTTGGCCTTGTCGAACAGGTTGTGCTCGATGACCGCGTACGCCGACTTCGACTGCTTGTGGCTGTAGCCGAGCCGGATGGACTCGCCGCCGTTCGAGCCGGTGAACGAGTGGTTGTAGAAGTAGTTGTGGTGGACGTGGGTGCGCTGGGCGATCTCGCTGCCCGGCCCCGTGATCTGCAGGTACACGCCCTCGTTCGAACGGTTCGAGAACGTGTTGTGGTCCACCTCGACGTCGTTCGCGCTCACGGTGAGCGAGGCGCCGTCCCTGTTGCCGTTGTAGGTGTTGCGGGTGATGCGCGTGGCGAGCGCTCCCGCGGGGACGGTCGTGCCGGACTCGCCGTCGAACACGAAGCCCTCGACGGTGACGTCGCGGACGTCGCCGAGCGCGATGCCACCCCTGCCGGTGAACACCGTGGCGCCGATGGTCTGCGCGGCGACGGTGATGCCGGACCTGGTGATCTTGACGGGCCGGTCGGCCGGGTGGACGCCTCGTGCGAGGACGATGCGCTGGCCCGGGCGGGCGGTGTCGATCGCGGCCTGCAGGGAGGACACGGTCGAGACGGCGACCACGGCGGCCTGGGCCGGCACGTGGACGAAGGACGACAGCAGGGCGGCCGCGGCGACAGCGGCCAGTGATCGGATCATTCGCCAACTCCGTTGTGGGCAGTTGGCGGCGGCAGGAGCGAACCTACCGCAGAATTCCCGCGGGTGGGGCGGTCCGGTAGAGGCCGAGGGCGGTGTCGAGGGACGGCACGCGGTCGAGTTGTCCGACGTCTGCGAGCGGGTGCCACTGGGCGAGGTCGGTCGTGCCGCCCACCTCGTTGCGCAGCTCGCCGCCGATGATCCGGACCTCGTACATGATGCGAAGTGCGTGGTAGTCGTGGCGGGACTCGGTGCGGAGCTCCGAGTCGATGCCGAGCAGGCGCACCACCTCGACGGTGAACCCGGTCTCCTCCTCGACCTCGCGGACGACCGCGTCGTACGGGTGCTCGCCGTGCTCGATGCCACCGCCGGGGAGGATCCAACGTTTGCCCGTTGGGCCAAGCCAGCGCGCCAGCAGGATCCGGTCCGCCTCGTCGACGCACACCCCGTACGCGGCCACACGCTGCTTCTTCGCCCTCATGCGGCTCAGCCTAACTTGTGATCACCCGCAAAAAAGTGATATCACTTAGATACTACTTCACCAGGGGGTCTGGATGAGCGCAACCATCGACACGACAGTGCACATGCCGGCACCTGTCGTGCGCGAGAAGCACGCACGGGAGATCGCCGGTCTGCCGATGTTCTTCGCAGGGTTGGCGGTGTTCGCGGTGGGCGTGTGGACGATCATCGAGGGAGTCAGGGTCGCGGAGGCCAACGGCGGCGAGCCGTCGGCAGGGATGCTGGTCGCGGGGGTGCTGGTGCTCCTGGCGGCGTCGCTGCTGATGAAGGGGCTGTTCACCGTCGCGCCCGGTGAGGCGCGGGTGCTGCAGTTCCTCGGCCGCTACGTCGGCACGGTCCGCTCGGACGGTCTGCGGTGGGCGAACCCGCTGACGACGCGGGAGAAGATCTCCACCCGCATCCGCAACCACGAGACGCAGACGCTGAAGGTCAACGACGCGGACGGCAACCCGATCGAGATCGCCGCCGTGGTCGTGTGGCAGGTCGAGGACACCGCGCGCGCACGGTTCGAGGTCGACGACTTCGTGCGGTTCGTGGGCATCCAGACCGAGACCGCGGTCCGGCACATCGCGACGAGCTACCCGTACGACAACCACGAGGGGGCGGGGCTGTCGCTGCGGGAGAACGCGGACGAGATCACTGAGACGCTCGCGATCGAGATCTCGGCACGCGTGCAGTCCGCGGGCGTGAAGGTCATCGAGTCGCGGCTCACGCACCTCGCGTACGCGCCGGAGATCGCCCACGCCATGTTGCAGCGGCAGCAGGCGGGCGCGGTCGTGGCGGCCCGCACCCGGATCGTCGAGGGCGCCGTCGGCATGGTCGAGCTCGCGCTGGAACGGCTCGCCGCGCACGACGTCGTGGAGCTCGACGAGGAGCGCAAGGCGGCGATGGTCTCGAACCTGCTCGTCGTCCTGTGCGGTGACCGCTCCACCCAGCCCGTGGTCAACACCGGGTCGCTGTACACCTGATGGCGGAGCGCAAAAGCGTTCTGCTCAGGCTCGACCCGGCCGTGCACGACGCGTTGAGCAGGTGGGCGAACGACGAGCTGCGCAGCACCAACGCGCAGATCGAGTTCCTGCTGCGGCGTGCGCTGGCGGAGGCAGGCCGGCTGCCCGGTGAAGCGAAGAAGATGCCGCGCCGCGGCCGTCCGCCGAAGAAACCGGAACCGGACGAGGGCTGAGACCGGTCGCCGCGGCGCGCTGAACAGGCGTTTCAGCAGTATTGAACCGCTTCCGCGGCGTTCGGGCTGCTAGCTCGCGCCGAGAAGGCCGGGTTCACGGTGCGCTGAGCTGGCCTGATATCCTTCGTCGTCGTGAACGCGCGGCGCTCCGCCGTGGAGGAGAGCCGGCTCTCGCCGGTGCCGACCAAGCGCGTCACGAACTCCGGTTTCGACACAGAAGGGTGATGTCGCATGGCGAACATCAAGTCCCAGCTCAAGCGGATCAAGACCAACGAGAAGGCGCGCCTGCGCAACAAGTCGGTCAAGTCGTCCCTCAAGACGGCCATCCGCAAGTTCCGCGAGGCTGCCGAGGCCGGTGACAAGGCGAAGGCCCTGGAGCTGCTGCAGGACGCGTCCCGCAAGCTCGACAAGGCCGCCACCAAGGGCGTCATCCACGCCAACCAGGCCGCCAACAAGAAGTCGGCGATGGCGCTGCGCGCGAACCAGCTCGAGGGCTGATTCCGCTCACCTCAGAGCCGTCGGGAAGGGCTCGCTCCTCGTGGAGCGGGCCCTTTTCGCTGTTCTGGTGGGGATGAGGGCCATGGAGTCGCTCCACGCATTCACCTCATTGAGCTTCACGACGCGCCGCTCCGTGCGGAAGCTGGCGCGGCACGGTCAATTCCGGTGCGTGGACGGTTCCGCGGGAACGCCGCGAGGGCGCTACCGGCGGCCGTGTGCCGCCACGATCCGCAGCACGGCGCGCTCCAGCGCGTAGTCGGCATCGGCCGCCACGCCCTTCACGTCGGCGTTGAGCCCCGCGACCACCTGCATCGCGTCCGCGAGACCGGCCTGCTCCCAGCCACGGGCCTGCGCCTGGGCTTTCTTGATCTTCCACGGCGGCATGCCGAGCGGACCGGCCAGGCTGAACGGGTCGGCCCGGCCCACCGCGGAGACGCGTGCGACGGTGCGCACCGCGTCCGCCAGCGCGTCGGCGACCAGCACGTGCGGCACACCGAGCTGCATGGCCCACCGCAACGACTCCATCGCGCCCGCACGGTCACCGGTGACAGCCTTCTCCGCGACGGCGAACCCGGTCACCTCGGCCTTGCCCTGGTGGTAGCGGCGGATCTCCTCGACCGTCACCTTGCCGTCGGTGTCCGACACCAGCTGCGAGGCCGCCGCGGCGAGCTCGCGCAGGTTCGTGCCCACGGCGTCGATGAGCGTCGCGACCGCCTCTGGGTCGATCTTGCCGCCCGCCTGCCGCACCTCGTTGCGCACGAACGCCTCGCGCTCGGCCGACTTGGTGACCTTGCCGCACTCGGTGACCGCCGCACCGGCCTTCTTCAGCTGGCCGGGCAGGTCCTTGGCCGCCTTGCTGCGGCCGCCACCGGTGTGCACGACGACGAGCGTCACCCCGTCCGCGGGCGCCTTGAGGTAGGAGAGCACCGTGTCGGCGATCTCCTTGCTGATGTCCTGCGCGTTCTGCAGGACGATCACCCGGCCCTCGGCGAACAGCGACGGGCTCACCAGCTCGGCGAGCTCCGGCGGCGTGAGATCGCTCACCTGCACGCGGGTCAGGTCGGCCGACGCGTCGACCGCGCGCGCGGCCTCGAGTGCCGCCCGAACTGCGCGTTCGACCAGCAACTCCTCCTCGCCGACGACGAGGTGCAGTGACTCCGGTGCGCTCACGCTCCGCATCCTCCCACGTCCCGAATCGTGGACGTTTGTGGCCGAGCGGCGGAGACGTGCCGTACGTTGGTGGCCACAACTGAACACCGCTCATCCAGAGGGGCAGAGGGACCGGCCCGAAGAAGCCCCGGCAACCGGCGTCAGCGCTATGCGCAGACGATCACGGTGCCAATTCCGACCCGTTCGATTTCGCGGGAAAGATGAGGAGATACCTCGCGATGACTGCTGTCACTGTGCCCACGAGCACCAAGTTCGACCTCGGCCCCGCCCGCGCGCTGCTGTGCCGTGAGTGCGGAAATGAGACCCCTCTCGCTCCGGAATACGCCTGTCTCGAGTGTTTCGGGCCGCTGGAAGTGGCCTACGACTTCGGCAGGGTGCGGCGCGAGGACATCGAGGCCGGCCCCCGTTCAATCTGGCGCTACCGCGGCCTTCTGCCCGTTCCGTCCACTGTGGAACAGCACCCGAACACCGACCCCGGCGGCACCCGCCTGGTCGAGGCCGACCGCCTCGCGAAGGCGCTGGGCGTCCGCAAGGTCTGGGTGAAGGACGACACCGGCAACCCCACCCACTCCTTCAAGGACCGCGTGGTCGGCGTGGCACTGGCCGCCGCCCGCGAGCTCGGCTTCAAGGTCCTGGCCTGCCCCTCCACCGGCAACCTCGCCAACGCCGTCGCCGCGGCCGCCGCCCGCGCCGGCTGGGAGTCCGTCGTACTGGTCCCCTCCTCCCTGGAACGCGCCAAGATCCTCATGAGCGCCGTCTACGAGGGCGCCCTGATCGCCGTCGACGGCAACTACGACGACGTCAACCGCCTCGCCCAGGAGCTCGCCGCGGAGCACGAGGACTGGGCGTTCGTGAACGTCAACGTCCGCCCGTACTACGCGGAGGGCTCCAAGACCCTCGGCTACGAGGTCGCCGAGCAGCTCGGCTGGCGCCTGCCCGACCAGATCGTCGTGCCGGTCGCCTCCGGCTCCCAGCTCACCAAGATCGACAAGGCCTTCCGCGAGCTCGGCCAGCTCGACCTCGTCGAGGCCTCCCCGTACCGCGTGTTCGGCGCCCAGGCCACCGGCTGCTCGCCCGTGTCCACCGCCTTCAAGGACGGCCACGACGTCATCCGCCCGGTCCGCCCCGACACCATCGCCCGCTCGCTGGCGATCGGTGCCCCCGCCGACGGCCCGTACGTGCTCGACACGGTCCGCCGCACCAACGGCGCCATCGAGGACGTGACCGACGAAGAGGTCGTCGAGGGCATCAAGCTCCTCGCCCGCACCGAGGGCATCTTCGCCGAGACCGCCGGCGGCGTGACCGTGGCGACGGCGAAGAAGCTGATCGAGACGGGCCAGCTCGACCCCGACGGCGAGACCGTCCTGCTGATCACCGGTGACGGCCTCAAGACCCTCGACGCCCTCGGCGACACGATCGGCCCGCGCGCCACTGTGCCGCCGTCGGCCGAGGCCGTGCTCAAGGCACTGGGCTAGGTCGTTCGTTCAGCAGATCACCTCCTCCCGGTCCGGGGACGTCCGCGTCCCCGGACCGCGTCGTTTCACGCGGTGAGCGTCAGAGGGTGATCGCGGCCGACTTCGTCCAGCCCGTGCGCGGGAAGCGGCGCAGCTCGTCGCGAACGTGCGGGCCGACCGGTTCCACCTCGGCGCGCCAGGCCACGATCCGTTGCGGCCACGGGGCTTCTGCTTTGAGGGCGTTGTAGTGGTACTCGTGCCAGACGTCCGGGGCGATGCGCATGCCGTCGTCGAACACGTGCTCGGCGACGAGGTCGTAGGCGGCGTCCGCGTCGGCGGCCTCCGTGGGTGGCAGCACGTGCGTGGCGCGGGCGCGGTAGGTGATGGCGCGGCTGCCGTCCTCCAGCGTTTCGCAGAGGTAGTAGGCGAAGTCGGGCTTCAGTTCGTCGTGCGGCCACTGGGTGGCGGGGTAACCGGGCTGCCACATCGCCCAGGCGAAACCGGGCGTGCCGCCGGGAATCGGGTAGCGCGCGTTGTGGAGCCTGATCCAGACCTGGTCCATCTTCCTTCTCCTTTTCCTTCGTACGACTCGGCTTCCGGGCAACACCGCCAGGTCGCCGTCCTTGTCCGTGCGCAACACCAGGGCGCCACCCGCCCGCAGCGCGTCGATCACCTGCGGGCTCGGGTGCCCGTAGCGGTTGCCGGTGCCGACGCTCACCAGTGCGACCCGCGGTCGCACGCGTTCCAGGAACGCGGGCAACGAGGAACGTGAGCCGTGGTGGGGCACCTTGAGCACCTCGGCCCCCAGGTCCCGCTCCCCCAGCAACGCGGCCTGGCCGGCCAGTTCGACGTCACCGGTGAGCAGCACCCGGCCCGCGGGTGTGGTGGCCCGCAGTACGAGCGAGTAGTCGTTCACGACCGTGTTCGTCTCAGCGACGACCGGTTGCCGCCGCGGGCCCAGCACCTCCAGTTCCAGCCCCGGCCAGGCGAACCGCTCACCCGCCTTCGGTTCCAGCACCCGCACGCCGTTCGCGCGCGCCTGCTCGTTGACCTCCTTCCACGCCCACGCCGGCTCCTTGAGCGGTCCCACCGCCACCGCGCCCACCGCACGCCCGGCGAGCACCGCCTGCAGGCCGCCGATGTGGTCGGCGTGCAGGTGCGACAGCACGATCAGCGGGATCCGCGTGATCCCCAACGTCCTCAGGCACCGGTCGATCGCGCCGGGGTCGGGCCCGGTGTCGACCACGACCGCGCGGTCGGCCTCCGCGGTGGCCAGCACGAGCGCGTCGCCCTGGCCGACGTCGCAGCTCACGACCTTCCAGCCGGCCGGCGGCCACATCGGCGCGATGGTCCGCATCGGCACCAGCGCCACGAAGCCGCCGACGAGGAGCGCGACCGTCAGCACCCGCGTCTTCTTGTTGCGCAACAACAGGAAGACGATCGCCGTGACCACCGCCAGCGCGAGCCCGCCGACCCAGCCCTCCGGCCAGCTCAGCGACGCACCCGGCACCGTCGCCGCGTGCCGCCCGACCAGGACCAGCCACGTCACGGCCGGCCCGGCCACGTGCACCACCACCTCGGCAGCCGGTGGGAACAGCGGCGCGATGACCGCCGCCACCACACCCAGCACCGTCGCGGGTGCCACCACCGGTGCGACGGCCAGGTTCGCGAGCACCGACACGAGGCTGATCTGCCCCGACAACCCGACCACGAGCGGAGCCGTCGCGAGGCTGGCGACCGCGGGCACGGCAAGTGCTTCGGCGAACCCTTGCGGCACACCGCGTTCCTTCAGCCTGCGTGCCCATCTCGGTGCCACGAGCACCAACGCCGCCGTGGCCGTCACGGACAACGCGAACCCGGGATCGGCTCCCAGCGCCGGATCGACGAGCACCAGGACGAGCACCGTCGTCGCCAACGACGGCAGCGCTGACCGTTCGCGGCCGATGAACAGCGCCAGCAACGCGACGGCACCCATCACCGCGGCCCGCAGCACGCTCGGCTCGGGACCGGCCAGGGCCACAAACCCCACGAGTGCCACCAACGCACCCACCGCCGCCTTGCGCGGACCGGTCTTCCGCAGCAGCAGGTAGACCGCGCCGCAGACGATGGCCAGGTTCGCGCCGCTCACCGCGAGCAGGTGGGCCAGGCCCGCTGTCCGGAACTCGTCGACGATGCGCGGCACCATGTGCTCGGTGTCGCCCACCACCAACGCGGGCAGCAGTCCCGCCTCCTCCTCGCCGAGGGTGGCGCTGGCCCTGCTCAGGCCGTCGCGGAGGTGGTCGGCCCAGCGCTGCCAGGCCGGTGGCGGCTGCACGTCCGCCGGTGGCCCGCGGACCCGGAGCAGGGCGGAGGTGAGGTCGCCCGGTCTCGGCGGGGCGAGCGAGCCCTTCACAGTGACCCGCTGACCGGGCAGCAGGTCACGCCACTGCGCGGCCGGCGCGAGGATGACGACGGTGGCCCCGTTCGCCGTCGCGGTGACGACGACGTGGTCCACCCCGGCCTGGTGCCCGCCGAACCCCGCGGCCCGGATGCCACGCGGTCTCGTGCTCAGCTCCGCGGTCACCGTGGTCGTGCGGCCCTCGTCGGCGGCCAGGCGGAGCGGGTGGGTCTCGGCGCGCAGGACGTGGCTGCCGACCCAGGCACCGGCGATCGGGCCGGCGAGCACGAGGGCGATCGCGCCCGCCTTGGGCCACCACGCCCGGTGCCAGGCGATCAGGCCGACCGCGCCGGCGGACAGTCCGATGAGGACTGCGGCCTGCCAGCTCAGGTAGAGGCCGGACAGGGCCGTTGCCCACACTGCGGTGGCTGCGGGGACCAAGCGGTAGTCGTGGGTTACCGGGTGTCTGCGAGGCATGGTCGGGCCTTCGCTGTCGGGGCGCTTGGGGTGGGGTCGGTGAGGAGGGTGGCGAGTGCGCGGCGGTTGGAGCACCAGGCTCGGCGGCGCCAGGCTCGGCGTTGGGCGAGCAGGGCGGCTGTTCCTGTGGTCAGTCCGATGAGGACTGCCGTGTGGCGGGTCAGGAACAGGGCGGCCAGGGCGGTTGCCCATGCAGCGGCGGTTGCGGGGATCAGGGGGTGGTCGTGGGCTGGGTGTCTGCGGGGCTCGGGTGTGGGAGGTCGCGCCGCGATGGTGGAGGACCGGGGCGCGGGGGCGGGAGATCGAGGTGCGGCCGTGGGAGACCGGGAGGCGGCTGTGGGAGGGCGGGGCGCGGTGGCAGGGGCACGGCTGGTTGTTGTGCGGGTGCGGGCTCGGCGGTGTGGGAGGCCGTTCGGGGAGAACTCGCGGATGGTGAGGAGCGGGGTGCGCAGGAGGCCGGAGTACAGGCGGCCGGGGCGGGTGGACTGGTGCCAGATGAGGTCGGGTGCGGGCATGGCGACGGTGCAAGGCATGGGAGTTCCTCTCGGCGAGTGCGAGGTGGGCTGTGGAACGCGCGGCGTCGGGCACGGGCGCGGGCGTGGGGTGGAGCGCGGGCGTGAGTGGGACGCGGGCGTGAGTGGGACGCGGGCGCGGGTGGGCAGGGCGCGTGGGGCGAGGTGTCGAGCGCCGGGCCTCGGGTGCGGGCCGTCAGCGGGGACGAGGTGCGGGCAGCCAGGGGCGGGCGAGGTCAGCGGGATGGCTGCGGGAGCCCGGCGTCCGGGATGGGGCCAGCGAGTTGGGCCAGCGGGTGGAAGCGCTGGGGGTCAGGTGTGGACCAGGTCGGCGAGTTTCGCGAGCTTGGTGTCGCCGATGCCTTCCACGTCGCGGAGTTCGTCGACGGAAGCGAACGGGCCCTTGCGGGTGCGGTGGTCGACGATGCGCTGGGCGGTGATCGGGCCTACTCCGGGCAGGGAGTCGAGGTCGGTGGCCGAGGCGGTGTTCAGGTTCAGCTTGGCCGGGTGCACGGCCTCGGGTGGGGGTGGGATGCCGACCGCGATCTGTTCGCCGTCGGTCAGTTTGCGGGCCAGGTTGAGGCCGTGGAGGTCGGTGCCGGGGTGGATGCCGCCGGCCAGGCGCAGGGCGTCGGCGACGCGGGCGCCGGAGGTGGCGGTGACGAGGCCGGGGGTGGCCACCTCGCCGATCACGTTCACGACCAGTTCGGGGGCCGGGGCGCTGGTGCTGACGAGGGCCAGGTCCGGTGCGGACTCGGCGGTGGGGCGTTGCAGCCAGGTGGACAGGCCGATGACCGTGCAGGCAACGGCGATGCCGAAGGCGAGCAGGCCGCGGCGGGGCAGCCGGGGCAGCCGGAAGCGGCGGGGGTGGCCGTGTTCAGTGGAGTCGGCGGAGTTCGCGTGGACGAGGGTCGGGTCGGCGCGGACCTTGGCGGCCAGTGCTTCCAGGCGGTCGGCCGGGGTGTCGTCGTGGTGGGAGCGGGGGAGCATGGGGTCGAAGTTACGGAGTGGGAGGGGTGGGGGGTGCGGGGGAAGTGCCGGGCTGTGGGTTACTCGCGGGTTGTGGACAGGTCGCGATCACTCGCTGCTCGGGGAACCGGGATTGTCGGGGGTGTGTGGGAGGATGTCCGGTCCTCCTGGCAGGACCACCACGCCGAGGACGCCGGGGCCCGTGTGCGCGCCGATCACCGCGCCGACCTCCGAGATCACGCACCCGGTCGAGCCGGGGAGGCGTTCGTCCAGGTGGGTGGCCAGTTCTGCGGCGCGTTCCGGTGCTGCGAGGTGGTGCACGGCCAGTCCCACCGGGCCGTCGCCGGCCGCCGCCGCGGCGAGGTCCACCAGTCGGGCCACCGCCCGGCTCATCGTGCGCACCTTCTCCAGCGGCACGATCCGGCCGTCGTCGACGTGCAGCAGCGGCTTCACGGCCAGCGCGGTGCCCACCAGGGCCGCGGCCGCACCGATCCGGCCGCCGCGGCGCAGGTGGTCCAGGGTTTCGACGCAGAAGAACATCCGGGTCTCGGCGGCCGCGGTGGACGCGGCGTCCTCGACCTCGGCGTGCGAATGCCCGGCACCGACAGCGGCACACGCGCGCAGCACGGCGAACCCGAGCCCCATGCCCGTCGACCGCGAGTCGACCACGCGGATGCGGGACGGGTCGATCTCCTCCGCCGCGAGCCGAGCCGCCTCCCACGTCCCCGAGAGCTCGCGCGAGAGATGAACGGACACGATCGCGTCGGACGACGACAACACGTCCCGGTACACGTCGGCCATCTCGCCCGGTGTCGGACGCGACGTGGTCACCCGGCGGTGCTCCGCCAGCGCGGCGGCCAGCTCGGCCGGGCCGAAGTCGACGCCGTCGAGACGCCCGGCACCGTCCACCGCGACGTGCAACGGCACCACGGTGATCGAATGGCGCTGCGCGAACCCCTCGGGCAGATACGCCGTGGAGTCGGTGACGATGGAGATGCGCACGAGCGACGAGCCTACGGCCCTCACTCCTCCGTGTGATTGACCGCCACGGACGAGATGAGCTCGGCCATGGCCTCGCCCACCAGCTCGTGCCCCTCCCAGCCCCAGTGCATCCCATCGGGGTTGCCCGCACCCGAACGGACGTGCGGGCCGATCACCGCGGGCAGGTCCAGCAGGGGCACCTCCGCATGTGCGGCCCACCCGCGCACAGCCTTCACCGCAGCCGCGTGCCCGGAGTGCACGAACCCGTACGACTCGGCCCGGTGCACTGACGGCACCATCCCGATCGCGGGCATCGTGTACTGGAGATTGCGCACTGACTGCAGCGAGTCGCGCAGATAACGAGCCGTCAGCGCCGGAGGCAGGGCAACGCGCGCATACGGCGCCAACAGTGGCTGCGCGGCGATGTAACGCGCGCGCACCCACCGTCGCAACCAGTCAGGCCGCACATAACGCAGCCCTTCGCGCAGATAGGTCGGCAGCGGCGACGGCAGCGTGTCCATGCTGCCGACCGCGAAGATCAGCACGTCCGTGGACGGCAGCAACGACCAGATCCGCGGATCACCCGTCAACGCCCACCAGGCGTCCCGCGCCGTCCACCCGAACCCCGCGGCCAGCTCCGCCGACCCGCCCAGGGCCGCGGCACAGAGGTTGTGCCACAGCCGCGGATGATCGGCGGGCAACGGCCCGGACGGTCCGAAGAACGACAGCGAGTCGCCCAGGACGAGCAGTCTCAACGCGTGGTGCCCGCGTTGTACGACGACAGCCGCCACCGGTCGTTGCGCCGGGTGAACACGGTCCAGTGGCAGTTCGAGATGCCGCCGAGCTGCGACCAGTTCTCCACCGGCAGTTCGAGCAGTCGCCCGGTCAACGCGCTGATCAGGCCGCCGTGCGCGCACAGCAGGACGGTCTCGGAGAACTCCGCGTCGACCTCCTGCACGACCTTGATGGCCCGCTCGGCGACCTCGACCCGCGACTCACCGTCCGGCGGCGTGTAGGTGGGGTCGGTGCGCCACACGGTGACCGCACCCGGCCACTCCTGGTCCACCTCGGCCGTGGTCAGCCCCTGCCACTTGCCCAGGTGCGTCTCGCGCAGCCGCGCGTCGATGCGCAACGGCACGTCCGCGGACGTGGTGAACACACGCGCCGTGTCGCGCGCACGTTGCAGATCGGAGGCGACCACGACCTCCGGTTCGAAGCCGGCGAGCACCGGAACGGCGAAGCGCGCCTGGTTGAGGCCGGTCTCGGTGAGCGCCGAGTCCAGGTGGCCCTGCAGGCGGCCGGTCGCGTTGTAGTCGGTCTCGCCGTGCCGCCACAGCACGAGCCGGCTCAGGGCCATCGGCTACCCCTGCTCGGCCGCGGTGTCGGCGGGGACGTCCGCTTCGAACTCGATGCGCGGGCAGTCCTTCCACAGCCGCTCCAGGCCGTAGAAGCTGCGCTCCTCGGTGTGCTGCACGTGCACGACGACGTCCACGAAGTCCAGCAGCACCCACCGGCCCTCGCGGGCCCCTTCGCGGCGCACCGGCTTCGTGCCGGCCTCCCGCAGCTTCTCCTCGATGTTGTCGACGATCGCTCCGACCTGCCGCTCGTTGGGAGCGGACGCGATCACGAACACATCGGTGATCACGAGCTGGTCGGAGACGTCGAGCACCGTCACGTCGTGCGCCTTCTTGTCGGCCGCTGCGTTCGCCGCGACCAGCGCCAGCCGTCGTGCCTCGTCGGTGGCTGCCACGTCACTCCTCTGACTTCCGGCGGACGTCGATACGCCCGCACGAGTTACTGAGGGTACCGGCGAGCGCCAAACGGGTACTTCACGCCCAGGCATGACGAAGGCCACCTCAGCGCCCTGAGGTGGCCTTCACCTGCGCCGAAGACTAGATCGGGCGGACCTGCTGGGCCTGCGGGCCCTTCTGGCCCTGACCGACCTCGAACTCGACCTTCTGGTTCTCCTCGAGCGAGCGGAACCCCTTGGACTGGATCTCCGAGTAGTGCACGAAGACGTCAGCCGAGCCGTCGTCGGGCGCGATGAACCCGAAGCCCTTTTCGGCGTTGAACCACTTCACGGTGCCTGTAGCCAAAGTCTTGCCTTCCACGAACCAGCAACAACCCGTCGATTGTTGCTCCCCGGGCCCTCGGATGCACGCAAAATCCACTCGAACGTGATTACGACTCGGAGTACAGGCCCGTCTTGGCGATGTACTGGACCACCCCGTCCGGTACGAGGTACCAGACCGGTTGGCCCGAGGCGGTGCGGTCGCGACAGCCTGTGGAGGAGATCGCCATGGCCGGGACCTCGACCAACGAGACGGCGCCCGGCGGCAGGTGGTGGTCGTCCAACGTGTAGCCCGGACGGGTGACTCCGATGAAGTGGGCCAACGCGAACGCGTCCTCCGCGCGTTTCCAGGACAGGATCTGCTCGAGCGCGTCCGCGCCGGTGATGAAGAACAGCTCGGCGTCCGGGTACTGCGCCTTGAGGTCGGTCAGCGTGTCCACGGTGTAGGTGGGGCCCTCGCGGTCGATGTCCACGCGGCTGACCGAGAACCGGGGGTTGGACGCGGTGGCGATGACCGTCATCAGGTAGCGGTCCTCGGCCGGGGAGACCTCGCGCGACGCCTTCTGCCAGGGCTGACCGGTCGGCACGAAGATCACGCGGTCCAGGTCGAACCTGGCCTGCACCTCGCTGGCGGCCACGAGGTGGCCGTGGTGGACGGGGTCGAACGTGCCGCCCATGACGCCGATGCGCATCGAAACAGCGTAGACGGGCGCCGGACCGCTCCCGAGCTCCGGCGCCCGTCGTGCTGATCACACCGCACGGCCCAGGGGGAGGACGGGCCGTGCGGGTCGCGGCCCACCCCGAAGCAGAGCCGCGCACCGGGGAAACGCACCCGCCGCTCCCCCATTACGCGACTTCGTGAAGATTTTCCTCACCAGCTCGCCACGAGCCGCAACGGGCCCCTGACCAGCGAACCCTTGCGGAACTCGACGGGTTCGGCCAGCCGCAGCCCCGGCATCCTGCGCAGCACCGCGGCCAGTGCGACGTGCAGCTCCATCCGCGCGAGCTGCGAACCGAGGCAGAAGTGGACGCCGTGGCCGAACTGCAGGTGCTGACCGGTCTCGCGGTCCAGGTCGAACTCGGCGCTGTCGCGGTACACGGACTCGTCGCGGTTGGCCGACGACACCACGACCAGCAGCGCGTCACCCTCCTCGACCCGCACGTCCCCGATCCGGACGGCCTCGGTCGCGATCCGCGGGAAGCCGGCGCCGCTGCCCAGCGGGACGAACCGCAGCAGCTCCTCGACCGCGCGGGGAACTTCCTGGGGGTCGTCGACCAGCCGCTGCCAGACGCCGGGGTGTTCCAGCAGCGTGAGGATGCTGTTGCCGAGCATGTTCGCGGTGGTCTCATGACCGGCGACGAGCAGCGTGATGCCGAACCGGACCAGCTCGTCCTCGCTGAGCCGGTCGTCGTTGTCACGGGCGGCGACCAGTGCGCTGTACAGGTCGTCCGTGGGCTGCGCACGGCGTTTCGCCACCAGTGCGGTGAAGTAGGCGTGGAGCTTCGCGACGCCCTCCGCCGCCTCCTGGGGCGTGTTGCCGCCGACCGTGCCCATGACCTGGTTCGACCACGTGCGGAACTCCGCGCGGTCCGCGAAGGGCACGCCGAGCAGCTCGCAGATGATCGTGACCGGGAACGGCGTCGTGAAGCCCTCGACCAGGTCGCCGGGGTTGTCGAGGCGGTCGAGCAGGTCCTCGGTGATCTCCTGGGCACGCGGCCGCAGCGCCTCGACCCGCCGCACGGTGAACGCCTTCGACACGAGGCGGCGCAGGCGGGCGTGGTCCTCGCCGTCGGAGGTCAGGATCGACCCGCCGGGCGCGATGAGGGGCTGCATCCGCGGCACGTCCCGCCCGACGGTGCGGGCGCGGCTGAACCGCGGGTCGCCCAGGACGAACTTCGTCTCTTCGTACGACGTGACGAGCCAGCCCTCGCCGCCGTAGGGGAACGTCACGCGCGCAACGGGTTCTTCGCGCCGTAACCGTTCATACGCCGGGTCGAGGGCCAGGCCGTCGGGTTCGGAGAACGGGTAGGTGGGAGCCATGTCCCCGAAGGTAGGGCTACGCCTTCGGGCGCGTGTGCCCTTCGCCCCACGCGACCCACTTCGTGGACGTCAGCTCGGTCAGGCCCATCGGGCCGCGGGCGTGCAGCTTCTGCGTGGAGATGCCGATCTCCGCGCCCATGCCGAACTCGGCGCCGTCGGTGAAGGCCGTGGAGGCGTTGACGAACACCGCCGCCGCGTCCACGCGGGCGGTGAACCTGCGTGCCGCCGCGACGTCGTTCGTCACGATGGCCTCGCTGTGCCCGGAGCCGTGCTGGGCGATGTGGCTGACCGCGTCGTCGAGGGAGTCGACCACCTTCGCGGCGATGTCGAGGCTCAGGTACTCGGTGCCCCAGTCGTCGTCGTTGGCCTGCACGACATCGGGCTGCTGCGCGAACTGGTCGTCACCGTGGATGGTGACGTCCTCCTGCTGCAGCGCCTTGGTGATGCGCGGGACGAACTCCGCGGCGACGTCCTTGTGCACCAGCAGGGACTCGGCCGCGTTGCACACGCTGGTGCGCCGGGTCTTGGCGTTGAGGACGATGGCCTCGGCCATGTCGAGGTCGGCGTGCGCGTCCACGTAGACGTGGCAGTTGCCGACGCCGGTCTCGATCGTGGGCACGGTCGCCTGCTCGACGACGGCGTTGATCAGGCCGGAGCCGCCGCGCGGGATCACCAGGTCGACCAGGCCGCGTGCGGTGATGAGGGCCGTGACGGACGCGCGGTCGTGGCACGGCAGCAGCTGTACGCAGTCAGCCGGCAGGTTCACGCTTTCGAGTGCGTCGCGCAGGACGGCGACGAGCGTCGTGTTCGAGTGCTCGGCGGTAGAGGAACCGCGCAGCAGAGCGGCGTTGCCCGACTTCAGCGCGAGACCGGCGGCGTCGACCGTGACGTTCGGGCGGCCCTCGTAGACCATGCCGACGACGCCCATCGGGACGCGGACCTGCTTGAGCTCCAGCCCGTTCGGCAGGATCGAGCCGCGCACGACCTCGCCGACCGGGTCGGCGAGTCCCGCGACGGTCTCCAGGCCCTTGGCCACGGCGTCGACGCGCGCCTCGGTCAGCGTGAGCCGGTCGAGGATGTTCTCCGGCAGACCGGCCGCCCTGCCCGCTTCGAGGTCCTTCCCGTTGGCCTCGATGATCTCCGGCGTGCGCGCGCGGAGGGCGGCGGCCATCTCGTGCAGCGCGGCGTCCTTGCGCTCACGGGTGGCGAGGACGAGGTCGTCGGCGGCGACGCGGGCGCGGCGGGCTGCGGCGTGCACCTGGTCGCGCAGGTCTTCAGTCACGCCGCACAGCTTACGACCTGCGGCAATCACAATTGTCAGACCTACCTGGCAAGCTTGCTCCCCATGGACGACATCGCGTTGCGGGAACTGGCGGAGGAGCGGCTCCGGGCACTGGCGGGCCCGGAGGCGGTGCTGCGCGAGGACCAGTGGACGGCGATCCACACCCTCGTGGCGCAGCGCCGCAGGGCACTGGTCGTCCAGCGCACGGGGTGGGGCAAGTCGGCGGTGTACTTCATCGCCACGGCGTTGCTGCGGCAGCTCGGCGAGGGCCCGACGGTCATCGTCTCGCCGTTGCTCGCGTTGATGCGCAACCAGGTCGACGCGGCGGCGCGGGCCGGGGTGCACGCGGTGACGATCAACTCCGCCAACACCGACGAGTGGGACGCGGTGCAGGCGCAGGTCGCCGCCGGTGAGGTCGACGTGCTCCTGGTGAGCCCGGAACGGCTGAACAACCCGGACTTCCGCGACTCGGTGCTGCCCTCGCTGACGGCCTCGGCCGGTCTGCTCGTGGTCGACGAGGCGCACTGCATCTCCGACTGGGGCCACGACTTCCGGCCGGACTACCGCAGGCTGCGGACGCTGCTGGCGGAGCTGCCGCCGGGCGTGCCGGTGCTGGCGACGACGGCGACGGCCAACGACCGGGTGGTCCACGACGTCACCGAGCAGCTGGGGCTCGGTGCCGAGGAGGGCACGCTGGTGCTGCGCGGGCCGCTGGACCGCGACAGCCTGCGGCTGGGCGTGGCGCAGCTGCCGACCGCCGAGGCGCGCCTGGGCTGGCTCGCCGAGCGGCTGGAGCGGCTGCCTGGCTCGGGGATCATCTACACCCTCACGGTCGCGGCGGCGGACGACATCGCCGCGTTCCTGTCCGACCGGGGCTTCGCGGTGGCCGCGTACTCGGGCAAGACCGAGCCGGCCGAACGGCAGCGGGCCGAGGAGGACCTGCTCGCCAACAGGGTCAAGGCCCTCGTCGCCACCTCCGCGCTGGGCATGGGGTTCGACAAGCCGGACCTGGGGTTCGTCGTGCACGTCGGCGCGCCCTCCTCCCCCATCGCCTACTACCAGCAGATCGGCCGGGCGGGCCGCGGTGTCGAACGCGCCGAGGTGATCCTGTTGCCTGGCCACGAGGACCGGGACATCTGGGCGTACTTCGCGTCCCTCGCGTTCCCGGCCGAGGTGGTCGTGCGGCAGGTGCTGTCCGCGTTGTCCGGGGCGGGCAGGGCGCTGTCGACGGCCGCGCTGGAGCCGGTGGTCGAGCTGTCGCGCGGGCGGCTCGAGGTCGTGCTCAAGGTGCTGGACGTGGACGGCGCCGTCCGCAGGGTGCGCGGTGGCTGGGAGGCGACCGGGCGGCCGTGGGAGTACGACGGCGAGCGGTACGCGCGGATCGCCGAGGCCCGCCGCGCCGAGCAGCAGGTGATGATCGAGTACCAGCGGACGTCGGCGTGCCGGATGCGGTTCCTGCAGGACCAGCTCGACGACCCGACCGCGCACGACTGCGGCCGCTGCGACAACTGCACGGGCGAGCGGTTGTCGGTGGACGTGTCCGAGACCGCGGCCGGCGCTGCCCGCGAACGGCTGCTGCGGCCGGGCGTTGACGTGGCGCCGCGCAAGATGTGGCCGACCGGCATGAAGGCGATCGGCGTCGACCTGTCCGGCAAGATCCCCGCGTCCGAGGTGGCGGCCACGGGACGGGCGCTGGGCCGGCTCACCGACATCGGCTGGGGCAACCGGCTGCGCGACCTGCTCGCCGACGGCGCCGACCGGGAGATCCCCGACGACGTGTTCGCGGCCTGCGTGAAGGTGCTGTCGGCGTGGGGCTGGGACGAGCGCCCGGTCGGCGTGGTGGTGGTCGGCTCCCGCAACCGCCCGTCCCTGGTGGGCAGCTTCGGTCAGCGCATCTCGTCGATCGGCCGGCTGCCGTTGCTGGGCACGGTCTGGCTCGGCGAGTCGACGCACCGGGCCAACAGCGCCCAGCGGCTGGCCGGCCTGGTGCGGTCCGGCGAGGTCCCCGACCTGTCCGGTGTGGACGGTCCGGTGCTGCTGGTGGACGACCACGTCGACACCGGCTGGACGATGACCGTGGCCGCCCGGCTGCTCAGGAGGGAGGGGGTGCCCGCGGTGCTGCCGTTCGCGCTGGCGGTGACGAACTGACGGCGGGTCCAGGACCGGCTAGCGGGCGGCCAGCCGCCGGAGCTGTCCGATCTCGGCCACGTTCTTCATCAGCTCGGCGTTGACCCAGGCGAGGGTGTGCGCGACGGACATCGTCCCGTCCGGCCACGGGAAGCCGGTGGTCGCCTCCAGGTCGGCGGTCGCCAGCACGTCCAGCCACTGCGCGCGCAATCCGCGCAACCACTCCACGGCCAGCTCTGGCCCCGGCCACACCACCTCTCGCGGCTCGTTCCCGCGCACGTGGTCGACCGCAGCCGTCCACCACCAGCCGATGTGCCACGTCAGCCAGGCCGCCGTGGCCACGCCGGTGGGTTCCTGCTCGGGCGTGGGCCAGTCGCGGTCCCACCCCGTGCCGTTGTGGCGCATGGTGAACACGGCAGGGGTCTGCGGTTCCCAGAGGAGGTCCGCGGGGTCCAGCAGCTCCAGGTGGTGCTCGAACAGCGACCAGGTCAGCTCGAACTGCCAGCGCAGCAGGTCGCGTTGGGAGACAGCCATGTCGTCAACCTAGAGGAGGTCGTCGTGCGCGTTGCCGCTGCCCAGGCCCGCTGTCCGTGGCTGGACCGCGAGGCGGGCGTGCGCAAGGTGGTCGACTTCGTGGGGCGGGCCGCGGCGGAGGGTGTGGAGCTCGTCGTGTTCCCGGAGACCTTCTTGCCGGGCTACCCGATCTGGCTCAGCGAGGCCGGTGGTGTGGAGTTCGCCGACGACCGGCAGGAGGCGGCCTGCGCGGCGTACCGGGAGCTCGCGGTCGAGCTGAGCGGACCCGAGGTGCGGGTGGTCGTCGAGTCCGTCCGGGACCACGGGGTGTTCACCTACCTCGGGATCGCCGAGCGCGGGCCGGGGCGCGGCACCGTGTACTGCACGCTGCTGGCCATCGACCCGGTGACCGGTGTGTGCGGAGTGCACCGCAAGCTGGTGCCCACGCCGGAGGAACGGGCGGTGTGGAGCAACGGGGACGGGCACGGCCTGCAGGTGCACGAGGTCGGCGGTGTGCGCGTCGGCGGCCTGTGCTGCTGGGAGAACTGGATGCCGTTGGCGCGGCACAGTCCCTACGCGCAGGCACCGGACCTGCACGTGTCGGTGTGGCCGGGCTCCACCAGGCTGACCGGCGACATCACCCGGTTCGTCGCGCTGGAGGGCGGGGTGTACTCGCTCGCGGCCGGAGCGGTGGTCGACTACGCGGACGTGCCAGCCGGTTTCCCGCTGCGGGACGAGGTCCTGGCGGCCCGGCACCGCTCGCCCTACGACGGCGGGTCGGCGATCGCGGGGCCGGACGGCCGGTGGCTGGTGGCACCCGTGCGGGGCGAGGAGCGGCTCGTGATCGCCGACATCGACCCCGCGGTGGTGCGCGGTGCGCGGCGGGAGCTCGACCCGGACGGGCTCAGGGCGAGACCGGACGTGTTCGGGGTGAGCGTGGACCGAAGACGGGGCTTTCCCGGCTGACGGACCGGAGCGGGCGCGAGCACTTCATGCTCACCGGGCGGCTGTTCGCCGCGCACCTCGGGGTGTCGTTCCCGCACGCCCTGTGGGACTCGATGAACAGCATCGCGGTGGTGTTCACGTTGGTGCTCACCGACCAGCCGTGGCGGGTCGACCGCCGCGGTAGGCCACCTGCCGAAGGGTCCTCTGTGGCAGTGTCCTCGGCATGACTGCGGGTGTCGTGCGGTTCCGGCGGGCCGAGCTCCTCCTCGCGGCACACCGGCGGTTCGGGCCGGTCGTGCGGCTGGGCCCGTACACCTGCCTGCTCGGGCCGGAGGCGAACCGGTTCGTGTTCGCGAACTCCGGGCTGTTCGGGGTGGAGCGGGCGTTCCAGTCGCTGGTGCCGGTCGACGGGCCGACGTCGTTGATCGTCAGCGACGGCGAGGACCACGGGCGGCGGCGCCGGCTCGTGCAGCCGGCGTTGGCGCACCGGCGGATCGCCGGGTACGCACCGGTGATGGCGGCCAACGCCGAGGCGGCGCTCGACGCGTGGCGGCCCGGTGCGGTGGTCGACGTCTACCAGGAGTTCCGGCGGGCGATCCGGCGCAGCACGATCGAGGCGTTGTTCGGGGCGGAGCTCGCCGGGGACGCGGACTTCTTCGGGGCGCACCTGCAGGTGCTGATCAACCTGATCGACCGCAACCCGGCCGTGGTGACGGTGCTGCGCCGGCTGAACGCCCCTGCCTGGCGCAACGCGATGCGGGCGCGGCGGGCCGTCGACGCGCGGGTGTACCGGGCGATCGAGGAGGCGCGGGAGAAGGGGACGGCCGAGGACGACCACGTGCTCGCGGCGCTCGTGCACGGCGGGGGTGACGACGGGCTGAGCGACCTGGAGGTGCGCGACCAGGTGGTGACGCTGATCGCCGCCGGGTACGAGACGACGAGTGCCGCGATGGCGTGGTCGGTGTTCAACCTGTTGCGGCACAACGGGATCTGGGAGCGCGCGGCGGAGGACGACGAGTTCCTCGGCAACGTCGTGAACGAGACGCTGCGGCTCTACCCGCCCGCGGTGGTGTCGGCGCGGACCGCGACGCGGGACTTCGAGTTCGCCGGGAAGCGGATCGAGCAGGGCACCTTCCTGCTGTACAGCCCGTACGTCACGCACCGGTTGCCCGAGGTGTGGCCGGATCCGCTGCGGTTCGATCCGGACCGCTGGGAGCACAAGCCCGCGCCGCACGAGTTCCTGCCGTTCGGCGGCGGGCCGCACCGGTGCATCGGTGCCGGTCTCGCGGTGACGGAGCTGACCGTGATGCTGAAGGCTTTGCTGCAGCGGCCGAAACCGGTGTTGCTCGCCCAGCGGGTCACACCGGTGAGCCTGGCGGCGATGCGACCGAAGCAGGGCATCAAAGTCCGAGTGGCAGGGTGACCGCCGAGGCGAGACCGGCGACGCCGCGCACGTGGTTCCACAACGTCCACCGGCGCAGGTACTCGGGCCAGTAGGCGTCGTCGGTCCGTTCGAGACGGTTGTTCATCGGCACGTTGACGACCATCGTCAGCACGAACACGCCGACGAGGTAAAGCAGGCCGCCGACATGGCGCCCCTGGACGACCTCGATCCCGCACACCACCGCGGTACCGAGGAAGACGAGCAGGAACACCGGGTTCTGGATGCGGGCGTTCAGGCGCCGCATGGCCGCGCGGCCGTGTTCGGGCGGAAGGTCCGCGAGACCGGGCATCACCGAGGTGGAGAACGCGAAGAAGACGCCGGCCATCAGACCGGTTGCGGCGCTTGCGATGAGCGTGGTGGTGTCCATGATGCCAACCCTGTCCCGATCAGCGTGGACTCTCAATGACAGTTCATCGCGCAGCTTTGCTCGATCGTCCAGAATGTCGGGCATGACGGACGCGCTGGCCGAAGCCCTGCACCTGCTGCGCATGTCCGGCACCTTCTACTGCCGGAACGAGCTGACCGAGCCGTGGGGCCTCACGATGCCCGACATGGCGGACTGCCTGTGGTTCCACGTGCTCACGAGCGGTCGCTGCCAGGTCGAGGCCGACGGCGGGACCACCGTCCTCGCCCCCGGTGACGTCCTGCTGGTGCCCGGCGGCCAGGGCCACCGCCTGTTCAGCACCGCGGACGCCGCGTCGCCGGTGGTGACGACCTTGCCGCACGAGTTCGAGACCGACAACTACGCGATCCTGCGCCATGGCGGCGGTGGCGGCGTGACGCACCTGGTGTGCGGCACGGTGCGGTTCGACCACCCGGCCGCCCAGCACCTGGTCGAGGTGCTGCCGCAGGTCCTGCACGTCCGCCAGGCCGACGACATGCGCGCGATCATCGACCTGATGGCCGCCGAGGCTCGGACGCTGCGCCCCGGCGGGGAGGCGGTCATCACCCGCCTCGCCGACGTGCTGGTGATCCAGACCATCCGCTCCTGGCTCGCGAACGACCCGGCGGCGCGCACCGGGTGGCTGGGCGCGTTGCAGGACCGGCAGATCGGCCGGGCGCTCACGCTGATCCACCGCGACCCCGCGCACCCGTGGACCGTCGACCGCCTCGCCCAGCGGACCGCGATGTCCCGTTCGGCGTTCGCGGCCCGCTTCACCGGCCTGGTCGGCGAGCCGGCGATGCGGTACGTGACGCGGTGGCGCATGCACGTGGCGATGAACCGCTTGCAGGACCGCGACTCCACGGTCAGCGAGATCGCACGCGACCTGGGCTACGAGTCGGAGGCGGCGTTCAGCCGGGCGTTCAAACGCGTCGTCGGCGTCTCGCCCGGTCAGGCCCGTGCGGGCTGAAGCAGGTCCCAGCGGTTGCCGTAGAGGTCTTCGAACACGGCGACCTTGCCGTAGACCTCGTCGCGTGGCGTCTCCAGGAAGCGCACGCCGAACGCGGTCATGCGGGCGTGGTCGCGGTCGAAGTCGTCGGTGGTGAGGAAGAACCCGACCCGGCCACCGGTCTGGTCACCGACGCGTGCGGCCTGTTCCTCCGATGTGGCCTCCGCCAACAACAACGACGCACCGTCGCCCGCCGACACCACCACCCAGCGCTTGTCGCCCTGTGGCGTGTCCTCGACCAGCGTGAACCCGAGACCGTCCACGTAGAAGCGGATCGCCTCGTCGTAGTCGCGGACCACCAACGTCACCAAACCAATGGATCGCACGCCGACGAGTATCGCCCTCCCCGCCTGATGAGACGCACCCACAGGGGATTGCGCTGTGTGACAGGGTGATCGCATGGCGGTTACTTCGGAAACGCATCGACTGCCCGTGCGCAAGCTGGTCGCGGCCTCGGCCGGCAACGCGGTCGAGTGGTACGACTGGGGCATCTACACCGCGTTCAGCATCTACTTCGCCACGCAGATCTTCCCGAAGGGCAACGAGGCCGCTGCCCTGCTGAGCACGTTCGCGACGTTCGCGCTGGCCTTCTTCTTCCGCCCGCTCGGCGGGTACCTGCTCGGCCGGTTCGCGGACGTCCGCGGGCGGCGGACCGCGATGCTGCTGACGATCGTGCTCATGTCGGGCGGGTCGGTGGTGATCGGGTTGCTGCCGACGTTCGAGCAGGTCGGGTGGCTGTCCCCGGCGCTGCTGGTGCTGGCGCGGATCGCCCAGGGCATGGCGCTGGGCGGCGAGGTCTCCAACGCGTCGGCGTACCTAGGTGAGATCGCCAAGCCGAGCCACCGCGGGCGGTACTCGTCGTTCTTCTACATCTCGACCGGTGCCGCGGTGCTGGTGGCGTCGCTGCTCGGGTTCTTCCTCAGCCGCAGCCTCGACGCGGCGGCGATGGCGTCCTACGGGTGGCGGGTGCCGTTCCTGGTCGGCGGCGTGCTCGGGCTGATCGGGCTGTGGCTGCGGCGGGCGCTGCCGGAGACCGAGCAGTTCGAGGAGAACCGTGCGAAGGCGGAGAAGCTGAAGAACCCGTTGCTGACCACGCTGCGGGAGCACCCCAAAGCGGTCGGGCAGCTGGTGGGCTTCACGCTGTTGTCGACGCTGTGCTTCTACACGTTCTTCTCGGCGCTGACGCCGTTCGCGGTGAAGACCCGCGGTGCGGACGACGTCGACGTGTTCCTGGCGTTGTCGATCGCCACCGGTGTGTTCATCGTCCTGCAGTACCCGATGGGCTGGCTGGCGGACCGGGTGGGGCGCAAGCCGCAGATCCTGGTGTGGTCGGCGGTGACGGCGGTGCTGATCGTACCGCTGTCCGCGCTGGTGCAGCCGGGGCTGGGGAACCTGCTCGTGGTGTTCTGCGTGGGCCTGGGGCTCTACACGACGATCACGTCGATCGCACCGGCGTTGATGAGCGAGCTGTTCCCGACGGAGCTGCGCGGGCTCGGGATCGGCGCCTGGTACAACCTCACGGTCGCGCTGTTCGGTGGCACGGCGCCGCTGGTGATCCAGGCGCTGCCGGGCACCACGTTCTTCTGGTACGTGGCGGTGGCGGCGGTGATCACGTTCCTGGCGATCCTCACCCTTCCGGAGACAAGGGGTGTTCGGTTGAGCTGAGGCAGAACTCGTTGCCCTCGGGGTCGGCGAGCACGAACCACACGCCGTCCCGGCTGATCACCGCGGCGCCGAGGGCGACGAGCCGGGCCACCTCGGCCTCGACGTCGTCGCACCACAGGTCGACGTGCACGCGGTTCTTGCCGGTCTTGGGTTCCGGGACGCGGTTGAAGAAGAACCGGGGCGACCCGTCCAGCAACACCGACGGGTCGTCCTCGGGGTCGGTGATCCCCTTGCCGCGCAACCGTTCCAGCTCTTCATCGGTGTACGGCGCGAGCTCGTGGTCGTCCAGCACCGCCGCCCAGAACCTGGCGAGCGAGGCGGGGTGGGCGCAGTCGATGACGACGTCGTGCATCCGGGCCATGCGACCGAGGCTAGCGGTGCAGCGGCACCAGGTCGTCGGCGTGCACGACCTCGCGGCGTTGTTCCGCGGGCAGGTCGTGGGACTTGCGGCCGATCACCGACGGCAGCTCCGCCGAGTCGTAGCCCACGACACCGCGGGCCACCACGTCACCGGCGAGGCTGACCAGCTCGACGACGTCACCCGCCTCGAAGTCGCCGTCCACACCGGTGATGCCCGCGGCCAGCAGCGACCGGCGCCGGCCCACGACAGCGGCGACAGCGCCGTCGTCGAGGTGCAGGCGGCCGTTGGCGTCGGTGGCGTACCCGAGCCAGAAGCGGCGGGCGGTGAGCCGTGAACCCGTTGCGGCGAAAGCGGTGCCGACGTCGGCGGAGGTCAGCGCGCGGTGGGCCTCGGTGGCGCCGGTCAGCAGCACCGGGATGCCTGCGGAGGACGCCAGCCGTGCCGCGGCGAGCTTGGAGGCCATGCCACCGGTGCCCAGGCCGGACGCGCCGACGCTCCCGGCCCGCACACCGTCCACGTCCGCGGCGGACGCGACCTCGGAGATGCGCACCGCACCGGGCTGCCGCGGGTCACCGGAGTACAGCGCGTCCACATCGGACAGCAGGAACAACGCGTCCGCGCCGACGAGGTGCGCCACCAGCGCGGCGAGGCGGTCGTTGTCGCCGAAGCGGATCTCCTCGGTGGCAACGGTGTCGTTCTCGTTCACGACCGGCACCGCACCGAGGGCGAGCAGGCGGTCGAACGTGCGCTGGGCGTTGCGGTAGTGGGCACGGCGCACCACGTCGTCCGCCGTCAGCAGCACCTGGCCGACGGTCAGCGCGTACCGGCCGAACGAGTTCGCGTACGCGTGCGCGAGCGTGAGCTGGCCGACGCTCGCCGCGGCCTGCTGGGTGGCGAGGTCGCGCGGGCGGCGGGAGATCTTCAACGGCGCCAGGCCAGCGGCGATCGCGCCGGAGGACACGAGCACGACCTGGCTGCCCGCCGCACACCGCGCGGCGAGGGCGTCGACCAGCGCGTCGAGACGCGCCGGGTCGAGCCCCCCTTCCGCTGTGGTCAGGGAGGAAGACCCGACCTTGACCACGATGCGGTTCGCCGAGGCGACCGCGGTGCGAGCTGGTGAGACCACGGGGGCCGTCACGGGTTCACTCCTCGTCGAAGTCGTCACCGTCGTCACCGGCGCCGGGCGCGCGGCGGGCCTTCTTCAGGGCCTTGCGCTCGTGGGCGCCGATGCGGTCGTTGCGCTCAAGACGGGCGTCCGTGCCACGTCCGGTCATCGTCATCGCGATGCCGGCCGGGGTGGTCGGCTCCCAGTCGAAGACCAGGTCGCCGATGGTGACCTGGCAGCCGGGAACGGCGCCCATCTTCACGAGCTTGTCCTCGACGCCCAGCCTGTTGAGGCGGTCCGCGAGGTAACCGACGGCTTCGTCGTTGGAGAAGTCGGTCTGGCGGATCCAGCGCTCGGGGCGTTCGCCCTTCACGATGAAGCCACCCTCGACCGAGGGGTCCTCGGTCACGGTGAAGCCCTGGTCGTCCACGGCGGTCGGCCGCAGCACGATTCGGGTCGACTCCTTCTTCGGCTGGGCCGCGCGGTACTCGCGCACGACCTCGGCCAGCTTGAACGTCAGCTCGCGCAGACCCTGGCGGGACACGGTCGACACCTCGAAGACCGGCAGGCCGCGGGCCTCGATCTCCGGGCGGACGATGTCGGCGAGGTCCTGCGCGTCCGGGATGTCGACCTTGTTGAGGATCACCACGCGCGGGCGGTCCTCGAAGTTGCCGCCCAGCGACGGCGTGTACTCCGAGAGCTCCTTCTCCAGCGCGTCGATGTCCGCGATCGGGTCGCGGCCCGGTTCGTACGTGGCGCAGTCGACGACGTGCGCGAGAACGGCGGTGCGCTCGATGTGGCGCAGGAAGTCCAGGCCGAGGCCCTTGCCCTGCGAGGCGCCGGGGATCAGGCCGGGGACGTCGGCCATCGTGAAGACGGTGTCGCCCGCGGTGATCACGCCGAGGTTCGGCACCAGCGTGGTGAACGGGTAGTCGGCGATCTTCGGCTTCGCGGCGGAGAGCACCGAGATCAGCGACGACTTGCCGGCCGACGGGAAGCCGAGCAGACCGACGTCCGCGACGGACTTGAGCTCCAGCACCAGGTCGCGGGTCTCACCGGGCTCGCCGAGCAGCGCGAAGCCGGGGGCCTTGCGCGCCTTGGACGCGAGCGACGCGTTGCCCAGGCCGCCCCGGCCACCGGCGGCGGCGATCAGCTGGGTGCCCTCGCCGACGAGGTCCGCGACGACCTCGCCGTCCTCGGTCAGCACGACCGTGCCGTCCGGGACGCGCAGGACCAGGTCCTCGCCGTTCGCGCCGTCGCGGTTCGCACCCGCGCCCGCCTTGCCGTTGGTGGCGGAGGCGTGCGGGCGGAAGTGGAAGTCCAGCAGGGTGTGCACCTGCGAGTCGACGACGAGGATGACGTTGCCGCCACTGCCCCCGTTGCCGCCGTCCGGGCCGCCGAGGGGCTTGAACTTCTCGCGGTGCACGGAAGCACAGCCGTTGCCCCCGTTGCCGGCGGCAGCGTGGATCACCACCCGGTCAACAAAACGAGCCACGGAACTACTTCCTCTCAAAGTTCTGGAACAAGCGACGAGGGGCGGTGCCGGATGACCGGTCCCGCCCCTCGCCGAGGTCTAGCTACGTTGCGGAAACGATCCTCAGACCGCGACCGGAACGATGTTGACGGTCTTGCGACCGCGCTTCGTGCCGAACTCCACCGCACCCGGCAGCAGGGCGAACAGCGTGTCGTCCTTGCCGATGCCCACACCGACGCCGGGGTGGAACTTGGTGCCGCGCTGGCGGATCAGGATCTCGCCGGCCTTGACGACCTGACCGCCGAACCGCTTCACACCCAGGTACTGGGGGTTGGAGTCACGGCCGTTGCGGGAACTGGATGCACCCTTTTTGTGTGCCATGAGAAGTCAGGTCCTCACTTACCGGTGATGCCGGTGACCTCGACGCGGGTCAACTTCTGACGGTGACCCTGCCGCTTGTGGTACCCGGTCTTGTTCTTGAACTTGTGGATGCGGATCTTCGGGCCCTTGGTGTGCTCGACGACCTTGCCGGTCACCGAGAACTTCTCCAGGGCCGCCGCGTCAGCGGTGACGTCAGTGCCGTCGACCACGAGCAGCGTCTGGAGGGAGATTTCGGTGCCCGGCTCGCCCTCGAGCTTCTCGACCTCGACGATGTCGCCGACAGCGACCTTGTACTGCTTGCCGCCGGTCTTGACGATCGCGTACATCAGGACGGAAGTCTCCTGCTACTCGATGGTGACGGGCCATGCGCCAAACCGTCTGCGAGAAACCAGCAGAGGAGGCACACGACAGGACCCGTCGGATGGCGGGCCGCAGACAAGGTTACGGGAGTGGGTGCGCCCGGAGCAAACTGGGGTCCCCTGAACCTGTTTCCGCAGGCTGTGCGGTCCCTCACAGGTGCGGTCGCGCACCCCTGACAACGCAGAACCGGGGCCGCGTGAGCGACCCCGGTTCGACGGTTGCTGACCTCAGTCCTCCTGGACCGGCGGGCCCGCGGGCCGCGACACGGCACGGCGCCTGCGGGTGGTGGTGACCACCGGAGCGGGCAGCTGGACCTCGGGCTGCTTCGGGACCTCGGCGACCACCACGGGGGGCGCCTCGACGGCCGGCGGGGCACCGGCGGCGCGCTTGGCCGCACGACGCCGCGGACGGGCCGCGGGAGGCTGCACGGCGACCGGCGCGACGGGCTCGGGTGCCGAGACCGGCTGCGGGGCCGCGACGGCCTCCTGCTCGGGCTCGGCCACCGGCTTGGCCAGCTGGGAGCCGATGCGGCCGGTCACGACCGGCTTCACGGGTTCCGGGGCGACCGGCTCGACGAGCTCCGCCGCGGTCTCCTCGACCACCTCGGGCTCGACGGCCGCCTCAGGCTCGACGGCCGGGGCCGACTCGACGACCGGGGCAGGCTCGGCGACCGCTTCGGGCTCGACGACCGGGTCGATCTCGACCGGCTCGGGGTCCTCGGCGACCTCGTGCGGCACGTCGCCGTTGAGCGCCTGCTCCTCGACGACGACCGCGTCGACAACGGCCTGCGGCTCCTTGTCGCGGCCACGACGACGGCGGCGGCGACGGCCGTGGCCCTCGTGCTCCTGGTCGGCCGCGACGGCGTCCTCGGAGGTGTCCTCGGGCTCGGCCGGCTCCACGACCTGCGGCTCGACCGGCGCTTCGGGGGCCTCGACGGCCGCCTCCACCACCTCGGTGGTCTCCGCGGCCTGGTCGCCGCCCTTGTTGCGGCGCGACTTGCGGCCACCGCCCTGCGACTGCTGCTGCTGGCCACCGTTGCCGCCGCCACCGCCGTGCGAGTGCACCGGCTCGGTCGACACGACGACGCCACGGCCGCGGCAGTGCTCACACGTCTGGCTGAACGCCTCCAGCAGGCCGGTGCCGACCCGCTTGCGGGTCATCTGCACCAGGCCCAGCGAGGTGACCTCGGCGACCTGGTGGCGGGTGCGGTCGCGGCCGAGGCACTCGGTCAGGCGGCGCAGCACCAGGTCGCGGTTCGACTCCAGGACCATGTCGATGAAGTCGATGACGATGATGCCGCCGATGTCGCGCAACCGGAGCTGGCGGACGATCTCCTCCGCCGACTCCAGGTTGTTGCGGGTGACGGTCTCCTCGAGGTTGCCGCCCGACCCGGTGAACTTGCCGGTGTTGACGTCGATGACCGTCATCGCCTCGGTGCGGTCGATGATCAGGTAGCCGCCCGAGGGCAGCCAGACCTTGCGGTCCAGCGCCTTCATCAGCTGCTCGTCGATGCGGTACTCGACGAACGCGTCGTTGTTGCCGACGTGCTTCTTCAGGCGGTCCTGCAGGTCCGGCGCCACGTGGCGGACGTAGCCGTCGATGACGTCCCACGCCTCGTCGCCCTGGACGACGAGCTGCGCGAAGTCCTCGGTGAACAGGTCGCGGACGACCTTCACCAGCAGGTCCGGCTCCTCGTAGAGCAGCGTCGGCGCCTTGGTGGAGGTGCTGGCGGACTTCTCCTTGATGACCTTCCACTGCGCCTGCAGGCGGGTGACGTCGCGCGCCAGCTCCTCCTCGGAGATGCCCTCCGACGCGGTGCGGATGATCACGCCGGCGTCCTCGGGGACGACCCGCTTGAGGATGTCCTTGAGGCGCTTGCGCTCGTTGTCGGGCAGCTTGCGGCTGATGCCCGTGGCACCGCCGCCCGGCACGTACACCAGGAAGCGGCCGGGCAGGCTGATCTGGGTGGTCAGGCGGGCGCCCTTGTGGCCGACCGGGTCCTTCGTGACCTGGACGAGCACCGAGTCGCCGCTGGAGAGCGCCTGCTCGATCTTGCGGGACTTGCCCTCGAGACCGGCGGCGTCCCAGTCGACCTCACCGGCGTAGAGCACGGCGTTGCGGCCGCGGCCGATGTCGATGAACGCGGCCTCCATGCTCGGCAGCACGTTCTGCACACGGCCGAGGTACACGTTGCCGACGATCGAGCCGGAGCCCGACGACGTGACGAAGTGCTCGACCAGCACGCCGTCTTCCAGCACGCCGATCTGGGTGCGGTCGCCGTGCTCGCGGACGACCATCGTGCGGGCCACGGCCTCGCGGCGGGCCAGGAACTCGGCCTCGGTCAGCACCGGGGCGCGGCGGCGGCCGGCCTCGCGGCCGTCGCGGCGGCGCTGGCGCTTGGCCTCCAGGCGCGTCGAGCCGCGGATGCTGCGGACCTCGCTGCGCGCGGCCTCGCTCTGGGCGGCGTCGTCGGCCTTCTCGTCGCGCACCTCGCGCACGTGCACGACCGTGTTCGGCGGGTCGTCCTCGGACGACACGTCCTCGTCCGCGCCGGTCTTGCGGCGGCGGCGACGGCGGCGACGGCGGGTCGAGCCCTCGTCACCCTCGTCCTCGGCGGTGTCGTCGGCGTCGGCACCCTCCGCGGGCGCCTCGGCGTCCTCGGACTGGGTGTCGTCGCCGTCCTCACCGCCGTTCTCGGCATCCGCGCCCTTGCCGCGGCCACGGCCACGACGACCGCGGCGGCGCCGGCGACGGCCCTCGCCCTCGTCGTCACCGTCGACGTCGATGTCGCCGTCGGTGTCCGCGTCGACGTCGGCGGCCTCGGCGGCGTCGAGCTCGTCGGCGGCGAGCTCGCCCACCGACTTCTCGTCCTCGACCGGCTCCTGCTCGACGACGAACGGCGAGGCGGACGCCTTGGGCCGCTCGATCGGCGTCGGCGGCAGGAAGACCGCGCTCGGCGCGGCGAAGACCGGCGCGAGCGCCGGGGCCTCGAACGCGGGGACCGCCGGGGCCTCGTAGTCCTCGGTGATCTCACCGGTGACGACGTCGTCCCAGTCCAGCAGGGTCTCTGCGACCTTCAGCGCGACGTCGCGGCTCACGCTCGACTGCGCACTGCGCGCGACCTCACCGAGGTCGGCCAGCGCCGTCATCACGTCCTTGCTGCTGACGTCCAGCAGTTTGGCCAAGGCGTGCACCCGCAACTTGTCGGGCAGATCGGCCAGCTCAGGGCGTGCGGAAACCACACCCTGCCCGCCGGTCGCACCGGCGGGCTTTTCCGTGTTCGACATGCAGCTCCTCCACCCCCGGGCGCGTCCCGTGAGGACGCGGCCGCGCAGGGGCCTCTCTTGTCTCTCTCCACCGCATGCTCGCGGCGGGAATCCTTGCCTCGCGCGCAGCGGCGTGACGCCTCAGCGGGCGCACGCTTGCGCAGGTCCCACGACGACGCCGCCTCCAGCGCCGCTCCTCCTGTTTGCGTCGCTGACCGGCGTTCCGGCGCTCGTCAGGACTCTCTGTCCTGCTGGAGCGGGTCCGCCAGCCTGCCTTCGTCGTCGAGCCGTCCCTGCGCCATCCGGATTGCTCTCGCAGGAACCGGTGGCACGAGATCGGCGACGACACGAAGCGCATTCAGCACGTCGTCGGGTCGGACGGTAGGCGTTACCTGCCGAACGACCGTCATGAGTATCCCACACGGTGGTGACATTGCGGCGTCATCGTGTCCGGCGTCGCTCGAACGTGGCCCGACCTGTGCCGACACGACCGCAGGCCGGACGTCGACCGTCTTCACGCCGTTCTTCGTGAGCCGCTCGACCTCCACCCGTTCGGCGGAGAGCAGGAGCTCGACCGCTTTCGCGAGCTCAGCGGGGTCGACGCCGTCGAGCTCGATCCGCCATTCGCTCGCGTCGATCCGCTCGGTGAGGTTGCCCCCGCGGGCCTGCACGACCTCGACCACGTCGATGCCGGGTGGCAGCGCCGCGTCGAGGGCGAGCTTCAGCGCCGCCGGGTCGACCTGCTCGACCACGGACACCTCGACGTACTCCGCCTCGCTGGCGACGCCGGTCGGCGCCGCGCCGACCCACGACACCTTCGGGTGAGGGCTGAAGCCCTGCGAGTACGCCATGGGTACGCCGGCCCTGCGCAGTGCTCGTTCGAACGTACGAGCGATGTCGCGGTGCGACGTGAAGCGCAGCCTCCCCCGCTTGGTGTAGCGGAGGCGCAGTTTCTGCACGGCTGCTGCCGACGGGTTGTTGGGCTGGTGGCGGCTCAGTGGTGCTCCCCACGGGTGGGCCTGACGGGTGAGCGGTCCCATCGGCGCAGGCTGTTCGTCCAGTAGGACGGTACCGTGAACTTGATTCAGGACGTTCAGCTTGTCTAGATCGTTGCGCGTGGTTACGGTCCGGCTGACCGGACGCCCCGCCAACCTGGAGGTCCCTGGTGCCTCTGCTCCACCGCGCACGGGCGGCTGCGGTGACCACCGCGCTGCTCGCCGCAGGACTGGTGGCGTCCACGCCCGCCGGCGCCGAGCCGGTGCTCACCAGCTGCACCCAGCCGGGTCCGCTGCTGCGCTACCTCGTGGTGTTCCCGCAGCTCACGGCCCCTGCTACGGCGCAGTCGGAGATCGCTGGGGCGTGTGGCACCACCACCGTGTACTACCCGGAGATCGCGGTCGCCGTGGCCACGTCACCGGACCCGTCGTTCCTCCGGCTGATCGGCCCGCAGCGCGCCTACAGCGCCCAGGCCGAGGGTGCCTCCAAGCGCACGGTGAAGCGCAAGAAGGACGACACCGAGCTGCTGCAGCCCGCCGGCGCCCGGTCGAGCGAGCAGTGGGACATGGATCTCATCAACGCCCCGGCGGCGCACTCGATCACGACCGGTTCGCGGTCCGTGGTGGTCGGGGTGCTCGACTCGGGCGTCGCCCGGCACCCCGACCTGGCCGCGGCGCTGGCACCGGAACTGTCCGCGGGCTGCCTGACCGGCAAGCCCGACCCCTCCCCCGCGGCTTGGGCACCGACCACGTCGGCACACGGCACGCACGTCGCCGGCACGATCGCGGCGGCCAACGACGGCCGCGGCATCACGGGCGTGGCGCCTGGCGTGCGCATCGCGTCCGTGAAGGTCGTCGACGACGACGGGTTCATCTACCCCGAGTACGCGGTGTGCGGCTTCATGTGGGCCGCCGCGCAGGGCATGACCATCACGAACAACAGCTACTTCATCGACCCGTACCTGTTCACGTGCCAGAACGCGCCGGGTCAGCGGGTCGTCTACGAGGCCGTGCGGCGTGCCGTGGACCACGCGACCTCGCGCAACGTGCTGACCGTCGCCGCCGCGGGCAACAACGCCGCCGACCTGTCGCGGCCGGGCCGTGACTCGGTGTCGCCGACGAACGGCGAGGCGCAGACCCGGCCCGTGGACCCGTCGTGCGTGGTGCTGCCGGTGCAGCTGAAGAACGTCGTCGGCGTGTCGGCGGTGGACGCGACCAAGACCAAGTCCTCGTACAGCTCGTACGGCCTGGGGGCGATCGACGTGACGGCGCCCGGTGGCGACTCGCGGTCCCCCGGCGGGTGCGTGCTGTCGACGGTGCCGTCCGGCTACGACTACTCGTGCGGCACGTCGATGGCGGCGCCGCACGCGGCCGGGGTGGCGGCGCTGATCGCCTCGGCCCACCCGGAGGCCGACGCGCTGCAGCTGGGCCGGATGCTGAACGTGCAGGCCACGACGCTGGCGTGCCCGGCGGACTACGACCTGTACGGGACCGGGGTGCAGGACGCGTTCTGCACCGGGTACTCGGAGTACAACTCGTTCTACGGACACGGTCTGGTGGACGCGCTGGCCGCCGTCACGAGGTGACGTCGCAGGCCACGGACGGTCCCGTTTCCGCACTGAACGACGCCCCCGCTACTTCGAGCAGCAGGGGCGTCGTTCAGGACACGGGGTGGTTCACTTCGAGGTGAGCGCCGGGTTCTTCACCGGCGAACCGACGCCGACCGGGGAGATCGGCAGCAGTTTGCGGCCCGTCGGGCCGACCTCGATGTCGGTGCCCATCGCGGGGCACACGCCGCAGTCGAAGCACGGGGTCCAGCGGCAGTCGTCCTGCTCGCGCTCGTCGAGCGCGTCCTGCCAGTCGGCCCAGAGCCACTCCTTGTCGAGGCCCGAGTCGAGGTGGTCCCAGGGCAGGACCTCCAGCTCCTCGCGCTCGCGGGTGGTGAACCAGGCGAGGTCGACGCCGAGCGGCTCCAGCTCGCGCGCGGCCATCGTGGTCCAGCGCTCGTAGGAGAAGTGCTCGCTCCAGCCGTCGAACCGGCCGCCGTCGCGCCACACCGCCTCGATGACCTTGCCGATGCGGCGGTCACCGCGGCTGAGCAGGCCTTCGATGAGGCTGGGCTTGCCGTCGTGGTAGCGCATGCCGATGTTGCGGCCGAGGCTGCGGTCGGCGTTGACGGCCTCGCGGAGCTTGCGCAGCCGGTCGTCCACGACGTCCGGGTCGCACTGCGGGGCCCACTGGAACGGCGTGTGCGGCTTGGGCACGAACCCGCCGATCGAGATGGTGCAGCGGACGTCGTTGCGGCCACTGGCCTGGCGGCCGGCGCGGATGACGTTCTTGGCCATCTCGGCGATCTGCAGGACGTCCTCGTCCTCCTCGGTGGGCAGCCCGCACATGAAGTACAGCTTCACCTGCCGCCAGCCGTTGGAGAACGCCGCCGACACCGTTCTGATGAGGTCCTCTTCGGACACCATCTTGTTGATGACGCGCCGCATCCGCTCGCTGCCGCCCTCGGGCGCGAAGGTGAGGCCCGAGCGCCGTCCGTTGCGGGACAGCTCGTTCGCGAGGTCGATGTTGAACGCGTCGACGCGGGTGCTCGGCAGGCTCAGGCCCGTGTTGGTGCCCTCGTAGCGGTCGGCGAGGCCCTTGGTGATCTCGGCGATCTCGCTGTGGTCCGCACTGGACAGCGACAGCAGGCCGACCTCCTCGAAACCGGTCGCCTCCAGGCCCTTCTGGACCATGGCGCCGATGCCCTCGATGGACCGCTCGCGCACCGGGCGGGTGATCATGCCGGCCTGGCAGAAGCGGCAGCCGCGGGTGCAGCCGCGGAAGATCTCGACGCTCATCCGCTCGTGGACGCTCTCGGCGAGCGGCACCAGCGGCTGCTTCGGGTACGGCCACGCGTCGAGGTCCATCGTGGTCCGCTTGAAGACGCGGTACGGCACCCGGTCGCGGTTGGGCACCACGCGCTGGATGCGGCCGTCCGGCAGGTACTCCACGTCGTAGAACCGCGGGATGTAGACGCCGCCGGTCTCGGCCAGGCGGGTCAGCACCTCGTCGCGGCCACCGGGGCGGCCCTCGGCCTTCCAGTTCTTGACGATCTCGGTGATCTCGAGGACGGCTTCCTCACCGTCGCCCAGCACCGCCGCGTCGACGAAGTCCGCGATCGGTTCCGGGTTGAACGCCGCGTGCCCACCGGCGACCACGATCGGGTCGTCCTCGGTGCGGTCGGCGGCGTGCAGCGGGACGCCCGCGAGGTCCAGCGCCGTGAGCATGTTCGTGTAGCCCAGCTCCGTGGCGAAGCTGATGCCCATCAGGTCGAACGCCTTCAGCGGCCGGTGCCCGTCGACCGTGAACTGCGGCACCCCGTGCTCGCGCATCAGCGCTTCGAGGTCCGGCCACACGGCGTACGTGCGCTCGGCGAGCACGTCCGGGAGCTCGTTGAGGATCTCGTAAAGGATCATGACGCCCTGGTTGGGCAGCCCGACCTCGTACGCGTCCGGGTACATCAACGCCCAGCGCACGGACGCCTCGTCCCAGTCCTTGACGGTCGCGTTGAGCTCCCCGCCGACGTACTGCACCGGCTTGGAGATCCGCGGCAGCAGGGGCTCCAACCTGGGGAAAACAGACTCGGCACTCACGCGACCAGAGTAACCGCCCCCACGTTGACGGCCGAATCGCGTGCCGCACCGCTCAGTCCAGCAGCAGTTTGCCGAGCCGCCGCGCCGCCACCACCGTGCCCACAGCGGCCATCACCGCGAAGTACGCGAGGTGGCCGAGCATCCCCCAGCCCACGACGCCCAGCGTGAGGCCGCGCATCAGCTCGATCGCGTGGTAGAGCGGGGTCCACGAGACCACGACCCGCACCCAGCCGGGGTAGACCGACAGCGGGTAGAACGTGGTCGAGAACAGGAACAGCGGCAGCACGGCCAGCTGCACCAGGTCGAAGTCCTGCCACGAGCGCATGAACGTCGTCGCCGCCATGCCCACCGCCGCGAACGCGAACGCGACCAGCAACGCCACCGGCAGCGCGAGCAACGCCCACGGCGACGCGATCAGACCCATGCCGAGCATCACGGCGAGGAACCCGGCCGAGTACAGGCCGCCGCGCAGCAACGCCCAGGCGATCTCGCCGATCGCGATGTCCATCGGCCCCATCGGCGTGGCCAGCATCGCGTCGTAGAGCTTCAGGTACTTGAACTTGAAGAACACGTTGAACGTTGCGTCGTACACGGCCCCGTTCATCGCGCTGGCCGCCAGCAGCGCCGGCGCCACGAACGCCGCGTAGCCGACCGGCTGCCCGTCCGGCCCGGTGACGGCCGTGACCATCTGGCCGAACCCGAGCCCGAGCGACCACAGGAACAGCATCGGCTCGAAGGCGCCGCCGACCAGCACGAACCACGCGCGCCGGTTGACGACGGCGGCCCGTTCGACGAGCACGCTCGCCTTCCCGCCGTAGAGCCCCGGCGGTACCACCCGCCACAGCAGCCCCACGCTGGCGGGCACGGCCCGTCGCCGGTCGAGGGTCCCGGTCATCTCACACCGCCAGCCTGCGTCGGAAGTACCTGACGCCGAGCGCGAGCCCGGCCGCCGCCAGCACCGCGAGGTACGCGACGTGCCCGAGCGCGGGCAGCACCCCGAGCGTGCCGAACGCCGCTCCCCTGGCCAGCTCGATGCCGTGCCACGCGGGCGTCAGCCACACCACCGGCAGCAGCCACTCCGGCAGTTGGGCGACAGGGAAGAACGCGCCGGTGAACAGGGTCATCGGCATCAGCACGAACCGGAAGACCGTCGTGAAGCTGTCCGGTTTGTCCAGCCGCGCGCTGTAGGCGATGAGCGGCGCGCTGAACGCGAGCCCCGCCAGCGCCCCGAACGGGACCGCCCACAGGATTCCCGGTCCGGCCGCCGCTCCCAGCGCCGCGGCGATGACTACGAACACCGCGGACCGCGCCACGAGCTGGGTGCCGATCCACATGACCTGCCCGTACAGCACCTGAGCGGGCGTGATCGGGGTGGCCACCATGCCGATGTACGTCTTCTGCCACAGGAACGCCGACATGATCGCGTACGTCGACTCGAACGTGGCGCCCTGCAACGCCGTGACGACGACCAGCGCGGGCGCGAGGTACTGCAGGTACGGCACGCCGCCGAGCAGCTCGGTCGACCGCACCTGCGACCCGAACCCGAACCCGAGAGCCAGCAGGAACAGCACGGGCGTGAGGAAGCTCGACACGACCGTGGCCCGCCAGTTGCGCCGGTACCACGTCCAGTGCTTCTCGAACCCGTACCAGGAGGCCCGCAACGTCCGCATCAGTCCACCAACGTCCGGCCGGTGAGCCGGAGGAACACGTCCTCCAGCGAACTGCGCCGCACCAGGCTGGACACCGGCTGCACCCCGTTGTCGTGCACGGCTTGCAGCGCCCGCTCACCGTCCTGCGCGTACAGCAGCAACCGGTCCGGCAGCACCTCGACCCGCTCCGCGAACCGCCCGAGGTCCGGTTTCTCCGCACCGGGCCGGAACCGCAGCTCCAGCACCTCCCGCGTGGAGTAGCGGCCGATCAGCTCCGCGGGCGACCCCTCGGCCGCGATCCGCCCGCCGTCCATGACCACGAGCCGGTCGCACAGCTGCTCGGCCTCGTCCATGTAGTGCGTGGTGATGATGAGCGTGACGCCTTCTTGCTTGAGCCGGAACAGCCTGTCCCACAACAGGTGCCGCGCCTGCGGGTCGAGCCCCGTGGTCGGTTCGTCGAGCAGCAGCAGCTCCGGGTCGTTGACCAACGACCGCGCGATCGTGAGCCTGCGCTTCATCCCACCCGACAACGGCTCCACCTCGTGGTCCGCGCGGTCGGCGAGCTGGGCGAACTCCAGCAGCTCGGTGGCCTTCTCCCGGCACCGCTGCCGCGACATCCCGAAGTACCTGCCGTAGACCTGCAGGTTCTGCCGGACCGTGAGCTCCGTGTCGAGGTTGTCGAGCTGCGGCACCACCCCGAGCCGCGCGCGGATCCTCGGCCCGTCCACGTCCGGGTCCAGGCCGAGCACCTTCAGGTCCCCACCGGTCCGCCCCGACACGCAGGAGATCATCCGCATGGTCGACGACTTGCCCGCCCCGTTCGGCCCCAGGAACCCGAACGCCTCCCCCTTGCGCACCTCGACGTCGATGCCGCGCACGGCCTCGAACGCCCCGAAGTGCTTGGTGAGCGCCTTGGCCTCGACGAGGTTCTCCACCCGCCCGACGTTAGCCAAGGGGTCTGACAATTCTCGACGCATTTACGATCGCCCCATGCCGGAGATCGAACTGCGGTGGCCGCACGAGGCAAACCCCCGGCTGCGCGCCGAGATCCACACCGTCGTGCACGACGTGGTCGCTGCCGGCGGCGCCGTCGGCTACCACTCGTCGCCGGGTCCGGACCGGCTCTCGGCGTGGCTGGACGGCGTTCTGGAACAGGTCCGCGACGGCGACGCCGCGTTCGTGACCGCCGTGGTCGACGGCGTGGTGCGCGCCGTCGGGTTGTGGCGGCGCGGGGGCACCGCCGTGTTCCAGCACCGCTGCGAGGTTCAACAGGTCATGGCCCACCCAGCCGCGCGTGGGCTCGGGCTGGGGCGGCTGGTGGTGCAGGGCTTGGTGGACAGCGCGCGGGCGGCCGGGTTCGAGATCGCCATGCTCGGCGTGCGCGGCAACAACCACGGGGCGATCGAGCTGTACGAGCAGCTCGGGTTCCGCGAATGCGGGCGGATGCCCAACGCGATCGCCGTCGGGGCGGACCGCTGGGACGACGTGTGGATGTACCTGCCGCTCGGTCATCCCGAGGGGACGCGGTTGAACGGCTCTTCGCCGGGTGGGCTGGGGTCAAGCCCTCGGCGGGGAGCTGGGTTTTGATCGAGCCGAAGGCGAGGCGTTTCGAGCTCTTCCTCGGGCTTTGGCGGTGGTGGCTTCCCCGTCGAGCGCTCCGATGGTCCTGCCGGGCCTGAGAGGGGATGTCGAGCGCAAGGACACGCTCCCGCAGGCGTCCCCTCAGAAACAGGACCCCCTGATCAACCCGACTGTACTCAGCGGGTCTGACAACCAGGGGGTCCGACGAACTCAGACGGCTCAGACGCTCAAGCGCCCAAGCTCAACGCGCTCAGCTCACCGCTTCACGCAGAATCCCTGCAACCTCAGAGGTTCGGGAACCAGATCTTGATCTCGCGCTCCGCCGACTCCGCCGAGTCCGAGCCGTGCACGAGGTTGTACTGCACCTCGGTGCCGAAGTCGCCGCGGATCGTGCCGGGCGTGGCCTTCTCGACGGGGTCGGTGCCGCCGGCGAGCTGGCGGAACGCCGGGATGGCGCGGACGCCCTCGACGACGAGCGCGACCAGCGGGCCGCCGGTGATGAAGTCGACGAGGTCGTTGTAGAACGGCTTGCCGTCGTGCTCCGCGTAGTGCTGCTCGGCGGTAGCACGGTCAGCCGTGCGGAGCTCCAGCGCGGCGAGCTTGAGGCCCTTGCGCTCGATGCGGGCGATCACCTCGCCGACCAGACCACGCTCGACGCCATCGGGCTTGACCAGAACCAGGGTGCGCTCGGACACGACGGTGTGACTCCTCGAAAACAGGTACGGGATGTCCGCACAGGGTAGCCGCGCCCGCGCGGTGCACGTCGGGAGGGCTGTGACCGGCGATACGCCATAGTTCTGCGGGTGGATGCAAAGCACACCGGGTCCGCGGTGACCGGCGCCGCCGTTCTGTTCGTCCTGCTCAGGCTGCTGGCCGTGTCGCACTATGATTGGCACACGGCGTTCGCGCTGCTGCACACGCTGGAACTGGATGACGCGCCCGGGCTGTTCCTCGGCACGTTCATGGCGGACAACCGGATCAGCACGGTGTTGCTGATGGTGGTCACGCCGGCGACCTTCTTCTTCTACCTCCGCACGCGCAAGGACCCCGAGCGGGCGAACACGACGGCGTTGCTCACGTTGATCGTGCTCGTGGCGCTGATGGTGTCGCACACGCTCACGTACCACCGGTGGTGGATGCCGCTCGGCGCGGTCGCGCTGGGGGTGGTGTTCGTGCTGGTCATCAGGAACGCGCGGTGGTTGCTGCACTGGTTCGCGTGGCTCCTGGCCGGGACGGCGCTCGCGGTGGCGGCGGTCGTCAGCACGCCGTGGGTGCCGAAGGAGCGGATCAACGACTCCGAGGACGTCTACGTGTTCGAGACGAGCCCCGGCTACCTCAAGGTGCTCAAGGCGCAGGACCGCGAGTTCGCGATCCTGCGCTCCGAGGACGTCACCAAGCGGGTGGAGCTGGCGGACCACTGACGCCGGGCCGCGTCAGCTCTGGTGGACCAGCCGGTCGGGGGCCGCACCGGTGCTGAGCACGCTCGCGCCAGCTTGCCGTCCTCGGCCTGCTTGTCCAGGTACACGAGCATCGGCAATGCGATCACCTCGCAAACGATCCGCGGTTCTGAAACGAAACGGGCGGTGAGTGGCACGCGCCGCCACCCACCGCCCGCTCCCCCCTCAGTGCACGAGCACCGGCTGGGCGTCGCGGGACACCGCGACCTGCCGGAGCACGAACACCGCCAGTGCCAGCGCGACCGCCACCAGGCCGGCGCTGATCCAGAACGCCAGGTGGAAGCCCGACGTCAGCGCCTCCAGCCGGCCGACGCCGGACGCCAGCAGCGACGACGTGTACGTGGTCGAGGTGGTGGCGAGGACGGCGAGGCCCAGTGCGCCGCCGACCTGGGCGGTGGTGTTCACCAGGCCGGAGGCGAGGCCCGCCTCGTCGTGGGCGGCGCCGGACATGGCCAGCGTCATCAGCGACGGGAACGCCAGGCCCATGCCGATGCCGACCGGTGCGACCGCGGGCAGGATGTCGGCCACGTACGAGCCGTCGACCGGCACCTGCGTGAAGACGACCATGCCCACCAGCATCAGGACCAGGCCGAGGATCAGCATGTTGCGCTCGCCGAACCGGGTGTTCAGGCGGGCCGAGAGCGACACCGAGAACACCGCGATGGCAACGGCCACGGGCATGAAGGCCAGGCCGATCTGCAACGGCGTGTACGACAGCACGAGCTGCATGTAGAGGGTGCCGAGGAAGAACAGGCCGAACATGCCCGCGACCATCGAGATCTGCACGAGGTTCGCGCCCGTCACGTTCCGGGAGCGGAACACGCGCAGCGGCAGCAACGGCTTGGTGGCGTGTCGTTGGCGCAGGACGAACGCCACCAGCAACGCCACCGCCACGGCGCCGAGGGCCAGGGTGTGCACCGAGCCGAAGCCGTAGTGCTCGCCCTTGACGATCGTGTAGACGCCCAGCATCACCGCGGCGACGATCAGCAGCGCGCCCAGCACGTCCGCGCCCTCGCGCAGGCCCAGGCCGGGTGAGTCGGGCACCAGGCGCACGGCGGCAAGGGCGGCCACGATGCCGATCGGGATGTTCACGAAGAAGATCCAGTGCCACGACATGGCGTCCGTGAGCACGCCGCCGAGCAGCAGGCCGATGGACGCGCCCGCTGCTGCGACGAAGCTGAACACGCCGATGGCGCGCCTCTGCTCGTCGGGCTTCGGAAACATCGTCACGACCATGCCCAGCGTCACGGACGTGGCCAGCGCGCCGCCAGCGCCCTGCACGAAGCGCGCCACGACGAGCATCTCGGAGCTGATCGACAGGCCGCACAGCAGCGAGGCGGCGGTGAACACGCCGAGGCCGATCAGGAACACCCTCTTGTGCCCGACCAGGTCGCCGAGGCGGCCGGCGAGCAGCAGCAGACCGCCGTAGGCGATCAGGTACGCGTTCACGACCCAGGCGAGGCCCGCCTGGCCGAACTTCAGGTCCTCGTCGATCGCGGGCAGCGCGACGTTCACGATCGTCTGGTCCAGCACGATCATCAACATCCCCGCGCACAGCACGATCAGCGCCGGCCAGCGCGAGTCCGTCTTCGGTCCCCCTGTTGTCATAAGAGGGACCGTAGCAGATAGTTTTTTACGGGACTATCTGTTACCCGATCGCCTGGCGCAGCGCCCTCTTGCGCGGGGGCTTCTCGCAGGGGACGACGGCACTGAGACGGCCCTCGACCAGCCTGGTCAGGCCGTTGACGAGGCCGGACCGCTCGTCTTCCGGCAACGAGAGCAGGACGCTGTTCACGACGTCCGCGTACACGTCGTCGGCCTGCTCCGAGATGGACCGGCCGCGCTCGGTGACGACGACGACGCGGGCACGGCGGTCCGTCGGGGACGGCCTGCGCTCGGCGAACCCCGCGGCCTCCAAGGCGTCCATCGTCACGACCATGGTCGTCTTGTCGATGCTGACGATGTCGGCGATCTCGGTCTGCGTGCGGTCCGCGTCGAGAGCGGTCGCCAGGACGCAGCGGGCCCGCGGAGTCAACCCGATCTCCGCGAGCCTCGCCGTCAGTTCGGTCTCCAGTGCGTGACCTGTGCGGTGCAACAGCATCATCAGGTCGGTACACCCCTTCGTGCCCATGAGCACTAAGGTACCAAACTATTTTGTTATAAACTGTTTTTCAGCGGTACTACCGCTCCAGCACCACGACCGACCGCGCGGCTCCCGCCTTCTTCTCGCTGGTCACCGGCTTCCAGTCACCCGGCGGCAGCGCGATGGCCTGGTCTTCCGGGTACGGGTTGATGACCACGAGCACGCCGCGCCGGGCCGGGTCCACGTCGGGTCCGACGGTGTCGTCGACGTGCATGACGACCACACCGGACCGCGCCGCCGGGAACGACACCTTCTGCTGCACCAGGTCGGCCGACCCGAGCGAGAACAGCGGTGAGGACTGCCGGATCCGCAGCAGCTCCAGCGTCGCGTCCAGCGCGGCCTTCATGTCCGCGGACGCCGGCTTCGGCAGCGACAGCAACGGCTTCGCGTACGGCCACTTCGCCTCGTTGTCGGCCTTGGGCGGCAACCCGCGGCCGAAACCGTTGTCGCGCAACGACGGGTCGTACCGGTTGAACCAGTCACCGGAGTCGTAGCTGTTGCGGTCCAACGACTTCGAGCGCAGGAACTCGGTGCCCGCGTGCACGAACGGCCGCCCCTGCCCCAGCAACACCGGTGCCAGCGCCACCGTCTGCATCTTCACCCGGTCCGCCATCGACGTCTCGGGCTTCAGCTTGTACGTCAACGCGTCGAACAACGCCTCGTTGTCGTGCGCGTCCACGTACGTGATGGCCTCCAACGGCTGCCCGGTGTACCCGGCGGCGGTGCCGTTGTACTGCACGTCCCGGCCGGTGACGACCGGCCCGGCGGTGGACTGGAAGCGGTACGACGCCATGTTGCCGGCCATGCCGAGCTTCACCAGGTCGCTGTAGTTCTCCAGCCGTGCCGCGACGTTCCCGTTGGCGGGCGAGGAGTTCACGTCACCGGCCAGACCGGAGCCGAGGCCCTGCACGCGCGGGTCGTCGTCGAACGGCCCGCCGCCGCGCACCGCGTCGCGCAGCCGGTCGCTGAACGTGCCGATGCCCGTCCCTGCCATGTTCGCCTGCGTGGCCTGCTCGAACCGGGCGTTGCCCGCGACCTCGCCGAAGTCCCAGCCCTCGCCGTAGACGCCGATCTTGCGCCCGTCCACGCCGTCGCGCTCCACCGTCAACGCGTCCAGAGCGGCGCGCACGGCGAGGATGTTCGCCTTCGGGTGGTGGCCCATCAGGTCGAACCGGAACCCGTCCACCTTGTACGTGCGGGCCCACCGCACCACCGAGTCGACGACGAGCTTGCCCATCATGGCGTTCTCGGTCGCCGTGTTCGCGCAGCACGTGGAGTTCGCGACCGACCCGTCGAGGTTGAGCCGCTGGTAGTAGCCGGGCACGACCTTGTCGAGCACCGAGGTCGGTGCGTCGCCGAACGCCGCCGTGTGGTTGTAGACGACGTCCACGACCACGCGGTTGCCGTTGTCGTGCAACGACTTCACCATCTCGCGGTACTGCTTCGAGCGGGCCCAGCCGTTCTGCGCGTCCGCCGTGGCGTAAGAGCCCTCGGGAACGTCGTAGTGGAACGGGTCGTAGCCCCAGTTGAAGCCGTCACGGGCGGCCACCGCGCCCACGCAGGCCTGCTGCTGGTCCGAGTCCGCGGGCAGCGACGGCAGGTCGCACGCGGGCGTGGCCTGCTCGGAGCGCTTCTCGGGGATCGTCGCGATGTCGAACGTCGGCAGCAGGTGCACGGTGTCCATGCCCGCCGCGGCCAGCGTCCTGAGGTGCTTCATGCCGACCGAGTCACGGTGCGTGAACGCCTTGTACGTGCCGCGGTCGGCGGCCGGAACGGACTCGTCGCCGATCGAGAAGTCCCGCACGTGCAGCTCGGTGATCGCACCGCCCGTCCCGCGAGCGACGTCGCGCGACCACCCGGCGGGCATGGTCCGGCTGTCCTTGAGGTCCGCGAACTGCGAGTGCGTCGAGTTCACCGACAGCGCCACGGAGTACGGGTCGGTGACCACGACCGTGCGCTGCCAGTTGGTGACCTCGAACTGGTAGTACCTGTTCTCCCAGTCGCCGGAACCGGTCCACGACCCCGAGGCGTCGTCGCGCTTGAGCTGCACGACCTTCCGCGGCTCACCGGAGGGCTGGTCGAACAGGCGCAGCTTCACGTTCTTCGCCGTCGGCGCCCACAGCCGGACCGATGCGCGGCCGTGGTCGAAGGTCGGCCCGAACGCCAGCTTCGTCGCGGCGGCGGCATAGCGGTCGTCCAGCACGCCCGCGATCTGCACGCCCGTCCGGTGCCGGATCGCACCGCCCGCGTCGACGTGGACGGCGGAGAGCTTGTCCCGCAACGCTTCGTCGACGAACCCGCGCACCGCGAACACCGGCTTGCCCTTGAGGTGCGGGAGCCGCGCCGGCACCGCCTCGGTCGTGGGCGAGAGCCTCAGCACGCGTGAGCCGTGCTCCAGCCGGTAGCCGTCGGACTGCACGACCGGCACGTCCCACACGACCCTGTCGCGCGAGATCCAGATCGCCTTCTCCTTGGTCAGGTCGTCATCGGCGGCCGGACCGGCGTTCGGCGGCAGCAGGTAGGTCTCGTTCCCCTGCAACTGCCACACCTCGTTCCCCTTCTGCCCCAGGTCGAGGAACTGGTCGGGCCCGGGGTCCTTGGCGTCGCCGCGGTGGACGAGGTAGCTCAGCCCCGCGGCGCCCGCGGCGAGCGGCACCGACCAGTACACGCCGAACCGGTCCCGCCCGTCCGGCACCCGCGACTGGTTCCAGCCCGGTGACGGCTCCGCGGAGCCCGTCCAGTGGTACATCGTCCAGTCGGTGTAGTCGCCGTCCGGCCGGTTGTAGTGGATCACCGCCCGGTTCTCGGCCGCGGCCGGGGAAGCGTGCACCTCGCCGTTCGCCACCCACGCGTGACCGCTCGTGAACTTGCCGGACGCCTCCACGGTCGTCCCGCGCACCACCGAGAAGTCGGTGGTCGGCGGCAGTTCCGCGATCCCGTTCGAGAACGGCACGTCGGCACGTCCGGCCACGCGCACCACGGCACCCGTGGAGTCACCGACGTGGTGCACGACCGCCTTGCCGGTGGCCGCCTGCTCGGACGGGTACACGGCCGGGTCGTCCTGCTTCAGCCACACCTCGGGCGTCACGCTCGGGTCGACGACCCGGTCGGCGTTCGTGTCCTTCTCGTCGCCCTTGTGCGCGATGATCCCGACGGACTTCGCGCCCGGCTTCAGCTTCACCCACGCGAACCGCCCGTAGGTGTCCTCGCCGGCGAACGGCAGCGGCGTGCTCCACTCGGTCGGCGTCTCGACGTCGCCCCAGACGTGCAGGCCCCAGCCGTCGTAGTCGCCGCGCGCGTAGTGCACGACCAGCCAGTCCGGGTTCTTCGTGCCGGGGTCCGGCAGCGGCGGTGCGGCCACGAGCGACACGAACGCGCCGTCCGCGCCGATCTCGCCGGACTTCGCGACCACCCGCAGCTCGACGCGCTTGCCCACGGCCGCACCCGGCAGCGCCGACAGGTCCGCGAACACCCGGTACGGCGCCGCGTCGTCGGTGCCCAGCACGGTCCAGTCGGACTTGCCCTCGACGCGAGCGGCGAAGGTGGCGGCCGCGTTGGCCGTGCCGATGCCGTCGGCACGCAGCTCGACCCGTTCGTCCAGCACGGTTCCGGCGGCCGGGGCGACCAGCACGGGCGCCGGCTTCGACTTGGCGACGTCGCTGGTGCCCTTGAGCACCAACGCCGACAGCGCGGGCACGGTCACCGTGACACGGCCGTTCTGGACCTGGGCGTTCTCGAACCCCGCCGAGGACACCGGGACCGTCACCGTGGCAGGCGCGGTTCCGGCGTTCGCGACGACGAGGTGCTCACGACCGAGGATGCGGCTGAACGCGAACACGTCCCCGTCGGCGTACCGCAGCACCTGGTTGCCGTCCCGCCACACGGGGTCCTCGTCGACCTGCGCCGCGAGGGCCTTGAGCTGCTGGTACAGCGGGTGCGCGGTGTTGAAGTTGTCGACGGCGCCGGTGCGGTCGGAGCCGATCAGCTCCTCCGCCACGTACTCGGGCGTCTTCGAGGCGAACATGTCCTGGCGCGCCAGCTTGTCGCCACCCGTGCCCGCGAAGCCCTGCTCGTCGCCGTAGTAGACGACCGGGTTGCCGCGCCACAGGTACATCAGCCGGTTGCCGAGCTTGAGGCGCTCCAGCAGCTCGGCGTCGGTGATGCCGGGCCGGTCGTTGCGGATCATCCACGCGACCCGGCCCATGTCGTGGTTGCCCAGGAACGTCGGCAGCGACGAGGCGTTGGAGTCGACGTCGGTGTAGCGGTCGTCGTCGAGCAGCACCTCGCCGAGGCGCTGGGAGCCCTTGCCGGCCAGAAAGCTCACGGCGCTGCTCTGGAACGGGAAGTCCAGCGTGGCCTGCATCCGGCCCTCGGTCGTGTACTTCGAGGTGTTCTCCGGTGAGGAGTCGAAGACCTCGCCGAACACGAAGAAGTCCTTCTTGCCCTTGCGGTTCGCGTACTGCTTCACGTGCGGCGCGAGCGCCTGCCAGAACTCCAGGTTGACGTGCTTGACCGTGTCGACCCGGTAGCCGTCGATGTCGAGCGTGTCGATCCAGCTGGTGAAGATGTCCTTCATGCCGTTGACCACGCGCGGGTGCTCGGTCATCAGGTCGTCGAGCCCGGAGAAGTCGCCCTGCTCGCTCGACTCACCGGAGAACGTCGAGTCGCCGCGGTTGTGGTAGAGCGTGGAGTCGTTGAGCCACAACGGGAACTTCGTCGGGCCGTCCTTGACCGGCGTGTACGGGAACGACTTGGCCGCGTCCAGCTTCGGGAAGTCCTTCCGCCCCGCGTGGTCGGCGAGGTCGAACGGCTTGCCCGAAGCGTCCAGGTACGGCTGCGCACCCGTGGACACGTACGCGTTCTTGCCCTCGGCGTACTTGATCACGTCGGCGGTGTGGTTCGCGACGATGTCGAAGAACACCTTGATGCCACGCCGGTGCGCGTCGCGGATCAGCTCGCGCATCTCCTGCGTGGTGCCGAAGTGCGGGTCGAGCTTGGTGAAGTCGATGGTCCAGTAGCCGTGGTAGGCGGCGCTGTCGCCCTGCACCCAGCGGTTGAGGAACATCGGCGTCATCCAGATCGCCGTGATGCCCATGCCGTCGAGGTAGTCGAGCTTCTGGTGCAGGCCCTTGAGGTCACCACCGTGGTAGAAGCCCTTGTCGGCCGGGTTGAACCCGTTCTCGGCGCTGCTGCTGCGACCGCGGTCGTTGCGGGGGTCGCCGTTCGCGAACCGGTCCGGCATCACGAAGTAGAAGCGCTCACCCCGCAGGTCGTCCCGCTTGGGCGGCAAGGCGAGTTTCGAGTCACCGGCGCGCACACCGGGCGCGATATCCACCACCTCCCCCACGGCCAGGCGTTGCTCCGGTGGAGCGGCAACGGCCTGGACGGGTGTGAGAGGCAGTAGGACCAGTGCAGCGAGCGCGGCGACGACCCGACGCATCGCGACCTCCTTGTCGCAACTTCTTGCAGGGTTGCTGCACGAAACCACGAGAAACAGGGGGAAACAATACGTCGGGGCGTGCAAACATTTGCGGTCAGCGGGTCGGGCGGTGGTAGGTCGGCACCACGTGCAGCGGGTGGACGCCCCAGTCGGTGATCGCCTGCAACGCGAGCTGGCCCAGCCCGACCACGTTGTTCGCCGCCGCCGGGGCCTCCAGCGTGGGCAGGCCGTTGAACTGGGTGTTCGCCGACGGCGCGGGGGACGCGGAGGCGATCGCGACCGGGTCGCCGTCGAAGAGGCCCTGCACGGTCAGCAACACGTACGGGTCCTGCTTCAGCTCGTTCTCCAGCTGCTCGACGAAGATGTGCTCACCGCGTTTCGCCGCGGCGAACACGCACCGGCCGAGCCGTTCGAACGCCTCCCGGCACGCCTCCGGTGTCGCCGCCGCCAGCGCCTCCTCCTCGCTCACCCCGGTGAGCACGGTCTTGGTCCCGGTCGTGGCGTTGCCGTAGCGGTTCGGGATCAACAGCTCGCCGGTGTCCTGGTCGAGCAGCACGACGTCGCGGAACCGGTGGCCCGGCGAGTGGGCGCGGGTCAGCACCCCGGAACCGAGCCGGCTCGACAGCGCGTCGTCGGGCAACCGCCAGTACGTCCGCTGCTCCCCCTGCTGCAACGCCACGTAACCGCCGACGGTGATGCCCGGCACCGCCGTGGCCAGCTGCCCGCTGAACTGCGCACGCACCTCGTCCGCGAGGCTCTCCGGCGTGCCCGGCGCCTCCGTCGTGCCCGCGTGGCGGTGGAAGGTGACCGCCATGTCCAACGGGTGCGGGCCCCATTCGAGCGCCGCGTGCAGGACGAGCTCACCGATGCCGCGCAGGTTCTCCGCCGTGACGGGCGCCCTGATCCCCGGACTGCCCTGGAACGGCGTGTTCTCCGAGGGCGCCGGCGAGCACGAGACGAGCACGACGTCCTCGTCCTCGTGGTGCTGCATGCTCAGCACCGCGAACGGCTCCGACCGCCCGACCTGGTGCGTGATCGGTTCGATCGTGAGGTACTCGTTGCGGCCGTCGGCCATGTCGGCCAGCCGCCCGAGGGCGCGGTAGGACTCCTTGAGCGCCTCGGGCGTGACCGCCGCGTACGCCTCGTCACGGGTGACCGGCTGGAGCCGGGTGTGGACGCCCAGGGAGGCGCCGTCGGTCATGAACCGGTCCATCATCAGGGCGGTTCCGGTGCGCTCGTCGACCACGAGCACCTCGCGGAACCGGGCCTCGCCGTGTGGGGAGCGACCCAGGGTGCCACGGCCGAGCCGGTGCGGCACGGCCTCGCCGACCAGCTTCCAGTAGGTGGTGCGTTCGCCGATCTGCAGCGCGATGTGGCCGTTGACCGGGAGGCCGCACTCGGCATTGACGAGCTGGGAGTTGAACACCGCGTCCACCTCCGGCGGGAGCTGCGGCGCCGGTGGTGCCACGAACGCCGGGTCGACCCGTGCGGTGCTCACGAGCTGGTGCATCAACCGGCGCACGCGCGACAGCGGGTGGTCGGGGAAGCGGCTGTCGAACCGCGGGTCGTCGCCCGCGTGGAACGGCAGCCGGCCCTGCACCTGCGGCGTGTACGGGTGCGGCAGGACCCAGCGCTGGAACCCGATCTCGGCGGCCAGCACACCCTCGCGCACGCCGGTCGTGCCACGTTCCTCCGCCACCAGCGACAGCACCGCGTGCGCGTTCACCCCCTGCACGGTCAGCGAGAGGCCGAACGCCTGGCCGGGCCGGTTCCCCAGCGGCACCTTGGCGATCTGCAGCAGCGCGGGCACGTCGCCGAGCCGGACGACCTGCGCCTCGACGAGACAGCCCGTCGGGGCGTAGCGGACCGCGAGCTCACGCCGCAGCCCCTGCAGGTCGTCCAGCCCCACCGGCAGGTCGGCCGGGCCGTCGTAGACGGTCAGCGCGAGCCGGTCACCGCCTCCGTGGAGCCAGGAGTTCTCTTCGTGCTGCTGGAAGCCGGTGGTGTCGAACGTGATGGGCACGCACCAACCCTATTGCGATCTTCAGCGCGCGTTGAGCGTTGTGGACCAGAGCGCTGCGCCGGATGCGTCACGCAGCCACACCGTGAGCTCGTTCCGGTCGGCCCTGACCTCGCCGAAGTGCTGGAAGGCGTCGAGCGGGCTGGTGTTCGCGGCGGGCGGTGCGTGCACGAACACGGCTTCGGGACCGAAGGTCGGGTCGAGCGTGTTGGGACCGAACGCGCCGGAGTGCAGCGGGCCGGACACGAACTCCCAGAACGGGTCGAAGTCGCCGACGGCGGCCCGCTCCGGCGAGTAGTGGTGGGCGGCGGTGTAGTGGACGTCCGCCGTCAGCCACACCGTGTTGCGCACCCGGCGCCGCTTGAGCTCGCGCAGCACCCACGCGATCTCGTGCTCACGGCCGTTCGGTGCGCCGGGCAGGCCGTTCGCCACGCCCTCGATGTCGGTGCCGTCCGGCACGGTCAGCCCGATGGGCAGGTCGGCGGCGATGACCTTCCACGTGGCGGTGCTGCGCGCGAGGTTGTCGACGAGCCACTTCGCCTGCGCCGCACCGAGGATCACGCCCGGCCGTTCGAGCAGGCGGCACACCGGTTCATCCGCGGTTCCAGGGAGTCCGACGCCCGGCGGCTGATCAGCGTCCTGGAGGAGTGCGCCGCCGACGTGGCCGACCGGTTCGACCGTGCGGACGCACCTGCTCCACATCGCGGCCATTCGCGCGCGTGCGAACGCGGCCGGGCGCTGCGCGAACAGGCCGGGACCCTCACCGGTGACGTCGCCGGAGACCACGACCTGGCCACGACCGAACGCCTGGCCACCGAGGTGACCGCGACCATCCCGGAGGCCGTGGACGCCGAGTTGGTACACGAGCTGCCCGAGGTGCTGGCGCTCTTGGCCGACGTGATCGGCGACGAGTGCGGCCTGGTGCCCACTGGCGAGCTGGCCGCCCGCATCGGCTGGGAGACCAAGCCTTTCGGGGAAGCACTGCGCACCGCCGGGGTGTCCTCAGTGGGCAAGCGGCGGATGCCGGGCCACGACAACCCCGTGAGCGTCGCCGACATCGAGGCCATTCGGCAGGCAATCCACGGCGCTTGAGGGCTGGAACAGGGGTCGGTACGCACGACCAGCCCCGTTCCAGCCGTTCCAACCCCTCGAATACCGGGCCACGGACCGCACTGGCCTGCGCAAACACGGCGCGTTCCAACCTCCAGTGCGGTCGGCCCGGTTGCCCTTCAGCACCCCGTATGAGCTCCGAACAGGGCTTTGTTCCAACCCCTCGGCACACCGCCGAGGCCGGCCAAACCAGAGAGGAATCCATGCCCACCATCAACACGTCCCGCGAGTTTCGCCCCGGCCGCTAGCTGGCACTTGTCGCCGCTGCGTGCTTCGCGGCCTACCTGTTCGGGGCGAGCTCGGTGACGCCTGCCGACCCGGCTCGTACGTCACCTCCGGCGGCGAGCTGCCCGAGCTGATCACCACGTCGAAGCCGACTCGGCACCACGCCGGGGCGGCTTCGTGTACCCAGGCCTGTCGGCAATCGGCGTAACGTGCCTGGTCGCCGGACAGATGCAGGGGACAAACCGTGCGACCGAGGGAGCAATGTGGAGGTAGGTGACGTGGCGGCTTGGTTCGCCGTTGCCGTCGCATTGATCGCGGCGTTCATCGCGCTGGGAAACGCGAACTCCGCGAAACGTCAGGCCAACGCGGCCGAGTCTGGTGTCCAAGAAGCGAGGCGAAGTGCTGCGGCATCCGAGGCCCAGGCAGAAGCCGCAAGAGCCCAGGTAGCTCTCATGCGAGAGCAGCTTGCCCTTACCCAGGCCGAACGCCTCGAACGGGATCGCCTGGATCAGCGAGAAGCACTGGTGGCGGTGATCAACACAGCTCGGCCGTGGATCAGCGCCGCTGAGGCCGTCGCTTTCACGTACACCATCCTTCCGACTAGCGAAGCTGCTCATATGGACGGAGCGAAGAACCACGGGCTGACCTCTACGGCTTTTGACCAGGCGCTGGTCCAGGCAAGCGTTGCCGTGACGGACATCGAGCTGGCCCAACTCGTGGCCGAGATGATCCGCGTCAAAGCGCTGATGATCGAGCGGTTCAACCCCTTCCACACTTGCTCGCGGGATGCCAGAGGTAAGGCTCCTGATGATCTTCTCGCGAAGGCACTGGCCGTGCCGGAGGCGGTGGGCGAAGTGCTAGCGCGGCTAGAACAGTTGGCGGTTCAACGGTTTGCCGCCAAGCGACCTACTTAGGGGGCGACAACTGCCAGCTCTCACTTAGGAAAGTCGACTCCCGTCCCGACAGAAGGATGATCATGACGACGTATCGCGCTGCATGGGTGCCGGATGACGACTCGGGTCTAACCTTTGACAAACTGGAGGCACCGGCGGTCGAGTGGATCGAGCAGATGAGCGCCGAAGCTGGAGTGGCTCCAATCCTGGTGGTCAACGCTGTCCAGTCTGCCGCTGGTCCTGGGATCGTTGCCGAGTTCGGGCGTCGCTACGGCTACACCACGCCGAGGACGAAGGATCATCCGGCCTCCGGCGTACCCGTGCTGGCCTTCCGGCCGACGCTAGAGGCATTCGATTACGCGCAGCAGTTGGCGCGAGGGTCGGCTCTCTGCGTCATCGAGGGCATGAGCTTCCCCTTGGCGATGTGGGCGGCCGAGGTGGGCGCGATCAATCTGCTGAACCCAGATGCCCCCGTGCCGGTCCTGGACCCAAAGCTGGAAGAGGACTTGGACAGCATCCACTTCTTTGGAGGCAACAACGGCTGGTCCGGTCCCCACGAGCGCGACCATGCCCGTCAGTTCCTCCAGACCTGGCGAGACCAAGGTGAACTAGACGCCGACCTGATCTGCGGCTACATGCAGGCGAAGGGCGTGCATACACGCGGCATCAAGCGGTTGCGCAAGATCATCAACATGATGAACGACAACTGATCACGCTTCTCGCCGTACGTTCGGCTGGCCACCTGAGGCACACGGCCACCTCGACCAGATAGGACGACTATGCGCGTAGCGGAAGAGGCCAAACCGCTGTTCGACGTAGGCGACTGGATCGCGATGGGTGCCGCCGCGGTTGCGGTCCTGGCGATGGCGGTTGCCATCTGGCAGGCGTCCGAAGCGCGCAAGTCTCGTAGGGCAACCGAGAAGCAGGCCAGCATCGCGGAAGAAGCGTTGGCCGAGGCAAAGAGGTCGGCCGCAGCCACTGAACGCGCGAACGAAATCAGCCTCTTGCGAGACGCTGATCAGCGAGCGGAGCGAGAGGACGCCGCCGTGGCGGAAGCGCGCCAGATTCGGGGGAAGCTCGGCAACATGGGTGGACTTTCGCTCGCCGTCGTGAATCACGGCAGCACAGCAGTCCACGACCTTTTGGTGGAATCGGTCGAGGCGATCGGCTTCCCCCATATGAAGTGGCGGGCCAAGCCTGGAATCGCGCGAGACCGGACGACGTGGGAAACCCTGCGATTCGGAGAGACAGTGCAGTTCTATGTGGACTTCACCGACGAGAACGGCGCGGCACATCGTGCTCCAAGCCGTGAGTACTACTTCACGATCAGCTACACCACGTCTACCGGGCGGTGGCGGCGGACGGGCAACGCGGACCCGATACGAGTGGAGCAACCCGGCCCTGATGCTCAAGGACATGAAGACGCCGAGGGAATCGCGACCGCCTCGGCATCCGACCGCGCACTCCGACTTCTTCGCATACTTGCTGACCACCATGCGGCCGGTACCCCGCTCAATGTCCACGCCCTACCTGGCCAACTCGGCCTGCCTGAGGCAGTCGTGGAGCAGGCTTTGCAGCACCTTCACAAGAGCGGCTTCATCAACGCGTTGACTGGAGACGACATGGTTCAGTCGGTGCGTGAGGTCACCGCCTCCGGTCATATCGCGTTGGAGCGCAGCGGCTTCTGAGCGAACGCCGAGCAGTTTCACCGTGTCAGCTTGGTCCTCTGCCCTTCGCCAGACGAGGAGCAAGCCGGTCGCCAGGAGTCGGCAGCAACAGCAGCTCGTTCACGACCACCGCCAGGGAGTCGGTGAGTTCCCAGACGATCGCGTTGTCACGGTCCACGCGGATTCCGAGCGCGTCGCCCTCGTCGTGAAACCTGATCGAGTCGACCCAGCCGCCCGGCCACCGGTGAAAGCCGTCCAGGAACGCCTGTCCCCCCTGGTAGGGCAGGAACGTCCACCCGCCGTCCTTCAGGTCGAGCAATGGCCGCAGCACCGGGAACAGCCCGACCGCAGCGGCTTCCGGAGACCCCGGCACGATCAGGTTCATGCGACACGCTCGCTGATGGAACCGCGCTCGGCGGCCGGGTCGGGGTCGCCGACCGCCGTGCGCGGAGTCGGGAGAAGCGGCAGCGAGTTCGCGCCGCAGCGCTGACGCAGCTCAGCCACGCTGATTCGGCCGGCCAGCGCTGCTCGGACGCGGTCGGCCTGGCGGCGGCGCAGCGTCTCGCGGCGGACGTGGTGGCCGAGCCAGCAGACCAAGCCAACGACGACGGCCCCCAGCATCGTCACGATCGCGATCGCACCCATGCACTTAGAGTCGACCGGTTCCGGCAGCCATGCAGGGCATCACGCGGGGCAGATCGGGGCAGGCCGGGGCACGCAGCTCCATGACTCGCCGCATCAACGCGGTTACGCTCGGACCGCCCGGAGCCGAACCCTCTCCTCCGGGCGGTCCGCGAAGCCACCGCGTCCCGCCAGGTGTCAGGTGCGCGCATGAGCCGCCGTGAGCTGGCCGAGGCCGCATGTGTCTGGCTCTGGGAGACCACCCGCCAGCGCTTCCCGCTGGATGCGCACTACATCGCGAAGATCGAGCGCGGCGCGGTCGGGGTGCCCTCGGATCACTACCGGCCTGCGTTGCGCGCGGTGCTGGGCGTCGCGTCGGATGCCGATCTCGGCTTCAGCACGACCAACAGGACCTCGTCGGCACCGGCCGTCATCGTGTCGACTCCGGCGAGCGTGAGCACGGTCAAGGAGGTGCTGATGAGCGCGGCCGACGAGTCCGCCGAGTTCCTCGCGTGGGCCGAGTCCACGAACGTCGGTGAACTGACGATCGAGCAGATGCACTCCGAGGTGCGGCGCATCGCGCGCTCCTACCTCAAGATGCCCACGCTTCCTCTCTTCGCGCGCACGAAAGCGTTGCGGGACAGGGCGTTCACGCTGCTGGCAGGGCACCAGGCTCCGCAGATGTCGAGGGAGCTGTACGCGGCTGCTGGTTGGTCGCTGACCGTGCCCGCGTGGATGTCCGTGGACCTTGGCCGGCCAGAAGCCGCCGAGGACCACGCCCGCGCCGCTTGGCTGTGCGCCGAGCGTGCCGACTACAACCCCCTGCGCGCCTGGGTGCGAGCGACGCAGCACACCGCGTCGTTCTGGCAGGACGACTACCTGGCGGCGGCCGACTACGCGGCGGACGGGCTGCGCTACACCGCGACCGGCTCCGCCGAGCTGTGCCTCTCCAGCGCACTCGCGCTCGACCTCGCGCGGGCAGGTGACGCAGGTCCTGCGGCCGAGGCGCTTCAACGCGCACAGAATGCGGCGAACCGGCTCACTCACGCCGATGACGAGCTGGCAGGGCCGTTCACGTGTTCGTTGGACCGCGCGGGATCGCTCTGGGCGGACACGCGGCTCTCCCTCGGCGAGGCGGACGAGGCGCTGGCCTACGCGGACCGGGCCGTGGCGGCATTCGAGGAGCACCCCTCGCATCTGCGCAACCTCGGCTCCGAGCGCATGACTCGGCTCGTGCAGGTCAAGGCCCACCTCGTGCGCGGCGACATGGGCGGGCTGAGCACACCCTTGGGCCGGTTCTGGAGACCGCACCGCAGCTCCGCGTCCGGCCCCTGCTTCACCGCGTCGCCGAGGTCGACATGATCGCGGCACAGACCGGCAACCCCCGGGACCCGATCACCCGCCGCGTGCGGGGCTCGATCGCCGAGTTCCAGCGTGACAGTGTGATCAAGGAGCTGTCCGCGTAGACCTGGGAGGCGTGCCGTGACCGAGCTGGAGCCTATGCGAGACCACTGGTGGTGGCGTCCAGGCTGGGAGGTCGGACGCTCCTTCTACACGTGGCACATCACCTTCGCGGACCAGCCTGAGGCTCACGCCCTCGTGAAGCACTACGCGCCCGTACTCGGGCAGCTCCCCATGCTCGACCCCGTGCCGGTGAAGTGGCTGCACCTCACGCTCCAGGGCATCGGCTTCACCGACGAGGTAAGCCGCGGTGACGTGGACCAGATCGTGGAGGCCGCACGCACAAGGTGCACGGCGTTGAAGCCGTTCACGCTCAGCATCGGCCCTGCTCACGTCGACCCCGAGACCATCCAGATGCCAGGCCGGCCGCTGGAGCCGGTGGCCGAGCTCCGCCTTGCGATCCGCGCCGCGATCGGTGACGTGTGGGGCGTGGGGAACGTGCCGGAGCGAGAGGACGGGTTCCGCGCTCATGTCAGCCTGGGGTACTCGAACGCTGCCGGTCCCGCCGAGCCGGTGAGCGATGCACTGGCGGCGCACCCCGGCACTACGGCAGAGGTGACGGTCTCGTCGGTTTCTCTGATCGAGCTCAACCGTGATCATCAGGCTTATGTGTGGGACGACATCGAGACAGTCCAGCTCGGGAAGTAACTCTTGTTGATCTGCACAGATCATGTTGGTGGCGAGCAAGCGCCCAGAGAGCTGAGCGCGCGTACTACGGCCGACGATCCATCTTGAAGCTCTTCGGTGACCTGCTTGATCACGCGAGAGAGACGAGGCAGGCCTCAACGTCTAACTAGACCTGCCTATCTCTAACTAGACCTGCCTATCTCTAACTAGACCTGCCAATGTCTAACTAGATCTGCCGCAATGTCTAACTAGACCTGCCAATGCTTAACTGGACATGTCTAGCTAGACGCACCTACGACATGTCTAAGTTGTTTATCCAGACTGATCTAGATAGACCTGTCTAGGCAGACCTTCCTAGACAGGTCACACTGAGTGGTCATGACCACTACACCAGCCCTCCCAACTGGAGCGAACGCGAAACAAGAGCAGAATCTAGGATAACCGAACGTAGTGATCACCCCATCCTCCCGAGCAATTGCCGATCCAAGATGACACCTTCGGTTCGATCCTCTACCTTATTCTTAGGCACACCGGCCCGAGCCGGGTTGAACCTAACGGCAAGGGCACAAGAATGTTCGCTCCTAGTTCTGCGCGCAGAACGCATCCCTGCCTACCTCAGTGGCTTGACACCAGGAAGGCGGGAACAAACCGGTGCTCACGACGGTCTCCAGGCTGCCGATCCTCCGCGTCTACCTGGACGAAACCGGTGATCGCGGCTTCAAGCCGACCTCGTCGCCGCTGTTCGGCTTCTGCGCGGTCGTGGTGCCCGAGGAGCACGACCCGCACCTCCGCCAGGTGATCCAGAAGCTGCGCGCGGACTTCGAGATCACGAGCGGTGCCGTCCACTGGGTTGAGCACCTACGCCCGCGCAACCACGACCGTCGTCGGCACGCAGCCAAGGAGCTGACGGCCGTCCCAGGCGTTCGGCTGATCTACTGCCTGATCGACAAGCAGAACGTGCCCGCTAGCTCGGGTATGCGCAGCGACATCGTCATGACCTACAACTACGCGTCCCGCCTGCTGCTCGAGCGCATCGCCCTCACCGCGAAGAGCTGGCCCGGAGGCACCCGGCGCGCCATCACGAAGGTCGCGCACGTCAGGGGCCACGACCACAAGGTCTCGCTGGACTACATCAACAAGACCTGCCCAACGACCGCCTCAACATCCCCCGTCCCGTGGTCGCTCGTCACCGGCAACATCCAGGTGGACGGCACGGCCGCGTGGGACGGCCTCCAGGCCGCTGACCTCTACGCGGGGATGTTGAACGCTGCGATCACGCCCGACAGGTTTGGCAACAACTCGCCGGACTACTTTCAGACGGTCGCGCACCAGCTCCGGCGGGGGTCCAACGGCAAGGTGCTGGACTACGGGATCAAGATTCTCGGCGACAAGACGATCGTGACCGGCCAGGACTGGTGGCCGTCCGTAGAAAGTTGAGCAGCTCTTCACGGAGCCCGAGGCCGCTGCATCCACTCAAGTAGAAGGGTCCGGTCACCCGGTCCAGGCGGTGGTTCCTCGCGACTCCGTGAAAAGCTGCAATTTCCAGGTTAGAGACGGTGATATCACCCTGCAACAGCGGGTGCCCGGCGTTACTCGTACGCCTGCGGCCCATACGCTTGTGGTCAGCGGGCCGTGGCCTCCAGGACCGCTCCCACTTCAGCTCCGTACAGGTCGTCCCCGTGCCTCGGAACAAGTGATCGCAGGCCGCAGCTCTCGAAGAACTTCACACGGCGCTTCCAATCGCTCGTCCAGTCGATCCTCAAGGCGAGGTGCGTGCACCTCCGACGTCCCGCTTCCTGCGCTGTCTCGTGCATGAGCAACGTGCCGACACCGTCTCCCTGGGCGCTCGGGAGCACGGCGATCTTTTCCACGTAGCACTGCAAGCCGAGCAGGCCCGAGAACTCGCCGAACAGCTCCCCGTCGTACTCCTGGTTGAACCGGACCTGGACAGCTCCGACAACGCTCCGAGCATCGTCTTCAGCCACTGCCAGCTCATCGGACCACCAGTGCGGCGGACGGCTCCGGTAGTCGTCCGCGCGCATGCCCACCTGGTTGAACACGTTCCACACGTCCATGCCCAACCTGGCCTTGCTCCTCGCGTCCGGCCATCGCACGTCGACCATCGCCCCGCCGTTCCTCGTGCCCGCAAAGGAGTCAGACACTACAGCGACCTCTTGGAGGGTCAGCGGGACGAGCAAGTGGCGACGTGCCGACCGTTGTGAGGTCTACTTGACCTGCGTCGGCAGCTTGTAACCTTCTCGACGCCATCGGTATCCCTCTACGTCCGTGTACTCGATGACAGCACTGTAATCGACTGAGAACCCGGCCTTGGCGAACGGCGTGAGATCGATGATTTGGCGCATGGGTTCCTTCCATTCATCTCCAGGTCGGAGCGCGCTTCGAGTCGGCCAACCCGTCAGCGGCGGCATCACCACTAGCTCACCTTGAAGGCCGATAACCCGCAGGTCAACCACTGGATACTGGCTGTCATTGCCTACCAGTAGCTCCCAGCGATTCTCGGGTGTCTGCCGCAGCTCGCTGTAGACAAGCACGGCGTTGGCTCGCTGCCGCCTGTAGTCCCTCTCGGCGGCGTCTTTCGTACCTTGTCTAGCGATCCAGAGCGCCGCAACCACCGCCGCGACACTGCCGATGGCACCACCCCACTGGCCTGCGGCACCCCACCAGTCCGCGCTCTTGCTGGTGAACCATCGGAGTACCGACAACAGCCACGGACCGAGCGCCAGGACGAACACAACCGTCGCCATCATGGCTATTGCGCCCCACCACAAGATTGTTAAGCGCCGGGGCACCGAGGAACGTGTCGTCATCCGGCGGATTAAAACACGATCACCGCGCAGGACTGACCACAGGCCCCTTGCCCTGACCTACAACCCGATGCCGGCCACCGCGTTGTCCGCCCACTGATCCACGGTGCGCATGTAGTCGTAGAGCACCGGCGAGTTGGGGGCGTGGCCGGTGTGCTGGCTGATCGTCTTGGCGTCGTGCCCTGCCCGCCGCGCCTCGGTGGCCAGTCCCGCGCGGGCGGAGTGGCCGGTGAAGCGCACGGTGATGACCGCCCGCTCTCCCGCCGTGGTGATGATGGTCCCGACGGACTGGGCAGCCAGGCCGCCAAGAATGCGCCCGTGCCGGTCGATGCGCCGGAAGGCCGACCCTCGCTGATGCCGGACGCATCGAGCCACGCACGCCAGGCCCGTACGGGGCAGGTGCTCTCGTGCGAGCCGTACGGGACGGCCACGGTGCGCCCGCCGGTCTTGCCGGACCGGATGGTGATCACGAGGCCCTCCGCGTGTTCCACCACGTCGGAGACGAGCAGGGTGGCCACCTCGGAGCGGCGGCCCGCGATGGAGAACGCGATCAGCACCACGGCGCGGTCCCGGATGCCGGTGAGGGTCTCGGGGCACGCAGCGGAGATGGCACGCAGGTGCTTGACCTCCATCGCCGGGGCCTTCCCCGGCCGCGCTTCTCCCCTGCCCCGGTGAGCCGACGCCGGTAGCCGTTCAGCGCTGCCCTGGCGGCCTCTGTGGCGGCCTTGAGCGGCTTCGCGCCGCGTTGGCGGAGGCCGACCACGGCACCGGCCAGGCGGCGGTCCACGGTCGTGGGGGCAGCCTCCTGACGCTCCAGCCACACGACGAAGCCGACGAGCGCCCCGGCGGTCGCGGAGTCCTCCGGGATGCCCAGCTCGGTGACGTACCGCGTCCAGACCTTCCAGTCGGTGGCGTAGGCGCGCTGGGTGTTCGCGGGCCGCTGGGTGCGGACGTACTCATGGACCGCCACGTCGAGCGCGGCGAGGATTTCCTCCGGAGTGGCGGGGGGGCGCCGCTGGGGGTCACTTGAACCAGATCCTGACTCACGATATGGCAACTTCTCATGAGTCATAAGCTCACCCCTGCTCGCTCCGCAGTTCATGGTTCGGCTGAACACGCTGAAACGCAGAGGCCCAGGGACGCGATCTTGGGAGGTGCCCGAAGCTCCCCAGAGACACCGCCTCCGCGCGACAGCGCAGCCACTGAGCAGGTCCCGTCGTTCCCGGCTGTCCCCGGCCGAAAAGATGCAAGCGCCGCTCGCCGAGCACAACTGGCAGGCAGATATCGCACGCGGACAGGTGGCCATCACACGCGGTCAGGCCATCATCGCCGCGATCACAGCGATTGCAGCAGTAGGTGCGGTCATCTTCTCCGCCCTGACCGTAAACGCAAGCCAGGAAGGGCAGTACACCGAACGCTTCAACAAAGCGATCGAGCAACTCGACAAGTCGGGCTCAGACCACCTGCAAGCCCGTCTCGGCGGCATCTACGCGCTGGAGCGGCTAGGCAAGGACTCTGCTCGCGACCAGCCCGTCATCATCGAAGTTCTGTCCGCCTTCATCCGCTCAACTACCCCAACGCGATCAGCGGACTGGCCTTCCACGGCCGCAAAGTGTCCTGATAAGCCGGTGGCTACCGACGTTCAGGCGGCCCTCACCGTCCTAGGCCGGCGGGACGTTCGCAATGACAAGGACGTGTACCCCGATCTCAGCGGCGCGTGCCTCCGCCAGGCGAACCTGCAAGACGCGTACCTAGCGGGAGCCAACCTGTCCAAGGCCGACTTGGGCGGATCGAACCTGTCCGGCGCTTGGTTGACCGCGGCCAAGCTCAGGCAAACGGGGTTCGAGTCCCAGAACGCTCCCTACACGAGCCTCTACAAAGCGAACATGATCGAAGCGGACTTGTCGGGCGCGAAGTTCGGCGGCGCTTACCTCGGCGGCGCAGATCTCACCGAGACCAAGCGCGATGGCGACACGTCCGTTGACGGCGCTATCACCACGCACGAGACCAAGGGCAAGTGGTGGTAGTCGACTCTCCCATGAACCGCCGCAGCGTCTCACCAGCAGACGCTGCAACAACCTTTGCCGCGATGCTTGGCCTGTTGCGCGGTCACCGTCTCCTGTGGGCTGAGCTTGTGGCCGCGTTTGATCGAGTTGCGCACGCCCTGCTGGTAACCGGAGCAGTTCTCGTCACGGTGGAAGTTCCGCCCTTTGCGCGTGATCATGCCCATCGTCTCGGGCGGCGGCCACGGCTGTTCGAGCTGATATCCCCACCCCTGCGCATCGTCCGTCATGCCGTGCAGGTTCCCACGACTACGTGACGACACAACTGTTCGCGCTCGGGTGGACGATCACGACACGCCGGATGGATAGTGCCACCTGATGGGATGCTCAAGGTCTGATGGCGCGATGGATACTGGGTCCGATGAGCAGCGGGCCAAGATCGATCGTGGTGAGCAACGTCTTGGCGCGCCTGCGTTCCTCACTCTCGCGCCGTGTACAGCTTCGCGGTGCCTTTGCGCGGCCGGGCCGGCAGCTGCCGCGGCGACTGCGTGCCCCGCGTAGACGGCCCTCGGCCGGTCATGACCGGCCGCCTTCACGGCCACCAGCGCGTTGCCGGTCTGCTCGGCGGCCACGAGCTCGGTCAGGACCGCCTGGTACCCCTTGATCGCCGCGCGCAGCGTGTCGAGATCGACCCCTGGAGCAGCGAAGAAAAAGGACGAATTCGCGGGGGCCGCGAACTCGTCCTCTCACCGGTCCTTCGTCAGCCGGCCTGCTGCTGCTGGGACGGCAGCCGTCCCTCGGCCATCCGCTTGAGCAGGTCCTTGCGCAGCCACAGCAGGTACGCCCACACCAGTGCGAAGATCACGCCGATCACGCCGAGGGCGGGCAGCAGGACCCACGTCGCGATCAGCAGCACGTGCAGGCCGATCAGCACGCCGATGGCCCACGGGCGGCGGACGAACGCGCACAGCGCGATGAAGGCGACGATGAAGCCGAACGTCACCCAGCCCACGAGCGAGGTGACGCCGCCGTGCAGCTTCGCGATGACCGGCAACGCCAGCGCCACGACGATGACTTCGAGGATCAAGGTGCCCGCCATGATGCCGCGGAACGCCTTCATCGGGTCCTTCTTCGGTGCCGGCACCGGGTTCTCGCTCATGCCGGTTCCTTTCCGAACAACGCGCGGGCCTCACCGGCGGTGACGACGGAGCCGGTGACGATGACACCGCCGCCGGACAGCTCGTCCTCGGTGAGGTGGATGGCCTCGTCGATCGCGTCGACCAGGCGGGGGCGGACCTCGAAGCGGTCCTCGCCGAAGATCGGCACGGCGAGACCGGCCAGCACGTCCGGGTCCATGGCGCGCGGCGACGAGTTCGTGGTGATGACCAGTTCGGACACCACCGGTTCGAGCGCCGAGAGGATGCCCTCGGCGTCCTTGTCCGACATCACGGCGACGACGGCCACGAGCTTGCGGAACCCGAACTCCGACTCCAGCGCCTTGGCCAATGCCGCGGCGCCGTGCGGGTTGTGCGCGGCGTCGACGAAGACGTTCGGCGCGGAGCGGACCCGTTCCAGCCGGCCCGGTGAGACGACCGTCGCGAAGCCCTCGCGGATCGCCTCGACGTCGAGCTGCCGGTCGGTGCCCGCGCCGAAGAACGCCTCGACCGCGGCCAGCGCCAGCGCCGCGTTCGCCGCCTGGTGCTCCCCGTGCAGCGGCAGGAAGATGTCCTCGTAGACCCCGCCGAGGCCCTGCAGCGTCACGAGCTGGCCGCCGACCGCGACCGAGCGGGAGACGACGCCGAACTCGCTGCCGAAGCGCGCGACCGTGGCGTCGACCTCGGCCACGCGTTCCAGGACGACCCGCATCGCCTCGGGCGTCTGCTCGCCGATGACGGCGACCGAGCCGGGCTTGATGATCCCGGCCTTCTCGGTCGCGATGTCCTCGATCCGGTTGCCCAGGTACTCGGTGTGGTCGATCGAGATCGGCGTGAGGATCGCGATCTTCGCGTCGGCGATCGAGGTCGCGTCCCACGTGCCGCCCATGCCGACCTCGACGACCGCGACGTCGACCGGTGCGTCGGCGAAGGCGGCGTAGGCCATGCCGGTGAGCACCTCGAACTTGCTCATCCGGATCTCGGACCGCGCGTCCACCATCGCGACGTACGGCTCGATGTCGCGGAAGACCTCGACGTAGCGCTCGGGGCTGATCGGCTGGTTGTCGAGGCTGATCCGCTCGGTGGCCAGCTGCAGGTGCGGGCTGGTGTAGCGGCCGGTGCGCAGGCCGATGCGCGCGAACAGCGCGTCGACCATGCGCGACGTCGACGTCTTGCCGTTCGTGCCCGTCAGCTGCACGACCGGGTAGCTCGTCTGGGGGTCGCCCAGCACGTGCGCCAGCGCCTTGATCCGGTCCAGCGACGGCTCGAGCTTGGTCTCGGGCCAGCGCTGGTTGAGCTCGTTCTCGACGTCGAGGAACTCGTCGAGGTTGGTGTCCATCGGTTACTTCTCCGGCAGCGCGGCCAGGCGCTCGTTGATGCGGGTGATGTCGGCCTCGGCGGTGGCCTTGCGCTCCTCGATCTTGGCGACGACGTCGGCCGGCGCCTTGGCGAGGAAGCCCGCGTTGCCGAGCTTGCCCGAGGTCTGGGCGAGCTCCTTCTGCGCTGCCGCGAGGTCCTTCTCGAGGCGCTTGCGCTCGGCCACGACGTCGATCGCGCCGGACAGGTCCAGCTCGACCTTCACCGCTCCCTTGGGCAGGCCGACCTCCAGCGTGGCGGAGACGGTGAAGTCCTCGCCCGGCTCGGTCAGGCGCGTCATCGAGCGGACCGACGGCACCTGGTCGGTCAGGCCGACGCAGCACGCGCCGCGGACCTTGCCCGCGACCTTCTGCCCCGGCTTGAGGCCCTGCTCCGAGCGGAACCGGCGGATCTCGGTGGCCAGCTTCTTCAGGCCCTCGACCTCGGCCTTGGCGTCCGCGTCGCGCTCGGCACCGGAGGCCTGCGGCCACGCGGCGACGACGAGCGACTCCTCGCCGGTGAGCGTGGTCCACAGCGTCTCGGTGATGAACGGGACCGCCGGGTGCAGCAGGCGCAGCAGCGTGTCGAGGACGTGGCCCAGGACCGACTGCGTGGCCTCGACCCGGCCGTCGGCGATCTGGACCTTCGCGATCTCCAGGTACCAGTCGCAGAACTCGTCCCAGGTGAAGCTGTACAGCGCCTCACAGGCGCGGGAGAACTGGAACGCCTCGAAGTTCGTGTCCACCGTGGACACGAGGGCGTCGAGCTCGTCGAGGATCCAGCGGTCGGCCGCCGTCAGCTCGTCGCGGGCGGGCAGCGGGCGGGCCACCGTCGCACCGTTGGAGAGGGCGAACCTGGTGGCGTTCCACAGCTTCGTGGTGAAGTTGCGGGAGCCGGCCGCCCACTCCTCGGCGACGGCCATGTCCGAACCGGGGTTCGTGCCGCGCAGCAACGTGAACCGGGTGGCGTCGGCGCCGTAGCGCTCCATCCAGTCCAGCGGGTCGATGCCGTTGCCCTTGGACTTCGACATCTTCTTGCCGTGCTGGTCCCGGATGAGACCGTGCAGGAAGACGTGGTCGAACGGCTGGACCTCGTCCATCGCGTACAGGCCGAACATCATCATCCGGACGACCCAGAAGAACAGGATGTCGTAGCCGGTCGACAGAACGCTGGTCGGGTAGAACTTCTTCAGGTCCTCGGTGGAGTCCGGCCAGCCCAGCGTCGAGAACGGCCACAGGCCCGAGGAGAACCAGGTGTCGAGGACGTCCTCGTCCTGGCGCCAGCCCTCACCGGTGGGCACCTCGTCGTCGGGTCCGACGCAGACGACCTCGCCGTTCGGGCCGTAGAAGACCGGGATGCGGTGGCCCCACCACAGCTGGCGCGAGATGCACCAGTCGTGCAGGTTGTCGGTCCAGTCGAAGTAGCGCTTGTTCAGCTCGGCCGGGTGGATCTTGGTGCGGCCGTCGCGGACGGCGGCGGACGCCTTGGCCGCGATGCCCTCGACCTTGACCCACCACTGCAGCGACAGCCGCGGCTCGACGACGGTGTTGCAGCGCGAGCAGTGCCCGACGGAGTGGACGTACGGCCGCTTCTCCGCCACGATCCGGCCCTCGGCGCGCAGCGCGGCGACGATCGCCGGGCGCGCCTCGAAGCGGTCGAGCCCGAGGAACGGGCCGGGCACGGTGATGGTGGCGCGGCCGTCCATGACCGTGAGGTTCGGCAGGCCGTGGCGCTGGCCGATCTCGAAGTCGTTCGGGTCGTGCGCGGGCGTCACCTTGACCGCACCGGTGCCGAACTTCGGGTCGACGTGCGCGTCGGCGACGATCGGGATGCGGCGGCCGGTCAGCGGCAGCTCGACCTCGGTGCCGATCAGGTGCCGGTAGCGCTCGTCGTCGGGGTGGACGGCGACCGCGGTGTCACCCAGCATCGTCTCGGCGCGCGTGGTCGCGACGACGATCGACGCGTCCCCGTCGCCGTAGCGGATCGAGACGAGCTCGCCCTCGTCGTCGCTGTGGTCGACCTCGATGTCCGACAGCGCCGTCTGGCAGCGCGGGCACCAGTTGATGATCCGCTCGGCCTGGTAGATCAGACCGTCGTCGTACATCTTCTTGAAGATCGTCTGGACGGCGCGCGACAGCCCCTCGTCCATGGTGAAGCGCTCGCGCGACCAGTCGATGCCGTCGCCGAGCCGCTTCATCTGGTCGAGGATCTTGCCGCCGTACTCCTCCTTCCACTCCCAGACGCGCTCGACGAACTTCTCGCGCCCGAGGTCCTGCCGCGACAGGCCCTGCTTCGCGAGGTCGCGCTCGACGGCGTTCTGCGTGGCGATGCCGGCGTGGTCCATGCCCGGCAGCCACAGGACCTCGTAGCCCTGCATGCGGCGGCGGCGCGTCAGGGCGTCCATCACGCTGTGGTTCATCGCGTGGCCCATGTGGAGGCTGCCGGTGACGTTCGGCGGGGGCAGCACGATCGTGAACGGCGGCTTGTCGCTCTTGACGTCCGCCTCGAAGTACCGCCGGTCGACCCACCGCTGGTACAGCTCCGCCTCTACCTCCGCCGGAGTCCACGCGGCGGGGAGGTCAGGACGCTGGGTTGCGGTGTCGAGTTCAGTCACAGCTGACAAGTCTACGGAGGCGTGGCTATCGACTTACACCGAGATACCTGCTAACGGACGGGCGAGCCCCTAAGATCCGCGGGCTGTGAGCATTCCTGGGGGAATCGAAGACCATCCCGACCTGAAGGACGACGCCTGGCTCCGCGCGGCGAACAGACGCGCGAAGCAGGACATCCGCAGGCAGCGCAGACAGGCCCGCATGCGCAGGCACGGCGGCAAGGTCGTGTCCGCGGTCGCGCTCGTCGTCATCGTCGGCGTGGTCGTGGGGCTGTACAGGGCGGGCACGTTCGGCGAGCTGTCGATGCCGGACCTGCGGGGTTCCCACAAGGGCGTCGACACCGCGCAGCCGTACGCGCGGACACCGGCCGAGAAGTGGGCCGACGGGGAGGCCGGGATCGTCGCGCCGGACCAGGACCCGCGGTACGCGCCGATCTACGAGGCGGCACGCGGGGCGATCATCGCCGCGCACCTGGACCCGAGGATGGTGGTCGAGCGCGACCGGGCGCCGTTCCTCGCGCTGCTCGCACCCGAGGTCGCCGACCACTTCGAACCGGTGCAGGACACGGTCCTGTGGACGCGCACCAAGGCGGGCACGGCGTTGCTGCCGGTGCCGGTCAAGGTGGACGGGCGGATGTGGCCGGGCCAGGACGAGAACGGGCTGCCGGTCGTGCACACCAGCTACCGGTTCGCCTACGCGTTCGAACCGGGCGAGATGCGGAACTCGCTGTTCGAGCAGACCGACCTGCTCGCGATGGTCCGGGCGGACGTGGACTTCCAGCTCGACGCCGAGGGGCTGTGGGTCACCAGGGTCGACGGCTACCACTACCTGATGGCCTGCCAGGCGTCGAAGGACGGCTACCTGGCGCCGATGTTCACCGAGAAGCGGCAGCGGGACGACGGGGGCAGCGAGCGCGGGCCCGACGAGTGGTTCGCGTCCGACGCGCCGATCCCCACCGAGAGCGGGTGCCACTGATCACTCGTTCAGAGGTGCCGATCGACCGTGACGGCGATCACAATTGACCGTCACGGACCGTTCAACCCCTTGGGGCCCGTGATGGCGACGCCGCCGCGTTCTTCGGGGGCGCTGGCGGCGCCGACGTCCATCGGCGTTGAATGAAGGACATGAGCAGCAAGCCTCCGCAGCACGACGTCGACGAGTCCGCGCTCGAAGTGTCCACGCCGAAGAGCTGGGCAGCGGGTGTTCCGGGTGTCCTCGTCTCGCTCGACCGCGCGGTCGAGCAGATGGGCGTGACCCGGACGGTCAAGACGTTGCGCCTGCTCAACCAGCGCGAGGGGTTCGACTGCCCCGGCTGTGCGTGGCCGGAGCCGCAGGGCCACCGCAAGATGGCGGAGTTCTGCGAGAACGGCGCGAAGGCCGTGGCCGAGGAGGCGACCAAGCGCCGCATCGGGCCGGAGTTCTTCGCCGCCCACTCCCTCGAGAGCCTGCGGACGAAGACCGACTACTGGCTCGGGCAACAGGGCCGGATCACCGAGCCGATGGTCCTGCGACCCGGTGCCACCCACTACACGCCCATCGACTGGGACGACGCGTTCACGCTCATCGCCGACGAGCTGACAGCGTTGTCAGCGCCGGACGAGGCGATCTTCTACACCTCCGGCCGCACCAGCAACGAGGCCGCGTTCCTCTACCAGCTGCTGGTCCGCTCGTTCGGCACGAACAACCTGCCGGACTGCTCGAACATGTGCCACGAGTCGTCCGGCTCCGCGCTGAACGAGACCATCGGCATCGGCAAGGGCTCGGTGTCGATCAAGGACTTCGACCTCGCCGACCTGATCGTGGTCATCGGCCAGAACCCCGGCACGAACCACCCGCGCATGCTCAGCGCGCTGGAGGACGCCAAGAAGAACGGCGCGAAGATCATCGCGATCAACCCGCTGCCGGAGGCGGGCCTGATGCGGTTCAAGAACCCGCAGAACGTCGCCGGCGTCGTCGGCCGCGGCACCGCGCTGTCCGACGAGTTCGTGCAGATCAAGGTCGGCGGCGACCAGGCGCTGTTCCAGGCGGTCGGTCACCTGCTGCTGCGGTGGGACAAGCTCGACAAGGCGTTCATCGCCGCGAAGACGCACGGGTTCGAGGCCTACGCCGAGAGCCTGCGCGAGCTCGACTGGGACCGCGTGCTCACCGCGACCGGCCTGACCCGCGAGCAGATCACCAGGGTCGCCGGCATGTTCGTCGACTCGCAGCGCACGATCGCGTGCTGGGCCATGGGCCTCACGCAGCACAAGCACAGCGTGCCGACGATCCGCGAGATCACGAACGTGATGTTCCTGCGCGGCATGATCGGCAAGCCGGGTGCGGGCCTGTGCCCGGTGCGCGGCCACTCGAACGTGCAGGGCGACCGCACGATGGGCATCTACGAGAAGATGCCGGAGAAGTTCCTGCTGGCGCTGGAGAACGAGTTCGGCATCTCCGTCCCGCGCAAGCACGGCTTCGACACCGTCGACGCGATCAACGCCATGCGCCACGGCCGCGGCAAGGTGTTCATCGCGATGGGCGGCAACTTCGTCAGCGCCACCCCGGACACCCCGGTGACCGAGAAGGCGCTGGAGCAGTGCTCGCTGACCGTGCACGTCTCCACGAAGCTCAACCGCTCGCACGTCGTGCACGGCCGCACCGCGCTGATCCTGCCCGCGCTGGGCCGCACCGAGAGCGACGTGCAGCACTCCGGCGAGCAGTTCGTGACGGTCGAGGACTCGATGTCGGTCGTGCACCGCTCGCGGGGCCGCCTGGCGCCCGCCTCCGACCGGCTGCTGTCCGAGGTCTCGATCGTCTGCCGGCTGGCGCGCAAGGTGCTCGGCGCCGCGCACCCGGTCGCCTGGGAGGAGTTCGAGAAGGACTACGACGTCATCCGCGAGCACATCGCGCGCGTCGTGCCGGGCTGCACCGACTACAACACGCGCGTGCGCCAGCCGGACGGTTTCGTGCTGCCGCACCCGCCGCGCGACTCGCAGGAGTTCGCGACGGCCACCGGCAAGGCCAACTTCACGGCGAACGAGCTGACCGTGCTGGAGGTGCCGGAGGGCCGGCTGCTCATGCAGACCCTGCGCAGCCACGACCAGTACAACACCACGATCTACGGCCTGGACGACCGCTACCGGGGCGTCAAGGACGGCCGGCGCGTGGTGTTCGTCAACCCGGACGACCTCAAGGCGCTCGGGTTCTCCGATGGCCAGATGGTCGACATCGTCTCGGAGTGGAAGGACGACCCGACGGGCGTCGTCGAACGCCGCGCCGAGTCGTTCCGGATCGTGTCGTACCCGACCGCGCGCGGGTGCGCGGCGACGTACTTCCCGGAGGCGAACCCGTTGGTGCCGCTGGACTCCAAGGCCGACATCTCGGGTACGCCGACCTCCAAGTCGGTGGTCGTGCGGCTGGAGCCGGCGGCCTGATCAGGCGTGCCGGACCCGGACGGACAGCCGTAACCGGCGCCGCTCGGGTTCGGCCGCGGGTTCCTGCTCGGTCTTCCTGACGAGCCGGCGCGCGGCGGCGTCGGCCTCGAAGTCCTGCTGACGGGACTTCGCGATTGCGAACACGTGGTCGTGCGGGATCATGCGAGCTCTCCTTCGAGTCGGTTGGTCACTCGGGTGCGACCGTGTGGCTCAGGAAGAACCGGACCGCCCGCGCGCCCTCGGGGCGCAGCCCGGGGTTCAGCTTGCGCTCGCCGTACTTCTCGAAGACGGCCCGCAGCTCCTCGACGAGGGCGACGGCCTCCTCGGGGGTGACGAACTTGACCGTGCCCTCGGTGCCGATCGCCGGGCGCCACTCCGCGGGCATCCGGTCGAACTGGCGCAGGCTCGACCGGATGCGTTCGAACTCCTGGTCCAGGTAGGCCATCGACGCCGCCTCGGCCGCGAGCGCCGCCTCACCCTCCAGGCCCTCGGTCGAGATGGCCTGGCGCTTCGGGACGATCTTCCACGGCTTCTGCCTGCCCGGCCCCTCGACCTCGTCGACGAAGCCGTACTTGGCCAGCATGTTCAGGTGGTACGAGCAGCTCGCGACGCTCTCACCGAGCACCGCCGAGCACTGGGTCGCGGTCTGCGGCCCCTGCTCGGTGAGCAGCTGGAGCACCTTCCAGCGGAACGGGTGCGACAGCGCCCGGAGCGCCTTGAGGTCGGTGATGGGAGCGTCGGTCATGACACGACGGTACGCGTATCAAGGAACCCTTAGCAAGGTTTCTTGATATAGAAGTCTTGAGATAGCCGCGTCACCAGTCCGGCGAGTTCCGGGCCACCGCCGTGACCAGCGGCAACGACTCGATGACCGGCACCCGCAGCAGCTCGGCGGGCACGTCGGGGTCACGCACCGGCTCGACCAGCTCGCGCAGCAACGCCCCCACGACGTCGTCCGCCGTCGAGTCGATCTCGTGCGCCAGGTCGCGCAGCTGGGCGGCGGCCTCGTTGAGCACGCGCGGGCGCAGGGGTTCTTCGAGCATCAGTGCCGCCAGCCGCAGGACCCGCCGGCTCGTGCGCAACCGCAGGCTGCGCGACGCCGACTCCGGGCCGCCGGCGAGCCCCAGCCGACCGCGGGTGCGGTCGATCCACGGCTCGACCGTCTCCCGGCGCCAGATCGGGCCGGACGCGAGCTCCGCGTCCGGCTCCGGGATGCCGTGCGAACGGCGCTTGCGCCACACCGTGACGAGCTGGCGGCTCAGGCCCATGGCGTCGGCGATCTCCGCGATCCCGTAGAAGTCCCCCACGGCACCACTGTAACCAGAGATGACGACTCACGTCATCGAGAATGTCTCAGCCGCGTTCCAGCACAGCCCGCGCCGCGTTGTGGCCGCCGATGCCGCTGACCCCGCCGCCGCGCCGGGAGCCCGCGCCGCAGACGAAGACGTTGTCCACGTCGGTCTCCACGCCCCAGCGGCCGACCTCGTCCTCGCTCTCGGCGAACGGCCACGCGAGCTCGCCGTGGAAGATGTTGCCGCCCGGCAGGCCCAGCTCCTCCTGCAGGTCGAGCGGTGTGCGCGCCTCGATGCACGGCCTGCCGTCGGCGTCCACCGCCAGGCAGTCCTGCACCGGCTCGACGAGGTGGGCGTTGAGCTGGTCGAGGTAGCGCTCGACGAGCCGGTCGCGCAGCTCCTCGTTGCGGCTCTCGAACAGCGCCGCCGGCAGGTGCAGGCCGAACAGGGTCAGCGTCTCGTGGCCCGCGAGCGACGGGCCGAGGATCGACGGGTCGGTCAGCGAGTGGCAGTACATCTCGCCCGGCAGCACCGACGGCACCCGTCCGGCGGCGCTCTCCCGGTAGGCGGTCTCCAGCTGGTCGTAGGACTCGTCGAGGTGGAACGTGCCGGCGAACGCGAGCCGGGCGTCCACACCGGACTTGAGCGCGGGCAGCCTGCGCAGCAGCATGTTGATCTTCAGCTGGCAGCCGGGCGAGTCGTGGACCTCGGTGCCCCGCAACCGTCCCAGCACGGACGGGGCCACGTTCGACAGCACGAACCTCGCGTCCACCGAGGTGTCGTTGTACGCCACGGAGGCCGTCTTCCCGTCGGCTTCGACGGAGGTCACCTCGGCGCCGGTGACGATCTTCGCGCCGGCCGCGCGCGCCGCCCGTTCCAGCTCGGCGGTGACCGCTCCCATGCCGCCGACCGGGACCTTCCACTCCCCCGTGCCGTTGCCGATCACGTGGTAGAGGAAGCACCTGTTGGCCTGCAACGAGTGCAGCGACGAGTGCGTGCCGATCAACGCGTCGGTCGCGACGACCCCGCGCACCAGGTCGTTCTCGAACAGCTCCCGCAGCGTCGCGCCGATCGGCCGTTCGAAGACCTGCTCCCACACCCGGCCGCGCGCCACCGCGTCGACGTGCACGCGCAGGTGCTCGCGGGAGACCAGCGGCTCCAGCAGCGTCGGCGCCAGCGCGCGGGCCATCAGGTCGAGGTCGGCGTACCAGCGCTGCCAGCGCTCCCAGTCGCCGAGGTCACCGCACACCTCCTGGAACGACCGGGTGGTCGCCTCGCCCGGTGACCGCTCGACGAGCAGCCCGGACCCGCCACCGGGCGTGTAGGAGGACGCGGCCCGCGACCGCAGCGCCAGCTTGAGCCCGAGGTCGGAGACGATCCGGTCCGGCAGCAGGCTCACCAGGTAGGAGAAGCGGGAGAGCCGGGCGTCGACACCGGCCCACGGCGACGCGCTCACCGCGGCGCCGCCGACGTGCGGGAGCTTCTCCAGCACGGTCACCGACCGGCCGGCCCCGGCCAGGTACGCGGCGGCCACGAGCCCGTTGTGGCCGCCTCCCACGATCACGACGTCGTCCATGCCCCGAGATCCCTCCCACGTAGCCTGGTCGTGGGGAACATAGCGGTCCGAAGGAGAGGTGCACATGGGCCGAGTGACGGTGCGCCGGGCGGTCGAGCGGGTGTCGCCGGGTGACCGGCGGCGGCGGGTCGACGCGCTGGCCGCCGAGGAGCCGATGGAGCTGCGGGTCAACGGGCGGGCGCTGGCCGTCACGATGCGCACGCCCGGCCAGGACGTCGAGCTCGCGCACGGCTTCCTGCTCAGCGAGGGCGTGATCGGGGCCGCTCAGGACGTGTCGGTCGCGCGGTTCTGCGAAGGCACCGGGCCGGACGGGATGAACACCTACAACGTGCTCGACGTCGCGCTGGCACCCGGTGTCCCGGAGCCGGACACCGGCGTGGAGCGGAACTTCTACACCACGTCGTCGTGCGGGGTGTGCGGCAAGGGCGCGCTGGACGCGGTGAAGCTCAAGACCCGCTTCTCGCCCGCCGCCGACCCGCTGCGGGTCACCCCGGAGGAGCTGACGGCGTTCCCGGACGCGTTGCGGGCCAGGCAGAAGGTCTTCTCCTCCACCGGCGGGCTGCACGCGGCCGGGTTGTTCCGCGACGGCGAGCCGCTGGTCGTGCGCGAGGACGTGGGCCGGCACAACGCCGTGGACAAGGTGCTGGGCTGGGCGGTGCTGCAGGACCTGGTGCCGCTGACCGGGTCGGTGCTGATGGTGTCCGGGCGGGCTTCGTTCGAGCTGGTGCAGAAGGCCGCGATGGCCGGGATCGCGTTGCTGGCCGCGGTGTCGGCGCCGTCGTCGCTCGCCGTCGAGCTGGCCGAGGAGCAGGGCATGACCCTCGTCGGGTTCCTGCGCGGCGACTCGATGAACGTCTACACCGGCGGGGAGCGCGTCGTTGAGGCCGCTTGACGGCGTCGTCGTGGTGAGCCTGGAGCAGGCCGTCGCCGTGCCGTACGCGACGCGGTTGCTGGCCGACCTGGGCGCCCGCGTCATCAAGGTCGAACGGCCCGGCAGCGGTGACTTCGCGCGGCACTACGACTCGGCGTGCGGCGAGGTGTCGTCGTACTTCGCGTGGACGAACGTCGGCAAGGAGTCGGTGTCGCTCGACGTCTTCCACCCGGACGGCCGGGCGTGGCTCGACCGGCTCGTCGACCGCGCCGACGTGCTGCTGTGCAACCTGTCGCCGCGGGTGTGGGACCGGCTGGGGCTGGAGCTGCCCGAGACGCTCGTGGTGGCCGAGCTGTCCGGCTACGGCTGGGACGGCCCGTACGCGGACCGCAAGGCGTTCGACGCGCTGGTGCAGTCCGAGGCGGGCCTGGTGTCGCTGACCGGCGAGGGCGACGTGATGGCGCGCGCCGGCATCTCCGTGGCCGACATCGCGGCCGGGGTGCAGCTGCACGCGGCGGTGCTGGCGGCGTTGCTGCAGAAGGCGCGCACGGGACTGGGCACCCGGCTGCGGCTGTCGCTGTTCGACGCGCTCGCGGAGTGGATGCACCAGCCGATGCTCTACGCCGTCGGCACGGGAGCCGCCGCGCCGCGGTCGGGCGCGCACCACCCGAGCATCGCGCCCTACGGGCCGGTGGCCTGTGCGGACGGCGCGGTGCACCTGGCCGTGCAGAACGACGGCCAGTGGCAGCGTCTCAGCACGCTCATCGGCCTCGCCCCGCAGGAGAGGTTCGCCACAGTGAGCTCACGGGTGGAGCACCGCGGCGAGCTGCAGGCACTGCTCGAACGGGCGTTCGCGGACATGACCGCCGCACAGCTGCTGGCCGCGCTGGACGAGGCCGACGTGCCGGCCGCGCTGACCCGCTCGATCACCGAGCTGCCAGAACACCCGCAGCTCAGCGCGTGGACGGACGTCGCGGTGCCCGGTGGTTCGGTGCGGATGCTGCCGCCGCCGGTGCGCGGCTGGGAGTGGTCACCGGGTGCGGTGCCCGCCCTCGGCGAGCACAATGACCGCGTGCTCCGCTGGCTGGGATGCTCCGACGAGGAACTGACCTCGTTGCGCGCGCGTTCCGTCTTCTGGAAACGAGGACAGGAACCTGCGCGATGAGGTGAGCATGGGGGAACCGAACCACCGCCGTCGCCGCACACTGCTGGCGGCTGTCGGCGTCGTCGTCGCGATGGCCGTCGGCACCGCCGTGTACGTCTCCGCTCACCGCGCGGCGCAGCACCAGGTCGCCACCGCCAACCGCGTCGCCACCAAGTCCGGTGCGAAACCCGCCATCCGCTTCGAGCGGGTCTACTCGTCCGCGCGCCGCCGTGAGATCACGCTCGCGTTCTTCACCCCGACGAACAAGGCCCCGCGCGGCCTGCCCATGTCGATCCTGCTGCACGGCCTGCACGGCAGCGCCCGCGACGCCGCGGTCGGCAGCCTCGCCGAGAACCTGGCCGATGCCGTCGCCAAGGGCTCGGTGCCCGCGTTCGGCTTCGTCGCGGTCGACGGCGGCGACAACTACTGGCACGAGAACGTCCCCGGCGACGACCCGATGAAGATGCTGCTCGACGAGGTCCCCACCTGGCTGCACGACCGCGGCTACGGCGACCCGTTCGCGATCACCGGGGTCTCCATGGGCGGTTTCGGCGCGCTGCTGTACGCCCGCCGCAGGGCCGAGCGCGGCGACCCGGTCACCGCGGCGGCCGCCATCTCCCCCGGCCTGCTCACGTCGTGGCCGGAGATGGCCAAGCGCAGGGCGTTCAAGAGCGAGGCCGAGTGGGCCGCGCTGGACCCGTTGCGGCACCCGCGTGCGACCGGCCCGACCGCGCTGGGCGTGTGGATCGGCGACCGCGACCGGTTCATCGTGGGCACGCGGCAGTTCATACGCGACGAACGGCCCGAGGTGGGCACGGTCAAGCCCGGCGGGCACGACGACGGCTTCTACCGCAAGATCACGCCGGACGTGGTCCGGTTCCTCGCCAAGTACGCGAAGCAGGCCGTCTAGCGCCTAGCGGGGCGTCAGCGGCACCGTCTTCGACCGGACCCACTTGAGCACCGCCGGCCACTCGCCGTAGCCCGCGTCCACGTTGATGTGCCCCGCACCCGGCACCACGTCGACCTCGATCCGCAACGACTCCGCGAGCTGCTTCCCGGCCGCCACCGGCAGGTACGGGTCGCCCTCGCCGAGCACCAGCCGCGTGTCGGTGGCCGCGCGCCGCAGCCCGGCCGGGTCGAGCGGTGCCGGGAAGAACGTCTTGATGGCGGGCTCGGGGTAGTCCGGGGCGGGCGGGGCGACCAGCAGGACGCGGTCGACGTGCGCGATGCCCTCGCGGGCCGCGTGGTGCAGCCACAGGTAGCAGCCCAGCGAGTGGGCGATGACCACCCGTTCGCGGTCGGCCGGCGCGGCGTCGAGGTGGGTGTCGAGCTCCCGCAGCCACGTGCTCAGGTCGGGCTGGTCGGGGTCGCTGAAGTGCGGCATGTCGACCAGGCCGCCGTGTTCGGCGACCGCGTGGGCGAGCTTGCTCTGCCAGTGTTCGGGACCCGAACCGGTCCAGCCGTGGATCAGGAGCACGTGGGGCAGCGACATGGCACCACCCTAGTGGCCGCCGGGTACGGGACGTGCCGGCTCTCCTGCTGGAAGCGGCGGTAGAAGCCGGTCATCAGCTCGGCGGTCGGCGCGTGGCGGACGAGGACGTCGGCGACCTGCCGCGGCACCCCTGCCGGACGCTCCCCGCGGGCGCACGCGCGCAGGAACGCGCTGTGCTCGGCGCCGCGGTGCCCGTACAGCTCGGCGGTCAGCCAGAGCACCAGGTGGGTGGCGGCGTAGTCGCGGTCGAAGCCCTGGTGCCCGGCGAAGAAGTCCGCCTCGTCCCGGGCCAGGTCGAAGTCAGCGGTCAGCGCGAGACCGAAGTCGGCGAAGTACAGCCGTTCGCCGTCGGTCAGGACGTTGCGGAAGTGGGCGTCGAGGTGCAGCAGGCCGCGGGCGTTCATGGCGGCGATCCCGGCCGCCAGCTCCCGCTCGACCATCGCGCAAGCGTTCGCGGTGGCCTCGGCGCCGGCGCGGACCTGCTGCCGCAACCAGTCGTGCAGGTCGTGCGGGAAGTGCTCCAGGAACAACGCGATGCTCGCCGTGGAGTCCCGCAGCGCCTCGATCCGGTGCCGCGCCGCCGGCGTGTCCTCCCAGTAGGCCACCGCCCCGTCGACGTCGGCCAGCTCGTCGGGCAGCGACTGCCCGAGGTGCGGCAGGACCCGCCAGTGGTGCAGCAGCGGGAAGCCCTCGTGGTCGCCCGCGAGCACCCAGTCCGTCGTCAGCTCGTGCACGGCGAGCTCGCGCCAGGCACCGAACCCCGGCGCGCCGACGAGCCCGACGCCGTAGTGGCAGAAGGCGGGCAGGCCGAAGAGGTTCGCCGTGGACCGGACGTGCTCCGGCCGCAGCTCCAGCTCGGTCAGCGGCACCCGTTTGACGAAGACCGGAACCCCGTCGACGTGCAGCAACGCCGACGTCCCGCCGATCCCCGCCCCCAGCGGCCTGGCCGCGGCCACGAGAGCGGCCAGCTCCTCGTCCCCGAGACCGGCCAGCGCCGTGGACACGGCCCCGTGAGCGGCCACCCGCGCGTCGAACGACATCCCGATCCCCCCGGAAACGCGAAAGGGCGCCGGTGAGCTCACCGGCGCCCTTCTCACGAGCGAGTACTACGCGGACTTCTCCCGACGCTCCCGGCGCGAGGGCTGCCGGGCCACGATGGTCGGGTTCACGTTCTCCTTCACCGTCTGCTCGGTGATCACGACCTTGGCGACGTCCGTGCGGCTCGGGATGTCGTACATCACCGGGAGCAGGACCTCTTCCATGATCGCGCGGAGCCCTCGGGCACCGGTCCCGCGCAGGATGGCCTGGTCGGCCACCGCCTCCAGCGCGGTCTTGGTGAACTCCAGCTCGACCCCGTCCATCTCGAAGAGCTTCTGGTACTGCTTGACCAGCGCGTTCTTCGGCTCGGTGAGGATCTGCACCAGCGACGGCTTGTCGAGGTTCGTGACGGAGGCGACCATCGGCAGACGCCCGATGAACTCGGGGATCAGACCGAACTTGATCAGGTCCTCCGGCATGGAGTCGGCGAAGTAGTCCGCCGCGTCCGTCTCGGCCTTGGAGCGGACCTCGGCACCGAAGCCCAGGCCGCGCTTGCCGACCCGGTCCTGGATGATCTTCTCCAGACCCGCGAAAGCACCGGCCACGATGAACAGCACGTTCGTCGTGTCGATCTGGATGAACTCCTGGTGCGGGTGCTTGCGGCCGCCCTGCGGTGGCACCGATGCGGTGGTGCCCTCCAGGATCTTCAACAGCGCCTGCTGCACGCCTTCGCCGGAGACGTCGCGCGTGATCGACGGGTTTTCACTCTTTCGAGCGATCTTGTCGACCTCGTCGATGTAGATGATGCCCGTCTCGGCCCGCTTGACGTCGTAGTCGGCGGCCTGGATGAGCTTCAACAGGATGTTCTCGACGTCCTCACCTACGTACCCGGCCTCCGTCAGCGCGGTCGCGTCGGCGATGGCGAACGGCACGTTCAGCATCTTCGCGAGCGTCTGCGCGAGGTAGGTCTTGCCACAGCCCGTCGGGCCGAGCATCAGGATGTTCGACTTGGCCAGCTCGACACCGTCGTCACGACCCTCGCGCCCGCGGTCGCCCGCCTGGATGCGCTTGTAGTGGTTGTAGACGGCGACGGAGAGGGTGCGCTTCGCATCGCTCTGGCCGATGACGTACTGGTCGAGGAACTCGTGGATCTCGGCGGGCTTCGGCAGCTCGTCGAGCTTCACGTCGCCGGCTTCCGCCAGCTCCTCCTCGATGATCTCGTTGCAGAGATCGATGCACTCATCGCAGATGTAGACGCCGGGGCCGGCGATGAGTTTCTTCACCTGCTTCTGGCTCTTTCCGCAGAAAGAGCACTTCAGCAAGTCGCCGCCGTCACCGATACGCGCCATGACCGCTGACCTATGTCCCCTCCGGCGCACACCTGCTGTAGTGCGCCTGCTGACTTGCTGTGGCAGTCCCACTGGCTGTGGGTGCTTCGCCCGTTCTCCTGACGGTACCCGGCCGACCCCGTTTCAGGGGAGGACCAGCGTCCCCCCGACGCCCCGATCAGGCCAGTTGCCCGGTCACATCGGCGTGTCGGCGGTTCCCGAGGGCCGGCTTCCCAGCCCTCGGGAGACGACGCTTCAGGACTTCGCGGAGAGCTTGCGGTAGGGCAGCACCGAGTCGACGATGCCGTAGTCCTTGGCCTCGTCGGCCGTGAGGATGCGGTCGCGCTCGATGCTCTCGCGAACCTCCTCCGCCGTGCGGTTGGTGTGCCGCGCGAGGGTGGACTCCATCAGGCGGCGCACGCGCTGGATCTCGTTCGACTGGATCTCCAGGTCGGACACCTGACCGTACGCGCCCTCCATGGAGGGCTGGTGGATCAGGATTCGCGCGTTCGGCAGCGCGTGGCGCTTGCCGGGGGTGCCGGCGGCCAGCAGCACCGCGGCGGCCGAGGCGGCCTGGCCGAGGCAGTACGTCTGGATGTCCGGGCGGACGAACTGCATGGTGTCGTAGATGGCCATCAGCGAGGTGAACGAGCCACCCGGCGAGTTGATGTACATCAGGATGTCGCGGTCCGGGTCCTCGGACTCGAGGACCAGCAGCTGCGCCATGACGTCGTTGGCCGAGGCGTCGTCAACCTGCACGCCGAGGAAGATGATGCGCTCCTCGAACAGCTTGTTGTACGGGTTCGACTCCTTCATGCCGTAGCTGGTGCGTTCGACGAACGACGGCAGCACGTACCGCGACTGAGGCATGTGGAACTGGCTCACTTGAGGTCTCCTAGCTGACGTCAGTTGTTCGAGTCGCCGACGGGCTGCGACCGGGTGACGACCTTGTCGACGAAGCCGTACTCCAGCGCTTCCTGCGCGGTGAACCAGCGGTCGCGGTCGGAGTCGGCGATGATGCGCTCGACCGGCTGGCCGGTGTGCTCGGCGATCAGCTCGGCCATCTCGCGCTTGGTGCGCGTCAGCATGTCCGCCTGGATCGCGATGTCCGCCGCCGTACCACCGACACCCGCCGACGGCTGGTGCATGAGGATGCGCGCGTGCGGGAGCGCCTGGCGCTTGCCGCGGGCACCCGCGGAGAGCAGGAACTGACCCATCGACGCCGCGAGACCCATGGCGACCGTGGCCACGTCCGGCTCGATCAGCTGCATCGTGTCGTAGATGGCCATGCCCGCCGTGACGGAACCACCCGGCGAGTTGATGTAGAGGGTGATGTCCTTCTCGGGGTCCTCAGCGGCCAGCAGCAGCAACTGAGCGGTGATCTGGTTGGCGATGCCCTCTTCGACCTGCGATCCCAGGACGATGATCCGCTCGCGGAGCAGCCGCTCGTACACCGAGTCGTTGAGGTTCATCCCGGCGGTGGCCGACCGCATCTCGGGGGTCGGGAAGGAGTGCTGCGTCACGTCTGCCTGCCTAACTCCAGGTGGAACGAATCTGGAAGCGAAAACTCTCTGCGATCGACCTTAACGAAGGCGGGCGGCGTCAGATGCCCGACACCGCCCGCGTTCGCTCAGGGCTGTATTTCCGGCGTTCGCCGCGTCACGCGGCGAGGGCGCCGAACTACTCCGCGTCCTCTTGGGACTTGGTCTCGCCGAAGAGCTCGTCGAGGTCCAGCTTCTCGCCGCTGGTGTCGCTGACCGTCGCCTGGCGCACGACGCTCGCGAGCGCCTTGCCGCGGCGGACGTCGGCGAAGATCGCGCCGAGCTGGCCGGACTGCTGCGCGCGCTTGACGTACTCGTCGGGGCTGATGCCGAAGCGCTGGGCCTGGTAGATGATCCGCTCGGTCAGCTCGCCGTCGGACACCGTGACCTGCTCGGCGTCGGCGATCGAGTCGAGCACCAGCTGCGTCTTGACGGCCTGCTCGGCGGCCTTGCGCAGCTCGGCGTCGAACTCCTCCTCCGACTGGCCCTGCTCCTCGAGCCACGCGGCGAACTTCGCGTCGTCGTGGTCGAAGGCGTGCACGGCGTCGTGCTTGCGGGCGTCGATCTCGCCCTGGACGATGCCCTCGGGCAGCGGGACCTCGGTGGTCTCCAGCAGCGCCTCGAGGACCTTGTCGCGCGCCTGCACGCCCTGCTGCATCTTCTTGACGCGGCCCAGGCGGGTCCGCAGGTCGGCCTTGAGCTCGTCGAGCGTGTCGAACTCGCTGGCGAGCTGCGCGAACTCGTCGTCGAGCTCGGGGAGCTGGCGCTCCTTCACCGTGTTCAGCACGACGGTGACCTCGGCCTCGCTGCCCTCGTGCTCACCGGCGACGAGCGTGGTGGTGAAGGTCTTGGTCTCGCCCTCGGACGCGCCGACGAGCGCCTCGTCGATGCCCTCGACGAGCTGGCCGGAACCGATCTCGTAGGACAGGCCGCTGGTGCGCGCCTCCTCGACCTCCTCGCCGCCGACGGTGGCGGACAGGTCGACGACGACGAAGTCGCCGGTCTGCGCGGGGCGGCTGACGCCGGTCAGCGTGCCGAAGCGGGCGCGGAGCTCGTCCAGCTGCGTGGTCACGTCCTCGTCGGCGACCTCCTGCTCGTCCACGGTCACCGCGAGCTCGCCGAACGCGGGCACGGTGATCTCGGGACGGACGTCGACCTCGGCCGTGAACTCGAGCGTCGCGCCGTCCTCGATCTTGGTGACCTCGAAGTCGGGGCGGCCCAGCGTGCGCACCTCACCGGCGTTGACCGCCTCCAGGTACTTGGCCGGGATGGCCTCCTGGATGACCTCGTCCAGGACCGGAGCGCGGCCGATGCGGCTCTCCAGCACCTTGGCGGGGGCCTTGCCGGGGCGGAAGCCGGGGATGCGGACCTGCTTCGCGAGCTTCCGGTACGCCTGGTCGAAGTTCGACTTGAGCTCGTCGAACGGCACCTCGACGTTGATCCGGACCCTCGTCGGGCTCAGGTGCTCGACGGTGCTCTTCAACGTGGACTCCTCGATACGAACAAGAACGTGCAGACAGCCGGTACCGCCACTCGTGGCGCCCGGATTCCCAGCGAGTCTAGGCGAGGCCCGCCGTGTGACCGCCGCCACCCCGGTTCCGCGCCCCGCGGGACCGGCCGGCAGCCGTCGCTACCCTTCTCCGCACACGGCCGGTTCGTGCCGTTCTGGGGGCTTCACCCGATCATCGGGAGTTCGACGTGCACAGTGCTGTCAGCAGACTTCTCGCCATCACCGCCGCCGGCGCCGTCCTGGGAGCGGCCGCGGTCGCACCCGCGTCGGCGGGCACCCCGGTCTTCCCGCAGGTCGCCACGGCGTCCGCCTACGCGCTGACCGTCAACGGCCGGACCGAGGGCCTCAGCCGCACCTGGCTCCCCGGCGACGAGCCCGCCGGGTTCCGCGCGGACGAGGTCGTGGTCGGCCGCACCGCCCTGCACCCCGGCTGGGGCGTGCACCTGGCCGACGAGGACGTGGCGCCGCAGCTGCCCGAGTCCGCCGTGGTCCTCTACGCGGGCCCCGGTGACAGCACGAACCTCAAGGCCGAACGCCTCGCCTCGATCGCGCTCACGGACTCGCGGGGCCCGTTCCTGGCGTTCGCCGAGATCAACCGCACGGCGTGGTGCACCACCGACCCGGACAGCTACAACACGGTCAGCGAGATGTCGAACCTCGCCCTGCACCTCCGCGACGCGGCGGGCCGGATGGTCAAGGCGCCGGCCAACGGCATCGGCGTGCACACCCTGACGGGCGTCGACGCGGGCGACTCCGCGACCCCGGACGGCGCGCAGCGGACCACCACGGTCGAGCTCCGCGGCGCGCAGCGGGCGTCCATCCTCGAACCGTGGCGCAGCGAGTTCCCCCACACCTACGAGTGGGCGGACGGCATCCGCCTCACCGTGACGCAGCAGCTGGGCACCGAACCGCCGGTCGTCTACAGCTTCCTGCTCGGCGGCGGGGCCTGCGGCGCCTGATCCGCACCTCCGCCCACAACGCCGTCACCTCTGCGAGGTGGCGGCGTTGTTTGTTCGCCTGGCGAAAGGATCACTGAAAAGAGTCGGCCCGCTACGGCCTGTCGCAGACCACCTCTCTAAAATCACTCTTTCGGCGGAAACCCCCTTTCGCGACCGATCAAGATGACTCCATTAGCACCAATGTTGCGGCCAAGGGGGACAGGTAGCGTTACGACCCTCGCACCATCCGTAACAGGACCACGGGAACGAACGAGAAAAAGTCGTCGCACCGTTTTAATCCGAGGATCCGCCTGATGGAGACACGCCAGCTTCTCGCGTTCACGACCGTGGTTCAGACAGGGAGCTTCACCAAGGCCGCAGCCACGCTCAACTGCTCGCAGCCGACCATCACGACCCGCATCAAGGCCCTGGAGGAGGCACTCGGCGTCGTGCTATTCCGACGCCTGCCGCGGGGTATCCAGATGACCTCCGCAGGCGTGGAACTGCTCCCGTTCGCGCGAAACATCATCAACCTCACGGAAAAGGCCCGAAAAGCCATCACGATGAACGGCGAGCCGCACGGCAAACTCGTCATCGGTTCCGCACAGAGTTTGACCGACTACCGTCTGTTACCGCTCATCGAATACATGTGCTGGCGCTACCCGAGCGTCCAACTCTCGCTCCACTCGCGCAACGCCCTGAACAACCTGAACTCGGTGCGCGACGGCCAACTCGACTGCGCGTTCTTCATCGGCGCCATCGAGCCGCGCGAGGGCCTGGAGACGACGGTGCTGTGCCCGGAACCGCTCGTGGTGGTGGCCGGCCCGAACCACATGCTGACGCAGCGCCAGTCCCTCACGGAGGACGACCTCACCGGCAGCACGCTGATCCGCGCCGAGAACGGCGCCGCCTACCACGACCTGTTCGAGAGCTCCCTCGCCTTCGACGAGACGCGGGCCCCGGTCCTGGAGCTGGACTCGATCGACGCGGCGAAGCGCGCCGTCTCCTCCGGCCTCGGCATCGCGCTGATGCCGGAGGTCACCGTCGCCGCCGAGCTGGCCGACGGCAGGTTGGTCCGCTTGCCCTGGTCCCCGAACTTCCGCGTCTACACCCAGTTCGGCTGGCGCCAGGACAACTCGACGAACCCGGCGGTGACCGCACTCGTGTCGGCGGCGGCCCAGGTGGTCAGCGACCAGGTGGCCTCGCTGACCTGACCGTCCCGAGCGCAGGACCTCGCCCGGTGGCGGCCGCGCGCCGTCCACCGGGCGAGGCTGCCCTCAGGCACTGCCCGGTGCCACCCCGGAGCTCCCCCGCACCACCAGCTCCGGCAGCACGTCCTCCACGTCCGTCGGCACCGCGCCGCCCAACACCGCGAGCAGTGCCCGAGCCGCCCGTGCCCCGAACGCGAACGTGTCCCGCGACAGGGCCGTCAGCCGCCCGTGCTGGCACAGGACCGAGTCGTCCCAGGCGACGATCGACAGCCGTTGCGGCACCGCCACCCCCAGCGCACCGGCGACCTCGGCCCCGGCCACCGCCATCACGTCGTTGTCGTACACGATCGCGGTGGGCGGTTCGGCCGCTCCCAGCAGCTCCCGCGTGGCCGAGGCCCCGGACTCGGCGGTGTAGTCCCCGTACACCACGACACCGTCCACGACGGACGAGGAGAACGCCGCGTCCCGCCGCACCGTGTGCAGCAGCGACGGCAACCCGGCCACGCGCGCGATCCGCCGGTGGCCCAACGACTTCAGGTGCGACACGACCGACGTCATCGCCGCGTAGTCGTCGGCCCACACCGAAGCCAGCGCTCCGTGGTGCCCCGCGCCGCCGACCACGACCGCCGGCATCCCGAGCGACGACATCAGCTCCACCCGCGGGTCCGACACCAGCAGGTCGACGAGGAACACCCCGTCGACCCGGTGTTCGGCGAACCACCGTTCGTAGAGCGCGATCTCCTCGGCGCGCGACGACACCACCTGCAGCAGCAGTGCGCATGACATCTCCGACTGCATGCCGGCGATCAACTGGAAGAAGAACGCCTCGTCCCCCAACGCGCGCGGTGGGCGCACCAGGACCAACCCGACCGCGTCGGCGGAGGCGGAGGACAACGCGCGCGCGGTCGCGGAGGGGCGATAGCCCAGGGACGAGGCCACGGCCAGCACGCGGGCGCGGGTCGTCTCGGACACGCCGGAGCGGCCGTTCAGCGCCAGTGACGCGGCGCCCTTGGACACGCCGGCGGCCGCCGCGATGTCCTTGATCGTTGGCCTCTTCACCGCTGCGCACCCTGTCCGGAACGAGACAACAAGACGATCGGAGGCTAGCCGCAGATAAACCGGTTTAGCTAGGGTCCGCCAGCAAGGAGGTGGCTGTTGATGAAGAGGCGCACGTTCCTCGCGGGCCTGGCGGCGGTGCCCGTGGCGGGATGCGGACTGTCCGGCACACCGAACACAGGCTCATCGGCGTCGGGCCAGGTCACGGGCGAGATCACGGTCCAGACCTGGTCCCTCAAGCCCAAGTACACCAACTACGTCAACGGTGTCGTCGACGCTTTCCAGAAGCGGCACCAGGGCACCACCGTGAAGTGGGTCGACCAGCCCGCGGACGGCTACCTGGCCAAGGTCATGGCGGACGCGAGCGCCGGGAGCCTGCCCGACGTCATCAACGTCCCGCCGGACCTCAGCTTCCCGCTCGCCAAGGCGGGGCAGCTCGTCAACCTCGACGAGAACCTCAAGGACGCCAGGCAGGAGTACCTGGCGAACGCCTGGCAGGCGTTCGAGATCCCCGGCAAGGGCGGCTGCTACGGGTTCCCCTGGTACCTCAACACCGGGCCGATCTTCTACAACAAGGCCCTGTTCCAGCAGGCCGGTCTCGACCCGAGCAAGCCGCCGACGAACTTCAAGGAGCTTGAAGTCACGGCCCTCAAGCTCGCCGAGAAGAAGATCGCGATCCTCGGCCAGACCCCGAGCATCGCCGACTTCGGGCTGTACGGCGTGAAGCTGTTCGAGAACGACAGGTTCACCTTCAACGAACCCAAGGGCGTCGAGTTCGTCGAGAGCTACAAGCGCATGTACGACGCGGGCGCGCTCATCCCCGAGGCGCTCACGCAGAACTACACCGGCGCCGGCGCGAAGTTCATGGCGCAGCAGACCGCGATGAACCCCGGCAGCGCCTACGACCTCGGCAAGTTCAAGACCGACGCGCCCAGCCTCCACGCGAACATCGGCATCACCACGCCCATCACGAACACGGGCAGCGCCAACATGTTCCTGCACGGCGTCAGCGTGCCGAAGAGCAGCAAGAACCAGGCGACGGCACTGGCTTTCGGCCGGTTCCTCACCAACGCCGAGAACCAGGTGGCGTTCGCGAAGCTCGCCTCGATCTTCCCCAGCACCAGCAGGGGCGGCGACGACCCGTACTTCACCACCGAGGACGGCACGGACGAGGCACGCGTGCGCGTCGCCGCGGCCAAGCAGCTCAAGACGGCGGTGAACTACACGCCGGTGCAGTTCAGCGACCAGATGCGCGAGGCGCTGCTGCAACAGCTCGCGGACGCCATGCTCGGCAAGAAGTCGCCGAAGCAGGCACTCGACGACGCCGTCACCGAGTGCAACCGGCTGCTGAGGTGACGCACCGCCCGTACACGCCGTGGCTGTTCCTGGCGCCAGGACTGGCCATCTGCTCGCTGTTCGTGATCTTCCCGTTCCTGAACATGATCGTGCTCGCGTTCACCGACGCGAGCGCACTGGGCGGCGGCACGTTCACCGGCGTGGACAACTTCGTTCGGATGGCCCAGGACCCCAGGTTCTGGGCCGCCGCGCGCAACAGCCTGCTGTACATGGCGGGCGTCGTGCCCCCGCTGGTGCTGCTGCCGCTGCTGGTCGCGGTGCTCGCGCAGAAGGTCGTGCCGGGCATCGGGGTCTTCCGGACGGCGTTCTTCACGCCGGTGATCGCGTCCACGGTCGTGGTCGGGCTCATCTGGACGTGGCTGCTCGACAGCCGCGGCCTGGTGAACAGCGTGGTCGAGGCGCTGGGCGGTGACCGGGTCCCGTTCCTGACCGACTCCGGCCTGCTCCTCGTCAGCTCGATGGTCGTCACGGTCTGGCGCGGCCTGGGCTACTACATGGTGATCTACCTGGCCGCGCTCGCGAACGTGCCGAAGGACCTGCACGAGGCCGCGATGGTCGACGGCGCGGGACCGGTCAGGAGGTTCTGGTCGGTCACCGTGCCGAGCCTGCGGCCGACGATGGTGCTGGTCGCGGCACTGAGCGCGGTCAACGGGTTCCGCGTGTTCTCCGAGATCTACCTGCTGTCCGGCGGCACCGGCGGGCCGGGCGGGGCGAGCACCACGCTGGTGATGCTCATCCAGTCCACCGGCCGCGGTCTCACCGGCGAGGTCGGGTACGCCTCCGCGCTCAGCGTGGTCCTGTTCGTCGTCCTGCTGGGGCTGCTGCTGGTCACGCTGAAGCTCAACCGCAGGGAGGACCAGCTGTGAAGCGCTCCCACGTCCTCCTCGGCCTGCGCTACCTCGGGTTGCTCGCCATCCTCGCGATCAGCGTCGGACCGTTCCTGTGGCAGTTCGCGACGAGCATCAAGGGGCCCGGTGAGGACGTCTTCGTCCCCGACTTCATCCCGGACGACCCGACGTTCGCGAACTACGCGGCCGTCGCCGACGTGGTGCCGGTCTGGTCGTTCGCGCTCAACTCGCTGGGCGTGGCGAGCGTCAACGTCGTCACGAACTGCCTCGGCGCCGCCATGGCCGGCTACGCGCTGGCGCGGTTGCGGTTCCGCGGCCGCCGGTTCGCCGCGGTGGTGTTCGCGAGCAGCATCCTGGTGCCGTTCGAGGCGATCATGATCTCGCTGTTCCTGGTGATGCGCGGGTTCGGGCTCACGAACACGCTCACCGCGGTCGTGCTGCCCGGTGCGGTCGCCGCGCTCAACGTCCTGTTGCTGCGCAACGCCTTCCTCGCCCTGCCCGCCGAGGTGGAGGAGGCGGCGGTCATCGACGGCGCCAACGCGTGGCAGCGCTTCACCCGCCTCGCGCTGCCGTCGGTGAAGGGCACGCTGGTCGTGGTGGCGCTGTTCTCGTTCATGTTCAGCTGGGACGACTTCCTGTGGCCGCTCATCGTCCTGAGCGACCAGGAGAAGTACACGCTCACCATCGGCCTGGCGTACCTCCAGGGCACGTTCGTGCAGAACCAGCGGCTGGTGGCGGCGGGCACGATCATCGCCGTCGTCCCGCTGGTCCTGCTGTTCCTGTTGCTGCAGAAGCACTTCTTCCGCGGAGTGGGAGAAGGCGCGATCAAGGGCTAAACCCGAGGAGTTCAACCTTGCGTTTCGGCGTGAACTACACCCCGTCCACCGGTTGGTTCCACCACTGGCTCGACTTCTCGCTGGACGACGTGAAAGCGGACTTCGCGGCGATCGCCGGGCTGGGGCTCGACCACGTGCGGGTGTTCCCGCTGTGGCCGGTGTTCCAGCCCAACCGGGGCCTGGTCCGCCCGAAGGCGGTCGAGCAGCTCGGCCAGGTGCTCGACGCGGCCCGCGAACACGGCCTGGACGTGCAGGTCGACGTGCTGCAGGGCCACCTGTCGAGCTTCGACTTCTACCCGTCGTGGGTGCAGACCTGGCACCGCGCCAACATCTTCACCAACCCCGAGGTGATCAGCGGGCAGAGGCTCTACGTCCGCACGCTCGCCGAGGCGCTGCGCGAGAAGCCGAACTTCCTCGGCTTCACCCTCGGCAACGAGGTCAACCTGCTCACCGAGTCCAACCCGTGCACGCCCGAGCAGGCCGGCGAGTGGATCGATGCGCTGCTCGCCGAGTGCGCCGCGGCCGCGCCGGACCACCCGCACGTGCACTCCGAGTACGACGCCGTCTGGTACGAGAGCGAGCACTCGTTCCTGCCGGAGCACGCGGCCAACAAGGGCGCGATGACGACCGTGCACTCGTGGGTCTTCAACGGCACCGCGCAGCTCTACGGCCCGATGTCGCCGGAGAGCGTCCACCACGCCGAGTACCTGGTCGAGCTCGCGAAGGCGCACGCGAGGGACCCGCGGCGGCCGGTGTGGTTGCAGGAGGTCGGCGCCGCCCAGCCCGAGATCAGCGCCGAGCAGGCGCCGGAGTTCGCCGAGCGAACGCTTGCGAACGTGCTGACGTGCGCGGACCTGTGGGGCGTCACGTGGTGGTGCTCGTTCGACGTCGACCGCGCGCTGGTGGACTTCCCCGAACGCGAGTACGAGTTGGGGCTGATGACCACCGGACGCGAGGTCAAGCCGCTCGGCGAGGTGATCGCCCGGATCGCAGGGGAGACGCCGCCCGCGCCGGCCGAGCGCACGCCGATCACGCTGCACGGCGACCGGCCCTCGTGGGGTCCCGGTGGCGCCTTCTTCGAAGAGTGGATGGCCCTCGCGCGCACGGGTGTGCGGGCCTCGATCGAGTTGGGGAACTGACATGCACGACGAACGCGCGCTGCTGGAAGAACGCCTCAACCGCACGCTGAAGGAACGCATCCGCCCGGCGGTCTACGGCGAGACCGCGCCGCTGGAGCTGGCCGTGTGGACCGTGCCGGACGAGCCGGTGCCGGTCGCCGAAGCCCTCGCCGCTCACTACGAACCCGCGCGGGTCGGCGACGACTGGGGTGCGCCGTGGAGCACCAGCTGGTTCCGGCTGACCGGCACCGTCCCGGAGGCGTGGCGGGGCGAGCAGGTCGAGGTGGTGCTCGACCTCGGTTTCACCCACCCCGGCCCCGGTTTCCAGTCCGAAGGCCTCGCCTACACCGCCGACGGCGTGCCGATCAAGGGCATCGAGCCGCGCAACACCCACCTGCCGGTCGAGGGCAGCGAGGTCCGCTACTACCTCGAAGCCGCGGGCAACCCGACGATCCTCGACTTCCACCCGTTCCTGCCGACCGCTTTGGGCGACAAGGACACCGCGGGCACCGAGCCGTTGTACAAGATCCGCAAGGCCGAGCTCGCGGTGTTCCGGCCGCAGGTCTGGCACCTCATGCTCGACATCGAGGTGTTGCAGGGTCTGATGGAGGAGCTGCCCGAGCACGACCCGCGCCGGCACAAGGTGCTGCACGCGCTGGACCGGGCGATGGACGCGCTCGACCTCAACGCGGTCGCGGAGACCGCCGCCGACGCCCGTGACCGGCTCGCCGGCGTGCTGTCGATGCCCGCCACGGCCTCCGCGCACAAGGTCTCCGCGATCGGCCACGCGCACATCGACTCCGCGTGGCTGTGGCCGCTGCGGGAGACGGTCCGCAAGTGCGCCAGGACGTTCTCCAACGTCACGAGGCTGATGGACGAGTACCCGGACTTCTACTTCGCGTGCTCGCAGGCCCAGCAGTACGCGTGGATGAAGGAGCACCACCCGCACGTGTGGGACCGCGTGCGCGAGAAGGTCCGCAGTGGGCAGTTCGTGCCGGTCGGCGGCATGTGGGTCGAGTCGGACACGAACATGCCCGGCGGTGAGGCGATGGCCCGGCAGCTGGTGCACGGCAAGCGGTTCTTCCTCGACAACTTCGGCGTGGAGACCGAGGAGGTGTGGCTGCCGGACTCGTTCGGCTACAGCGCCGCGCTCCCCCAGCTGATCAAGCTGTCCGGCTCGCGCTGGTTCCTCACGCAGAAGCTGTCGTGGAACCAGGTCAACCGGTTCCCGCACCACACGTTCTGGTGGGAGGGCATCGACGGCACCCGGATCTTCACGCACTTCCCGCCGGTCGACACCTACAACTCCTCGTTGAGCGGCGAGGAGCTCGCACGGGCGTCACGCCAGTTCGCCGAGCACGCCAAGGCCTCCCGGTCGCTGGTCCCGTTCGGCTACGGCGACGGTGGTGGCGGCCCCACCCGCGAGATGATGGAGACCGCGCACCGGGTCGCGGACCTCGAAGGCTCCCCGACCGTGACGGTCGAGCCGCCGCGCGACTTCTTCCAGGCCGCGCAGGACGAGTACCCGGACGCGCCGGTGTGGGCGGGCGAGCTGTACCTGGAGAAGCACCGCGCCACCTACACCACGCAGGCCAAGACCAAGCAGGGCAACCGGCGTTGCGAGCACCTGCTGCGCGAGGCAGAGCACTGGTCGACCGCGGCTGCGCTCCACGGCGCCGAGTACCCGTACGACGACCTCGACCGGTTGTGGAAGACCGTGCTGCTGCACCAGTTCCACGACATCCTGCCGGGCAGCTCGATCGCCTGGGTGCACCGCGAGGCCGAGGCGACCTACGCGCGGGTGGCGGCGGAGCTGGAGCAGCTCACGACCCGTGCGATCGACGCGGTCAAGGGCGACGGCTCCGCCGAGGTCGTCTTCGACGTGTTCGGCGGTGACGCGCCCAGGCCGTTCGTCGCGCCCGTGGACGGCGTGCTCGACAACGGCCGCCTCCGCGTGACGGTCGGCGGCGACGGCGTGATCACCTCCGTCCTCGACCTGGAGGAGCAGCGCGAGGTCCTGCCGCCGCGCGGGTGCGCGGGCCTGCCGCAGCTGCACAAGGACAACCCGAACCAGTGGGACGCCTGGGACATCGACCCGTTCTACCGCAACTGGCGGTCCGACCTGGCCCCGACCGGACGCGTCGACGCCGCCGACGCCGTGGTCGTGCGCACCGAGTTCGGCGACTCCGCGCTCACCCAGACGATCCGGCTGCGCGAGGGCTCCAAGCAGGTCGACTTCGACACCGAGGTCGACTGGCAGGAACGCGAGAAGCTGCTCAAGATCGCGTTCCCGCTCGACCTGCGCGCCGAGGTCTCCACCGCCGAGACCCAGTTCGGCCACCTGCACCGGCCCGTCCACACCAACACCTCGTGGGAGGCGGCGAAGTTCGAGATCTGCGCCCACCGCTTCCTGCACGTCGGCGAACCCGGCTACGGCGTCGCGGTGGTCAACGACTCGACCTACGGCCACGAGGTCACCCGCACCACCCGCGAGGACGGCGGGACCACCACGACCGTGCGCCTGTCCCTGCTGCGCGCGCCCCGGTTCCCCGACCCCGAGACCGACCAGGGCCACCACCGCTTCCGCTACGCCCTCGTGCTCGGCGGCCTGCCGGAGGGCGTGGACGCGGGCTACCGGATCAACCTGCCGCCGCGGACCGTCCAGGGCTCGGCCGCACCGCAACCGCTGGTGCGCACCGGCAACCCGGCGGTCAGGGTCGAGGCCGTGAAGCTGGCGGACGACCGGTCGGGCGATGTCGTCGTCCGGCTCTACGAGGCGCACGGCGGTCGTGCCCGCGCCTCGATCAGCACCTCCTTCGCCCATCGGGACGTCCAGGAGACCGACCTGCTCGAACGGCCACTGGGTGCCGCGGGCGCGGAGGTGGTGCTGCGCCCGTTCCAGGTGATCACCCTGCGGTTCACGAGGTAACGCGCGCGCTGCGCCGGATGGGGCAATTCGGCCGGAACGTGCAACGAACACCCCATCCGTCGCGATCTAGGGTCGGGGTACCCCTGCCATCAAGGCCGGGGTCTGGGGACTTGGGGGAACTTTCGCATGCCTTCCTGGAGATCAGCGGCGGTCGCGGCCGTCGCCCTGGTCGGGGTGCTGGTGCCCGGTGTGGCACACGCGGCACCACCGACCAACGACGACTTCGACACGCCCACCGTGATCAACGCCCTGCCGTACGTGACCGAACAGGACACGACGTCCGCCACCAAGGCGCTCGACGACCCGTACGACTGCACCGGTTACGTCGCAAGCGGTTCGGTGTGGTTCAGCTACACCGCGACCGAGGACGGCCTGCTGCGGCTCAAGACCGAGGGCAGCGGCCGAGACCTGGTGGTCACGACGCTCACCGGGCCGCGGCACGAGCTGCGCCACGTCGACTGGTACTCCGACGGCTGCAGCCGCAGCCGGACCGACCCGGTCACGTTCCGCGCGACCGCGGGCGAGACCTACCACTTCATGGTGACCGGGCAGAACGTGACCGGTGGCGCGCTGAAGCTCGCGCTCGACCGGATCTCCCCGCTGGCCAACGACGACTTCGCGAACGCGCAGCCGGTGACGTTGCCGTTCTCCACACCCGGTCCGGACTTCTCGCTGGCCTCCGCCCAGGACGCCGAGCCGTACGCGGCGGCCTGTCACAGCTCCGAGGGCCGGCCGTCGGTCTGGTACTCCTACACGCCCGCCCAGGACCAGTCAGTGGTCGTGCAGGTCAAGTCGAGCGGCGGCAGCAGCCCGGTGATCAGCGTCTTCGACGGCGCCGCACTGGGCGGGCTGGAACTGCGCAAGTGCACCGGGACGTCCGCCTACAACGGCAAGGCAGTCGGCCTCACGGGCGGCAAGACCTACTTCTTCCAGCTCGTCAGCAGCGCCGGCGACGACTCCCGGTTCACGCTGGAGCTGAAGGAAGCACCCGCGTTCACGACGAACCTCAGCTACTCCACCACGTCGGGTGGTCCGTCGGTCAACGACACCATCCCGTTCCGGGTCTACACCGGCAACGACTTCGACGACCCGGTGCTGACCGAGTGGGACTTCGGTGACGGCACCACGCTGCCCGCGAGCGAGGAGACCGACCGGAACCACCGGTACACCAAGGACGGCGTGTACACGGCGGCGATCCGCTCGACCACGTCCGACGGCCGCGTCTCCACCGACACCGTCGAGGTCACGGTCAAGACGCACGACGTCGGCATCACCAAGTTCACCGTGCCCACCTCGGCACGGGCCGGGCAGCAGAAGCAGATCACCGTGCAGGTGGGCAACACCCGGTACCTGGAGCAGGCCACGGTGAGGCTCTACAAGCACGACGGCGAGTGGTGGCGTGAGGTCGGCGTGCTGAAGCTCGACGTGCCCGCGCACCCGACGCGCAAGGTGAGCTTCCCGTTCTCCTACACCTTCACGCCGGAGGACGCGGTGACCGGCAAGGTGACGTTCAAGGCCGAGGTGAAGCTGGAGTACCCGGTGTACGACGCGAACACCGGCGACAACGAGGTGATCGCGATCGCGACCACCGTGCGTCCCGCACTCGCCGCCGCCGCCGTCCTGAACTGATCTGGGGGGATCATGAGACTGTCCATCAGAACGCGTGCGCTGGCCTTCGGTGCCGCGGCCCTGCTCGCCCTGTCCGTGCCGGGTGTCGCGCACGCCGCACCGGGCAACGACGACTTCGACACCGCTCTTGACGTCACCGCACTGCCGTTCACGGCCACCGTCGACACCACCGGTGCCACCAAGGCCGCCGACGACCCGAACGCCTGCAACTACTGGGGTACGGGGTCGGTGTGGCTGCGCTACACCGCACCCGCCGACGGCTTCGTCCGGCTGGCCACGCACAGCGAGCGGTACGGGCCGTTCTACGGCGTCTTCACCGGCGAGCGCGGCGCGCTGACGCCGGTCGAGGGCGCCTGCACCGCGAACGGTCCGAGGGACGACACGTTCGCGGTCAAAGCGGGCACGACCTACCACGTGATGGTGGTCGACTACTACTCCGGCGGCGGCCCGGTCCTGATCGACTTCCGCGGCGTTCCCGGCCTGTCGAACGACAACCGCGCGAACGCCGCGGCGGTCGCGGTGCCGAGCAGGCACGACGTCGACCTGCGGCGCACGACGGCGGAGCCGGGCGAGCTGTCCGCGAGCTGCGACCCGGCGGCGACGCAGTCCGTCTGGTACCGCTACGCCCCGACCAGCAGCAGGTTCGTCCAGGTCCTCGCCAGCGAGGGCGCCGTCAGCGTGTACCGCGCCGCCGACCTGTCCGAAGTGGACTGCGTGTCCACGGACGACAACGAGCGCAACGGCATGCGGTCGGTCTTCTCGGCCGAGGCCGGCGAGTCCTACCTGGTCCGGGTGGCGGAGACGCCCGCGGACGCGGAGCCGGCGTTCGTGGAGTTCAGCACCGCTGCGCCGCTGCGGCCGTGGCTGTCGCCGTACCCCAACAACCCGACCATCTACACCGACGTCGAGTTCGTGCCGTCCGCGGGTGAGCAGCGGCCGTTGGTCAGCGGCACCGTCTACTTCGGCGACGGCGGGTCGGCGCCGATCGTGCCCGGTGAGCGGATCAGGCACCGGTACGCGAAGGACGGTGACTACTCGGTCTCCGTGACCGCGACGACGTCCGACGGCCGCACCGGCAGCAGCGTGCCGGAGAAGCTGACGGTCGAGACGCACGACCTGGCGATCACCGCCCTGTCCGTGCCGGAGGCGGCACGGGCCGGCCAGACCAAGACGATCAAGGCGTACGTGGCGAACCCCCACCACGACGGGAACGTCAAGGTCACGCTCTACAAGGTCAGCGCGAACGGCGCCCAAGGCCAGGAGATCGGCTACACCCTGCAGCGCGTGGCCGCTTCACCGACCGCCCGCACCGAGTTCGTGTTCGCGTACACCTACTCCGCCGCCGACGCCGCGGCGGGCCAGGTGACGTTCCGGGCGGTGGCCTCGTCCCCCGACTGGTACCAGGACGCGAGGCCCGCGGACAACCAGGCGCAGGCCACGACCACGACCGTGCGTCCCGGTACGACCGCGCGCGTGAGCTAGCACGCCTCAGGCGCCCGGGTGGAACCCTTCCACCCGGGCGCTTTCGGCTGAGTAAGGGGTCTCGCGGCGCAGCCTTGGGTGATCGTTCGATGTGAGGGGCCATCCCTCAGGGGCAACCTCGGTCTCGTCAACGAAGCGAACTGAGGAGCTGGTTCAGGTGGAGTGGACGCCCGAGGCGATCAAGGCCGAGATGGACTACCGGCAGGCGGCGCTGCGCGAGGACGCCCGCCGCGTCCAGGAGTACTACCGCAGCGGTGGCCGGCCGCGGTCGTGGTGGCACCGCATGACGCACCGCCACGAGCCTCAGGTGCCCAACGGGCACCAGGCCGCCTGATGCGTGAAACGGGTCGTGGGTGGTTCCTCTCGTCCAGGAACCACCCACGACCCGTGTCGGTCGTCAGGCCTTCGGCAGCCGGGCCTTGACCTTGTCGCCGTTGGCCTCGACCCCTCAGCCCTCGCCCCGCGTCCACCACTTCTCGTCAGGGCCGGAGATGTCCTCGACGCTGAGCCTGCGCACGGAGTTCGCCCGCCGCAGTCGCGCGGTGAGCTGGTCCTTGCGCTGGGCGAGGCGGCGGTAGACCTCCAGCGCGGGCGTCTCGTCCCGGCCCTGCCGGCGTTCCCGCGTGCGCCAGTTGCCGAGGAACTCGAGCGCCAGGTCGGCGAGCGCCTGCCCGGCGTGCGCGGTCAGCACGTCGCCGGGCGCGGCGAACGTGCCGGCGTGGAAGGCGAGGTTCCGCGTGGCGTAGAGCCATTCCAGCAAGGCCGCGGCCGTGTCCTCCTGCTCCTGCAACCAGTCCGCGAGGGCGTTCGAGTCCGCGAGCCGCGACCGCCACAGCTCCACGAGGTCTGGCACCAGCCCGCCCTCGCTCTCCGCGAGCGCGGTGACGGCGTCCTGCGCGGCCTTCAGCCGCTCGTTCGGCCGGGGGTGCCGGACGAGCACCTCCAGCCACGCGTCGACGGACCTCAGGTGGTGCTTCACCCCGGTCGTCGGCACGTGCGCGTCGAGCGGTGCCCTCAGCTCGCGGTCGTGGTGGGTGACGACGACGTGCAGACTGACCAGGTGCTGCCGCAACACCTGCAGCGCGCACGCCTTGGCCAGCCAGCCGATCCGGCTCGGGTCCAGCCCGGTCGCCTCCAGCGCGCTCCACGCGAGCCCCGCGGCCGCCATCGGCGCGTCGACCTGCCGTGCCAGGTTCGCGACCCGCATCGCCGACCGCAGCTCACCCGGCCAGTACGGGGTGAGCGGGTAGGCGTTGCCGACCGTGCGCTGGTGCTCCCCGCCGCGGGTCACCCGCCCGGTCGGCCCGCTGACCTGCCACACCGGCGCGATGTCGAGCTCCGTCAGCCGCTCCCCCGCCGCGTACTGGTCGAGCGCCTCGCTCAGCACCCGCCTGCCGAGCACCGCCGCGGTGTGCGCGTCCGCGGCCGTGACCGGCAGCCGGACCAGCGCCGACGAGCCGGTGACCACGTCCTTGAGGAAGTCGTCCTTCGGCAACCTGCTGCGGTGCAACGGTTCCTGCCGCGCCCCCGGCAGCAGCTCGTCGAGGTGCCGCAGCACCCTGGCCCCGCGCACGACCAGCGCCACCACGTGCCTGCGCGGCAGCGGCCACAGCACCTGCGCCAGGTCGTCCGGTTTCTTGAGGAACCGCAACAGGTCGGTGCGCAGGTGCCGCCCGTCCCGCCCGTGGTCGGCCGTGACCACCGCGACCTCGGCGATCATCCTGGCCCGCAACGGCAGCTCGACACCGTTCCACAGTGGAGCGAGCCACCGCTCGACCGCGGCCCTGAGCGCCTCGGGGTCGAGCTTCGCGGCAGCCGCGGCCGTGACGGCGGGGTCGAGCTTCTGCCCGTCGGCGGCGATGGCGGCGTCCACGTCGAGCAACGTCCGCCGTGCCTCGGCAAGCTCCTCCGCACCGCCGTGCGCGTAGGCGGGCGCGGCGGCGTCCATCACCGTGACGGAGGTGCTGATGATGCGGCGCAGCAGGTTCCACCGCGGGTGGTCCTCGGCGGCGTGGCTGGCAAGGGCGGTCTGCGCGCGTTGGACGGCCAGGAACGCACTGCCCAGCCCGGCGACGTGCTCGCCGAGGTGCGCATCGGGGTCGAGCGCGCGCAGCACGCCCTGCAGCAACGCCCGCTGGCACCGGCTAAGCCCGGCGTCGTCGAAGGCCTGCCGCAGCCGGGCGTCGAGGTACTGGTAGCGCACGGACCGGACAGTAGTGACGTGGAGAAACGCTTTTCGCGGTCGTCAACCATCGGCGCCTCCGCCGACACCGCCCACGTGGAACACCTGCTGGCCGACCGCGCGGACGCGACGTACGTGGCGCGGGTGCTGGCGACGTGGGCCAGCCGCTACCTGCGGGGGTGGAGAAGGCGAAAACCCGCAGCGGCGAGCGCTGCGGGTTTTCGGCAACCGATCGGGGCGACAGGATTTGAACCTGCGACCCCGCTCCCAAACAAGGTACGGCCACTCCCCCGACCAGCACCCCGAAACATCACCGCAGGTCAAGCCGTCGGTCTGCATCGGCCTGACTCGGCAGGAACTGCTCTCTCGTGGGAGAACGTCTCCCGAAATTCTCCCACGGACCGAGTTCACACCGTCGAACCAAAATTGGCTGGCGTCACTGATTCTGGTGGTGTTCCAAGAAGCTAGAGTCGACCGTGATTGGCCCGGTCAAACGCCATGCCCGCTTCTCGAACGCTAGTTCGCCGGTCACCGTGAACGGGAGCTTCTCGCGGTGGGCGTAGATGGCCCACTCGTAGTCTTGCCCGCTGAGCGGCACGTGGACCTTGCGGGAGCGGCCGTTGACTTCGGTACTGAGGACGATCATGGTCTCTTCTTGATCGTCCTCTTCTTCACGAGTCAGCGATCGGACTCTGCCGATCAACGTCTCCACTCGAGGAGGCTCTTCACGGCGGATCAGCCGCTCTCGGACCCTCGGCAGACCGGCCATCGCGTCACGATCTACAACGATGCGAGAGGCTGGCACCTCTGGGGCGGGGAGCGAGGTCGACCAGTCGAACGACAGGTCGAGCTCGCGGAGCGTCCCCGTGTCCGTCAACTCCTGCAGCGAAGCGACAAGGTTCGCGCTGAGCCCATGCTCTGCGGCGTGCTCGATGACCTGCGGGTCAGGTTCCAACGAGAGGCTCTTCGCCGTGTGCAGGCCTGTGGCCAACGTTTGCATGACGAGACGCGGGAAGTTAACCGCTGGCGCATCGTCAGTGTGAACTGGCGCTGGCTCGCCGAGACGCGCTACGACCGTGAAGACGAAGCTTCCGCGTTTGGTGTGACCGAGGCGGACGTCGTCATCGAGGAACTCGTTGACGGTCGCGGAGCGCTTCCCTCGATGGGAATGCGTCGGGTCGTACGCCGTGGTCGCCGCTGCCTTCACCATCTTGTAGAGGCTTTCCAGCGCGTCATGTGCTTGTCTGAACGGTAGGGTGCCATCGGTCATCACCTGGTCGAGGCGGACGTAGAACAGGTCCGCTCGAGTAGCCAGGATCTTCTGGACGAGCTCGTCTGCGTCCCAGTCGTAGACGTCGGCCAGCATGAACAGCGTGTCCTTGAAGCGAGGACCGAAGTCGGCGTAGTTCGTGGCTAGCGGCAGCATGATCCTGGCGTCGTCCCCCAGCCGCCAGATCTCCTTGACATGGGGAACCTCAAGCTCGAGTTGCCACTCGTTGGCGGCGAGGTACTGGTGCACGGTGGCTGGCTGAAGTTCGGTGAAAAGTTCACTGATGGAGTCAAGCTTCACCACTCACCTCCGTCGCCGATCCTCTGCATGATGCCCTTCAAACCCTCTACATCGAAGAGGTTACTTCTCGGTAGCTTCACTGTCTTGCTGGCGACGCCATCTGCGATGTCACCGAGCTCACTCGCGTACTGCCAGTACATGCGACTGCGGGTGAGCAAGTGGTCGTCAGTCACGTGGAGCACCGGCTCGTCGGCCGGGATGACAAGGATGCCCAGAAGCGCGGGGATGTACCGGTCATCGCCCACAAGTTTTAGAAACGGTTTGCGCTTCATCTGCCACGACACCTCGTCTTCACCGACCACATCCCGCTGCGTCGTGCACTTGAGCTGCAGCTCGAACTGCGGGCAGTAGAAGCGCCTGTACCTGGCCGAGGAAGCCACGGTGATGTCAACACCGTCGTAGTCGGTGGTGTGGTCTTTGACGTAGAACCCAGCCGCCGCCGCGACCATCCTCACGAAGGCGATGTGGAATTGCTCTTGACGTGCAGTTGGAGGCAGTCCTCCATCCTGCACCCCCTCAATCGCATCCTGCTCGTCTCCGTCCATAGGCTCCCTCCCCGCTCGGTGGCGGAACGGCAGCACACTAATGCGAACAAGATCGACATTCGGGAAACCTCGCAGTAGTCACCCAAACGGAGGAATAAGATCAATCTCAGAGGTCAGCTTCAACCTGCTCGCAACCGTAACCGAGCGCAGACATGATCAGCGGAGATCGATCGCAAGCTGTGGATAACTTGCGATCTTCAAGGAGGTGATCCACGCCGATGGCGCACCGTGATGATCCCAAGAAAGACCCCGCGTTGCGGGCAACACTCGAGGAACTGCTGACGATCTGGGAAGACCGTCCATCTGCACTCGCGTCGGTTGGGCGAGGACGAAAGGTCACGCCGGCCAGACTGGCGGTCGTGCTAAGTCTCGCAGCTCACACGCACCGGCTGACACGGGCCGCACTGCTCCTCAGCGACGCCGGCGCGGACTTGGAGGCCGTACCGCTGGTCCGCGGCGCCTTGGAACATGGACTGACCACCCAGTGGATCAGTCAGTACGAGGACGCAGCTGTGGCGGGATTCGCCAACGAGCACGAGCGGCAGCGACGGAACTTCGCGAGGACGCTTCTAGAGAGTGGCTTGAGAAACGCCGAGGAGGTGGCTGCGGTGCTGGACAAGCCGCCAGCGTTCGAGCACTCATCGGCTGATGGCGCTGCCCGGTCGTTCCAGCAACTTTGCGGAGATTTCGCGCCGCTTGGGCCCCAGCTATACGCGCTCTATCGGGTCCTGTCTGGCCTGACGCACGCCGGGCCTGCCATCGTGGATTCCTACCTGCGCCCAGGCGAGCACGTTGTGGTCAGTGTCGAGCCCAACAAGCCCCTGAACGACAACTCGCGCATGTGGATCTTAGGCGTGAGCTGCATGTGGGCCTCACGTGCAGCAGACATGCTGGATCGCGATCGCCCGCACCGCGAGCGGCTTCGCGCTATCGCACGCCAACTTGGCACCGCACCCGTGCTCAAGTTGCATCCTGACGCTTGGATCCGTCGTGCGTCTGCCGACCGCCAGGCTCGGCTTCGAGCACGTGCTGCAGTCGTGGCGCAGCCCGACGGCGCCTAACCGGCGCGTACCTCATCGGGTAAGGGCCGGTGGGGCGAACTCGTCGGCCTGGAGACCGAGTAAGCCCAGCTGCGGTCGATCCGCGTGCAGTGGTAGCTGTACGAACTGGACACGAGCGAGTTGCACCGCTGCCCACCCAAGGACGACTCGTACCGCGACATCGACATGCTGGCGTTCCTGTCGCGTCTCATCTCCGACCACATCGCCCGCACCGGCCCGAAGCCGTGCCTGCCACAGCCGGACGTACGTGTTCCGCAGCCTGGGTATGGCGAACGGCGCAGCCCGTCGACCAGGCGCAAAGCTCGTCGACGTCGCGCGTCGGGCCGACGTGTCCAGCGGCACCGTCTCGAACGTGCTCAACCACCCGGACCGCGTTGCCGAGGCGACGCGGTTGCAGGTGGAGAAGGCGATCGCCGAGCTCGGCTTCGTCCGCAGTGCACGCGACGGGGAGACGGCGGCTCACTGGCGCCGAAACGGGTTCGCGACGTGGCTGTTCCAGCCTGCGGTGATGGGCTGGTTCCGAAGAAGGCGCCGCACAATGCCCGGCCGGTTCCGGTGCTCAGCGAGCCGTGGCCTGGAGTGCCGGCGCGCGGCCGCAACGCGGGCGGGCGGGCGGGCGGCCTAGACTCGTGCTGGGTGCCGATTGCGAAAGGCTTTACGCCGCACGGGATGCGACACTCGCACAAGACGCTCATGCGAAGCGTGGGCACGCCGCCGCCGCTGATGGATGACCGGCTAAGACACCTCGACGGCTCGGTTCAGGCGCGCTGCGACCACACCACGAAGGAGATGCGCGTCCGACTGCTCGACGACCTGACGGCTGCGTGGGAAGCGTCGCTGGACGCCCGGTTCGCGGTGAGCCCGCGGTCGCTGGTGGCGGCGCTGGACGAGCTGCTGCGGGCGCGGGCCCGGAAGGTCAACGAGCTGGCTCGAGACGACGTCCGCCGGGTGACTCAGGGGCTGGCGTAGTGATCTCCGAAACCATGATCGTCTCCCCAGATTCTCCTCAGAACCCTTGGGAGACAAGTCAGGGCCGGTCCCCTATCCGGGAAACCAGCCCTGTCCTGCGCTTTCAACCGTCGGGGCGACAGGATTTGAACCTGCGACCCCCCGCTCCCAAAGCGGGTGCGCTACCAAACTGCGCCACGCCCCGGTTGCACCAAGCTTACCGCCACCCGCTAAAGTATCGATCGCAGCCCCGACAACGGGCGGCAAGCGGGCGTAGCTCAATGGTAGAGCCCTAGTCTTCCAAACTAGCTACGCGGGTTCGATTCCCGTCGCCCGCTCGACACGAAGGGCCGAGTGCACCCGCACTCGGCCCTTTTTCGTGATGCGACTCACATCGAGACGATCCCGACCTGCGTGCACCGCGCTCACCGCCACGCCCCCGCCCGGCCTGGCCGCAGGCCCCGAAAACAACGATCTTCGCCATGGCCGCGGAGGTAGGCTGCGCGACTGGGCACGAGAGGACCTGGTGGAGACGTGAGGCTGGAACAGATCGTCATCGACAGCAACGACCCGGCGACGCTCGTGCGGTTCTGGGCGGAGCTGCTCGGCGGTGAGCCCGTCGAGCGGGCGCTCGGGTGGGCGCACGTGGAGCCGCCGGGCGGGGTGCGGATGTCGTTCCAGCCGGTGCCCAAGCGCAAGGACGTGAAGAACCGGCTGCACCTCGACTTCCAGGTCGACGACATCGAGGCCGCCGTCGTGCGGGCGGTCAACCTGGGTGGCACGCGCGAGGGCGTGGTGCACACCGACGAGCAGGGCAGCTTCCAGGTGATGCGCGACCCCGAGGGCAACGAGTTCTGCTTCGTGCGCGACTAGCGCAGGTTCGTCCAAAGGCGATCACGAGTGGAAGGCCCGCCAGAGCGCCTCACCGAAGCGGACGGCGAGCACGACGAGCAGCACGCCGATCGCGAAGCTGATGAGGCACCGCACCACGAGCAGGAGCTTGGCGCCCTTCACCCCGACATGATTGACCGTCGCGCGCCAGGAACAACAGGGTCCAACGGGACCAATACCATCGCGGGGTGACCGACTGCCTGTTCTGCCGCATCGTCGCGGGTGAGATCCCGGCGACCGTCGTGGCCGAGACCGACACCACGCTCGCGTTCCGCGACATCGACCCCAAGGCCCCGACGCACGTCCTGGTGATCCCCAAGGAGCACCACCGGGCCGTCGGCGACCTCGATCCGCTGCTCGCCGGGCAGGTCCTCGCGACCGCGCACCAGGTGGCGAAGGCCGAGGGCGTCGACGGGTCCGGCTACCGGCTCGTGTTCAACACCGGGCGCGACGGCGGCCAGACCGTGTTCCACGTGCACTGCCACGTGCTCGGCGGGCGCGGCCTCAGCTGGCCGCCGGGATAGCCATCGCGCGCACGAACGCCGCGTCGACCGGGTTGCCGTGGCCGGGCACGACGATGCGCGGGCCGAGCGCCAGCACCCGGTCGAGGACGTGCCGCCAGTTGCCCGGCGTCGCGTCCGGACCGGCCTGCGCGGGAGCGCCCTCCTCGACCAGGTCGCCCGCGAAGACCACGCCGGCGTCCGGCACGTGCACGACCACGTCGTGCGAGGTGTGCGCGGGACCGAAGTGGTGCAGGTCGACCCGGCGGCCGCCGACGTCGAGCGTGGTGCTGTCGCCGAACGTGTGCGTCGGCGCGACGAGCCTGCCCGTGAACGGCTCGTCGTAGTACCGGGCGCGGCTTTCCAGCAGGCTCTCGTCGACCACGCAGTCCTCGTGCGCCCACACCTCGCACGGCAGGAACGCCTCCGTCGCGAGCACGTGGTCGAAGTGGTTGTGCGTCAGCACGATCCGCGACGGGCTCAGCCGCTCGGCCAGGCCCTCGTCCATGCCGGAGTCCACCAGCAGCGAATCACCCGATCCAGTGATCAGGCCGAGGGTGAGGTCCAGCTCGGCGTGCCGGAGCACGAACACGCCGTCCGCGATCTCGATCACCGGAAGACCCCTTCCACCAGCTGCGGCACGACCCGGCTGACCCCGAGGGCGACCGCCAGCTCGACGTCGGCGGCGTGCCCGTTCCCGGTCAGCTCCCGCCCCGACCCGCACTCCCGCACGGCCCGCACGACGTCGGTGTGCGTGAACGCCGTGATCGCGAGCTCCGCCTCGGGCGAGGCCTGACCCGCGGGCAGCCGGCTCGCGAGCGCCGCCAGCACCGCGCCGGCGCCCAGGTGGTCCTCGACGCACGGCCGCAGCGGGCCGAACTCGCGCGGCCCGGTGCCCAGGACGTCGAGGCCCCAGCGCTCGCCACCGGGCACCACGCCGACGACCTCGCCCAGCTGCGCGGCGCGTTCCGCGACGGCCTCGGCGTTGCGCAGGCAGGCCGCCAGCACGTGCGCACCGGTCGTCGCCGCGAGCGAGCTGAGGTTCGACCCGTTCGGCGACGGCAGCTCCACCAGCCCGGTCGCCCCGGCCAGTGACGCCGGTCGCGGCGTCCGCCCGGACTCCGGTCCCCAGCGCGACGGCCGGACCTGTCCCCCGTTGCCGACGACCAGGTCCACCGATGTCGTGAACGACAGCACGTCGACCACCACGAGCACGTCGCAGCCCTTGAGCGCGTCGATCCCCTCTGGTCCCCACTCCAGCCGCAGCCGGTACCCCTCCTGGCTGAACATGGGCACCAGCGTGTCAGACTCCGTGACGTGCGCGTTTATCTGGCAGCAGACCACGCTGGCTTCGAGCTGAAGTCCCACCTGTCCACGGCTCTCAAGGAGCAGGGTTACGAGGTCGTCGACGTCGGCGCCCACGAGTACGACGCCCTGGACGACTACCCGTCGTTCTGCGTCGACGCCGCCGAGCGGGTCGTGAACGACCCCGGCAGCCTCGGCGTGGTGATCGGCGGCTCCGGCAACGGCGAGCAGATCGCCGCGAACAAGGTGAAGGGTGCCCGCGCCGCGCTGGCGTGGAACGTCGACACCGCGCAGCTGGCCCGCCAGCACAACGACGCCCTGCTGGTCGGCATCGGCGCCCGCCAGCACACCGCGGAGGAGGCGACCGCGATCGTCGTGGCGTTCCTCGAGACGCCGTTCTCCGGCGACGCCCGCCACCAGCGGCGCATCGACCAGGTCAGCGCCTACGAGAACTCCGGCAAGACCGGCTGACCGATGCCAGAGGGCCACACCCTGCACCGCCTCGCGCGGCTGCACCAGCGCCGGTACGCGGGTGCCCCGGTGGCCGTCTCCAGTCCACAGGGCCGCTTCTCGGCGTCCCTTGTGGACGGACGGACGCTCGTGCGCGCCGAGGCGCACGGCAAGCACCTGTTCCACGTGTACGGCCCGGACGCGGTGGTGCACGTGCACCTCGGCCTCTACGGCACGTTCACCGAGCACACCCCGCCCGTGCTGCTACCGGTCGGCCAGGTGCGGATGCGCATGGTCGGCGTCACCCACTGGACCGACCTGCGCGGCCCGACGGCGTGCGAGGTGCTGAACGCCGACGAGGTCAAGGCCATCCGGGCTCGTCTGGGCCCCGACCCGCTGCGCCGTGACGCGCGGCCGGACCTGGCCCACGAGCGGGTCAGCCGCTCCCGCCAGTCGCTGGCCGTGCTGCTGATGGACCAGAAGGTCATCGCGGGCGTCGGCAACGTCTACCGCGCCGAGGTGCTGTTCCGGCACAACGTCAACCCGATGACGCCGGGTACCGAGGTCAGCCGCGAGCTGTGGGACGACCTGTGGAACGACCTGGTCGTGCTGATGAAGGACGGCGTGAAGGTCGGGCGGATCGACACCGTGCGCCGCGAGCACATGCCGCGGGCGATGAAGCGCCCGCCGCGCGTGGACCGGCACGGCGGTGAGGTGTACGTGTACCGGCGGGCCGGTGAGCCGTGCCTGGTGTGCGGCACCGAGGTGCTGACGAAGGAGCTGGCGGCGCGGAACCTGTTCTGGTGCCCCGTCTGCCAGGCCTGACACCCGACAACGACTGAGGCCGCCCCCGCGCGTGTGCGGGGGCGGCCTCGTGTCGTTCGCGGCCCGGCTAGAAGTCGAACCCGCCGCCCATGTCGCCGAAGTCGAAGCCGCCGGAGTCGCCCATGTCGCCGCCACCGAAGTCGCCGCCCATGTCGTTCATGCCCGCGTCGGCGCCCATGCCCAGGTCGGCAGCGCCGTAGTCGCCGATGCCGTGCATGCCGGAGAACATGGCGTCCATCAGCAGGAACGTGCCGACGCCCCAGGCACCCGCCACGAGCGCGGGCTTCCACCACGGCTCGGAGTACCAGCCGCGGGGCACCGGGCGGCCGGCGACCATGCCGCCGGGGTAGTAGTACGGCGTGCCCGCGCCCGACTGCGGCGAGGCGGCGTAGTCGTGGCCCTCGACGGTGACCCGGCGGTCCTCGCTGACGGCACCGGCCTGCTTCTGGCCCGCGATCTCGGGCAGCGCGGGACCGGGGTCCATGCCCATGGCCTCACGCGCGGCGCGGACGTAGTGCAGGCCCTCCATCGCGGTCTGGGTGACCAGGCGGGCCTGCGGGATCGTGCGGGCCTGCTCCATCTGGGAACCGGCGGCGGTGAAGCGCTCGGAGGCGTCGGCCAGCGCCTGGGTGGAGGCGATGTTGCTGCCGGTGAGGCTCATCACCTGACCACCCAGCCGCTCGACCCAGCGGCGTGCCTCGGCCTTGGCGTCGTCGAGCTCCCGCGCCTTGCGCGCGTTGCTCTGGCTGACCAGGTAGAACACGCCGGCGACCAGCAGCACCAGCACAACGACCCACACGATCGTGCCCACGGTTTACCTCCCACGGCAGACAAACCGTCAACGAGCAAAAGCGGGCCAGAGTTCCGTTAGAACACCTCGGGGCAGTGCGGTTCGTGTGTGTTGAGGAACGCCAACGTCAGCGCGTCGACATGCCCTGGCGTGTGCTCGACCACGCGATGTGCTCGTGCGAGCACGGAAAGCCGCACGCCGCCGAGGTAGGCACTGCCGAGCGCGGCGATGTCGAGCGACACGTCCGCGGGGTCCTCGGTGCGGGTGACCACCGCCTCACCGCCCTTCACCGTGAGGCGCCAGCGGCCCGAGTTCCACGGGCACAACGCGTCCTCGACGGCCAGCACGCTGTCCACATCGGACAGGTAGCGGCGCAGCGGCAGAGCGCGGTCCACGTCGACGATCCGCAGCCACAGCGCGTCCCCGAGCTCTTGGCGCACCTTCCGCGGGTCAGCGACCATGTGCAAGATCGGTTCATCGGTGGCGGTGTAGAAGGAGATCCGAGCGGCCAGGTCGACGTCGAGCAGGAACCGGTAGAGGTCCGCGTACGCCTGCTCGGTCTCGCACGCGAGCTCGCGCACGTGCAGCTCGTTGCGCGGCCCGCTGTTGTCCCACTCGTGCTTCACGCGGAACACCACGTACCCCTGCGGGTGCAGGCAGTAGCGGTAGGACGAGAGGCCGTTGCGGTCGGACTCGTCGTCGGACAGGTGCACGTCCCACGACCTCTCGACCCGGCTCAGCCAGCCGGTCCTGGTGCGGCGCACGCGGTCGTGGACCTCGCGCATGAACGGCAGCGCCTCGTCGCGCGTGACCTGCCGGATGCGCGCGTCGCCGACCCGCACGCCGGGGTGGAACGGCATGCGCGTCGGCATCGTCATCATCGACCGGCTCGACGCGTGCTCGCCGTAGCCGAACCGCCGGTAGATCCCGCCCTCCGACGCCCAGAGGATCGCGATCGAGTCGCCCGCTTCGTGCATCTGGTGCAGCTGGGTCTTCATCAGCAGCGATGCCACGCCACGGCGTCTGTGGCCGGGTTTGACGCCCACGACGGTCACGGCGCCGACCGGTGCGAGCGCGCCGCCGGGGACCGTGAGCTCGCGGCTGAGAATCCCGCCGGTGCCGATCATCTCGTCACCGTCGAACACCGCGTGGGTGCGGTCGAGCTCCAGCACCTTGGTCCAGCGGTGCTCGCTGTCGCGCGGTTCGTCGAGGAACGCCCAGGCGAACACCCGCCGGAAGTCGTCGAGGTCAGAGCGGTCGATGGTCCTGATGCTCAGCGTCGAGTCGGCCATGGCGGCAGTGATACGCCGCCACGGCCGGTTCCGCAGCTCATTTACCGCTGGATCGACTTGATCTCGCAGAACTCGTCGAGGCCGAACCTGCCGAACTCGCGCCCGTTGCCCGACTGCCGGTACCCGCCGAAGGGCGCGCTCGTGTTGAACGCACCGCCGTTGATGTCGACCTGCCCGGTGCGCAACCGCTTGGCCACGGCGAGCGCGCGGTCGGTGTCCGCGGAGAACACGGCACCCCCGAGCCCGTAGATGGTGGAGTTCGCGATGCGCACCGCGTCGTCCTCGTCCGCGTACGGCATGACCGACAGCACCGGCCCGAAGATCTCCTCCTGGGCGATGGTCATCTCCGGCGTGACCCCGCCGAACACCGTCGGCGCCACGTAGAACCCCTTCGGCAACGGCGCGTCCGGCCCACCGGCCGCCAGCTGCGCGCCCTCCTCGACACCCTTGCGGATGTAGCCGACCACCCGGTCCCGCTGGGCGGCGGACACGGCAGGCCCGATCCGCGTCGCCGGCTCCGCCGGGTCACCCGGCACGTACTTGGCCGCCGCGGCGACCGCCAACCGCACCGCCTCGTCGTGCCGGTCGGCGGGCACCAGCAACCGCGTCCACGCGCTGCACGCCTGGCCGTTGTTCATGAACGAGTTCCCGACGGCGATCTTCACGGCCCGCCCGAGGTCGGCGTCGTCGAGCACCACGCAGGCCGACTTGCCGCCCAGCTCCAGCGCGACCCGCTTGACCGTCTCGGCGGCCACCGCCGACACCCGTCGTCCCGCCCGCGTGGACCCGGTGAACGACACCATGTCGACGTCCGGGTGCGCCGCGAGCGCCTCTCCGGCCACCGGCCCGGTGCCGTGCACGAGGCCGAAGACCCCGCTGGGCGTGGCGCTCGTGACGATCTCCGCCAGCAGGTCTGCGGTCCGCGGTGCCAGCTCGCTCGGCTTGAGCACCACGGTGTTGCCCGCGGCCAGCGCCGGGACGACCTTCGCCACCATCTGCTGCAACGGGAAGTTCCACGGCGTGATGGCCGCGACCACCCCGACCGGCTCGCGCAGCACCAGCGAGTTGCCGATCTCCTCCGGCTCGAAGTACCCGCGCTCCAGCACGTCCGCGACACCCTCCGCGATCCCGATCGGGTTCGCGACCTGCACCTTCTGACTGAACGCCAGCGGCGTGCCCATCTCCCGGGTCATGGTGGCCGCGAGCTCGTCGGCCCGCTCCCGCAGCCCGTCGACGATCGCCCGCACCACCTTCACCCGCTCGGGCACCGCCGTCAGCGACCACGCCGGAAAGGCGGCGACGGCAGCGGCCACGGCCGCGTCGACGTCGGCCGGCGTGCCTTCGGCGAGCGTGCCGACGACTTCCTCGGTGGCGGGGTTGACGACCTCGATCACGAGAGCCCTCCAGACGGATGTGACAGGTTTGGCGCGGACGACGTCCAGACTGTCACATCGGGTGGGCGGTGGTCATCGGCCATGCGCACGCCCGCTCCGGTGAAACGGCGGTGGCGCCGCACCGGGTCGTGAAAGACCTCGGCGCGGCGCCACGTCCGCCGACACCCCGGCAGAAAAGTCGCCCCGAAAATTCGCCGCGCGTCGACGAAGCCGCGGCACGGACCTCAGCTGAAGTCCAAGTCACCCGTTCGAGTGCGCTTCAGCTCGAAGAAGTGCGGGTAGCCGGCGAGCAGCCGGGCGCCGTCGAAGATCCGGCCGGCCTCCTCGCCGCGCGGGATCTTCGTGAGCACCGGGCCGAAGAAGGCGACGCCGTCGATGTGGATGGTCGGCGTGCCGACGTCCATCCCGACGGGGTCCATGCCGCGGTGGTGCGAGGCCCGCAGCTCCTCGTCGTACTCGGTCGAGTGCGCGGCCTCTGCCAGCTCCGCGGGCAGCTCGGCGTCGGCGAGTGCCAGCTTGACGACGTCGTCGAAGTCCTGGTTGCCCTCGTTGTGGATGCGGGTGCCCATGGCGGCGTAGAGCCGGGGCAGCACCTCGTTGCCGAACTTCTGCTCGGCCGCGATGGCCACGCGGACGGGACCCCAGCCCTTGGTCATGAGCTCCCTGTACTGCTCGGGCAGGTCGCGGCCCTCGTTCAGCACGGCCAGGCTCATCACGTGGAAGCTGAGGTCGATGTCGCGGACCTGCTCCACTTCGAGGATCCACCTGGAGGTGATCCACGCGAACGGACAAAGCGGGTCGAAGTAGAAATCGACCTTGGCCTTCTCAGCCATGGGTGCCCCTTCAGTCACGGTAGGTGGGGTTGTCCCCCCAACAGCCCAACCAGATCACCCCGTCATCTCTTCCCGCACGCCGGTTCCGTGATTGGATGCGGGAGTCATAACCATTCCCGACGACGTCAGCGCGTAACCACACGCGTGGCAGACGAGGTGAACAGTGGCCGCGCCCAACCTCACCCGCGACCAGGCCCAGGAACGTTCTGGGCTGCTGGAAGTGGAGTCCTACCGGATCGAGCTGGACCTGACCGACGGCGGCGGAAAGCCGGGTTCGGACACGTTCCGCTCCACCACCACCGTGGTGTTCCGCAGCCGGACTCCGGGTGCTTCCTCGTGGATCGACATCGTGGCGGCGACCGTGCACCGGGCCGTGCTGAACGGCGAGGAGATCGACGTCTCCGACTACCGCGAGGAGGACGGCGTCCGGCTGTCGGACCTCGCGGAGACGAACGAGCTGACGATCGAGGCCGACTGCCGGTACATGAACACCGGCGAGGGCCTGCACCGGTTCGTCGACCCGGTCGACGGCGGCGTGTACCTGTACTCGCAGTTCGAGACCGCCGACGCCAAGCGCATGTTCGCGTGCTTCGACCAGCCGGACCTGAAGTCGGTGTTCTCGCTGAAGGTCACCGCGCCGCACGACTGGAAGGTGATCTCCAACGGCGAGATCACCGGCACCGAGGACGGCGAGGGCGGCGCGGACGTGCACACGTTCGCCACGACCAAGCCGATGTCGACGTACATCGTCGCGCTCGTCGCCGGTCCGTACGCGGAATGGCGCGACGAGTTCGTGGACGGCGACTTCCGCATCCCGCTCGGCATCTACTGCCGCGCCTCGCTCGCCCCGCACATGGACCACGAGCGGCTGTTCACCGAGACCAAGCAGGGTTTCGGGTTCTTCCACCAGGCGTTCGGCGTGAAGTACCCGTTCGGCAAGTACGACCAGTGCTTCGTGCCGGAGTTCAACGCGGGCGCGATGGAGAACGCGGGCTGCGTCACGTTCCTGGAGGACTACGTCTTCCGCAGCCGGGTCACCCGCTACCTCTACGAGCGCCGGTCCGAGACCGTGCTGCACGAGATGGCGCACATGTGGTTCGGCGACCTGGTGACCATGCGCTGGTGGGACGACCTGTGGCTGAACGAGTCGTTCGCCACCTGGGCGTCGGTGCTCGCGCAGGCGGAGGCCACCGAGTACCGCCAGGCGTGGACGACGTTCGCGAAGATCGAGAAGTCGTGGGCGTACCGGCAAGACCAGCTGCCGAGCACGCACCCGGTCGCCGCGGACATCCCGGACGTGCAGGCGGTCGAGGTCAACTTCGACGGCATCACCTACGCCAAGGGCGCTTCCGTGCTGAAGCAGCTCGTCGCGTACGTCGGCCTGGAGAACTTCCTGGCGGGCCTGCGGGTCTACTTCGCCAAGCACGCCTGGGGCAACGCGACGCTCGCGGACCTGCTGGGCGCGCTGGAGGAGGCGTCCGGCCGCGACCTGTCGTGGTGGAGCGCGCAGTGGCTGGAGACCACCGGCCTGAACCTGTTGCGCCCCAAGTTCACCGTCGACGCGGACGGCAAGTTCACCGAGTTCGCCGTGCTGCAGGGCGGCGCACGTCCGGGTGCGGGCGAGTTCCGCACGCACCGCATCGCCATCGGCGTGTACGACGACGACGGCAGCGGCAAGCTGGTCCGCACGCACCGCCACGAGCTGGACGTCACCGGCGACCGCACCGAGGTCCCCGAGCTGGTCGGCGTGCACCGCGGCAAGATCGTGCTGGTCAACGACGACGACCTCACGTACTGCACGATGCGCCTGGACCCCGACTCGCTGGCCGGGCTGATCGACCACATCTCCGACATCGCGGAGCCGCTGCCCCGCACGCTGTGCTGGTCGGCCGCGTGGGAGATGACCCGCGAGGCCGAGCTGAAGGCCCGCGACTTCGTGAACCTGGTGCTCGGCGGTCTGCACGCCGAGTCGGAGGTCGGTGTCGTGCAGCGGCTCCTGCTGCAGGCCCAGACCTCGCTGTCGTCCTACGCGGACGACTCGTGGCGCGCGGAGGGCTGGCGCCGGTTCGTCACGAAGACCCTGGAACTGGCGCGGGCCGCGGAGCCGGGTTCGGACCACCAGCTGGCGTTCGTGAACGCGCTCGCCTCCTCGGTGCTGGACGAGTCCACTCTGGACGTGCTGCGCGGCTGGTACGACGGTTCCGCGGGCTTGGAAGGCCTTGAGGTCGACACCGACCTGCGCTGGCGCCTGCTGCAGGCCCTCGTCGCGCACGGCAGGGCGGACCTGCCGGAGATCGCCGCGGAGGAGGAGCGCGACCCCACCTCCACCGGTCACCGCCGCGCCCAGTCCACCCGCGCCCTGCGCCCGACGGCCGAGGCCAAGGACGAGGCGTGGGACCGGGCGGTCAACGACGACGACCTGCCCAACGCGGTCAGCGAGGCCATCATCGCCGGCATCTCGCACCCCTCGCAGAAGGAGCTGCTCGCGCCGTACGTCGAGCGCTACTTCGCCGACGTGAAGGGCGTGTGGGACCGCCGTTCCTCGGAACGCGCGCAGTCGATGGTGGTCGGCATGTTCCCGGCGTGGTCGATCGCGAAGTCCACTGTGGAGGCCGCTGACGCGTGGCTGGCCGACGAGCACCCGCCGGCCCTGCGCCGCCTGGTGTCCGAAGGCCGTGCGGGCATCGTACGCGCCCTTGCGGCACAGGAGTTCGACCGCTCCTGACCGGTCCTGGAAGCCCCGCAACGCGTTCGCGCGGTGCGGGGCTTCCGCGTATCGTCGGCCGGCTGTTCACGGGCCGGCCTCCTGGCCGAGGCGGGTGAGCACGTGCCCACCGACAACCGCCGCTGGAATCTCCCTGCTGCGCAACGGGTTGGAGCTGCAGCCGCAGCGGACGGTCCTGCGGAGCGGGACCGGGCTGGTCGTGGCCGGGGACGACCACCGCGAGCACGGCTGGGAACGGGTCGCGGACCTCGTCGTCGCCAGGAACGACGCGGGGCGCGACGAGGTGGACCGGCGCAGCCGCCTCACCGATTCGGCGCAGAGCCGGCACGAAGCGATCACCGCAAGGGGGAACGTGAACCACATCGGCACGCTCGTCGAACGCTGGCACCGCGGCTGGACCGCCGCCGACGGGCTCACGTCCGAGGTTCGCGACGGGCACCTCGTCGTGCACGTCGACCGGCCGCACCGGAAGTACGAGTGGCTCGCCACCGACGAGGCCGAGGTCGCGGAGCTGGCCGCGCTCGTGGCCGCGACGCGGGAACCGAACTGGCTCAGCGTGCCCACCTCCGACCCGGCGCAGGTGGTCGGCGAGCTGGAACGGGCCGGGCTGGTCGTCGCGCGGCCGGACGAGACGTTCATGCGGCGTGCGCTCGCCGGTCACCCGCTGCCCGCGCCGCCGGCCGGGTACGCGGTGGAGGTGACGCGCGAGCCCGTGCTGCGGGTGCGGGTGCTCGCCGGCGGTGAGCTCGCGGCGAGCGGGCTGATGGCCGTGGTCGGCACGGACGCGGTGGCGCACCGGATCGAGACCGCGGCCGGGCACCGGCGGCGCGGGCTGGGCAGCGTCGTCATGGGCACGCTGGTGCACGAGGCGCTCGCGGACGGCGCGGACACCGGGTTGCTGTTCTCCTCGGCCGACGGCGTGCACCTCTACCGCCGGCTCGGCTGGGAGCGGATCTCCGACCTGGTGGTGGCGCAGAACCAGGTCGCCGCGCGGCTGAGCCCCTGACACGGCGACAGCCCCCGGCCGGAGGTGGCCGGGGGCTGTCGCGAGGTCGGGTCAGGAACGCGGTGCGTTGCCCGCCTGGTCGGTCAGCATGCGCAGACCGGACACCAGGCCGCCGGCGAGGTCGCCCTCCTTGAAGGACGCGACCATGCTCATCACCGCGAGCTTGGCACCGCGGTCGGCGAGGCGGCGGTGCGACTCCTCGCCGGTCACGACCTCGACGACGCGCTCGCCCGGCGAGACGGCCACGAGGACGTGGTGCGAGGGGCGCTCGGTCGAGGCGTGCAGCTCCTCGGCGCGCTGGCGGGACGAGCTGCCCAGCTCGCCGAGGTACACGCTGAAGTCGAGCCCGGTCGCGCGGCTGGACAGCGTGAGGGCCTCGTCCAGCTGCGCGAGCTGGGCCGGCGAGAACGGCAGCTCGGGGGCGTGCGGCTCGTACATCTTGGCGGCGGAGACGCGACCGCTGTTCGTCACGACCGCACCGAGCGGCAGCGACGACGGGTCGACGGCCGCGATGGCCTTACCAGTTGCCACGAGCGCCTCCCTTGGCAGTCGAACCCGCCGCGGCGGACTCGGCGGAACCGCGGTGGTCCGCGCTCAGCCCGGCCGGGTTCGCGCTCCACCACACCGGGGCGTAGCCCCACTCCTGGCCGGGCCGGTACCGGGGGATCCGGGTGGCCTTTGGCCTCACCGTCAGCAGCGTGATCACGCCGTAGATAGCCAGCGGGATCAGCGCGAAGACGAGAACGGTCTCCACGATGGTCACGGGCGGTACCGTAGCCGAACTCGGTCGCGCACGAGTGGCCGGGCCACCGCGCGGCGAGCCGCGAGGGCTAGCTGTACTGATTCGTGACGTTGTTGATGTCTAGGCGGTCAGTCGGGTGATGGGTGGCTGGCCGCCGAGGCGGTGTGGGCGCGTCGTGTGTTGTAGTGGTGGACCCAGCTGGGCAGGGCGGCCAGGCGGTGGTCGTTGCCGGTCCAGGCTCGGGCGTAGGCGA
>NZ_JBEZBX010000021.1:0-110005 GCF_040647275.1 Lentzea sp. NPDC042327
GGCTCGATCCGCTCCCACAGATCGTCCGAGACGATCCACGGCGGCGACTGACCCCTCCTCACGGTCAAACATGATCCACATCCGACATGCTGCACGCCACCACGTTGATCATTCTGTTAGGACCTCTTAGTCCCGTGAGCCCTGCCCGGTAGGCCGGTAGCCCGCTTCGAGTCGGGCCAGGGCACTCAATTTGCTCTTTGAGAATTCCACAGTGAGTCGAACCATGCCTAAATCCGGAGCATTTCGAGTGCTCCGGGAGATTCGGTGAGCCCAGGCACGCCTTTGTTCCTGGGTTTGCCGTACCTCCCGAAAGGAGTTTCGGCATGGAAGAGCGCTCGTATCCGATCGAACCCGCCGATCCGGACGGCGACGATCCGCGCTTCACGTTCGGCTTCGTCGACGAGGTCGGAGAAGTCCTTGCGAAGCACGGCTTTCCGGGCGTCGGCCAGAGCTGGCGGGACCACCTAGAGCTACAGCAAGCGCTGTACCGCTTCATCTACGTGGGAGACACAAGGACTGAGAGGTTGGCCAGTTGTTCCAAGAGATGTTGAACGAGCGGGCGCAGCAGCGGTACGGCGCGTTCGTCGGCGCGATGGACTTCGTTGAGGAACTGCTCGTACCGCTGGAAAAGCTCATCAACAAGATGAGCGAGAAGCCCGGAAAGGCTGGCAGTTGGCGGGTCGCCACGCCGGACGAACTCAAGGGCTATCTGCGAACCGCGCGGAACGACCTCAGTGCGCTTCGCGAGCAAGCCAAGCGACACGAAATCAATTTGAAGGCCAAAGAGTGGGGAGCCTGACTGATGTCGCACCAGCTCGACAACGCCGTGTCCAACCTGGACCAGGCGATGAAGCAACTCCGCACGGCAATGGACGGCATCCCGGTTCGCCGTGAGGGCTTCACGGACCTACGGCGCCGGTTCGTCCGCTCGGTCAGCGTGCTGACCACGGAAGCGTCCTACGCACGCGGGCAGCTGCCCAACAACTAGATCCGCACTGATCAACGCGGCGGCCGATCTTCGACACGTTCGAGGGTCGGCCGTCGCGCATCTACCTAGGAGTTCAACAGTGGGTTGGAAGTGGAACGCAAGCAAGCGCGTCGTGGCCGCCGAATTCCGCGCGGCTCGGTGGCTGGCTAGGAACCCGGAATGGATGCTCGCGCCGTCGGTTGTCGCTGCCGGTGCCTGCACGCTCGGCCCGACCACCACCGGCTACGTCCTCGGCGGCGCGGCTGGTGCGACCGGGCTTTGGTACCGGGGTCACCCGGACTCGTTCGACACGCTGGCCGCTCCGGTCCTGAGGGCCTGGCAGCGTCGGTGGTTCGGGGCTTACTCCGGTGGACGCTGGCGAGACCTGATGGACGTCCACAAGCTCACAACCGAGCATCGCCGGAAGAAGGTCACGAACTACCCGCGTGTGGTGCGTGTCCGGTCGTACTCACCATCGATCGACACCGTGTTGGTGAAGCTGGCCAAGGGCCAGTCACCGATGCACTTCGCCCGGCAGGCCGAAGAGCTGGCGCACTCGATCGAGGCTGAACGCGTTGCGATCGAGCTGATGAAGCCCGGTTACGTCGCGCTCGTGGTCCAGCGTGACGAACCGTTCACGGAGATCATCCCCGCGCCAGACATGCCCGAGCACTCCGAGGACGTGAACCTGCGGGCGGTGCTCCTCGGTGAAGACGAGTACGGCGGCGACTGGACCGAGCCCGTCCAAGGCACGCACACCCTCACGGCGGGCGGCACCGGGTCGGGCAAGAACTCGCTCGCCTTCGCCAAGCTGCGCTCGATGGCCCCGCTGATCAGGGACGGCATCGTCCGCCTGTGGGTCTGCGACCCGAAGTACCTGGAGTTCGCCGCCATCAAGCCGATCACGGAGAACCGCTACGCCGATGACGCGGGCGATTGCCTGGAGCTGATCGAGATGTGGGTCGACGACATGGAGCGCACCCAGAAGCGGATGCAGCGGGCGGGGCTCCGGTCAGTCCAGCCGTCGCGTGAGTACCCGCTCAACCTGCTGATCGTCGACGAGATCGGCTCCCTGGTCGCCTACCGGCCCGAGTACGCCCGGCAGATCACTGGCCTGCTGGCTCGGGGCACCTCGATGGGCCGCGCAACCCTGCACGTCGCGGACGCCTACATCCAAGAACCGGACAAGGACACGCTGTCGATCCGGGACCTGTTCCCCAACCGCGTGTGCCTGCGCACCACGTCACCGACGCACCCGGACATGGTGCTGGGTGACGGCGCTCGGGAACGGGGCGCGATCGCCGACCAAATCTCCGCCGGCATCGGCTACCGCACCGACGAACGCACACGTGTTCCTCGACGAGTTCGCGCGGCTTACACGACGGACGAGAACGTCCGCGAACTCGTGGAGTTCGTCCGCAACGGACAGACCGGCTCCATTCGATCGATCGCCTGACTTTCTTTCACCCCAACACTTTTCGCCACTAACCGTGGAGGCCTTGTCATGCTCGAAAACAGCGCTCCTCGCCGCCTGGACGGCCTGCTCCGTGCGGTCCGCGGCCACATCCGCACTCTCGGCCTGCCCCGGCCGGACCGCCTGGTCATCTCCACGCCGTCCGGCTCGGTGCACGCCGAGTTCACCTCCGGTACCGCTCCCGATCGGCTCGCGTGCCTGCTGGTCTGGGCGGCCTCGCTGCACGGGGTCGAGCTGACCTGGAGCCTGCAATCCGCGGGAATCCTCTCAGTGGCCGCGACCGGTCGCACCGGCTCCGGAATCACGTTGGGGCTGGCGGCGTCGGCTTCGGTGGTCGAGCTGGGCGGCAAGCTCAAGCCCGGCTCGGCGGTGCTGGCCAATGCCTTCCGGCTCTCCGCGTGCACGCCGGAACAGGTCACCTTCGATGAGGTCGCCACCGTTGTGCAGGCCGCGCGTCGTGGCTCGCCTTCGCGGTTGGCGGTGGCCGCGTGAACACCGAACCACACGGCTACCGCGTGCTGATGAAGCTCCTGTTCGGCGGCGAACCGCCCGCCTGGCGTGATCGGGCCGCCTGTGCCGACGCCGATCCGGCCCTGTTCCACACCGCCGGCCGAACTGCTGCCGCCAAGGCCGTGTGCGCTACCTGCCCGGTCCTCTCCGAGTGCCGCGAGAACCAACTCAGCTGGGAAGCGAACGGACCTGCTCGCTACCGAGACAACGCCTTCGGCGTCGTAGGTGGCCTGTCCGGCGCCGAACGCCGCCGTATCCATTACCCCGCCAGGAACGCAAAGGACGTGGCCTGATGAAGCTCGTACTCGCCGTCCCGGTCAATCTCCGCAGCTTCGCCCGCGTCGCTCACATGGTGTTCGCCGCTGCGGCCTCGCTGATCTGCATGTACCTGCTGTTCGGCTTCATCGGGCTCCTGGTGCTCGTCGCCGAACTGCTCTGGCTCGGGACGCTCCTGCGCAAGGCCGCGTACGGGAAGTAGGTGGCCTGGTGTCTGAGAAGTCCAAGCACAGCAACGAAAACGAGTCGTCTGAACCGCGCGAGACTCGAACCGTTCGACGCCTGCGGGCTCAGCTCGATGAGGCGCAGGACATCCACCAACTCGCCGCGAACCCGTTGCTGGCGGCCGTCCGTGCGGACCGGTTCCGGGTCTCGGTCACGCGCTCCATGTGGTGCTTCCTTACCTGCGGCCTCGGCTTCACCGCGACCGGCGTGCAAGCGTTCCTCGCCGGACACCTCGGGCCGTCTGACCCGATGTGGTGGGGCGCGTGGCTCGTGGAACCGGCCTTCGCCGGAATCCTGATCACGCTCCTGCGGTGGGAAGCGCAGATGCTGTCCCAGGGCCTTGGCGTCGATGACCGGCCGGTCAAGTGGCTCAAGCGGGTGCTGCTCGGGGCCACGCTTGTCACCAACGTGTGGTCGTCGCTGCGGCCTCCGGACGGGCAGATCAACGCGGGGATGGTGTTCCTGCACCTCGTGATCCCCCTCGTGGTGTTCCTGCTGGCCGAAGTCATGCCGGTCATTCAGCAACGGTGCAACGCCGCGCGTGATCTGGCCGCTCAGGTCGTCGCTCCCGCACCCGCGACCACCGTTGCTGCACCGGCACCCGTCCGGTCCGCCGTACGGCTTCCTGGGCACCTCCAAGGCGCGTTGGACGCCAAGGCGAACGAGGTCCGCGCTCAAGGCCGCGCGCTGACGGCGCAGGACGTCCAGGACGCGCTGAACGTGCCCGAGGACTACGCGGTGCGTATCGCCGCACAGCTCGCGGCCTGACCCATCTCGATCAACGCGGGGCATGACCAGAACACCGGTCGTGCCCCGCCTTTTCGTTTCTCCACAACGGAAGGAGCGTCATCCGTGCTCACTCTGGAAGACCGGATCTCTGCACGCGTCAAGGCGGTCGACTTCCGGGCGTGGCGAGACCGGGTGACCGCGATCGGTGGTTGCGCCGCGCCCATCCGGTTGTCCGGAGCCTTCCAGCTCCAGGACCTCAACGGCGGCGTGATCGAGCACATCGGCGGGGACGTCATGGTCCCGTGCGGCAACCGCCGAGAGTCGGTCTGCCCGGCCTGCTCCGACCGGTACGCGGCTGACGCCTACCACCTGATGCACGCGGGCCTGGCGGGTGGCAGCAAGGGCGTTCCCGCGGACGTTTCCGAGAAGCCTCGGGTGTTCGCGACGCTCACCGCGCCGTCGTTCGGTCCGGTCCACAACCGACCGATCACCACGACCGGGAAGGTCCGGCCCTGTACGGGCTGCGGCGAATGGCACCACGGCGACGATCCCCGCATCGGCGGTGCGGTCGACGCTGGGACATACGACTACACGGGTGCGGTGCTCTGGCAGGCACACGCGGGCAAGCTGTGGCACCGGTTCACCATCGCCCTGCGCCGCAAGCTCGCTGGCGCGGCCGGCCTGAAGGTCTCCGAGTTCAAGCACCACGCTCGGCTTTCTTACGCCAAGGTCGCCGAGTACCAGCGGCGGGGACTGGTCCACTTCCACGCCGTCGTTCGCGTCGACGGACCGGACGGACCGGACGGACCTCACGACCCCACCCCGGCATGGGCCACGGCAGAAGTCCTCGGCGACTGCATCAAGGCGGCGGCTCGCTCGGTCGGGATCGACACCACGCGGCCGGATGGCTCGGCGCTGCGCCTCGTGTGGGGTGAACAAGTCGACACCAAGGGAATCCGCGGCTCCCAGGTAGAAGACGACTCTGGCGAGATCAGTGAGGCCCGATTGGCGGGCTACGTCGCCAAGTACGCCACCAAGGGCACGGGTGCGAGGGACACAGCGGACCGGCCGATCCGCTCGCAGCTGGACATCGACGTCCTGCACATCTCCGAGCACCACCGGCGGATGGTGCAGACCGCGTGGGACCTCGGCGGCCTGGCCGACTTCGAGGAACTGAACCTGAGGAAGTGGGCGCACATGCTCGGCTTCCGCGGCCACTTCCTCACCAAGTCCAAGCACTACTCCACGACGTTCCGCGCCATCCGCGAAGAACGCCGGACGTTCCGAACGCTCGAAATGTTCGAACGCCTCCAACTCGACCCCGCGGCCGTAGTCGTCGTCAACGACTGGCAGTACGCCGGGTCCGGTTACGACAACGACGCGGAACGCGAGCTCGCCGCCGGCATCGCCGAACGAGTGCGAGCTCAACGCCTACGCAAGTACGCACAGGAGGGGGGACCTCACCATGTCCGAGCTGCCTAACCCGGACGACTTCATGACAGCCGACGAGTTCTGCGCCCGGATGCGCATCTCGAAGGACACGTTCTACAAGTGGCGGCAGATTCCCGGCGCCGCTCCTGTCGTGCACAAGATGCGGAACGGGGCACTGCGCATCTCCGGCGCCGACTTCGCCGCGTGGCTGCTCGGCCTGCGGAGTGATGCCGCGTGAACCTCACCTACAAGGTCAGCATCTACGCGCTCAAGGTCCTCAAGCCCGACGCGAACGGGAAGGTGCGCCCGAAGCCGTACGGGGTCCGCTGGGCGACCGCCGGAAAGCAGCACTCGGAGTGGTACAAGTCCAAGGCTCTCGCGGACAACCGGCGCTCCGATCTGAAGCAGTTCGTCAGGAAGGGCGAGGCCTTCGACATCACCTCGGGGCTGCCCGAGTCGGAGGTAAAGAAGCAGTCCGCGCGGTCGCTGTTGAAGCTCGCGCAGGAGTTCATCAGCGAGTCGTGGGAGGAGGCGGCGCCTAACACGCGGAAGCGCTACGTCGACACCTTGGCCATCCCGGTGGCCGCGTTCGTGGGGTCGCAGAAGGGTGCGCCTCCGGCTCGCGTGCTCCGGCGGGTGCTCACGACGTACCTCCTGCCCGACAACACCCGGAACCGGCCACTGACGGAGACGGAACAGGACGCGGTGGGTTGGATCGAGGCCAACTCTCGTCTGGTTCGAGAACTGGCTGACAAGATCGAAGCTGGTCGGCTGCTGCGGTCGCTCGGCCGGAACCTCAACGGCAAAGTTGCGGCGGCGTGGACGACACGAACCCGGCGGGGCGTGCTTCACCACCTGCTCGGGTTCGCAGTCGACGTCGGTGAACTCGATGCGAATCCGGTGACCGGGCTGAAGTCCTCGGTGCAGCGGGGCACGAGCGAGGTTGACCCGCGGTCGGTGGTGAACCCGGCTCAAGGGCGCCAGTGCCTCGCGGCCGTGACCTACGCGGGCACCACGACCGGGCAGTACGACTACCTGTACGGGTTCTTCGCGACGATGTACTACGCGGCTCTGCGGCCGTGTGAGGTCAACCGGCTGCGCGAAGCTGACTGCAAGCTGCCCGAGACCGGCTGGGGTGAACTCATCCTGGAGAAGTCGGCTTCGCGGGCGAACGGGCGGTGCACCGACTCTGGCGAGTTGTGGGAGACGCGCTCACTCAAGCGGCAGGCTGAAGGTGCCGTCCGGCCGGTGCCGATTCCGCCCGTGTTGGTCGCGATCCTTCGGTGGCATCTGGAGACGTTCGGGACTACCTCGGACGGGCGGCTGTTCCGCGGGACGATCAGCGGCGGGCCCATCAACGCGACGGTCTACACCCACGCTTGGGGTCGCGTTCGTGAGCTCGCGCTCTCGCCGGAGCAGTTCGAGTCGCCGTTGGCGGACACGCCGTACTCGCTCCGGCACGCGGCGGTCTCGACGTGGCTCGCGGCCGGCCTGCCTCCGGCTGAGGTCGCGGTGCGGGCTGGGCACACGGTCGACGTTCTGTTGAAGGTCTACGCGAAGGTGCTGGACGGGCAGCGGGAGAAGTCGAACCAGAAGATCGACGCCGTGTTGAACGGCGACGCCTGACCAGCCTCGCTATGTGTACGCGAAGGTCCCTCGGAACTAACTGTCCTCTGCACCTTCGAGTGTGGACGCCTGCCCTCAGGAGGCGTACCGGGCATCACGCCCAGTACGCCGGCCGCGGAATCGCAACCCCATCCGAGGTCGTCACGGTCGCGGGCAGCTGCGCCTGGCGGATCTTGGCGTCGCCGATGGTGAAGGAGCCATCGACGGCCCGTGCAAGGTCGCTGGAGTGACGCTTCGGCGGGAAGGCCACGATGATCCGCTTCTCAGGACACATCCGCTTGACCGCACGAACTCCAGGACACAGGTCGCTGTCACCCGAGATAAGGAGAGCGACGTCGTAGCGGTCGCACGCGGCGTCCTCGACCATCGCCACGGCGATGCTGACGTCCGTCTCCTTCTCCTCGTACACGTTCCAACGGGAGTTGCAGGTCCGGCAAAAGCGGTTCTTCAGCTGGAACCGGCCGTTTACCACCGTCAACCGCGGGCAGTGATGCGTGAGAGCGTGAAGGTAGTCCGTCTGACGCTGGAGGCCGGCCGGATCGTTGCGGACGGCAGCAGTGAAGTACTGGACGTTCTCCAGCTTCTGACCAGGGCGGAGCAAGCTGGTCACCAACGCATCAAGGTCAAGCCACAGGTGCTTGCGACCCGACGCGGCCTTGAGGCCGTGGTAGAGGTTGAAGCCGTCGACGTAGGCGGTGACTCGCACCACGGGGTCCTCCCTGGCGATCAGCCCTACGTCTCCGGTAGGGTATGGCTATACCACGCCAGGGCGAGAGCCTTGGCCCGACGGCCCCGGCAACGGGGCCGTTTCTATTTCTCTTGCTTCGCGCAGCAGGCCACGCCGCGCGACGAAGCCCACCGCCAGGTGTGCACACGACACACCGCTGCACCATCTCCTCAGCCGCGGGTACAACCTTCCCGTGCACGCCGTACGGCCCGTGGCGCCGCATAGGCCCGTAGAGTAGACCGCAGCAGCAGCGGGACGCAACACACCGCACTGCATCTACCCGCAGTTCGAATCTCGGGTTGTGCGGGGTTGCAGGTGCGCGGCGACGGCTCTATGGTCAGGAACATCCAGACCTGGGCCTCAAGCCCTACCTGCACGACAAGGAGCCCCTATGGCCGCCATGCACGAGGGCGTACCGGTAAATCTGATGCTGTTCAGGGAGCGGGCAGCGATCGGCGTCATGAGCTGGGGCACCCTGCTAACCCTGGTCCCCGACCCCATCCTTGAGGAGACGAAGGGCGCGCTCCGCTACGACCGCCGCCTGCGCGAGCACGCCGAGCTCCGCGAAACGGTGCAACGACTCCTCAAAGGCACCCAAAAGGGACGCAATGTAGCGTCATATGCGTCCTACATTGCCGCCGGACTTCGAAACGACCTCGGCAACGCCTGGTCTACGCCACCTCTATGCCTCTGGTCCTCGCGACCACTACGATTCACGGGCGACGATTCGGATAAGCCAGCACTTGGACGCCCGGTAGTCGCCTCACTCCCTCTCGGGAATCCAGTCATCGCCATTGACGCGGAAACCCAGGTCGCAGCTATGCACAAGATCATGAACGATCCCGCGGCGTTCGAGCTCGACGACACCGAACTCTCAGATATGGCCGTGCCCTACGAGCTCTATTGGGGAATTTCAAGCGAAGAGGCGCGGCAGATCTTTCATGATCGAAACCTGTTCGGCGTTCCTGTCGCGAAGACCCTCGCGCTCTCGATGGACCAGCGCGACTTCGGCACTACGGTTGCCCAGCACGCTATGGCCATGACCACAGTACAAGTCGACGACAAGCCCGTGGAGTTCACGAAGTACGTGAACACCAAGAAACGGCAGCTCGCCAAGACCGACACGGAGTGGGTCACCCTGTCAGCGCTGCGATCGCTCGCCGTCACGGTGATGCTCGGGAAGCCCGGAATCGAGGAAACCTCAGGCACGATCGAGTCGAGTCGAATTCCCAACTTCCAGTCGACCGAAGTTCGCGATCAGGTTGCGGCGACAGTGTCCCTGATCATCTCCTCCTTCTCGGATGAGTTTTCCAAGCGAACCGCCATTACGACACCAGCGGTGTTGGCCGGCGTTGGAGCAGCTGCACACACCACAATGCCTTGGTCTACGGACGAATCCCATATGGAACGGGAAGAATTCGTCTCACTTTTGAAGGACATCCGCTGGGATCGCGAGCCTCAGTACTGGGAAGGCGTAGCCGCGAAGCGGACCGCCAAGGGCGAACTTTCCTTCGCCGGTGGCGCCAAAGACTCCGGGCACCGCGTTTGTGATGCCATCCTTCGGCCCGACTCACCGCTGGGCCTACGGATTCGCGGGAAGTAGCCACGCGACAGCGCCACCGGAACGCAAAGGCCCCGCAGGCGTCGCGGCGAAGTCGTCGCGGTAGTCGAGACGCAAACCGAACCGAGGGTGTTTGCGCAGGTAGACTGACATGAAAGAGCCCCCGGCGATGATCTCGCCGGGGGCTCTTCTTGTTCCACACATGTTCCAGAGACAGCCGCAGAAGGCCACAGTCAGCGGCAGATGGTGACCTGCCGACGCTGACGTCGTTGGCAGCATCGAAGCAGGTCAACCCGCATATGAGGCCTTCAAGGAGGAACCGCGGAACGGCACTGCGTGGGCGAGGTCTAGCCGCGCAGTTCCATCGTGCAGCACTTCGGCCCACCACCGGACTTGCGCAGCTCCGAGATGTCCACGAACACGGGCTCGAACCCGCGCAGGGCCACCTGCTCCGCCAGGTGCGTGGCCTCGACGGGCATCACGACGTGCTTGCCGTCGGACACCGCGTTCAGGCCCAGGCAGACCGCGTCGGCGTCGTTGGCGATCACCGCGTCCGGGAACAGGCGGCGCAGCACCGCCTGTGAGCCGGGCGAGAAGGCTTCCGGGTAGTAGGCGACCAGGGGGGTCGGGGACTGGTCGTCGAGCATGAACAGGGCCACGTCGAGGTGGTAGAAGCGCGGGTCGACCAGCTGCAGGGACACCACGGGGACGCCGAGGACCTCCTGGGCCTCGCCGTGGGCGTGGGGGTCGGTGCGGAAGCCCGTGCCGGCCAGCAGCAGGGTGCCGGTCCAGGTGAAGTCGCCCTCCGCCTCGTTCACGGCGGTGGGCATGACGACGGAGTTGTAGCCGGAGGCGAGGAACCAGCGGCGGAAGTGGTCGGCTTCTGCCGCGCGTTGCGGGGCGCGGAAGCGGGAGCCGAGGACGCGGCCGTCGACGACGGTGCCGCTGTTGGCGGAGAAGACCATGTCGGGGAGGCCGGGGACCGGGTCGATGACGTTCACCTCGTGGCCGAGGCGTTCGTAGGTCTCCTTGAGCGCGGTCCACTGCTCCACGGCCAGCGAGGTGCTGGTGGGCTGCGTGGGGTCCATCCACGGGTTGATCGCGTACTCCACCGTGAAGTACGTCGGCGGGCACATCAGGTACCGACGGGTGGTCGGCGTGCGCGTCGGCGCGAGGGGTGCGGCGATGTCGAGCGTGATCGGCTCGGCCGGCCCGGAGATGGATACCGTCATGGATCGAAATGTAAAGGTGAGGATGACCCTCGAACAACGCCGCGATATTGCGTGAACTAGGGCAGAATGTTGCGTGTGGACAGCATTGACCAGCGAATCATTTCGTGCCTGATGGCGAACGCACGGTCCAGCTACGCGGAGATCGGCAAGGAGGTCGGGCTCAGCGCACCCGCGGTGAAGCGGCGGGTGGACAAACTGCTGGACAACGGGGTGTTGCGCGGGTTCACGGCCGTGGTGGACCCGGAGGCGCTCGGGTGGGGCACCGAGGCGTTCGTGGAGGTGCACTGCAGGGGGAACGTGGCGCCGCACGACATCCAGCACCGGCTGGAGCCGATGGCCGAGGTCAGCGCGGCCTACACGGTGTCCGGCGCGGCGGACGCGATCGTGCACCTGCGGGCCGCGGACATCCACCACCTGGAGACGGCGCTGGAGCGGCTCAGGGCCGTCGAGATCATCGACCGGACGGTGTCCACGGTGGTGCTGTCCCGGCTGCTGGACCGGCCGCCGGCACCCTAGAGTCCGGGCCATGGCTCAGGTTCTGCTGGAGTGCGCCGACTCCGTCGCCGTGATCACGATCGACGACCCGGAGCGGCGCAACGCGTTGACGATCGACCTGTCGGAGGAGCTCGCGGACAAGGTCGCCGAGGCCGAGGAGCGCGCCAACGCGGTGGTCGTCACCGGGGCGCCGCCGGCGTTCTGCGCCGGTGCGGACCTCACGCAGCTCGGCAACTCCAAGGACGAGGGGCTGCGGCGGATCTACCGCGGGTTCCTCGCCGTGGCGAACGCGCGGATCCCCACCATCGCCGCCGTCAACGGGGCCGCTGTCGGTGCCGGGCTCAACCTCGCGCTCGCGTGCGATGTCCTGGTGGCAGGACCGAAGGCGCGGTTCGACGCGCGGTTCCTGCAGCTCGGCATCCACCCCGGTGGCGGCATGACGTGGATGTTGCAGCGCAAGGTCGGGCCGCAGGTCGCGACCGCGATGACGTTGCTCGGGCAGGTGCTCGACGCCGACGAGGCGGTCAGGACGGGGTTGGCCTTCCAGCGTGCGGAGAACCCCGTGGAGGCGGCGAGGGGACTGGCGAGGGCGGCCGCGGAGGCACCGGCCGAACTCGTCCGGACCATCAAGGCCACGATGCGGGTGACCGATGTTCTCGACGACCACGGCGAAGCGGTCGAGACGGAGCTGCGGCCACAGGTGGTTTCGATCGACACTCCAGAGTTCGCTGCCAGGCTTGCCGCGATGAAGGCTCGGATCAGCGGGCGTTAGGTGTTACCGTGGGTAACAGGTATCGAGGGTGACGTCTGCCGCATTCAGGTATCCGCTGGTAGTGCTGTGCCTACCGTCTGAGTGAGGACCCGGTGCGGCAGATGGGACGGTTCGTCTCGCCTAGTGGTACACGGCCCGTCTCGCAGGCGGTCCTGGCGACTACCCTCGCGGTGGGGCACAGCCACCCTTGGAGAGAGGTATCGGCGTAGGAATGAGCACTGAGACCCGCAAGCTGGATCGCGTCGTGATCCGCTTCGCCGGCGACTCCGGTGACGGCATGCAGCTCACCGGAGACCGGTTCACGTCGGAAGCGGCGGCATTCGGCAACGACCTCGCCACGCAGCCCAACTTCCCCGCCGAGATCCGCGCACCACAGGGCACCCTGCCCGGTGTGTCGTCGTTCCAGCTGCACTTCGCCGACTACGACATCCTGACGCCGGGTGACCGTCCCGACGTGCTCGTGGCGATGAACCCGGCCGCGCTCAAGGCGAACGTCGTCGACCTCCCCGACGGCGGCATCCTGATCGTCAACACCGACGAGTTCTCGAAGCGGAACCTGACCAAGGTCGGGTACGACTCGAACCCGCTGGAGGACGACTCGCTGGAGAAGTTCCAGGTCCACAAGATCGCGATGGCCACGCTGACCATCGGCGCTCTGGAAGAGACCGGCCTGGGCAAGAAGGACGCGGAACGCGCGAAGAACATGTTCGCGCTCGGCCTGCTCTCGTGGATGTACCACCGGCCCACCGAGGGCACGGAACGGTTCCTGCGCGAGAAGTTCGCGAAGAAGCCGGACATCGCCGAGGCCAACGTCCTGGCGTTCCGCGCGGGCTGGAACTACGGCGAGACGACCGAGGCCTTCGCCGTCACCTACGAGGTGGCGCCCGCGAAGCTCAACACCGGCACCTACCGCCAGATCACCGGCAACACGGCGACGGCGTACGGGATCGTCGCGGCGGCGCAGCGCTCGAAGCTGCCCGTCGTGCTCGGCACGTACCCGATCACGCCCGCGTCGGACATCCTGCACGAGCTGTCGAAGCACAAGAACTTCGGCATCACGACCGTGCAGGCCGAGGACGAGATCGCCGGCATCGGCATCGCGCTCGGCGCGTCCTACGGCGGTGCGCTCGGCGTCACGTCGACGTCGGGTCCCGGCATCGCGCTGAAGTCCGAGACCATCGGCCTCGCGGTGATGACGGAGCTGCCGCTCCTGGTGATCGACGTGCAGCGCGGTGGCCCGTCCACCGGTCTGCCGACGAAGACCGAGCAGGCGGACCTGCTGCAGGCGATGTTCGGCCGCAACGGCGAGTCGCCGGTGCCGATCGTCGCGCCGCAGTCGCCGTCCGACTGCTTCGACGCGGTGGTGGACGCCTGCCGCATCGCGCTCAAGTACCGCACGCCGGTGCTGTTCCTGTCCGACGGCGCGGTCGCGAACGGTTCCGAGCCGTGGCTGATCCCCGACGTCGACGCGCTGCCCGACCTCACCGTCGAGTTCGCGACCGACCCGGAGAACTTCCAGCCGTACTCGCGCGACCCGGAGACGCTGGCCCGCCCGTGGGCCGTGCCCGGCACCCCCGGTCTGCAGCACCGCATCGGCGGTCTGGAGAAGCAGGACGTCACCGGCAACATCTCCTACGACCCGGAGAACCACGACCGGATGGTCCGCCTGCGCCAGGCGAAGATCGACGGCATCGAGGTCCCCGACGTCGTGGTGGACGACCCGAGCGGCGAGGCCCGCGTGCTGGTCCTCGGCTGGGGTTCGTCCTACGGCCCGATCGGCGCGGCCGCACGCCGCGTCCGCAAGCTGGGCCTGCCGGTCGCCCACGCGCACCTGCGGCACCTCAACCCGTTCCCGAAGAACCTGGGCGAGGTGCTCGGCCGGTACGACAGGGTGGTCGTGCCGGAAATGAACCTGGGCCAGCTCGCGTTGCTGTTGAGGGCCAAGTACCTCGTGGACGCGGTGTCCTACACGAAGGTGCAGGGTCTGCCGTTCAAGGCGGAAGAGCTCCAGGACGTGCTCGCTGACGTGATCAAGGGGGTGTCGGCGTGACTGCGATCGACCTCGGAATCCCGGGACTGACCGGAGTTCCCACGACGGACGAGAAGCAGACGGCCAGGGACTACAAGTCGGACCAGGAGGTCCGCTGGTGTCCCGGCTGCGGCGACTACATCGTGCTCAACACCGTGCAGTCGTTCCTGCCGTCGCTCGGTCTCAAGCGCGAGAACATCGTGTTCGTGTCGGGCATCGGGTGCTCGTCCCGGTTCCCGTACTACATGAACACCTACGGCATGCACTCCATCCACGGCCGTGCGCCGGCCATCGCCACGGGTCTCGCCGTGGCGCGGCCGGACCTGTCGGTGTGGGTGGTGACCGGTGACGGTGACGCGCTCTCGATCGGCGGCAACCACCTGATCCACACGCTGCGCCGCAACGTGAACCTCAAGATCCTGCTGTTCAACAACCGGATCTACGGCCTCACGAAGGGCCAGTACTCGCCGACGTCAGAAGAGGGCAAGGTCACCAAGTCGACCCCGATCGGCTCGCTGGACCACCCGTTCAACCCGGTGTCGCTGGCGCTGGGCGCGGAGGCGTCCTTCGTGGGCCGCGCGCTCGACTCCGACAAGGCGGGTCTCACGTCGGTGCTGCGCCAGGCCGCCGAGCACCGCGGGTCGGCGCTCGTGGAGATCTACCAGAACTGCCCGATCTTCAACGACGGCGCGTTCGACGTCCTCAAGGACGCCGACGAGGCCCAGCGCCGGATCATCAACGTCGTCGACGGCGAGCCGATCCGGTTCGGCCGCGAGGGCGAGTACTGCGTGGTCCGCGACGGCTTCGGCCTGGCGGTCGCGAAGTCCGCCGACGTGGACGCCTCGGACGTCGTGGTGCACGACGCGTCGGACCTGAACCTGTCGTTCGCGCTGTCGCGGTTGTCGACGCAGGACCTCACGCACACGGTGACCGGTGTGTTCCGGCGTGCGGACCGTCCGACGTACGACGACGGTGCGCGGGCGCAGGTGGCGGCGGCCAAGCAGGCGAAGGCCGCGGACCTGGAGAAGCTGCTGCACGGCAAGGACACGTGGACCGTGCTCAGCGACTGATCCACGGCTCGGCGACAACGCGAGAGGCCCCCACCGCGGTCGGTGGGGGCCTCTCGGCGTTCAACACCTCAGGTGCGACGGCTCAGGGTGCCGGGCGGAAGCCCGCCTTCTCGGCGTCGGACTCGGTGCGGAACCACACGTCGGCGCGGGTCTCGCCGAAGTTCGCCGAGCCCTCCGTGTAGTAGCGGCGGCCGGTCAGGGTGGCCTTCACGGCGAAGTCCTCCGCCGGGGCGTGGCCGTCGGACCTGGGCAGGACAGAGCCGGGGCCGAACGGGGAGCGCGGGTTGAAGCCCTCCGGCTGCTGGAAGCGGGAGGAGCCGGGGGCTGCCGTGCCGTTGGGGCGACCGCCGGTGGACGGCGAGAAGCCGACCGGGCGGGGGCGCTGGGGCAGGGCCGCCGCCGGCTTCGGGGCCTCCTGCTTGGGGGCCTCGAACGCCTGGAAGGCCGGGAAGCTCTGCTGGCGCTGCTTCGTGGTCTTGCGGGCCTCGCGGATGGGCAGGCCGGCCTCGGTCACGCGCTGCGGGAGGTCGAGCTCCGGTTCCGGCTCCGGCTCCGGCGGGGCGGCGAGCAGGGGTTCGTCGGAGGGCACGAACTTCGGCACGAACGGCTGGTCGTCGCTCGTGTCCGGCAGCGAACGGGTCTGGCCGGTGGCCGGCAGCGGCTCGTCGGCGTCCAGGAGGGGCTCGAACAGCGAGCGCGGGCGTTCCGCGACCGGTTCGGGGCGGACCGCCGGGGGTGCCGCCTCCTCGGGGGTCTCCGGCGGGTGGTTGAAGGCGGCGCCCATGCCGCGGGGCTGGCGTTCCTGCGGCTCGACCGGGTCGGTGTTGTCGCCGAACGCGGAGAACGCCGTGGCCGGGGCCGCGCCGGGGCTGGTGAACGGCTGGGAGTGCGCTGCGGGCGACTGGCGGGCGGGCTCGTCCTGGGCGGGAGTGCCGTACGCGGGCTCGTCGTAGGCAGGCGTGCCGTACACGGGCTCGTCCTGGGCGGGCGTCACGTACGAGGGCTCGTCCTGGGCGTACGAAGGCTCGTCGTGAGCGTAGGAGGGCTCGGGCTCCTCGAACGCGGGCACGGCCGCGTGCACCTGCGTGTCGTACGCCGGCTCGTCGTACCCGGACTCGGGGTCCTGCGCGGGCTCGGCGTCCGGCTGCGGCTCGGTGAAGACGCCGTTGCGCACGTGCGGGGCGTCGAGGTCGATGGGCTCGCCCAGCACGCCGGTCAGCTCGGCGGCCGACTCGGGCTCGGGGTCGAGGCGGCCGGTGAGCTCGTCGCGCAGGCCGGGGTACTCGCCGGTGAGGTCGTTGGCGGGCCAGGCGCTCTCCTCGACGGCGATGTAGGTCGTCTGCTCGGAGCGGGTGCCCTGGGGCTCGTCCTCCTGCTCGTCGGCCTCGTCGAGGAACACCTCCTGCTCCTGCTCGGCCCACACCTCGCGCGGCTGGTAGATGAAGTCGTCGGCCGGACCGTCGACCTCGGGGCCCGCGGTCGGCTTCGCAACGGGTGCGCCGGGTTCCGCGGTCGGCTCGTAGGCCGGCACGAACGAGGTCTGCTCGGCGGGGAGCTCCGGCTCCTCGTCGAAGTCGGCGGCCTCCAGACCGGACCGCGGCAGCACGGTCGTCATCTCGGCCGGGGTCTCCTCCGGCACGGACTCCGGGCTGAGGCGCTCGAACAACGAACGCGGCCGGTCGTCCTCCTCCGCGGCGTCGGCGAAGGCCTTCTGCTCGGCGAGCTGCTCCTCGAACCGGCGCTGCGCCTCCTCCGGCGACATCAGCGGCGCGCGTGGCACCTCGACGACCGGCGCGGGCTCCGGCTCCGGCTGCGGTTCGGGCTGCGGCTCCGGTTCGGGCTCGGGTTCCGGCTCGGGTTCGGGTTCGGCGACGACCGGCTCCGGCACCGCGACGGGCGCCGGCACGGGCGCACCGAAGTAGGCAGGCGGCTCCGCGTAGGGGGCCGGTGCCGGGACGGGTGCGAGGATGTCGTCGCGGAGCGGGCGCTGCGGGCCGCTCTCCCACTCGTCGACCACGAAGTCGTCGACGGGAGCGGAGGCGACCGGCGCGGCGGTGTTCCGCGACCTCTCCTCAAGAAGTCGATCTTCGAGTTCCGCGACCTGCTTCCGTGCGGGTCTGACCATCACGAGCCAGGTGAGCAACACCCCCGCGACGAACGCCAGCAGACTCCACAACCAGACCTGCCCGAAGACATTCACGGGTAAGCCCCTTCTAAGACCACGCGCCGACCCACTCACTCGGAAGGGTGAGCGTAGTCAAACTACAGTGCCGTTGATGATGCTGCGCCACTACGCCGTTCAGCGCAAACAAGCGCCGGAACCTGCGGCGTAGAGTGAGATTCTGTGCCTCCCCTGACGAGTCCGAACCTCACTTCGGCAGAAGTTCACACCCAGGGGCGAGGGATCACCTACGGCGCGACCGCCTACGTCCTTTGGGGACTGTTCCCCGCGTACTGGCCACTGCTCGTGCCGGCCGCACCCGTCGAGGTGCTGGCACACCGCATCGTCTGGTCTTTCGTCACGATGGGGGTGCTGCTGGCGGTGCTGCGCAAGTGGCGCCCGCTGGTCGAACTGTCCGGCAGGGGCTGGCTGATCGTCACGGCGGCCGCGGTGCTCATCACGGTGAACTGGGGCGTCTACATCTACGCCGTCAACACCCACCACGTGGTGGAGTCGGCGCTCGGCTACTTCATCACGCCGCTGGTCAGCGTGGCCCTCGGCATGGTGGTGCTGAAGGAGAGGCTGCGGGCGGCGCAGTTCGCCGCGATCGGTGTGCTCGTCGTCGCAGTGATCGTGCTCACGGTCGACTACGGCACGCTGCCGGTGATCTCGCTGGTCCTGGCCTGCTCGTTCGGCGTCTACGGGCTGCTGAAGAAGAAGGTGCCGCTCGACGCCACGTCGAGCCTGGCCGCGGAGAGCGCGGTGATCTTCCCGATCGCGCTCGGCTGCCTGCTCGTGCTCGGCGGCGCGAACACCTTCACCACCGAGGGCACCGGCCACGCGCTCCTGCTGCTGAGCACCGGCATCGTCACGGTGATCCCGCTGCTGCTGTTCGGCCTGGGCGCGCGGCTGATCCCGCTGACCACCATGGGGATGCTGCAGTACCTGGCGCCGATCCTGCAGTTCGCGTGGGGCGTGTTCGTGGTGCGCGAACCGATGCCGCCCAGCCGCTGGGCCGGGTTCGTGCTGGTGTGGGTGGCCCTCGCGATCTTCACGGCCGACGCCGTGCGGAACCGGCGCAAGCAGCTGCTCGCGCCGGTCGAGCAGCCCGCTTGAAGGGAACGCGGGGCCCCCGCGTGACCCTCAGGGGAACGCGGGGCCCCCGCGTGACGAGGGATCAGCGCGTGCGGGCGACCACGTAGGTGGCGAGCTCTTCGAGGGCGTCCCGCGCGGCGCACGGCGGCAGCTTGCCCAGCTCCGTGCGGGCCCGGTCGGCGTACTCGTCGAGGGTCTCGCGCGCCCGGTCCATGCCAGAGGACTCGCGCAGCAGCGCCAGCGCCTCGTCGACGAGGGCGTCCTCGGTGATCGGCCCGGCCAGCAGCTCGGCCAGCCGCGTCTCGGCGGGGTCGGCCAGCGCGTAGAGCATCGGCAACGTCCGCACGCCCTCGCGCAGGTCGGTGCCGGGCGTCTTGCCGGACTCGACCGACGGGGAGGCGATGTCGATGACGTCGTCGGCGATCTGGAACGCCGCCCCGATGACCTCCGCGTACCGGCGCAGGGCGTCGGTCTGCTCGTCGGTCGCGTCGGAGAACATGCCGCCGAAGAGGGCCGCGGTGGCGATCAGCACACCGGTCTTCTCGCCGATCACCTGGAGGTAGTGCGCGACCGGGTCCTCGCCGGGCTTCGGGCCGACGGTCTCGCGCATCTGGCCGGTCACGAGGATCGAGAACGTCTCCGCGATGATCCGCGCCGCGTCCGTGCCCAGGTCGGCGGTCAGGCGGGAGGCGTGGGCGAACAGGAAGTCGCCCGTCAGGATCGCGATGCTGTTGTCCCACTTGGCGTTCGCGGACACCGCGCCGCGCCGCGTGGTCGCCTCGTCCATCACGTCGTCGTGGTAGAGCGTCGCGAGGTGCGTGAGTTCGACCACAGCGGCCGCCTTGACGACCTTCTCGCGGTCGTAGTCCGCGCCGAACTGGGAAGCCAGCAGTGTGAAGAGCGGGCGGATCCGCTTCCCGCCCGCCTCCACAAGGTGAAGCGAGGTTTCCGTGACCGGGTGGAACTCGCTCTGCACGACGTCGTGCAGGAGCTGCTCCACCTCGGCCAGGCCGTTCTGGACTACCTCGGTGAGCACGGGGTCCACCAACGCGAACCCCGGTCCCTCATGCTCGCTACTGGTCACATCAGCAGCCTACGTACACCTAGCTGAGGAAGGTGCCGGTACCCGCCCATTCGAGCACCAACGTGGGGTACAGACCCAACACCAGGGTGACCACCGCACCCAACGTGATCGCGACCGTGGTGAACGCCCCCGGCACCGTGACGGTCGGGCCGTCCGGCGCGGGCTCGCTGAAGTACATCAGCACGATCACCCGCAGGTAGAAGAACGCCGCGACGGCCGAGGCCACCAGCGCGATCACCACGAGCGGCGTCAGGCCGGCCTCGATCGCCGCGCTGAACACGACGAACTTGCCGATGAAACCGGACGTCAGCGGGATGCCGGCCAGTGCCAGCAGCAGGAACGTGAAGATGCCCGCCACCAGCGGCGACCGCTTCGCGAGGCCCGCCCACTGCGACAGGTGCGTCGCCTCGCCGTCGGAGTTGCGCACCAGCGAGACGATGCCGAACGCCGCGATCGTCGTGAAGCCGTACACCAGCAGGTAGAACATCGTGGCGCTGACGCCCGGCGACCCGCCCTCCGGCGTCAGGGCGATCGAGCCGATCAGCAGGAAGCCCGCGTGCGCCACGGAGGAGTACGCGATCATGCGCTTCACGTCGGTCTGCGTGAGGCCGAGCACCGCGCCGATCACCATCGAGACGACGGCGACGCCGTACAGCACGCCCCGCCACTCCCACTGGGTGTTCTGGAACGCCACGGTGAGCACGCGCAGGATGCCGCCGAACGCCGCGACCTTGGTGCACGCCGCCATGAACGCCGTCACCGGCGTGGGAGCGCCCTGGTACACGTCCGGGGTCCACGCGTGGAACGGGCCGACCGCGGCCTTGAACAGCAGACCCACCACCAGCAGGCCGAAGCCCGCGAACAGCAGCGTGTCCGAGCGGTCCGTGCCCGCGGCGGCGGAGGCGATGGCCGACAGCTTCACCGAGCCGGCGAAGCCGTACAGCAGCGCGATGCCGTAGAGGAAGAACGCCGACGCGAACGCGCCGAGCAGGAAGTACTTGACCGCCGCCTCCTGCGAGAGCAGGCGCCGCCGGCGGGCCAGGCCGCACAGCAGGTACAGCGGCAGCGACATGACCTCCAGCGCGATGAACATCGTCAGCAGGTCGTTCGACGCGACGAAGGTCATCATGCCGCCGAGCGCGAACAGCACGAGCGGGAAGACCTCGGTCTGCATCCCGGCCTTGGTGGCCTGGGCGCGGTCCTGGATCGTGCCCGGCCGGATCGCCGCCTGCGACACGAACACGCCGCCGGGCTCGACCGAGCGGTCCGCGATCAGCAGCAGGCTGCCGAACGCCAGCACCAGCAGCGTGGCCCACAGGAAGAGCGACGGCGAGTCGACGGCGACCGCACCCGCCAGCGTCGAGACACCGGCGGCCGGACGGTCGTCCTTCACCGCGTAGAGGATCAGCGCGCCGGTGGCCCCGACCAGGGTGACGAGCGACAGCACGAGCTGCACCGCCCACCGCTGGTGCTTGGGCAGCAACGCTTCCAGCAGCACGCTGATGCACGCCGCGCCGAGCACCACCAGCAACGGTGCGATGGCCGCGTAGTCGATCTCCGGCGCCTGGATCTGCTGCGCCTGGGCGAACAGGAGGTTCACGTCACTTGCCTTCCTGCACGGAGACCGGGTCGGTCACGCCGACCTCGGTCAGCGTCGCCCCGACAGTCGGGGTGATGACGTCGAGCACCGGCTGCGGGTAGAACCCGAGGGCCAGCACGATGACGACGAGCGGTGCCAGAACAGCGATCTCGCGCTTGTTCAGGTCGCCGATGGCCGTCTTCTTCTCCGGGTCGCCGACGGCACCCGGACCGGCAGCGGCACCCACGAGCGCGTCGCCGCGCAGCGGGCCGGTCATCATCCGCTGGTAGAGCCACAGCACGTAGAGCGCAGCGAGCACCATGCCGATCGTCGCGAGGACCGTGTAGACCGGCTGCGTCGGGAACGAGCCGATCAGCACCAGGAACTCCGAGACGAACGAGTTCGTGCCCGGCAGCGACAGCGTGGTCAGACCCGAGATCAGCAGCATGCCCGCGAGCAACGGGGCCACCTTCGACATGCCGCCGTAGTCGGAGATCAGCGACGAACCACCGCGCGCGATGATCATGCCGACCACCAGGATCAGCATGCCCGTCGAGATCGAGTGGTTCAGCATGTACGACACCGAGCCCACGCCGGCCTGCGACGTGAACGCGAAGATGCCGAGCGCGATGAAGCCGAAGTGCGCGATCGAGACGTACGCGAGGAACCGCTTCATGTCCCGCTGGCCCGTGGCGAGCAGCGATCCGTAGAGGACGCCGGCCACCGCGAGGACCAGAATGTACGGCGCCAGGTTCTTCGACGCCTCCGGGAACATCGGCAGCAGGTAGCGCAGCATGCCGAACGTGCCGACCTTGTCCAGGATGCCGACGACGATCACCGTGACGCCGATGGGCGCCTCGGCCGCGGCGTCGGGCAGCCAGGTGTGGAACGGCACCAGCGGCGCCTTGATGGCGAACGCCAGGAAGAAGCCGAGGAACAGCCAGGTCTGCGTCGTCGCGTCCGCGTCGCGGACCACGGTCACGAGCGTCGCCCAGTCGAACGTGCCCTTGCCCAGCTCGTCCGACGCCATCGCGTAGGCGCCGATCGCGGAAGCCAGCATGATCAGGCCGCCGAGGAACGAGTACAGGAAGAACTTGACCGCCGCGTACTGCCTGCGCGCGCCGCCGTAGCCGCCGATCAGGAAGTACATCGGGATGAGCATGACCTCGAACAGCACGTAGAACAGGAAGACGTCGGTGGCGGCGAACACCGCGACCGTCACGGCCTCCTGCACCAGGATCAGCGCGAGGTACCCGCCCTGCGACCGGCCCTCCGGCAGCCGCTCGGTCCAGCCGGCACCGATCACCAGCGGGATGAGCAGCGCGATGACCGCGATCATGACCAGCGCGATGCCGTCGATGCCGAACGACAGCCGGACGCCGAACGACTCGATCCAGGTCACCCCGGACGTGAGCTGGAGGCGGTCACCGTCGGGGTCGTAGGCGAACCACAGCAGACCCGCGAGCACCAGCTCGACGAGCGAGAACGCCAGCGCGACGAACTTGGCCTTCGCGTCGTCCTTGCGCAGGAACGTCACCACCAGCGCGCCGACGAGCGGCACGACCAGCAGCGCGATCAGGACCCAGTTCACGAGAACCTCACCATCAGCAGAGCCCCGAGAACCACGATCGAGCCCAGGAGCATGGACAGTGCGTAGGAGCGGACGAAACCGGTCTGCAGCCTGCGCAGCCGGCCGGAGCTACCGCCCAGCAACGCCGCGGTGCCGTTGACCACGCCGTCGACGCCCTTGAGGTCGAGGTAGACCAGCGCGCGGGTGAGCCAGGTGCCCGGCCGCGCGAACAGGGCCTCGTTGAGGGCGTTGCCGTACAGGTCGTTGCGGGCCGCGCGGACCGGGAACGACACCCGCTCCGGCCGCTCGACCGGCTGCGTGCCGCGGCCGAAGAGCAGGAACGCGAGACCGGCGCCGGCGAGCGAGAGCACCACGGTCAGGATTCCGACCACGCCGTGCGACAGGACGCCGTGCGACTCCTGCAGCTCACCCAGCGAGGGCTCCAGCCAGCCGGCGAGCCGGCCGCCGGAGGAGAGGAACCAGCCGCCGGCGACGGACCCGACCGCGAGGACGATCATCGGGATGGTCATCGTCAGCGGGGACTCGTGCGGGTGGTAGTCCTTGCCGTTCTCGGCCTTCAGGTCCTTCCAGCGGGGCTTGCCCAGGAAGACCAGGATCAGCAGGCGGGTCATGTAGAACGCGGTGAGCGCGGCACCGAGCAGTGCGACACCGCCGAAGACGTACCCGCGCCAGCCCTCCGCGCCGAACGCCGCCGCGATGATGGCGTCCTTCGAGAAGTAGCCCGCGAACGGCGGGATGCCGATCAGCGCGAGGTAGCCGAGCGTCCAGGTGACGAACGTGATCGGCAGGAACCTGTAGAGCCCGCCCATCCGGCGGATGTTGCCCTCGTCGTTCATGCCGTGCATGACCGAGCCGGCACCGAGGAAGAGCCCGGCCTTGAAGAAGCCGTGCGTCAGCAGGTGCATGATGCCGAGCGCGTAACCGATCGGGCCGAGGCCCACGGCGAGGATCATGTAGCCGATCTGCGAGACCGTCGAGTACGCCAGGACCTTCTTGAAGTCGTCGTAGGCGCAGCCGATGATGCAGCCGATCAGCAGCGTGACGCCACCGATGATCATGACGACCAGGCGGCCGTCCTCGCTCAGGTTGTAGAGCGGGTTGGAGCGGGCGATCAGGTACACGCCCGCGGTGACCATCGTCGCCGCGTGGATCAGGGCGGACACCGGGGTCGGGCCTGCCATCGCGTCGGGCAACCAGGCCTGCAGCGGGAACTGGCCCGACTTGCCGCAGGCGCCGAGCAGCAGCAGGAGCGTGATCGCGAGGACCTCGGCACCGCTGAACTCGCCGACCCGGCTGAAGACCTCGGTGTACTGCGTGGTCCCGAGGCGGTTGAACATCAGGAAGATCGCGATGGCGAGGCCCAGGTCACCGACGCGGTTCATCAGGAAGGCCTTCTTGGCCGCCGACGCCGCTTCCGGCTTGTACTGGTACCAGCCGATCAGCAGGTACGAGGCGAGACCGACGCCCTCCCAGCCGAAGTACAGGGTCACGAAACCGTTGCCCAGCACCAGCAGGAGCATCGCCGACACGAAGAGGTTGAGGTAGGCGAAGAACTTCCGCCTGCCTTCCTCGTGCGCCATGTAGCCGATCGAGTAGATGTGGATCAGCGAGCCCACACCGGTGATCAGCAGCACGAACGTCAGCGACAGCGGGTCGAGCCGCAGTCCGAACTCGACGGTCAGCGCGTTGACGTCGATCCAGTCCCACAGCTTGAGGTTCTGGACCCGCTCCTCGGTGTTCGAGACGCCGAGGGTCGAGAAGAACAACGCGAGCGCGTAGCCGAACGACGCCAGGAGCGTGGCGCTGCCGAGCAGGTGGCCCCACTTGTCGGCGCGCTTGCCACTGACCAACAGCACCGCCGCGCCGAACGCGGGCAGCGCCAACAGAAGCCAGGCGAGAGAAGCGACCCCGCTGGCGGCAACAGGTTCCGTCACCGGTGACCCCTCAGTACTTCAGCAGGTTCGAGTCGTCGACCGAGGCCGAGCGACGCGTCCGGAAGATGGACATGATGATCGCGAGGCCGACGACGACCTCCGCCGCGGCGACGACCATCACGAAGAACGCCATCACCTGACCGTCGAGCGAGCCGTTGATCCGCGCGAACGTCACCAGGCTCAGGTTGACCGCGTTGAGCATGAGCTCGACGCACATGAACACGACGATGGCGTTGCGCCGCACCAGCACGCCGACGGCGCCGATGCTGAACAGCAGTGCCGACAGGAGCAGGTAGTACGTCGGAGTCACGACTCACTTCCCTTGAGCGCGTGCGGGTCCGGCTGGTGGCCGGAGCCTGCGACCTCGGCGACGTCGTCGGAGAGCTTGCCCCTGTCGGTGGTCTCGATGACCTCGAACAGGGACTCCTCCGCGACGCTGCCGTCGGGCAGCAGTGCGGGCGTGGCCACCGAGTTGGCGGTGGCGAAGACACCGGGACCGGGGATGGACCCGACCCGCTTGCCCTCCTGGAAGCGCTCCTCGACGAGCTCCCGCTGCGTCTTCTTGGCGGGCTTCCCGTCGCGGCCGACGAACGCGAGGATCATCGCGCCGATGGCCGCCGTGATCAGCAGCGCCGAGGTGAGCTCGAACGGGAACAGGTAGTCCGTGAAGATCTTCTGGCCGATGTTGCCGACGTTGCCGCCGTTGGTGGTGTTCGCCTCGGCGAGACCCACCGGCGTCACCGCGGTCAGGGACCGGGCGATCGAGCTGACCAGCAGGACCGCGAAGCCGATGCCGAGGAACGTGGCCGCGAGGCGCTGTCCCCTGATCACCTCGACGACCGAGTCGGAGCTGTCCCGGCCGACCATCATCAGCACGAACAGGAACAGCATCATGATCGCGCCGGTGTAGACGATGATCTGCACGAAGCCGAGGAACGGCGCCTGCTGGACCATGTACAGCACACCGAGGTTCAGCATGGTCAGCACCAGCCACAGCGCGGAGTGCACCGCGTTGCGCGAGAACAGCATGCCGAGCGCGCCGGCCAGCGCGAGCGGGCCGAGGACCCAGAACGCGACCTTCTCACCGGTGGTCATGACGTCGACCGCGCGCTGCACCGGCTCCGGCTGCTGCGCCAGGAACTGGAGGACGAGGCTCACTGCTGATCCCCCTCCTTCTGGGCCGCCTTGGCGAGCTGCGGGCCGTTCACGTAGTAGTCCTGCTCGTTGTCGCCGAGCCGCATCGGGTGCGGCGGCTGCTCCATGCCGGGCAGCAGCGGGGCGAGCAGGTCCTCCTTCGTGAAGATCAGGTCCTGCCGGTTGTCGTCGGCGAGCTCGTACTCGTTCGTCATCGTGAGCGACCGGGTCGGGCAGGCCTCGATGCACAGGCCGCAGCCGATGCACCGCAGGTAGTTGATCTGGTAGTCGGCACCGAAGCGCTCACCGGGCGAGTAGCGCGCTTCCTCGGTGTTGTCGCCACCCTCGACGAAGATCGCGTCCGCGGGACAGGCCCACGCGCACAGCTCGCAGCCGACGCACTTCTCCAGCCCGTCCGGGTGCCGGTTCAGCTGGTGGCGGCCGTGGAACCGCGGTGCGGTCACCTTCTTGACCTCGGGGTACTCCTCGGTCACCACCTTCTTGAACATGGTGCCGAAGGTGACTCCGAAGCCCTTGATGGACTCGAACATCCCTACTCCGCCTCCTTCGCGGTGGGAGCGGCGGCCAGGGCTTCCTTGTCCTGGGGAAGAGTGGCGACCTTGACCTTGCGCTTGGGCGCGGACCTGGGGACCTGGAGGTCGAGCGGCGGCACCGGGAAGCCGGAGCCCGCCAGCGGGACGCCGCCCTTGGCCTGCTGCTTCTTGTCGGGCAGCAGGAACGAGATCAGCAGCACGACGCCGACGAACACACCCAGTGCGACCAGCTTCTGCCCGGTGGAGAGCTCCTTGAGCGCACCGGTGCGGATGACGGCGACGGCCATGATCCACACGAGGCTGACCGGGACCAGCACCTTCCAGCCGAGCTTCATGAACTGGTCGTAGCGCAGGCGGGGCAGCGTGCCGCGCAGCCAGATGAAGATGAACAGGAAGAACAGCGTCTTGACGATGAACCACAGCAGGCCCCACCAGCCGGTGTTCATGAACTCACCGGACCACGGAGCTCGGTAGCCGCCGAGGAAGAGCGTGGTCGCCAACGCCGAGACGGTCACCATGTTCACGTACTCGGCGAGGAAGAACAGCGCGAACTTGAGCGAGCTGTACTCGGTGTGGAAGCCACCGACCAGCTCGGACTCGGCCTCGGGGAGGTCGAACGGCGCGCGGTTGGTCTCGCCGACCATCGACACCACGTAGATCACGAAGCTCGGGAACAGCAGGATGCCGAACCAGCCCGGGATCGGGGTGCCGAGGATCGTGCTCGCCTGCGCGTTGACGATGTCACCGGTCGACATCGAGCCGGTGAACATGATCACCGCGACGATCGACAGGCCCATCGCGATCTCGTAGGAGATCACCTGCGCGGCCGAGCGCAGCGCGCCGAGCAGCGGGTACGGCGAGCCGGAGGCCCAGCCGGACAGCACGATGCCGTAGACGCCGAGCGAGGAGCAGGCCAGCACCACCAGCACGCCGACCGGCAGGTCGACGAGCTGCAGCGCGGTCTGCTCGCCGAACATGCTGACCTCGCCCGCGAGCGGGATCACCGAGAACGCGAGGAACGCGGGGATGCACGAGATCACCGGGGCGAGGAAGAACACCCACTTGTCCGCGAGGACCGGGCGGATGTCCTCCTTGAACGCGAGCTTCAGACCGTCCGCGAGCGACTGGAGCCAGCCGTTCGGGCCGACCCGGTTGGGACCGGGGCGGTGCTGCATCCGCGCGACGACCTTGCGCTCCCAGTTGATCATGAACAGGGTCATGACCACGAGGAAGGCGAAGATCCCGACGACCTTGACCAGGACCAGCCAGATCGGGTCGTCCGCGAGGAGCTTGCCGGTGTCACCGAGCTCCGCCGCGAAGTAGTGCTGCGTCATGACTTTCCTCCGCTGACGGAGACGATCGAGCCGTGGCCCGCGCCGAGCGTGGCCCGGACGGTCACGTCACCCGAGTTGGTGGGCAGCCAGATGACGCCCTCGGGCAGGTCGTCGGTCTCGACCGGCAGCGTGATCGCGCCGCGTTCGGTGGACACCGTCACGAAGCCGCCGCTCTCCAGGCCGAACTGCCGCGCGGTGGCCTCGGCGACCTTGGCGACGACCGGGCGGGCCGTGCCGGCCAGGTGCGGCTCGTCGACCTGCAGCGAGCCGTTGCCGAGCAGGCGGTGCCAGGTGGCGAGAACGGCCTTGCCCGCACCGGCCGGCGACACCAGCGGGGCGGCGACGTTCAGCGAGGACCCGTTCGAGACGCCCTCGCCGAGCCGCGCCAGGTCGGCGGCAGCGGCAGCGGGCGTCTGCGTGAACAGGTCCGCGTCCATCTCCACCGCGAGGGTGTCGAGCACGCGGCAGTCCGGCAGCGCGCCGGTGCCCTCCAGCGTCGTGCCGAACTCGCGCAGGCGGCCCTCCCAGTTGAGGAAGGTGCCCGACTTCTCGACCGCGGGGGCGATCGGGAGCACGACGTCGGCGTGCGCGGTGACCGCGCTCGGCCGCAGCTCCAGGCTCACGACGAAACCGGCTCCCGCCAGCGCCTTCTCCGCGAGCCGCGGGTCCGGCAGGTCGAACGGGTCGACGCCGCCGACCACCAGGCCGGACAGCTGACCGCTCGCGGCGGCTTCGAGGATTCCGGTGGTGTCGCGGCCGGGCGTCGCGGGCAGCGAGCCCTCCGCCACACCCCAGGTCCGCTCGACCTCGGTGCGCGCCGCGTCGTTCGCGACGTGACGGCCACCGGGCAGCAGGTTCGGCACCGCGCCGACCGCGAGCGCACCGCGCTCACCGGCCCGCCGCGGAATCCACGCGACCTTGGCGCCGGTGCGTTCGGCCAGCCGGGCGACCGCGGTGAACGCGCCGGGGATCTCGGCGGCGCGCTCGCCGACGAGGATCACCGCACCGGGCTTGCCCAGCAGCTCGACTACGTCGGAGGCGTGCTCCGGCAACGCGTTGAGGGCGTTGGCCTCGGCACCCGGCACGCACGCGAGCAGCGTTCCGAACGTCTTCTCCACGGCCGGGGACGTGTACTGGCCGAGGTGGAAGACCTTCGTGGTGCCCCTGCGCGCGGCCTTGCGCAGCCGCAGGAAGACGATCGGCGCCTCTTCCTCGGGCTCGAACGCGACCAGCAGAGCCGCCGGTGCCTTCTCGATGCCCTCGAACGTGACGCCGTTGTCCGGGTTGGTGAACACCGTCGTGCCGGACAGGAACTCCAGCTCCTCGGCGCTGTGCGGCCGGGCGCGGAAGTCGATGTCGTTGGTGCGCAACGCGATCCGGGCGAACTTCGAGTACGCGTAGGCGTCTTCGACGGTCAGCCGGCCACCGGTCAGCACGCCGACGCCGTTCGCGTCCCGGGCCGCCGTCAGACCGGCCGCCGCGACCTGCAGCGCCTCGGTCCAGGACGACTCGCGCAGCTCACCGGTCTCGGCGTCGCGGACCAGCGGCCGCGTGATGCGGTCGCCGGCCGTGGCGTAGCGGAAGGCGAACCGGCCCTTGTCGCAGATCCACTCCTCGTTGACCTGCGGGTCGTCGCCGGCGAGCTTGCGCTGCACCTTGCCGCGCCGCCAGTCGGTGCGCTCGGCGCACCCCGACGAGCAGTGCTCGCAGATGCTCGGCGTCGACACGAGGTCGAACGGCCGGGCGCGGAACCGGTAGGCGGCGCTCGTGAGGGCACCGACCGGGCAGATCTGGATGGTGTTGCCGGAGAAGTAGCTCTGGAACGGCTTCTCCTGCGCCACACCGATCTGCTGCTGCGCACCGCGCTCCAGCAGCTCGATGAACGGGTCGCCGGCGATCTGCGCGGAGAACCGGGTGCAGCGCTGGCAGAGCACGCAGCGCTCGCGGTCGAGCAGCACCTGCGTGGAGATGTTGATCGGCTTCGGGAACGTCCGCTTGTGCTCGTGGAAGCGGGAGTCGCTGCGGCCGTGGGCCATCGCCTGGTTCTGCAGCGGGCACTCACCGCCCTTGTCGCAGATCGGGCAGTCCAGCGGGTGGTTGATGAGCAGCAGCTCCATCACACCCTGCTGGGCCTTTTCCGCGACCGGCGAGGTCAGCTGGGTCTTCACGACCATGCCGTCCGCGACCGTCATCGTGCAGGAGGCCTGCGGCTTCGGCATCGGCCGGCCGCCCATCTCGACCTCGACGAGGCACTGGCGGCAGGCGCCGGCGGGCTCCAGCAGCGGGTGGTCGCAGAAGCGCGGGATGACCGTGCCGAGGCGCTCGGCCGTGCGGATCAGCAGCTCGCCCTTGGGCGCCACCACTTCGACGCCGTCGATGACGAGCTTGACGTGGCCCTCGGGCACGACGAGCTCGGTGGGCGTGCTCTTGTCAGGGGCGATGGTCATGCGTTCGCTCCAGCCAGGACCTTGGAGTTCTGGTCGCAGAGAGCCAGGAACTCGTCCTTGAAGTACTTGATGCCACTGGTGATCGGGCTGACCGCACCGTCACCCAGCGCGCAGAAGGAACGGCCGAGGATGTTGTCGCAGACGTCGAGCAACGTGTCGATGTCGCTCGCCGTGCCGTTGCCCGCCACCATCCGCTGCAGGATCTGCACGAGCCAGTACGTGCCCTCGCGGCACGGCGTGCACTTGCCGCACGACTCGTGCTTGTAGAACTCCGTCCACTTCATGACGGCCCACGGCACGGACACGGTCTCGTTGAAGACCTGGATCGCGGTCGTGCCGAGCATCGAGCCCGCCTCGGCCGCGCCCTCGAAGTCCAGCGGCACGTCCATGTGCTCCGCGGTGAACAGCGGGGTGGACGAGCCACCCGGCGTCCAGAACTTGAGCGGGACGCCGTCCTTCATGCCACCGGCCATGTCCAGCAGCTGGCGCAGCGTGGTGCCCATCGGCGCCTCGTACTGGCCGGGGTTGGTCACGTGGCCGGACAGCGAGTAGATCTTCGGGCCGGGCGACCGGTCGCGGCCCATCGCGCGGAACCAGTCTGCGCCACCGTTGACGATGAAGGGGACCGACGCGATCGTCTCGACGTTGTTCACCACGGTGGGCGACGCGTACAGGCCCGAGGTCGCGGGGAACGGCGGCTTGAGCCGCGGCTGGCCGCGGCGGCCCTCCAGCGAGTCGAGCAGCGCGGTCTCCTCACCGCAGATGTACGCGCCGGCGCCGGCGTGCACGACGACGTCCAGGTCGAACCCGCTGCCGAGGACGTCCTTGCCCAGGTAGCCCTTGGCGTACGCCTCGCGCACGGCCCCGTTGAGGCGGCGGATGCAGTGCAGGGCCTCGCCGCGGACGTAGATCGCCGCGAAGTTCGCGCGGATCGCGTACGACGTGATGATCACGCCCTCGATCAGCGAGTGCGGGTCCGCCATCATCGTGGGGATGTCCTTGCAGGTGCCCGGCTCGCCCTCGTCGGCGTTGATGACGAGGTAGTGCGGCTTGCCGTCGCCCTGCGGGATGAAGCCCCACTTCATGCCGGTGGGGAACCCCGCGCCGCCGCGGCCGCGCAGCCCGGAGTCCTTGCACTGCTGGATGAGCTGGTCCGGGTGGGCCTTGAGCGCCTTGGGCAGCGCGGTGTAGCCACCGGTGCGCTCGTAGGTCTCGATCGTCCAGGACCTGGGCTCGGTCCAGCGCTTGGTGAGAACGGGAGTCAGCGGGTCAACCATCGTGTGCCCCCTACTTCTTTTCCGGCAGGGCGGGGAACTCGGCGTTGGACGGCATCTCCGGCGCGTCCCAGCCGCGTTCCTGGGCGATCTTGGCGCCGCGCAACGTCTCCGCGGCCGCCGACGGGCCGTCGAGGTCGGCGTCGCGACCCTCGAAGAACCCGGCGAGCTGGAGCTCGGCCTGCTTGAAGTCGGTGAGCGGGGCGCCGCGGGTGGGGGCGGGCTTCTCCCCCGACTGCAGCGCCTGCACGAGTCCCAGCGCCTTCTCGGGCGTCTGGTTGTCGTAGAACTCGTAGTTGACCTGGAGAACAGGGCCGAGGTCGCACGCGGCGAGGCACTCGGCGTGCTCCAGCGTGATCGAGCCCGGCGTGCCCGGCTCGCCCGCGGTCTCCTCGTGGCCCACGCCGAGGTGGTCCTTGAGGGTCTTGTAGATGTCGTCGCCGCCCAGCGCCGCGCACAGCGTGTTGGTGCAGACGCTCACGAGGTGCTCGCCGCACGGGCGGCGCTTGTACATCGTGTAGAACGTCGCGACCGCGCTGACCTCGGCCTCGGTCAGGTCGAGCTGCCCGGCGCAGAACCGGATGCCGTCCTGGGAGACGTAGCCCTCCACCGACTGCACGAGATGGAGCATCGGGAGCAGCGCGCTGCGGGCCTGCGGGTAGCGGGCGATGATCGCCTGCGCCCTGTCCGCGGTGGACTGGTCGAACGTGGTGTTCTCTGCTGCCTGGGTCATCGGTCGCAACCACCCATCACCGGGTCGATCGAGGCGACGGACGCGATCACGTCGGCGACCATGCCGCCCTCGCACATCGCGGGCATCGACTGGAGGTTCACGAAGCTGGGCTCGCGCAGGTGCACGCGCATCGGGCGGGTGCCGCCGTCGGAGACCACGTGGTAGCCGAGCTCGCCGCGCGGCGACTCGACCGGCACGTACACCTGGCCCGCCGGCACCTTGAAGCCCTCGGTCACCAGCTTGAAGTGGTGGATGAGGGACTCCATGGACTGGCCCATGATCTTGCGGACGTGCTCGAGCGAGTTGCCCATGCCGTCGCTGCCGATCGTGAGCTGCGCCGGCCACGCGATCTTCGCGTCCTCGACCATCACCGGGCCGGTCGGCAACGTGTCGACGACCTGCTTGATGATCTTGAGGGACTGGTGCATCTCCTCCAGCCGCAGCAGGTACCGCGCGAAGCAGTCCGCCTGGTCGGAGACCGGCACCTCGAAGCTGTAGTTCTCGTAGCCGCTGTACGGGTCGACCTTGCGCAGGTCCCAGGCGAGGCCCGCGGAGCGCAGGATCGGACCGGTGATGCCGAGCGCGAGGCACGCGTCGACCGGCAGGTAGCCGACGTCCGCGAGCCGGTTGCGCCAGATCGGCTGGCCGGTGAGCAGCTTGTCGTAGTCGGGAAGGCGCTTGTTCATCAGCTTGATGAAGTCGCGGATCTTCTCGATCGCGCCGTCGGGCAGGTCCTGCGCCAGGCCGCCGGGCCGGATGAACGCGTGGTTCATCCGCAGACCGGTCAGGAACTCCAGCAGGTGCAGCACCTCCTCGCGCTCGCGGAAGCCGGAGGTCATGCCGGTGAGGGCACCGAGCTCCATGCCGCCGGTGGCGAGCGCGACGAGGTGCGAGCTGATCCGGTTGAGCTCCATCAGCAGCACGCGGATGGCCTGCGCCTTGTCCGGCACGGTGACGCCGAGCAGCTTCTCGACGCTCATGCAGTAGGCGGCCTCGTGGTGCAGCGGCGCCAGGTAGTCCGTGCGCGTGATGAAGGTGACGCCCTGCACCCAGTTGCGGTACTCGAGGTTCTTCTCGATGCCGGTGTGCAGGTAGCCGATCACGCTGCGGGCGTGGGTGACGGTCTCGCCCTCGAGCTCCAGCACCAGGCGGAGCACGCCGTGCGTCGACGGGTGCTGCGGGCCGAGGTTCATGACGATGCGCTCGTCGTGCACCGCGTCCGCGAGCACCTCGTCCCAGTCGCCGCCGGTGACCGTGTAGACGGTGCCCTCGGTGGTCTTGCGGGAGTCGGCGATCTCGGGGGTGTTCGGGCTCGTGTCGACGTCGTCGGAGCTGTCGCTGCCGGTGGCGCTCGTGTTCGTGCCGGTGGTGAAGTCGGAAAGCCGCTCGGTCATGAGTAGGACCGCCTCTGGTCCGGCGGAGGGATCTCCGCGCCCTTGTACTCGACCGGGATGCCGCCCAGCGGGTAGTCCTTGCGCTGCGGGTGGCCGTCCCAGTCGTCCGGCATGAGGATTCGGGTCAGTCCGGGGTGACCGTCGTAGATGATCCCGAACATGTCCCAGGTCTCGCGCTCCTGCCAGTCCGCCGTCGGGTAGACCTCGACGAGGCTCGGCACGTGCGGGTGCTCGACGTCGACCGCGACCTCCAGCCGGATGCGGCGGCGGTACGTCATCGACGTGAGGTGCGTGACCGAGTGCAGGCGTTGCGGCACCCCGGCGCCGTAGTCCACACCGGACACCGAGCTGCAGAGCTCGAAGCGCAGCGACGGGGTGTCGCGGCAGATCCGCGCGACCTCCAGCAGCGTCTCCGGCCGCAGGTAGAAGGTGATCTCGCCGCGGTCGACGGACACCTGCTGCACCGTGTCGGCGGGCAGGCCCTTCTCGTTCGCGGCGGCGAGGATCTCGTCGGCGACCTCGTCGAACCAGCCGCCGTACGGGCGCTCGGACGGAGCGGCCACGTGGGCGGGCAGGCGCAGGCCGCCGAAGCCGGAGGTGTCACCGGAGCCGGTGACGCCGAAGAGGCCCCTGCGCTCCTTGCCGGCGAGGATCGGCGCCTTGGCCTTCGCCTCGTCGCCGTTGGTCTTCTCGAGGTCTTCTCCCGCGCGGTTGTTGACGCTGGAGTGCTCTCCCCCTGGCTCGGTCACTTCTTCCTCGCAAAGCGCTCGGACGACGGGATGAGGTCGGTGCGGTAGCCCGAGTCGGCGAGTGCCTTGGCGCGCACGGCGCCCAGCGGCTCGTCCATGATCTTGGCGTGGATCTTGAGGATCGCGTCCATCAGCATCTCCGGCCGCGGCGGGCAGCCCGGCAGGTACATGTCGACGGGCACGACGTGGTCGACGCCCTGCACCACCGCGTAGTTGTTGAACATGCCGCCACTGCTGGCGCACACGCCCATGGCCAGCACCCAGCGCGGCTCGGGCATCTGGTCGTAGATCTGCCGCAGCACCGGCGCCATCTTGTTGGTGACCCGGCCCGCGACGATCATCAGGTCGGCCTGGCGCGGTGACGCCCGGAAGACCTCCATGCCGAAGCGGGCGAGGTCGTAGCGCGGACCACCCGTCGTCATCATCTCGATGGCGCAGCAGGCCAGGCCGAAGGTGGCAGGCCAGAGCGAGGACTTGCGGGTCCAGTTGACCAGCTTCTCCACGCTGGCCAGCAGGATGCCGTTCGGGAGCTTCTCCTCGAGACCCATGACTTCCTCAGTTCCAGTCGAGGCCGCCGCGGCGCCACACGTAGATGTACGCGAAGCCGACCGTTGCGACGAACAGGACGATCTCCACCAGCCCGAACAGGCCGAGCTTGTCGGCAGCGACGGCGAACGGGTAGAGGAACACCATTTCGATGTCGAACAAGATGAAGAGCATCGCCGTCAGGTAGTAGGCGACCGGCATGCGGCCACCACCGATCACCGGCTGCGGGCTCGGCTCGATGCCGCACTCGTACGCGTCGAGCTTGGCCCGGTTGTAGCGGCGGGGTCCGATGTAGGGCGCTGCGGTCACCGAGAAGAGCGCGAACGCCCCGGCGAGCGCGAACATCAATACGAGGGGGAGGTAAGGGTCCAGCACTCTCCGTCGTCCTTTCCTCGCGTGTCGAGGCGCACCCTAAGGGTGTACTTCTGCCACTCGTTTGTTAGGCGAACCTAACAAACGCTTGTGAAACAGTTCACAAGCCTGATCACACTGTTGTGAAGTGATTCACAAGCTCGCTCGCCAGTGTAGAACGCCTGTAAATGACCTGGGTCACAGGGTCTGACCTGGCCGTTTAACCTGGTGGACACAAACGAAACGGCACCGGCTCGAAAAGAGCCGGTGCCGTCACCTATTCGGAGTAATTTACGCCGTCGGCGCGAGCTTCGTGGCGGCCACGATGAGCTTGTCCATTGCGTCGCCGTCCTTGGGGTCGTAGAGCCCCGCGAGCAGCTTGAGCACGAGTTTCATCAGGCGCTTTCGCGGCATTCCGTACTTCGTTGCGGTCCGCATGACCGCCGGGTTGCCGATGAGCTTCGAGAAGACGTTCCCGAGCCGGTAGTAGCTGCCGAGCGCCTGCTCGATCCGCACCGGGTAGCCGTACAGCGCGTGTTCACGGTTGACACCGGTGCGCGCGAGGGCCTGGACGATGCTCTCGGACGCGATCTTGGCCGACTCCATGGCGTAGCCGATGCCCTCGCCGTTGAACGGGTTGACCATGCCGCCGGCGTCCCCGACGAGCACGAGCCCCTTCGAGTAGTGCGGCTTGCGGTTGAGCCCCATCGGGAGCGCGGCGCCGCCGATGCGGCTCGTCGCGTTCTCCTCGCGGAAGCCCCACTCCTCGGGGGTGCCGTCGAGCCAGGAGCGCAGGAGCTGGCGGTAGTCCGTGGTGCCGTAGGCCTTCGACGTGCTGAGGATGCCCAGACCGACGTTCACGCTGCCGTCGCCCATGCCGAAGATCCAGCCGTAACCGGGCAGCAGCTGCCCGTCCGGCGCCCACAGCTCCAGGTGCGACTCCAGGTAGTCGTCCTTGGTGCGCGGGCTGGCGTAGTACCTCCGCACTGCGACGCCCATGGGCTTGTCGTCGTCCTTCTGCAGGCCGACGCTGAGGGCCAGCCGCGCTGACACACCGTCACACCCGACGACGATCGGCGCCCGGTAGGTGACCGGGTTCTTCTCCGGTCCCTGCTTGGCCTCGACGCCGACCACGCGCCCGTTCTCGACGATCGCCTTGGTGACCGTGGTGTTCTCGTGCATGCGCGCGCCGGCCGCCTTCGCCGCGTTCGCGAGCATCTCGTCGAAGTCCATGCGCGGCCGCACGACGCCGTAGTTGGGGAACGTGGCCAGCTCCGGCCAGTCCAGCTCCATCGTGACGCCGCCGCCGACGACCCGCAGCCCCTTGTTGTGCAGCCAGCCGTTGCTCTCCCTCGTGTCGATGCCGAGGTCGATCAGCTGCTTGACACCCCGCGGCGTCAGCCCGTCACCGCAGACCTTCTCGCGCGGGAACGAGCTCTTCTCCAGCAGGAGGACGTCGAGGCCCGCGCGGGCCAGGTAGGTCGCCGCGGTCGAGCCCGCCGGTCCCGCCCCCACCACGATGACGTCGGCGTCCTCGTTGATCCCGCGCCTGCTCATCCAGACTCCCTACACGCTCGCTCGTGACTCCCTCGCGACTCTAACCGCCACTCCCTGAGACCCCACGCCTCCCGCCCGCCCCGCTTCACCGCACGCGGGGCCCTCCCGTGCGCCAGAAGAGTACGAAAGCTCCCCGCGTGCACCTGAAGATCGCGAGTTGTCCACATGTCGATCAAGGGCTGGTTGCTCCTGGCCAACATGTGTTGATGATTGATCGAGTGATGAAGACCAGATCGATCGACTACGGCCTGCTCGCCGACGCCTTCGAGGACGGCGTGGCTGTTCGCAGGCACCTGCTCGCACTCGGGTTCAGCAGCAACACGCTGGCCAAGAAGTGCAGGCCAGGAGGCGGGTGGACGCGGCTGTTCCTCGGCGTCTACCTGCTCACCGGTGGAACACCGAGCAGACGGCAGCTCGTCCGGGGCGCGTTGCTGCGGGCTGGACCGCTGACGTTCTTGACCGGCGTCGAAGCCGCCCGCAGGCACGGGGTACGTCGATTGCCGGCAGATCCACGCGTTCACGTCCTCGTCCCTCACGGCCGCCGTGTGACGAGCCAAGGCGCCATGCTCGTCGAACGGACCAACCGGCCGTGGGACGGCGTGATCATCGACGGTTTTCCCGTTGTGACGCTCGCTCGAGCCCTCATCGACGCGGCCCGCAAGGAGAGCGGCCTGGACGTGGTGCGCGCGTTCATCGCGGACGCGGTGCAGAGGCGGCTCTGTTCACCGGAAGCGATCGCCGAGGAGCTGAAAGACCAGCGACTGGGCGGCACCTGGCTGCCAAGGCGCGTGTTGGCGGAGGTCAGCGACGGTGTTCGTTCGGCGGCTGAAGCGTGGTCACGATCGTTGGTCCATCGTTCCTCGCTGCCGCCACCTCAGTGGAACGTGCTGATCAGATCCGTGTCAGGCGAGCAACTTGCCGTCGTGGACGGCTGGTGGGACGAGGTCGGACTCGCATGGCAGATCGACTCGCTGGAGTTCCACCTGGCGCCGGATGACTACGCACGGACGATGGCGCAGCACTCCGCTCTGCTGGCCAACGGCGTGATGACCGTCCACACGGTTCCGTCGCGGCTGAAGAAGGACCCGGCGGCTGTCATCAACGAGTTGCGCGGCGCCTACCAAGCCGCGGCACAGCGCCCGAGACCGCGCGTCTCGGCGACGTTGTGGCGGCCGGTCTGAGTGCACGCGGGGAGCTTTCGTACTCCAGGAGAGAACGGAAGGGCCCCGCGTGCGACAAAAGCAGGGGGCGGGAGCGCGGGGGGCGGGGCGGGGGGTGGGGCGGGCGGTGAGGTGGTCAGGTCTGCTGTTCGGGTGCGGGGGCCAGCGTGGGCTCGGGGCCCGGTTCCGGCACGGACTCCGGCTTGGGCTTCGGTTTTGTGGCGCGGTGCAGGGCCACCATGCCGCCGGTCAGGTTGAACCAGGCGACGTCCTCCCACCCGGCCTTCGAGATCAGCTCCGCCAGCGACCGCTGGTCCGGCCACGCCGCCATCGACTCCGACAGGTAGGAGTAGGCCGCCGGGTTCGAGGACACGAAGCGGGCGATCAGCGGCAGCAGCTTCAGCAGGTAGCGCATGTAGACGAACCGGAACGGCTTCCACACCGGGGTGGAGACCTCGCAGATCACCATGCGGCCGCCGGGCTTGGTGACGCGGGCCATCTCCTGCAGCGCCACCACGGTGTCGTTGAAGTTGCGGATGCCGAAGGACACCGTCACGGCGTCGAAGGAGTTGTCCCTGAACGGCAGGCGCAGGGCGTCGGCGGCGACCTTCGGGACGCGGCGGTGGGCGCCGGAGGCGAGCATGCCGACGGAGAAGTCCGCGGCGACGCACCAGGCGCCGGAGGCGGCGTACTCGACCGTGGACACGGCGGTGCCCGCGGCGAGGTCGAGGACCTTCTCGCCGGAGCGGGCGTCGAGCACGCGCCGGCTCCACTCCCGCCAGCGGCGGTCGAAGCCCAGCGTCATGACCGAGTTCGTGCGGTCGTAGCCCTTGGCAACGCCGTCGAACATCTCGGCGACCTCGCGGGGGTTCTTGTCCAAACCTGCTCGCGACATGCCAAGAGCCTAGGTCAGAACCGCTGAGGACGTCCTACGGCACCCGCAGAGCGGTCAGCATGCCGTCCACCGCCGCCTGCCACGGGTACTGCTCGGCACGGGCGCGCGCGGCCTCCCGCGAGCCGGAGGCCAGCAGGCGTTCGGCGGCCGAGGCGAAGGCGTGCGCGTGGTCGTCGACGGCGGCGCCGCACGACGGCTGCACGATCTCCTTCAGCGCGCTGCTCCTGCTCACCACGACGGGCGTGCCGCTGGCGAGGGCCTCCAGTGCCGCGAGGCCGAACGTCTCGTGCGGGCCCGGCGCCAGCGACAGGTCCGCGGAGGCGAGCAGCGAGGCGACGTCCGACCGGGACTTCACGAAGCCCAGGAACGTCACCGGCAGGCCCGCCGCGCGCTTCTCCAGTGCGGCCCTGCGCGGGCCGTCGCCGGCGATCACGAGGTGTGCGGAGTGGCCCTGCTCGTGCAGTTCGGCGAGCGTGTCGACGGAGCGTTCCACGTGCTTCTCCGGCGACAACCGACCACAGTGGATCAGCAGGTTCTCCTTGCCGCGCAACAGGTCTCGCCGCAGGTCGGCCGAGTGCCGCTCCGGGGTGAACGTCGCGAGGTCGACGCCGAGCGGCACCTGCGTCACGTTCGTGGCGCCGATCCGGTCGAACTCCTCGCGGGCGAACCCGGTCGTGCACACGACGGTGTCGTACGAGGCGGCCATGCGGGCGTTCGCCCAGTCGGCGCACTTCACCGCGGGGCCCTCCGGCAGCACGAACTGCAGCAGCCGGTCGAGGCGTTCGTGGGAGATCACGACGTTCGGGATGCCCCGTGCGCCGGCCCACGCGCCCATGCCGCGTAACGTCAGGCGGTCGGAGACCTCCAGCCGGTCCGGTCCGACCTGCTCCATCAGCGCCTTGACCCGCCACGGGTCCACGACGCGGTAGCCGCCGGTGTACGGGATCTTCACGGCCGGCAGCGTGATGCGCCGCACACCGTTCTCGAGCACCTCGTCGGCGCGGTGGTCGCCGGGCACGACGAGGACGACCTCGTGGCCTGACTGCACGTAGCCCGCGCCGAGGTGGTGCAGCGCCGTGCGGAGTCCGCCCGACCGCGGTCCGTAGAAGTTGGCTAGCTGAACGATCCTCAAGCGGCCGCCTGGTGTGTGAGTCCGGTAACCGCAGCGTAGTGGCCCAGCAGCTCGTCGCAGACCGCGGGCCAGGTGCGGGAGAGCACCGACCTGCGTGCGGCGAGGCCGAACCGCTTGCGCAGCAGCGGGTCGCGCAGCAGGTCCACGTACTGCGCGATGTCGTCCTCGAACAGGTACCCGGTCCGGCCGTGCGCAACCAGGTCGCGCGGGCCGCCCGCGTTCGGGGCGAGGACGGGCAGCCCGGTGGCGAGCGCCTCCTGGACGGCCTGGCAGAAGGTCTCGTGCGGTCCGGTGTGCACGAACACGTCCAGCGACGCGTAGGCCTCCGCCAACGGCTCACCGGTGCGGAAACCGAGGAACTCGGCGTTCGGCAGGTCCTTCTGCAACTGGTCGCGGGAGGGTCCGTCGCCGACGACGCGCAGCTGCACGCCGGGCATGTCGTGGATCTCCTTGAGCCGGTGGACCTGCTTCTCCGGCGCGAGGCGGCCGACGTAGCCGACGGTCAGCCGGTCGTTCTGCCGCGGGCGCGGGTGGTACAGCTCGATGTCGACGCCGCGGCCCCACCGGTGCACGCGCGGCACGCCGTGGTCCTCCAGCGCCTGGACCGCCGAGCTGGACGGCGCCAGGGTGCGGTCGGCGAGCGTGTGCAGGCGCTTGGTCCACCGCCACGCGGCGCGCTTGGTGAGCCCGAGGCCGTAGCTGCCGGCGAACCCGGCGACGTCGGTCTGGTAGACGGCGACGGTCGGCACGTCGAGCTTGCGCGCGGCCCTGAGCCCGTAGGCGCCGAGCACGAACGGTGATGCGAGGTGCACCACGTCCGGTTCGAAGTCGGCCAGCGCGTGCAGCACCTTGGGGCTGGGGACGCCGATCGGGAGGCTCGTCACGATCGGCACGTCGACCGCGGGCACCCTCATGACGGGCATGCCGTGGACGGAGTCCTCGCCGGCGCCGGGGGCGACCACCATGGCCTCGTGGCCTCTGCTGCGCAAGTGCTCCAGGACGCGGAGCACGGAGTTGGTCACCCCGTTCACCTGGGGCAGGAAGCTCTCGGTCACGATCGCTACGCGCACAGAACCTACCTTGTAGTGCTGGTGTGAAGTCCGCGTGACGCGAAATTTGACGCGGTCAGAACACCTCACGTCGTGGCCAGGTGATCGTCGTTTGGTCATCTGGCGGTCGTGTTCCGGTCACCCGAAGCGGTGAGACTAGGCCAGCATGACCGTCTTGTCGTCCCGTCCCGCGCATCCAGCCGACCCCGGACTGGTGTCCATCGCGATGGAAGTGGCCGGTCGTCTGGCGAACGACGCCTCGGACGTCATCATGGCCACAGCGGGCCGTGGTGCGCGTCCCGACTCCGACGAGTCACCGTTCGACTGGGTCACCGACACCGACCGCACCCTCGAACGCCACACCCGACGCGTGCTCACCGCTGAGTTCCCGTCCATTCCGGTCTTCTGTGAAAACTCCGACGACGACGTCCCGGGTGACTCGGAGTTCCGCTGGGTGGTCGACCCGGTCGACGGCACGGCCAACTACACCGCCGGCATGCCCTGGTGCGCCTACAGCCTCGCACTCGTGGACAGGTGGGGCCCGGTAGTCGGTGTGGTCGCCGATCCGTACAGGTCGCAAATCTACGCTGCCGCCCGCGGCCGTGGCATGCGTGCCAACGGCACCCCGGTGCGGCTGGCTGAACGCCAAGGCGACTCGCTGGTCGTGTGCACCGAAATGACCCGCACAGGACCGTGGCCCGGCATGGGCGAATTCATCTCCACGGCCGCGATAGCGGGCACGGGCGTCCGCGTGCTGGGGTCGAAGTGCCTGGCCGTGGCGCAGGTCGCACTCGGCCACGTCGCCGCCGCCGTGCTGCACGGCTACCACGAGTGGGACGTCGCCGGCGCCGTGTCGCTGGCCCTGGAGTCCGGCGCGGTCGTGCTGGACCGCCGCGGCGAGGGCGCTCAACTGCCCGCGGACGGCCTGCTGGTGGCAGCACCGGACGCCGCGGACGAGGTCCTCGGCTGGTGGCAGTCGGCGCTGAACGGTCAACTGAGCTGAGGCAACTGCCGCTCGAGGACCTCGAGATGCGTGCGCGCCTCGTCGAGCTCCGGGTGGTCGAACATCTGCAGCGCGACCCGGCCCACCTCGTTCTCGAACTGGTGGAAGTCGTGCGCCGCCCTGAGCAGCCGCTGGTAGACCGGGTGCTGCCGGTCGACCGCGCCGAGCGCCCTGCCGAGCTGCGCGATGCCGCGGACGTCGTCGAGCTCCCCCGCGAGCTGCCCGCTGATCCGCTGCAGCCACTCCTTGGCCGGTGAGTTCGGCACCGTCTGCACCGCCGCCGTGACCCTGCGCGTGCTCTCGGCGCAACGTTCGACCAGCTCGGACCACATGTCGTAGGGCTGCTGCGCGATCGGCGGGTGCATCGGGCGCAGTGGCACGGCCGGCCCGCGCTGCGCCGAACGGCGGAGGGCGCCGACGCCGGTGCCGATCAGAGCGCCCGGCAACGCGCCGAAGACCACGGCGAAGAAGAGGATCGCCAGGAACCGGACGAACAGCGAGGTCGAGGACTGCGACGGCGACGGGATCGACAGGTCGATGATCGTGACGAAGGCGCCCACGACCGCGGCGCCGATTGCGGCACCGCCGAGCGTTGAGCGGATCACGACCCCCATGACCGTCGATCGTGCCATGTTCGGCGCTCGTGCGTCGGCAAGCTGGAGTTACTGGTCGCGCACTATCAGTGCTACAGTTCTTCTTGTCGGTTCCAGTAGGAACCGGAAGTGGACCCGGTTCACCCGCCGGACGACGGGTTGCCGGGTTTCGCGCTGTCTAGGGGACGTTCACCGCGCAGACGCCGTCGACGAGGTCCGCGACTCGCCGCCGCCAGTCGCCGCCGGCTCCGTAGGACCACGCGACAGCGTCGCTGATCCAGAGCAATGGGTCTTCCGCGGGCCTCAGGTGCTCGTACGTGAACGAAGCTCCGAACTTGCGCGCCCCGGCAGCGAGCACTTTGCGATCGGCTGCGTCTTGGTGCTGACAGCTCTCCAGCACCAACCGCGAGACGTCGAGGTCGACCAGCCGCGGGACCATGTCGAAGAGACAGGCGGAGCGGGCCTTCGAGTCGTTGTTGTGCTTGCAGGTCCAGAGGTGAGCGCGCACACCGAGCGCGCTGATCTTCGTGAGCACGTCCTTCCGCCTGCGATCGCCCTCGATGTTGAAGTGCACCCGTCGCTGTCCCTGCTTCACGAGCCCGCGCATGACCGAGCGCATCGAGTCGAGATCACGGGAACGCACGAGCGTCACCGCAACCAGGTAGGTCGTGCCTCGACGGGACTCGTCGAGAAATCCGTGCCACATGGACCATATGGTCTCAAAGGAGTAACGGACTCCTCCGATCAGGCGTCGAAGTCGACCGTCACGCGCTCACTCGTCGGCAACGCCTGGCACGTCAGCACGAACCCGGCCGCCACCTCGGACTCGTCGAGCGCGTAGTTGCGGCGCATCTCGACCGTGCCGTCCGTCACGAGCGCGCGGCAGGTGCCGCAGACGCCGCCCTTGCACGCGAACGGCAGGTCGGCGCGGACGCGTTGTGCGGCGTCGAGGATCGGTTCGTCGGCGGGGAGCGGGAGGGTGGTGGACTTGCCGTCCAGCACCACGGTCACGGCGGAGGCGGACTCCACCACGGCTTCCGCCCGGCGCGGTGGGGGTGGGGGTTCGTCCACGTAGAACAGTTCGTGGTGCACGCGGTCGGGGGGCACGCCGCGGGAGCGCAGCACGGAGGTCGCGTCCTGGACCATCTCGTACGGGCCGCAGAGCCACCACTCGTCGATGCCGTCGAACGGGACGACCGTGGAGAACAGCGCGGAGAGCTTCGCCGCGTCCAGGCGGCCGGAGAACAGCTCCACGTCGCGGGGTTCGCGGGACAGGACGTGGACGAGCTGAAGGGTGGCCGGGTAGCGGTCCTTCAGGTCGGCCAGCTCGTCGGCGAACATCACGGTGTCGGTGCGGCGGTTGCCGTACAGCAGCGTCACGCGGGCGCCCGTGGCGAGCACGGTCGCGGCGATCGACAGGGCCGGGGTGATGCCCGAGCCGGCGACCACGAAGCCGTGGTGCACGCCCGAGCCCGACGGCGTGAACTTGCCCAGGGGTGGCAGGACCTCGACGACGTCACCGACGGCCAGCCGGTCGACGAGCCACGAGGAGAAGGTGCCGCCGTCGACGCGGCGGACGCCGATGCGCGGAGGAGACCCCGCCGGCGCGCAGATCGAGTACGAGCGGCGTTCGTCGCCCTGGCGCAGGGTCAGGTACTGGCCGGCCGAGAAGGCGAACTCGTCGGCGAGGTCGGCGGGCACGTCGAACGTCACGGCTGCGGCGTCGTCGCAGAGGCGGTCGACGCGGGCGACCGTCAGCTTGTGGAAGGCAGCGCGGCGGACCACTCAGATCTCCTTGACGTGCTCGAAGGGCTCGGAGCAGGCGTTGCAGCGGCGCAGCGCCTTGCACGCGGTCGAACCGAAGCGGGAGATCTCCGCCGTGTTCGGGGAACCGCACTGCGGGCACGGCACCTGGCGCGACGGCGGCACCAGGTTCAGCGGTACCGGGCCGGCCAGGGCGGGGCCGATCCGCGACGGCGGCGCGATCCCCGCGGCGGCCAGCTTCGACCGGCCCTCCGAGCTGATCCAGTCCGTCGTCCACGCCGGGGACAGCGACAGCCGCACCTCGACCTCCTCGAACCCCGCCGACAGCAGCGAGCGGCGCAGGTCCGCGCCCATCTCGTCGATCGCGGGGCAGCCGGAGTAGGTCGGGGTGATGGTGACGACGACGCGTCCGTCCTCTTCGGACACGTCGCGCAGCACGCCGAGGTCCGCCAGCGTGAGGACCGGCAGCTCCGGGTCCCGCACGGCCGACGCGATCTCCAGTGCCGTGCTCACCACACAGCTCCCGGCAGCGAGCGGTGCAGGTGCTGCATCTCGGCCAGCAGGTAGCCCATGGCCTCGGTGTGCACGCCGTCGCGACCGGCCATGCCCGCGACCCGCGCGGCCCGCCGGTCCTCGGGGCGCACCAGCCCGGCGGCGGAGAACACGGCCTCGAACACACCGTCCACTTCGGACCGCAGCGACGCCGGGTCGACCGCGACGCCCTCCAGGCGCGCTTCGACGGCGTGCGTGGCGAACAGCTCGTCCACGAACGGCCACACGCGGTCCAGGCCCGCCTGCATGCGGCGGTGCGACTCGTCGGTGCCGTCGCCGAGGCGGACGGTCCACTGGGCGGCGTGGTCGCGGTGGTACGCCAGCTCCTTCAGGCCCTTCTCGGCCACGGCGGCCAGCACCGGGTCAGCGGAGCCGCGCAGGCGGGAGAACAGCGCGAGGCGCCACGACGAGAACACCAGCAGCCGCGCGATGGTCGTGCCGAAGTCGCCGCCGGGGCCGGGACCGCAGTCGATCTCGGCCAGGTGCACGTTGCGGAACTCGCGCTCGTCGCGCAGGTAGGCGAGGTCGTCCTCGGACTTCCCGAGCACCTCGCCGGCGCGCGTGAGCAGCATCCTGGCCTGGCCGAGCAGGTCCAGCGCGATGTTGGCGAGCGCGATGTCCTCTTCCAGCTCGGGTGCGCGCGAGCACCACTCCGCGAGCCGCTGGGACATGATCAGCGCGTCGTCGCCGAGCATCAGGCAGTACGCGGCGAGCGCCTCGCGGTCGACACCGGCGGCGAACTCGCGGTTCACGCCGACCAGCGCGTCGGAGAAGCCCGTCCCGAACGCCCAGTGCGCGTCCTCGTGGCCCAGCAGCGACTCGTACGCGTTGTCGAAGCTCATAGGTGCGGCACGTCCTCTGGGATCGCGTAGAACGTCGGGTGCCGGTAGACCTTGTCGCCCGACGGCGCGAAGAACGGGTCCTTCTCGTCCGGCGAGGAGGCCGTGATGGACGCCGCGGGCACCACCCAGATCGACACGCCCTCGTTGCGGCGCGTGTAGACGTCACGGGCGTTGCGCAGCGCCATCTCCGCGTCCGGCGCGTGCAGCGAACCGACGTGCACGTGGTTCAGGCCGCGCTTGCCCCGCACGAACACTTCCCACAGCGGCCAAGACGTGCTCACGCGGCACCTTCCTTCGCAACGGCGTGCTTCGCGGCGTGCGCGGCAGCGGCCTCGCGGACCCACGAGCCGTCCTCATGCGCCTTGCGCCGGTGGGCGATGCGCTGCTCGTTGCAGACACCGCCGCCCTTCACGACCTGCCAGAACTCGTCCCAGTCGGGCGCGCCGAAGTCGTACTGCCCGCGCTCGGGGTTCCACCTGAGCTCGGGGTCGGGGAACGTGACGCCGAGCGCCTCGGCCTGCGGCACGCTCATGTTCACGAACTTCTGCCGCAGCTCGTCGTTGGTGTCGCGCTTGATCCGCCACGCCATCGACTGCTCGGTGTTCGTGGACTCCGCGTCCGGCGGGCCGAACATCATCAGCGCCGGCCACCACCAGCGGTTCACGGAGTCCTGCACCATGTCCCGCTGCTGCTGCGTGCCGCGCATCATCGTCATGAGCAGCTCGTAGCCCTGGCGCTGGTGGAACGACTCCTCCTTGCAGATGCGGATCATCGCGCGCGCATACGGCCCGTAGGACGTGCGGCACAACGGCACCTGGTTGCAGATCGCGGCGCCGTCGACCAGCCAGCCGATGACGCCGACGTCCGCGAAGGTGAGCGTCGGGTAGTTGAAGATCGAGGAGTACTTCTGGCGGCCCTCGACGAGCTTGGTCGTCAGGTCCTCGCGGTCGGCGCCCAGCGTCTCGGTCGCCGAGTACAGGTACAGGCCGTGGCCTGCCTCGTCCTGCACCTTGGCCAGCAGGATCGCCTTGCGCCGCAGCGAGGGCGCGCGGGAGATCCAGTTGCCCTCCGGCTGCATCCCGATGATCTCGGAGTGCGCGTGCTGGGCGATCTGCCTGATCAACGTCTTGCGGTAGCCGTCGGGCATCCAGTCACGCGGCTCGATGCGCGCGTCGGCCTGCACGGTGCGCTCGAAGCGCAGCTCCAGGTCATCCGCCATGCACCGATGTTACACCTGAGTGCCGAATCTGCGTAGAACTGTCACAACGGCCGCGATGACGATCCAGACGGCCGCGAGGAACGTGCCGACGGGCAGCAGGGACAGCACCGCCGTCCGGCCGGCCACGCGCACGAGCTCCGGGTTCGCCCTGTCGTACTGGACCCGCACGTTGTCGCCCACGTTCAGGCCGTCCGGGTAGAGCACCCCCTGCGCCGGGATGATCACCCGCCCGTCCGGTGTGGCGTAGCGCACAACGGTTCTGTTGAATGCCACCGAATCCACCTGTGCGACCGCTTCACCCGTGCGCTTCTCGATGGCAACATCGTCGCGCCAACACGCGAGAGGGAGCAGCACGCAGATCAGCGTGACCACACCACCGACGATGAACAAAGCACGGCTGACCGCACGGCGGACGCGTACGCCGAGCGGCGGCTTGGTCACTGCGTCCTCCACCACAACTGAGAAGTCTAGAGCCGGGTGAGTGCCACGCTTTCAGGTTCAGGTCCATACAGTCGAGGCGTGACATCAGCACCCACATCACGAGCACGGCAGCGGATCCGCGTCCGGTCGAGGCGGGACAGGGCCGGTGACCTGCTCGGACTGCTGCCGAACCCGGAGCAGGCCCTCGCGTGGGTGCGCGACGGCTCCGGGCTGGTCGGGTGGGGCGAGGCCGCGCGCCTGGAGGTGAGCGGTCCGGACCGGTTCGCCCGCGCCGACGCGTGGTGGCGCGAGTTCGTCAGCCACCTCGACGTGGACGACGAGCTGGGCGTTCCCGGCAGCGGCCCCGTCGCGTTCATCTCGATGGCGTTCGCCGACGAGCCCGGCGACTCGGTGCTGATCGTCCCCGAGGTCGTCGTCGGCAGGCGCAACGGTGTGGAGTGGGTCACCACCATCGGCACCGCCGACTCGATCCCCCGCAAAACCCCTCTCTCGCGCCCTTCGGCGGTCCGTTACGCCAACGGCCAGCTGCCCGTCACGCAGTACCGCGAGGCCGTGCGCGAGGCCGTCGCCCGCATGCGCGACGGCGAGCTCGGCAAGGTCGTGCTCGCCCACGACCTCCTGGCCGTGACCGACAAACGGCTCGACCAGCGCTTCGTGCTCCAAGGCCTCGCACGGCGCTACCCCGAGTGCTGGGCCTACGCGGTCGACGGTCTCGTGGGCGCCACACCCGAACTGCTGCTGCGGCGCACCGGCTCCGTGGTCGACTCACGCGTGCTGGCGGGTACGACGTGGCCGCACGACGGCATCAGCGACGAAGAGCTCGCGGCGGCGTTGATGTCGTCCGAGAAGAACCTCGAAGAGCACGAGTACGCGATCACCTCTCTCGCGGAGACGTTGCGCCCCTTCTGCTCGACCATGTCCGTCGACGGCCCGTCGGTCCTGCGCCTGCCGAACGTCTCGCACCTGTCCAGCGACGTCATCGGCACGCTGTCGTCGTCCGCGTCCCTGCTGCACCTCGGCGAGGCCGTGCACCCCACGGCGGCCGTCGGCGGAACACCGCGGCTGGACGCGACCCGGCTGATCGCACAGCTGGAGGGCATGGACCGCGGGCGCTACGCCGGACCGGTCGGGTGGATCGACGGCAACGGCGACGGCGAACTCGGCATCGCCCTGCGGTGCGCGCAGATCAACGGGTCGACGGCACGCCTGTTCGCCGGCTGCGGGCTCGTCGCGGACTCCGACCCCGACAGCGAGGTGCAGGAGGCGCACGCCAAGATGCGCCCCATGCGGGAGGCGCTGGAAGGGCTCTAGAGCTCTTCCAGGAACGCGTGCCAGGCAGAGGTGCTGAAGGTCAGCACCTCACCGGCCGTGTTCTTGGTGTCGCGGACGAGCACGTCCCGGGTCAGCGACACCTCGACGCAATCACCCTCCGGCGTCCCGTTGCTGTAGCTGCTCTTACGCCAGGCGCGGTCCTGCATCGTGGAGGTCCTCTCGCGGTGAGCCGACGTACTCCGCCAGCTTGCTCCGCGATTGTTCCTCATCCAAGGCGACCTCGGCCAAGCGGTTGAAGATCAACCTGGTGCGCGCGATCGCCCCGGGGTCCTGCACGAACACGTGCGTGAGGTCGGATTCGCTGTAGACGACCGGCAACGCCTTCTCGTACTCCCACAGCCGGACACCCGCCGAGTTGATGAGCACGTTCGCGGGGACTATTCGCACAATGCGCGCGTTGAACAGCAGCTGGAGGTACTGGTCCTCCATGATCTCGGCGTTGCCGACCTGCTGCCGCAGCGCCAGCTCATGGATGTAGAACAAGCAATCCGGCCGATTGTGTCGACGCAGCACCGCCTGGCGATCTATTCGGGCCTGCACCAGCGCCGGGATTCGTTCTTCGGTGGCGACGCCGTGGGCTCGGTAGAGGGCATCGGCGTACCGCTCCGTCTGCAGCAGCCCGGCCACCGTCAACGTGTCGTAGTTGAGCATCTTGTCGGCCGTCGACTCGGCCAGGGCGAGCGTGCGGACGTTGTCCGAGACCTGGACGATGTACTCGTCGAAGGCGTACCGGTACCTGCGCCGGAAGTCCTCGAAGAAGTCGACGTCCTTGCCGCACATCGTGATGAACTGGACCAGGTCGACCTCGCTCGGCCGGGTTTTGCCCTTTTCGATGGTGGACACCTTGCTGGGGTCCCAGCCGAGCCGTTGCGCCATGGCGTTTCCGGTGAGATCGGTGCTGGACTCGCGCAGCCGGCGCAACTCGTCGCCGAGATCGCGGCTGTACGCGGTGGATGGAGTGCTTGGGGCCATGTCCATCGAGGGTATGACGTGTTTCTATTCCAAGATACTGGCTCGTTCGGGTGAAATGGGGGCGAGCTCATTCCCCGATGACCGGGGGAACGACCATCCGGTTGTCGTCGAAGTACTCGTCGGTCGGCACGAGGTAGTTGGACCGGTGTTCCTTGTCCTCCTCGCCGCCGTTTCCGGCGCCCGCGGCGGGGCCGGCTCCGACTGGGCCGGGAGCGCCGTTCCTGCCCGCTCCGGGAGCACCGCCGCCGCCGCGCGTTCCCTCCGCACCCGGCGCGACGCCCGCGGCACCGCCCGGTGTGGCGGGACCGAACGTGCCCCGTCCCGCGGCACCACCGGGGCGCGCCGTGCCGAACCCGCCTGCACCGCGGCCACCGCCCGCTCCCCCGCCCCTGCCCGCGGCGGTGCGCGGGGTGCTCATGCCCTGGACGGCTCCCGAGGAGACCGGTGAGCCCGAACCGGGTGCGGGTGGCGTGCGGTCGGGCGGCGTCGGGCCAGGCGGCGTGGGGTGGGCGGCCGATGCGGACCACGCGGTCCTCGTGGCGCTGGAGTCGCCGGCCGGGTTGCCGTTGACCGGGCTGACCGGGCTCACCGGGACGCCGGGCACACCGACGACGGGGGTGCCGACCTGCGTGGCCGGGTGCACCGCGTTCGGGTTCATCGTGGCCGTGGTGTGCGCGAACGTCGTGCTGCTAGTCGTCGTCACGCCCTGGTCGCCGGTGGTGACCTGCGGGACGTCGTCGAAGGCCGGCAGCAGCGCGGCGGAGGCCGCCAGCGCGTTGTCGCGGGCCTGCACGACCCGTTCGGCCTCCTGCTTGGCGGCCTTGGCCTTCTCGTACTGGGCCAGGACGTCGAACGGGGCCGCCACCATGCGGACCGGGTTCCAGCTGGTCGCCGCGTCCTTCAGCATCCGCGCGGGGTCGAACGGGACCTCCTGCGGGAACGCGCTCTTCACCGCCACTGCCGCCGCGGCCTGCTCCTCGACCACGCGGGCCGTTGCGGTGAACGTCGACGCCAGCTCGTCCGTGAAGGAGCAGATCTTCGTCAACGCCGCCGACGCACCGGCGCCCGCGGCGCCCGACCAGCCCGCGCGCAGGCCGTTGACCACCTCGTTGATCCCGGCCGCCAGCTCGGTCAGCTCGGTGCCGATCGACCTCCACTCGGCCGCGATCTCCCCCGCGAGCGCCGGGTCGTTGCCGTCCATCGCCAGCCGGTGCAGGTCTGCGTGGCTGTGCGCCGAGTAGTTCACGTTCGGCTGCGGTAATCGCGGCGTGTCGTGCGGCATCGTCGTCCCCTCGCGGATCTATGGATCAGGGCAGCCTGGCGGCCACCAGCTCGGCCGATCTCGTCGCCAGCGCGCAGGCCTTGGCGGTGTCGGCCGACGCGCCGCCCGCGCTCGCCACGAGCTGCACGCTCGACGACGCGGACACGGAGATCACCGCGTGGCAGAGGTCCTTCTCCCCGTCCGGCGCCGCCACGCTGAAGCCGTCGCGCTCGCCGAACCTGGCCGGGGTCTTCGCGTCACCGGCGTAGTCGAGGGCGTCGGCGCCCCGCCGCACGTCCACGGCGACGGTGAGACCGCCGTTCCCGCTGCCGTCCCACTCGCAGGTCTGCAGGCCGGCGGTCGTGCGGGGGCGCGGCGCGACGAGGCCCAGGCCGGCCGCCTCCGCCCCGCTGATCAGCTCGCAGGGCTTGACCCCGGCGAGCCCTGCGCCGGACGTGCGGCTGACCTCGCTGGTCACCGGCGTCCGCACCGAGGCGGGACGGGCCCGGCCGCTCACACCCCCGTCCGAACAGGCCGCGGCGAACAGGGCAAGACCGACCACGGCGATGCGCATGCGGTTCATGAGTTCCCGTCAGAGTCTGTTCAGCGTGTCGGACGTGCTCTCTTCCACGTTCCGGTACGACCGGCTGCTCTTGTCCAGCTCGGCCCTCAGCTCGTCGATCACCCTCAGCAGGCCGGGGATGACCGTGGAGCGCGCGAGCTCGCCGACCCGTTCGTTGATCGAACCCACGGCCTGCGCGTAGCCCCCGCCGAGCGGGGTCCTGGTCGCGAGCAGCGACGACCTGCGCTTGATCCGCTCCAAGGTCCGCTGGAGGTCGTCGAGCTTCCCGATCGCCTTGTCGACGGCCTGCGGGTCGTGCTCGATGTACAGCCCGGAGGCGTAGGCCTGAGCGCTTTCCCCGGCACTGTTCTGATCCGCCACAGGCTCACCTCCCCGAGACCGGCACCGTGATCCGGGGAGTGACGTTAGGGCAGAATCAGGGGAACAAAAATGGATTGACCCGCAAAACACCCCGTTCGGATTAACCGGTTCCACCGGATCGGGAATACATTGATCGCGATCCAAGCACAAAAAAGCCGTGAGCGGTTTTGGTCATATCAATGACAAAAACCGCTCACGGCCGGATGGCGACTACTTGTGGGCGTCCAGCAGCTCGTGCGTCAGCGCGATCTTGGCCCGCGACTTCGGCTCTGCGGCCTTCGCCGTGGTCTTCGCCGTCAGGGCGGCGGACCGGCCGGGGGCCTCCGCCGGCTTGCCCTTGGTGAAGAGCCAGGTCTGGAACAGCTGGTCGAGCTGCTGCCCGGAGACCCGCTCGGCCAGCGCGATGAACTCCTCGATGGTGGCGTCGGAGTACTTCTTCTCGGCCTGCCAGGTCTTGAGGACCTCGAAGAACTTCTCGTCGCCCACGGCCACGCGCAGCGCGTGCACCGCGAGCGCGCCGCGGTCGTAGACGGCGCCGTGGAAGACGTTGTCAGCGCCGGGGTCGCCGGGCAGGACCTGCCAGAACGGGTCGTCGGCCTGGTAGGAGTCGTAGACGAAGTCGGCGTTCTCCTGGGCCGTGCCCTCGCCGACGTGCTCGGACCACAGGAACTCCGCGTAGGAGGCGAAGCCCTCGTTCAGCCAGATGTCGCGCCAGTGGTGCACCGACACCGAGTCGCCGAACCACTGGTGGCCGAGCTCGTGGGCGACGACGTAGGTGTTGGCGCCGCGGCGGAAGAACGCGTCGTCGTAGGTGGGCCGGGTCTGGTCCTCCAGCGCGTAGCCGAGGTCGGGGGTGACGACACCGCCCTGCGCCTCGAACGGGTACGGGCCGAAGTTGCCGGACAGGAACTCGATGACCTCGGGGGTGCGTTCGACGCTGGCCCTGGCGGCGTCGGTGGAGTCGCCGAGGCGCGTGGAGTAGGCGTTGAACACCGGCTGGCCGTTGGGCGCCGCGTACTGGCGGAGCTCGTACTGGCCGATGGTGAGGAACGTCAGGTAGGTGGCCTGCGGCTTGGTGCTGCGCCAGTTCCAGCGGGTCCAGCCGTTGATCTGGCGGGTGTTGCCGAGGAAGGTGCCGTTCGAGATGACCTCGACGCCCTCCGGGACGGCGACGTTGACGTCGAAGGTGGCCTTGTCGGTGGGGTGGTCGTTGGCGGGGAACCACCAGCGGGCGATCTCCGGCTCACCGATCGCGAGCGCGCCGTCGGGCGTCTTCGTCCACGCCGTGTAGCCGTTGTGGTCCTTGACCTGCGACGGGACGTCGGCGTAGGTCACCACGACGGTGACGTCCTGGCCCTTGCGCAGGCCGCCGCGCGGGGTGACGACGAGCTCGTCGCCGTCCTGGACGAACGAGGCGGGGGCGTTGTTGACCCGCAGCGTCTTGACCTTGAGCAGGAAGTCCAGGTTGAACTGGGTGAGGTCCTCGGTGGCCTTGGCGAGGATCGTCGTGGTGCCGGAGAGCTGGTCGCCGTTGGGGTTGTAGTTGAGCCTGATGTCGTAGTGGGAGACGTCGTACCCGCCGTTGCCGTAGCCGGGGAAGTACGGGTCGCCCGCGCCGGGGGCACCGGGCGCCGCGGCGAGCGCCGTTCCCGCGAAGAGCGTCACTGCGGCTGCGGACGCGACCGCGGCCGTTGCCTTGGTTCTGATCGACATGCGCCGGACGCTATCCACCCCTTTCCGGGGGCAACCACCGACTTACGTAGGTTTCGGAGGGTTTCCTACCTGCTGAAAACCGTTGACACCGTCGACTTGAGACGTTGGTGCAAAGAGCGCAGTTCGTCTCTTTTCGACCGCACTTCCACCACTTGGATGCCCTCCGGTGGCGCAAGTGCGCTACGGAACTCCTCCTTGCCGTCCACAATGGAGTGCCTGATTCGGTGTCCGGCGCACAATGCGGCCAGATCAGCTCCGTGCGGGGTGCCGAAAATCCGCTCGAAACTCTTGTCGTGTTCCGGCGCGCCCTGTTCCAGCAACGAGAAGATGCCGCCGCCGTCGTCGTTGAGCACCACGATCGTCAGGTCCGGCCGCCGGTCGGTGATCAGGCCGTTGAGGTCGTGCAGGAACGTCAGGTCGCCCATCAACGCGTAGGCCGGTCCTTCGTGCGTGGTCGCCAGCCCGATCGCCGTGGACACGCTCCCATCGATGCCCGCGGCACCCCGGTTGGCGTGGACCTCCAGGTCGTCGCGGCGCTCGCCGGCGAAGTCGACGTCCCGGATGGGGTTGGAGGAGCCCACGAAGAGCATCGAGCCGCCCGGGATCGTGTGCGTGAGCTCGCGCGCCACGTGCAGCCCTGTCGGCCACGGCTCGGCGTCCAGCAGCCCGTCCACGGCGGCGCTGACGTCCTTGACCGCGCTCTGCCAGGCCTGCGCCCAGTCCTGGTCGACGGCCTGCGGCTCGGGCAGCCACGTCGAGGCGCGGGTGGCGGTGAACTGCGTGTCCGCCCACTCCGCCTGGTCTCCGACGGCGTGCACGACCGCGGTGTTCTTGAGGAGCGCCTGCTGGCCGCGGCTCAGCGTGACCCGGCCGACGACCAGGACCGCCTCGGGCTCCAGGTGTTCCGGCAGACCGGCGTTGAGCAGCAGTGAACCGTGGCGGAGGCCGCCGGGGGCGGTGGGTTCGGCGATGACGGGCCAGCCGAGCCGCGCGGCTTCCCGGACGCGGCCGGGGTGGTCGTCGCCGAGGAGCACCAGCGTCTTCGCGGGCAGGTCCGACGGGCGGGTTTCGATTGCGGTGGTTCGGTCCGTGGCCGTCCACGGGGTGCGGTCGGACGTGGGCCACGCGTCGTCGTCGGGGGTGAGCGGCGGGCGGAACGGGATGTTGATGTGCGACGGGCCGTCGGTGGCCATCGCGCGACAGATGAGAGATCGCGTCGTGGGCTCGTCGGCGGCCTCGGGCATGTGGAGCGTCCGGATGCCGAGGATGTCGTGCTGGTTGATCGTCTGGCTGGCGCCGGTGCGGTAGAGCTCGACCGGGCGGTCGGCGGTGAGCGCGACCAGCGGGACGTGCGTCAGCTCCGCCTCGACCACCGCCGGGTGCAGGTTCGCCACGGCGGTGCCGCTCGTGCAGGTGACGACGGCCGGCGTGCCGCGCTTGGCCAGGCCGAGCGCGAGGAACCCCGCGGTGCGCTCGTCGATCCGCACGTGCAGCGTCAGCAGGCCCCTCTGCTCGGCCTGGTGCAGCGCGAACGACAGCGGGGCGTTGCGCGAACCGGGGCACAGGACGACGTGCCGCACGCCGTTGCGCACCAGCTCGTCGACGACCACCCTCGCCTGCAGCGTTGCCGGATTCATGCGCCTAGAGTCTCAGACCGTGGCAGACCAGGACCTCTTCGACCCGTCGTTGTGGAAGCCGATCGAGGGCTTCGACTTCACCGACATCACCTACCACCGCGCGCTCGACCAGGGCACCGTGCGCATCGCGTTCAACCGGCCCGAGGTGCGCAACGCGTTCCGGCCGCACACGGTGGACGAGCTGTACCGGGCGCTCGACCACGCGCGGATGTCGAGTGACGTCGGGTGCGTGCTGCTGACGGGCAACGGGCCGAGTCCCAAGGACGGTGGCTGGGCCTTCTGCAGTGGCGGTGACCAGCGGATTCGCGGGCGCAGCGGGTATCAGTACGCGTCGGGTGAGACGGCGGAGACGGTGGACCCGGCGCGGGCGGGGCGGTTGCACATCCTGGAGTGCCAGCGGCTGATCCGGTTCATGCCGAAGGTCGTCATCGCGGTCGTGCCGGGGTGGGCGGCCGGGGGTGGGCACAGCCTGCACGTGGTGTGCGACCTCACCATCGCGAGCGAGGAGCACGCGCGGTTCAAGCAGACGGACGCGGACGTCGGTTCGTTCGACGGCGGGTACGGGTCCGCCTACCTGGCGCGGCAGGTGGGGCAGAAGTTCGCGCGGGAGATCTTCTTCCTCGGGCGCACGTACAGCGCCGAGGACATGTTCAAGATGGGCGCGGTCAACGCGGTCGTCAAGCACGCCGAGCTGGAGACCACAGCGCTGCAGTGGGCCCGGGAGATCAACGGCAAGTCGCCGACCGCGCAGCGGATGCTCAAGTACGCGTTCAACCTGATCGACGACGGCCTGGTGGGGCAGCAGCTCTTCGCCGGGGAGACGACGCGGCTCGCGTACATGACCGACGAGGCGGTCGAGGGGCGTGACTCGTTCCTGGAGAAGCGCGACCCCGACTGGTCGAACTACCCGTACTACTTCTGAGTCCGCACTCCTCTTGGGCAGGTGACCGTGCTCGACGAACTGCGCGCGGCGCTCTCCGGTGGCGAACCGCTGGTGGACGGACCGCTCGACGGCTGGGAGAAGCGGGCCGCCATCGGCGTGCCGACCTCCGGGTCCACGGGCGAGCCGAAGACGGTGCTGCTCGACGCCGAGGCGCTGACCACGTCCGCGGAGGCCACGCACGAACGGCTGGGCGGGCCCGGCACGTGGCTGCTGGCGTTGCCGACGGGCCACATCGCCGGCATCCAGGTGCTGGTGCGGTCCGTCGTCGCCGGCACGACACCCGGTGAGCTGGACCTGTCCGGCGGCTTCCGCGCCATGGGGTTCGCGCTGGCCGCGCGGCCGGTGCTGGCCGAACCGGGGCGGCACTACACGGCGCTGGTGCCCACGCAGCTGTCCCGGCTCGTCGCCGGGGAGGGGCCGGGGCTGGAGGCGTTGCGGCAGTTCGACGGCGTGCTGATCGGCGGGGCGGCCACCCCGCCGCGGCTGTTGCAGCAGGCGCGCGCGCTCGGGGTGCAGGTCGTCACCACGTACGGAATGAGCGAGACGGCCGGCGGGTGTGTGTACGACGGTGTGCCGCTCAAGGACGTCGAGCTGCGCACGGACGACCTGATCGAGATCAGCGGGCCGGTGCTGGCGCTGGGGTACCGCGGCAGCCCCGAGCCGTTCGGCGAGTGGTTCCGCACCGGTGACCTCGGGCGGCTGCGCGACGGGCGGCTGGAGGTGCTCGGGCGGGCCGACGACATGATCGTCACGGGCGGCGAGAAGGTGCCCCCCGTGCTGGTGGAGAGGGCTCTGGCCACGGTGGACGGCGTGCTGGAGGCGTGCGTCGTCGGCGTGCAGGACGACGAGTGGGGACAGGTCGTGGCGGCCGCCGTCGTCGCGCGCGGCGGCACTCCCCCGGTCGAGGACCTCAAGGCCGCGGTGGCCGAGCAGGTGGGCCGGGCAGCGGCGCCGAAGCTGGTGCGGTTCGTCACCGAACTGCCGTTGCGCGGACCGGGCAAGGTCGACCGGACCGCGGTGGCCGACTCCTTCAGGTGACCTCCTTTAGGTGAACCTTTACCGCTGAGGACGACTCTCGCCGCGAAGCGCACGGACCCAGGCCGTGCGCGCTGGCGATGGGGGTTCTCATGCGCTACCTGTTACCGCTGGTCGTCGGGGCGGCCCTGACGGTCGGACTGGCGGCACCCGCCCAGGCCGCCTCCAACGAGTGGACCGTCGACGCGAGCGGGCACGCCGTCTCGTGGGGTGGCGCCCCGCGGATCGGTCTGGTCGAGCTCGGGACGCACCGGCTCGCGCGGCCCGCCAACGCGGTCACGGCGGCGGTGACCGGCGACGGCGTCGTCGACGTGCGCGGACTGCGCGCCGACGGGCAGTGGACCGAGTGGTACGAGGCACCGGCGACGTTGCCGGTCACCACCTCGACCGTTCAGGCGCGGGTCGTCCTGAACAGCGGCAAGGCCGCGAAGGTGAAGGTGTCGGCGTACACCGCGCCCGCTGCCGCCGAGGACGTGTCGGCGCTGGCCGCCGGGCGTTCATACCGCGTCTACGCCACGCGGGAGGGCCTGGTCGGCGGCACCACCGCCAACGGGCACGTGATCCGCTCGCGCGACCACTTCGTCGCGCTGCCGTCGCGGCGGGGCCTGGCGGGCAACAACTCCGGCAACTACAGCGTGCAGGTGTGCGCGTCGAACGGCCGCTGCGAGTGGGCGCCGGTGTGGGACGTCGGCCCGTGGAACACCAAGGACGACTACTGGAACCCGTCCACGACCCGCGAGATGTGGAAGGACCTGCCGCAGGGCAAGCCGGAGGCGCAGGCCGCGTACGAGAACGACTACAACGGCGGCAAGGACCAGTTCGGCCGCGCGGTCGCGAACCCGGCGGGCATCGACCTGGCCGACGGCACGTTCTGGGACGGCCTCCAGCTGTCGAACAACGCGTGGGTGACCGTGACGTACCTGTGGACCGGCTCCGGTCCGGTCGGGACGGTGCGCACGTCGGCGGCGAACGGCACGGTGAACGTGCGGTCCGGCGCGAACTCCTCGTCCTCCCAGGTGGGTCTGGCCGCGAACTACGCGCAGGTGCGGGTCACGTGCCAGCTGACCGGCGAGTCGGTGTCGGGCACGCAGGGCACGTCGAACGTCTGGTACCGCATCGCGTCCGGCAAGCACGTCGCGAAGGCCTACGTGGCGGGCGTCTCCGGAGCGACTAGCTGCTGATAACCCCTCGGCGGGTCCCCGGTGGCCATAGCGGAGGATGGGGGCATGGCCTCAGTCGTCCAGTGGATCCAGGGGACCCGCCCCCGCACGCTGCCGAACTCGATCGCACCGGTGGTCGTCGGCGCGGCGGCGGCGCACCACATCGACGAGTTCAACGTGCTGTTCACGGGACTCGCGCTGGTCGTGTCGATCGCGTTCCAGATCGGCGTGAACTTCGCGAACGACTACTCCGACGGCATCCGCGGCACCGACGACGACCGGGTGGGGCCGTTCCGCCTCACCGGTTCCGGTGCAGCGGAGCCGAAGAACGTGCGGCTGGCGGCGTTCATCAGCCTCGGTGCCGGCGCGCTGGCCGGGATCGCGCTGGTGGTGCTGTCCGGGTACTGGTGGCTGCTGGCCCTCGGTGCCGTGTGCATCGCGGGTGCGTGGTTCTACACCGGCGGCAAGCGCCCCTACGGTTACGCGGGCCTGGGCGAGATCGCGGTGTTCCTCTTCTTCGGGCCGGCCGCGGTGCTGGGCACGCTGTACGTGCAGACCGGGGAGATCACCGGGATCGGCATCGGCTCGTCGATCGCGATGGGCTGCATCTCGGCGGCCGTGCTGGTCGCGAACAACCTGCGGGACATCCCGACCGACGCGGTGTCGGGCAAGCTCACCCTCGCGGTCGTGCTGGGGGACAAGGACACCCGCCGGCTCTACCTGGCGCTGGTGGCCGTGCCGTTCCTGATCGCCGTGGGCATGACCGTGCGGGTGCCGTACGCGCTGCTGGGATTCCTGGCGGCGCCGGTGCTGCTGCCCGCCGTGCGCCGGGTCGCGGCGGGGCGCCAGGGGCGTGAGCTGATCCCGGTGCTGCAGTTCACCGGGATCGCGATGCTCGCGTGGGCCGTGCTGGTCAGCGTGGCCCTGGTCCTGGACTGACAGCCCGCTACCAGGCGTCCTCGGTGAACTGGGTGGGCTCGTCGTCGTCCTGGCGCTGCGGCCTGCGGGGCTGCGGCGGCCGTGCCGTCTCGCCCTGGATCAGCTCGTCGAGCCTGGCGCGGTCGGCTTCGAGCGCCTGGCGCACCAGCGGGTCGTGCGACGCCTCGCCGGTGAGGACCTGACGCCAGCTCAGCCCGGCACCGCGGGCGATGCGGTCGGCCAGCTGCCGCATCGCCGGTGACGCCTCGCTCGACTTCGCGAACTGCATCACCCTGCGCACGTCCTCAGTGGACGGTTCCTTGCCGCGCAGGTTCTGCGCGGTGGTGCGCATGTCCTGCTCGGCCTGCCGGACCGCCTGGGTCAGGAAGTCCTCCGCCGCCCGGATGTCCGGTGTCCGCCAGGCCGTCATCACCACTTGTCCTCCGTGAAGATGCCGGGGTCCATCTCGTCGCCGTCCTCGCCACCGCCGCGGCGCGGGCCCTGGGCGTTCATGATCTCCTCGGCGGTCATGCCCTCCTGGAGCATCTGGAACGCCTGCTTCATCTTGTTGACGTTCTCCTGCTGCATGGCCTGCACGTCCGGGTCCTGCGCGACCTTGCCGGAGACGACGTCCTCCCAGGTGAACTCGCCCGCGTCCACCTTGCGCTTCAACGCTTTCAGCTGCTCGGGCGCGTCCCGTTCCTGCGCGGCGCGTTCGACCTGCTGGGCGATGGCCTTGAAGTCGACGGGCGGCACCGGCGGCAGCGGGGTGTCCTTCAGCCGGTTCGCCAGGTCCTGCGCCTCCTTGAAGCGCGCGTCGACCTGCGCCTCGGCCGCACGCAGCTCCGGCGTCTTCCAGCTGTCGTTGGGCGTGCTCATGCTCTCCCCGTCAGTTCGACCCGAAGAGACCGCGTGGCAACGGCCTGACTTCGTCGCGTACGTCGGTGACCTCACCACGCGTGGCGAACGTGCGCCACTGGCGGAAGTCGACCTCGGTCAGGCCCAGCTCCTGCGCCTGCTGGTAGTTCTCACCCAGGTAGTGCAGGGTGACCTGGTCGCTCTGGATGCCCAGGATCTCAAACGGCGCGCCGCGGTACGTGCAGAGCTTGCGGACGTGCACGAGCTCTTCGACGGCCGCGTCCGGCAGCTCCAGCGACCAGTGTCCGTTGCGGTCGGTGAAGTCCTCCGGCACCGTCTGGCCGGGGAACGGGTGCAGGATCAGCGCACCCGGCCGCGGCGCGAAGTCGACCTCGAAGTCCTGGCCGCGGTAGCGCGCCATCAGTCCACGCCGGACGGTCGGGCGCAGCGGAACCGGGCCCTGCCAGTACCTCCCCGGCCCGAAGCCCACGTCCCCCGTCGGCACCCAGCCGACCTGGCGGTCGACGTACTTGCCGACGCTGCGGCCCTCGCCGTTCGGCTCGAACCGCCACAGCTCGGTGCCGGCCGCGAACTCGCTGAGCTCCATGACGTACTCGGGGATCGGCGTGGCGCTGGGCGTGTACCCGGTGCCCGTGAACGGCAGCGGGTAGACGCGCGTCGTGCCCATCTTCCGCGCGCCTTCGAGGTCGGGACCGCCGAAGCTGGTCTCGAAGAGCTCCGTCGTGTGCGCGTAGAACCGCAGCAGGTACTGCGTGCCCTGCGGCCAGCCCTCGACCCGGTCGACGCCGAACGCCTCGGCGAACTGCGTGCTCGTGCCCTGCGGGAAGTCCTGGCCGCGGGTGACGAACCCGGCGGTGCGGTGCGGCTCGAACCGGCCGGTGACCGTGACGTTGCCCAGGTACAGCTGCGCCGTCGCCGGGTGCACGATCTTCTGCAGGATGGTCTCCGGCCCGATGCCCGCTGCCTTGTGCACGGCCTGTGGCGTGGTCATCCCAGGTTCTCCTTCTTCCACCGCGCCAGGTGGTCGGTGCGGTCGACCCGCACGTCCTCCAGCTCTGCCGCACTGATCGTGCCGTAGAAGCCGTTGTACCGGTCGCCCTGGAGCCCGTTCTGCGCGGCCCAGGTGCCGTCGTGCCCGACGTAGTCGACGGTCGCCGTGCCGTTGCGCACCTGGCCGACCCGGAACGGCTGCCCGCGCCACGTCGCCGTCGTGCGGTCCCGGTACCAGGCGTCCAGGTCGGCGATGGGCACCTGCCGCTCCGGTGCCTGCTCGCCGATCCGGATGAGCCAGACGTGGCCCTCCGCCGCCTCGCTCGTGCTCGTGCGGAAGGTCTCGCCGCGGTACTCGGCGACGTCGAAGTCGTGGGTCATGGCGTGCCCGCGGGCAGCTGGTACCAGCCGTACCGGCTGTCGTAGACGGCGTGCAGGCGCTCCCCGCCGGCCCGGTCGACCTGCCAGATCTCGGCGCGGTCAGGCAGGTCCGTGCCGCGCGGCACGATCCACTCCGGCACGCCACCCCCGGTGGACCCGGTGCCCGTGAACGGGTCGAGGTTCCGGTTCGGCGTGGCCACACCACCCGCGTCGGCCATCCGCTGCGCCGCGTCGTCGTAGCGCCGCTGCTCGGCCGCGTCCGCGTAGGTCTCCTTGTTCGGCCCGCCGAACGGGATGAACGCCTCCCCCGCCGTGGTCGCGTCGAGCTTGTAGCGCAACTGCATCGCCGAGTCCGCGTTCGCCGGGATCGGCGTCCAGCCGGCGCCCTTGTCGTCGAGGGCGAGACCGTCCCGCAGCCCCTGCGGCGTGTTGATGTCCACCACGTCCACACCGCGCGCGATCGACCCGCCGACCTGGGTCTGCCAGTCCTGCCTGCGGTCGCCGTCCGGGTGCGGCGTCGCCGGCAGGTAGGTGTCCATCGCACCCTGGTTGAGGGCCTTGGTGACGATGTCGCCGTTGCCGACGGTCAGCTGGTTGCGGACGTCCGCGACGTGCCGGGCCTCGTCCGGGGTGAGGTTCGTCGACAGGGTCGTGCTGAGCTGCTCGTACCGCTGGCGGTCGGCCTCGTTCGGGAGGATGTGCTCCAGCTGCTGCCGGTAGCCCTCGCCCTGCGCGGCCATGGCCGAGTTGTCGAACTGCGGGGTGAGGTCGTGGCCCTGCGGCGACCGGGGCGGACCATCGCCGCCGCCACCGTTGTCGTCGCCGTTGTTGTGGTTGTCGGTGTTGTGGTTGTCGCCGGTGTTGTGGTTGCCGGGGGTGTCGTGGTCGGCGGGGCGGTCGGTGCCGGGGTCGCGGTCGTGACCGGTGGGGGTGTCGTCGTGGGGACGTGCGTCGTCGGCGCCGCTCGTGCCGGTGTCGTGCGGCTTGCCGTCGGTGTCGTGCGGGCGGGTGCCGTCCGTGTCGTGGGGACGGGTGCCGTCGTGCGGGGTCGTCGTGTCGTGCGGCTTGGTGTCGTGCGGCTTGGTGTCGTGCGGCTTGGTGTCGGTCGGGGCACCGGTGCCGTCGTGGGGACGGGTGCTGTCGTGCGGCTTGGTGCCGCCGTCGTGGGGCGTGGTGCCGGACGGGGGCGTGTCGTGCGGACGCGGGGTGTCGTGGCCGGTCGGCGAGGGCAGGCCCGAGCCGGAACCGCCAGGCGTGTGACCCGCGGGCGAACCCGGAGTCGAGCCGTGACCAGCGGGCGAGGGCAGGCCGGAACCGTGGCCCGTCGGCGTGCCCGGAGTCGAGCCGTGGCTCGAGGAGCCGTGTCCCGAAGGCGACGGCAGGCCGGACCCCTGACCGGACGGCGACGGCAGGCCGCCGGGGGTCGGGCGCGGGCCGGACGAGGTGCCGCCGGTGCCGGCGCCGGAGCCGGGGGTCGAGTGACCGGCCGGCTGGGGTGAGGGCAGTGCGGAACCCGAGCCGCCGGCCGGGCGGTGCTGCGGCGGGGCGGTGGGGGTGCCCGCGGCGGCCGTGGAGCCGGGGCGGGGGCCGGAGCGCTGCGTGTCGCCGCCGCCTGCACCGGGGGTCATGGGGGCGCCCATCGGCATGGCGCCGCCGACCGGGGTGCCGGAGTGCGAGGACGGGGCGGGTGCGGGGGCCGCGCCGGCCGCGTGGGTCGTGTCGGGGCGGGTGACCGCGGGGCCGCCGGAGTGGCCGCCGGACGGGGGTGCGCTCGCGCTGCCACCGCCGCCGGGGCGGACCGGGGGCGGGGCCGTCACGGCTCCGCCGCCTCCGCCGCCGCCACCGGACGAGGGGGCGGTGGTGTCGCCGGGCGACTGGACCGTGGGCGGTGCGGAGACCGGGGTGCCCGCGACCGGGGTGGAGACCGAGGCCGCCTTCGTGCCGTCGGCGCCGCCGCCGGACGGGGAGTAGACCTCGCGGACGGTCGAGCCGATGTCGCGTCCGCGCTCGCCGATCTCGGTGGCGGAGTCCTTGACGGACTGGATGTCCTCGTGGATGTCGCGGACGCTGTTGCGCACGTCGCGGGCACCCTCGGCCACCTCCTGGGTGGCGTTCATGGCCTCGGCGAGGGAGTCGGCGTCCTTCAGCTTGCCGAGCGCGGAGGCGACCCGGCCCACGGCGTCGAAGAGGGCCTTCACGTCCGTGATGAGCTTCTTGACCGTGTCGATGATGTCCATGACACGGCGGTAGATCTGGTAGGCGTTCCAGACCATCTCGGCGGCCTTGATCCAACCGGCCACCGGGACCCAGACGGTCGCTGCCGCCTGCATGAGCTTGTTGATCAGGTAGTCGAGCAGGCGGGCGGCCTGCCTGCCCAGGGCCTCGGCGCCGGAGGCGACCGTGTCGAAGCCCTTCGCGATGAGCTGGGCGACGCCCATCTCCGCGAGCAGACCGGCCTTCCAGCCCAGCGCGATGTACTTCTCGTGGCTGCTCGCGGCCTCGCCGTCCCACGCGTCCCGCACCTTCCCGACGGCGTCGGTGAGGTTGTAGGACATGTCGTTCATGGCGTTGCCGACCGAGCGCCAGGCGTCGCCGTCGGCGCGGATCTTCGACCAGTCACCGGTGATCGGCGTGATGATCGTGGCGACCAGGCTCTCGCCCGTCACGGCCTCGAACACCCAGTTGACGGCCTGGACGCCCCAGCCCTGGTCCTGGAGGACGTCGTTCAGCGCGGCCCGGTCGACCTCGGGCTGCTGCAGCGAACCCGAGACCGGGCGCGGCGAGGAGTACGTCGTCGTCATCGCAGGAGGCCCTCGAAGATCTTCCGCTGGGCCAGGTCGACCTGCTCGTAGACGGCGGCCGTGGCCTCCACGCCGGTGGCGGTGCCCTCCAGTTTGGACTTGCCGAAGTCGAGGGTCTCGTCGAACAGCGCGCGCACGAGGTCCACGCCCGGCTGCAACAGCGTCAGCAGGCCGGTGAAACCGCTCTTGTCGCAGGCCGTGGCGTGGACGTACTTGCGGATCGTCTCGAACTCCGCTGCCTCGGTGCGCAGGTACTCGGCGTACGCGCGCAGCTCGGCAGCGTCTGTTGAAAACAGCGCCACGGCGGTCCCCCTCGGACTCAAAGTGCTCAGGTCACGCTGTGACGCAGCGCTCTCGTCACCAGTTCCCCGTGCGGTGGAAGTTGTTGAGGCGGTCCAGGCACGGGGCGAGGTCCATGTCCTGGGCAGCTACCCATGAGTCGTCGTAGTAGGTGTTCGCGTAACGCTCGCCGCCGTCGCAGAGCAGGGTCACCACGCTGCCGCGGGTGCGCGACTGCCGCATCTGGGCCACGACCTGGAACGCACCCCACAGGTTCGTGCCGGTGGAGCCGCCGACCCGGCGTCCGAGCAGGTCCTCGACGTACCGGATCGTCGCCACCGACGCCGCGTCCGGGACCTTGATCATGCGGTCGATCACCTGGCCGACGAACGACGGCTCCACGCGCGGGCGCCCGATGCCCTCGATCCGCGAGCCGCGGGTGCCGACCAGGTCCGGGTTGCCGTCGCGCCAGGCGTCGAAGAACACCGAGTGCTCCGGGTCCACCACGGCCAGGCGCGTGTTCAGCTTGCGGTAGTGGATGTACCGGCCGATGGTCGCGGACGTGCCGCCCGTGCCGGCGCCGACGACGACCCACTCCGGTTCCGGCGACGGCTCCAGCCGCATCTGGTCGAAGATCGACTCGGCGATGTTGTTGTTCCCGCGCCAGTCGGTGGCGCGCTCGGCGTGCGTGAACTGGTCCATGAAGTGGCCGCCCAGCTCTGCGGCGAGGCGGCGGGACTCGTCGTAGAGCGCCGACGGGTCGTCGACGAAGTGGCACCGGCCGCCCTGGCGTTCGATCAGCGCGACCTTCTCCGCGGACGTCGACCGCGGCATCACGGCGATGAACGGCAGCCCCAGCAGCCGCGCGAAGTACGCCTCGGACACGGCCGTGGAACCGGAGGAGGCCTCGATCACGGGCGTCCCGCCGGTCACCCAGCCGTTGCAGATCGCGTAGAGGAACAGCGACCGCGCCAGCCGGTGCTTCAACGAGCCGGTCGGGTGCGTCGACTCGTCCTTGAGGTAGAGGTCGATGCCCCAGTCGAGCGGCAGCGGGTAGCGCAGCAGGTGCGTGTCCGCGCTGCGGTTCGCATCCGCCTCGATGATCCCGACGGCCTCACACACCCAGTGCCTGGTCCTGCTGCAACACCGGTCCACAGAAGTGCTCACACCGGGCACGATATCCGCGCCACGGGCTCACGCCTGGGTGACGGGACCTTCGTCACCGCGGAGCTGGGCGCGCAGCTTGTCCCGCTCGGCCCTGCGCACGGCGTCGCGCTCGTTCAGACCGGCGGCGACCCGCTCGCGCAGGCCCTTGAACACGAACAGCGACGCGGGCAGCGCCACCACGATGCCGACCACCAGCGCGACCAGCAGCGGGACCTTGAACAGCAGGAGAGCACCCGTCACCACCGCGACGAGACCGAAGCGGGCCAGAACGTACAGGGTCACATCTCGAGCGAGCACCCGTTCAGGTTACGTCGCCTTCGTCGGAGGTGTTCGGCCGTCCTTCGAAACGGGTGGACAGCACCACCGTCGTGCGCGTTCGGGCAACTCCGGGGATGCGCCGCAACCTGCCCAGCGACTTCTCCAGGTCGTCCACCGTGGCCACCCGGACCTTGACGACGAACGACTCGTCGCCCGCCACCCGGTAGCAGGACTCGACCTCGATCAGCTCGGCCAGCTCGTCCGCGACCTCGTTGTCGTCCGCGGTGTCCGTGGGGTGGATGCCGATCAGCGCGGTCACGCCCAGGCCGACCGAGCTGGGGTCGACCACGGCGTGGTAGCCCACGATGACGCCGGCCGACTCGAGCTTGCCGACCCGCTCGTGCACCGCGGAGGCCGAGAGCCCGACCTGTCGGCCCAGGTCGGCGTAGGTGGCCCGCCCGTTGGCACGCAGCGCGGCGATGATCTGGCGATCAAGTGCATCCACCCGCGACACCCTATGCCTCGCACACGCGTGCACGTCGTCCCGGTCACAGTTGAAGTGCACGCGGGGAGCTTTCGTTCACCAGGAGAGCACGGGAGGGCCCCGCGTGCGGCCGTCAACGGGGGGAGTGTCCGAAACGCGTCGGTCGTCCCATTACTACCTCTTTACCAAAAAACAAGCGTTCGAGTACCTGACGGGTGAGATGCCACGATCGGACCGGAACGTCTGATCTGAGGAGGCAGTAGTGACTGCTGCAGCGACCGAGCGCCTGTTGACGCCTGGAGAAGTGGCCAACCTGTTCAGGGTTGACCCGAAGACCGTGACCCGGTGGGCGACCGCTGGACGCATCGGCTCGATCCGCACCCCTGGAGGACACCGCAGGTTCCGTGAGACCGAGGTGAAGGCGCTGCTCACGGAACTCACGACCGAGGCGACCGAACCCGTCCGCCATTGAGACCGCGGCAATCCCCGTGCCGCGGGTAATCTCGTGGCAAAGGGAGGTGGCGACCAGATGATCTACCTGCTGGCGGTGATCGGTGCGCTCACCGTGGCTGTGCTCGTGTGGCGGGCGTTCGCCCCACAGCATTCGGAGTACACCCCGGGCCGCAAGGTGATCGCACCTGACGACGACCCGGAGTTCCTCCGCAAGCTCGACGAGCAGCGCAAACGCGACGAGTGAACGACAAGGGGCCCCGTTCCCGGGGCCCCTCTCGCGTGCTCTGACGACCAGCGCCTAGGTGTTGGGGAAGTCGTCCGCGACCACCGCGGCGAGCTCCAGCAGCGCCAGGCGCGTCTCCGGCGCGAGCTTGTCCAGCTCGATCTCGGCGCCTTCCTCCAGGTGCGCGTCGAACGGCATGCGGACCACGGACCGGCAGCGCTGCGCGAAGTGCGCGGAGAGCTTGTCCAGGTCGACCTTGCCGGACTTCGGCCGCACCGAGTTGATGACGCACACGGACTTGGCGACCAGTGCGCCGTAGCCGTGCGCCTCCAACCAGTCCAGCGTGGCCGCCGACGTCTGCGCGCCGTCGACCGACCCGGACGACACCAGGACCAGCGAGTCCGCCTCGTCCAGCACGCCCTTCATGGCCGAGTGCATCAGTCCGGTGCCGCAGTCGGTGAGCACGATGTTGTAGAAGTGCTCCAGCAACGCCACCGTGCGCCGGTAGTCGTCCTCGCTGAACGCCTCCGACACCGCCGGGTCCTGCTCGGAGGCGAGCACCTCCAGGCGGGACGGCGACTGCGAGGTGTACGCGCGCACGTCGCTGTACTTCGTGATCCGCGAAGCGTCGCGCAGCAGGTGCCGCACGGTCGCCGTGGTCTCCCGCGGGATCTTCAGCGCCAGCGTGCCGCGGTCCGGGTTCGCGTCCACGGCGATGACCCGGTCACCGCGCAGCGACGAGAACGTCGAGCCCAGCGTGGTGGTCGTCGTGGTCTTGCCGACGCCGCCCTTCAGCGACAGCATCGCGATCTTGTAGCACCCGCGCAGCGGCTGGTTGATCCGCGCGATCAGCTCACGCCGGCGCAGGTCCGCCGGGCTCTCGCCGAGGTTGATCAGGCCGCCGCTCATCGAGTGGAGCGACTTGCGCCAGCCGGACGACGGCGGGCGCTTCTCCTTCTTGATCAGCTGCTGCGACGAGACTTCCTGGGCCTGCGAGCGGTACTGCTGCTGCGGGAAGTTGTTCGGGTACTGCTGGCCGGCGAACTGGCCGTACTGGGCCGTGCTGTGCTGACCGGACTGGCCGCCGCCGACCTGGTGCGGCCCGGACTGGCCGGCCACCGGGTACGGCCCGGACTGCCCACCGGGCACCGGGTACGCGCCGGACTGCCCGCCGGGCACCGGGTACGCACCGGACTGCCCGCCGGGCACCGGGTACGCACCGGACTGCCCACCGGGCACCTGGTAGGGCCCCGACTGGCCGCCCTGCACCGGGTACGCGCCGGAGCCGCCCTGCACCGGGTACGCGCCCGACCCACCGGGGACCTGGTACGCGCCGGAGCCGTGCGGTGCCGGGTAGGGGCCTGACTGACCGCCGGCGACGGGGTACGCGCCGGACTGGCCGCTGATCTGCTGCGGACCGGACTGCTGCGGGTCGAGGTAGGCCGTCTGCGGGTCGACGTACTGCGGGCCCGAGCCCTGTTCCTCACCCGGTGGTTGCCGTGTCACCGCTGTGGCCCTCCCTGAGCAAGGAGGATCGAGACCTCCCCGACCCCCGGGTTGCGACGGTACGCAACCGGCAACGGTTCCATCGACGTGGGGGCTAACTCGTTAGAGACCCGCGTAGGAATGCAACCCGCTGGTGACCAAGTTGATGAAGAACAGGTTGAACACGTTCAGCGCGAACCCGGCCACGTTGATCCACGCAGCCCCGCGGCCACGCCAGCCAGCCGTCGCACGGGCGTGCAGGTAGGCCGCGTAGACGACCCACGACACGAACGCCACGGTCTCCTTGGGGTCCCAGCCCCAGAACCGGCCCCAGGCCGCCTCCGCCCAGATGGCGCCGCAGATGATGCCCGCGGTGAACAAGGGGAACGCCAGCACCGTCGTGCGGTAGGCCAGGCGGTCGAGCACGTCGGCCGACGGCAGCCTCGGCAGCCGGTCGTCCCTGCCGTCCTTCAGCAGGTAGAGGACCGAGGCCACACCGGGGATCAGCAGGACGCCGGACGAGATCGAGATCACCGAGACGTGGATCACGAGCCAGTACGAGCGCAGCGCCGGCTGCACGGGCGCGGACTCGGCGTAGAGCACCGTGCCGCCGAGGAACAGCAGCACCCAGATCGGCACCAGCACGAACGCGCCGAGGCGGCGGATGGGGAACTTCGCCATCAGCACGATCCACGCCACCACCGCGGCCAGGCACAGCAGCGACATGTACTCGTACATGTTGCCCCAGGGAGCCCGCCCCGCGGACAGGCCGCGCATGACCAGCGAACCCAGGTGCAGCACTGCGCCGAGCACGGTCAGCGCGGCACCCATGCGGCCGAACCGCTCCGGCCGCGAGACCTCGCGCCTGGTCGGTTCCTCGGCCGGTCCCGGGACCGGCGCACCGGCGCCCACCAGCGCCTCGGCCTTGCGCGGCGCCCGCGTGAAGGCCTGTTCGACCAGGTAGAACGCCATCGCGAAGAGGTAGACCCCGAGGGCGCTGCGGTACAGCCAGTCGCTGTAGGTCGCGAGTGTCTCGTTGACCGGCATCAGGACTTCTCCCCTATCAACACCGCGCGGGCCAGCCGCGTGAACTCCTCGCCGTATCCGGCCTGGTCAGTGCGGGCGAGGCCGCCGACCTCGACCAACGTACGCCCGTCCTCCCGAGGAGTCGCACGCACCCAGACGCGACGGCGCTTGACCGTGAGCGAGACGCCGAGCCCGAGGATGATCAGCACGGCGAACGCGAGCACGTACCCCTGGGTGGGGTCGTGCGAGACCTGCAACGACACCCAGTCGTTGACCGAGTCGAACCGGACCTTCGTGCCGTCGTCGAGCGCGATCTCCTCGCCCAGCGCGAGGTTCTTGCGCGCGACCTTCTGCAACCGGCCCTGCTCCACCAGCTCCTGATCGATCGAGAAGATCGACTGCCCGCGCCCGTCGTCCACGCCGAGGTCGCCGCGGTACACGTCGACGGCGACCATCGGGGCGTTCAGCGCGGGGAACTTCGAGTTCAGGATGTTGCCGTGCAGCAACGGCGTCGGCGCCAGCAGGCCGGTGACCGCGATCTGGTTCTTGCGCCGCTGCTCGGAGTCGGTGATGCCCGGCGGGTCGAACTTCGTCGCGCCCTCGGAGGCGAGCGTCAGCTGGTCGGTCGGCAGCCACTGGATGCCCTGCGTGCGCTTCTCCCCGTTGGGGAACGTCACCGTGAACGTGGGTGTGTAGCCGTGGCCGAGCAGGTAGAGCCGGTCGCCGCTGGTCCGCAGCGGGTGGTTGACCTGCAGCGTGTACGGCCGCCAGGTGTTCGTCTCCAGGTCGGCGCCGGACTGGTAGCGGATGTCGGCCTGGTAGCCGACGGGCTGACCGTTGTCGAGGTACTCGGCGGAGAACTTGCCGATCTCGACGCAGAACGGCGTGAGGTCGGTGCCGTCGATGCGCAGACCGGGCCGGAACTGGTCGTAGTTGAAGATGCCGCCGTTGCAGAACTGGCCGCCGTCGGCCTGGACGATGACCTGGCCCTCGTAGTTGTACATCTTGCCCAGCGCGAACGAGACGAGCAGCCCGAGCAGCGCGAAGTGGAAGACCAGGTTGCCGGTCTCGCGCAGGAACCCGCGCTCGGCGCTGACCGTGCCCTCGCCGGTCTCCATCCGCCAGCCGCGCATGGCCTTCTTCGCCCTGGCGACCGCCTCGTCCGGCGTGATGTCGAGCTCGGCCTGCGCGTGGTGCGGCATGCGGGAGAGGTTGCGCGGCGTCAGCACCGGCTTCGCGCGCATCTGCTTGAAGTACTCGACCGTGCGCGGCAGCAGGCAGCCGACGAGGCTCGTGAACAGCAGCAGGTAGATCGCCGCGAACCACGGCGTCGCGTAGACCTCGAAGAAGCCGAGGTCCTGCAGGAGCTCGCCCCACCAGCCGCGTTCGCGGACGTAGTCGTCGACCCGCGCGGAGTTCAGCGACCGCTGCGGCAGCAACGCGCCGGGCATGGCCGCGAGCGCGAGGAGGAACAGCAGGGTGAGCGCGGTCCTCATGGAGGTGAGGCCGCGCCACGTGTTGCGCAGGAAGGCGATCACTAGAGCGGCAACTCCACTACGTCGACGAACGAGTAGCGCAGCCACCCGACGAACTCACCCCAGAGCCCGGTGACGAGCGCGATGCCGACGAGGATCAGCAGCACCCCGCCGAAGACCTGCACCTGCCGCGCGTGCGTGCGCAGCCACTTCGTCACGCCCAGCGCCCACCGCGCCCCGAGCGCCAGCACCACGAACGGCAACCCGAGCCCCAGGCAGTAGGCCAGCACCAGCACCGCACCGCGCGCCGACATCGACCCGACCTCGGTGCTCTGCGCCACCGCCAGCACCCCGGCGAGCGTCGGCCCGAGGCACGGCGTCCACCCGAGCGCGAACACCGCACCGAGCAGCGGCGCCCCGACGAGCCCGGCCTTCGGCCTGCTGTGGAACCGCACGTCCTTCTGCAGCGCGGGCACCAGCCCGATGAACACGAGTCCCATGAGGATCGTGACGACGCCACCGATCCGCTGGAACAGGTCGGCGTTGAAGAGCAGCGCGTGCGAGACCCCGAGCACCGCCATCGACGCCAGCGCGAAGACCACGGTGAACCCGAGCACGAACAGCAACGACGCACCCGCGACCCGCCACCGCCCTGCCTTGGCCGGCTCGTTCGCCTCGACCCGCGGCGCCTCGGCACCGACCAGTCCGGCCAGGTACGCCAGGTAGCCGGGCACCAGCGGCACCACGCACGGGGAGGCGAAGGAGATGAAGCCAGCGAGCAAGGCAACCCCGGTGGCCAGCAGCAACGGCCCGGAGATCGCCAGATCGGTGGGGTTCACACACCTCAGGGTAGGTAGTTGCCCAGATCACGCGACGACCGGTGTCACCTTCGGATCGCGCCCTTGGGCCGGAAGTACCGACGATTGCCGCCTTGTGGGTGACAACACGTGTGCTTAGCGTCATCACATGCGACGTTCCCGGCTGATCTTCCCGGCGTTGACCGTCACCGCCCTGGCCCTCTTCGCCCAGTCCCCGGCCGGCGGCGCAGCCCCCGCGATGGAGTGGCGCGAGGTCTTCAACGAGGACGGCTCCATCACCCAGGCCCTCACGCCCAAGGCTCCCAAGGAAAGAGCCACCGACCTGCGCACACTGGCCGCGGCCGAGGTCGTCCCGGTCCAGGTGACCGGCGACTCGGCCGACCGCTTCGACCTCGTCTTCGTCGGCGACGGCTACACCGAGGCGGACCTGCCGACCTACACCGCGAACGTCCTGAGCAAGTGGACGGAGCTGTCCGCCGTGGAACCGTTCGCGTCCTACAAGGACTACTTCAACGTCTGGCAGGTCAACGTCGTCTCCGCGGAGTCCGGCGTGGACAACGACCCGGCCAAGGGCGTCGAGAGGAACACCGCACTGGACATGGGCTTCTGGTGCCAGGGCCGCGACCCGAACACCGAGCGCCTCCTGTGCGTGAACGAGACGAAGGCCAAGCAGTTCGCCGCCCTCGCCCCCGCCGCCGACCAGGTCATCGCCCTCGGCAACACCGCGAAGTACGGCGGCGCAGGCGGTTCCGTCGCCACCGCCGCCGGCTCCAACGACCAGGCGGGCCAGATCGCCGTCCACGAGCTCGGCCACTCCATCGGCGGCCTCGCCGACGAGTACGACTACCCCTACGCCACCTACACGGGTTCCGAACCGCGCGAGGTCAACGTCACCAAGGACCCGACCGGGGCACTGAAGTGGTCGGCCCACCTCGGCCAGCCCTCCCCGGACGGCGGCGTGATCGCACCGGTCGAGGGTGCCCGGTACTACAAGAACGGGCTGTACCGGCCGACCCAGAACTCGATCATGCGCACGCTGGGCAAGGAGTTCAACTCGATCGGGCGGGAGGCGATGGTGAAGGCGTTCAAGGCCAAGATCCCGTCGCTGACCACTCCGACCGCACCGGCCCCGGCCGACTGACCGAGTGCCGCAGCCCCGCCCATCCCCCGCTTCTGAAAGTCACGCGGGGACCCCACGTACCCCTGGAGGGCACGCGGGGACCCTACGTACCCCTGAAAAGTCACGCGGGGGCCCTACGTTCCCCTGGAGGGAACGCGGGGCCCCCGCGTGACGTGCGAATGCGGGGAGGCAGGGTCACTCCTTGGCGAGTTCCTCCACCACGGGCTTGAGGTCCGACTCCAGCACCGCCTGCAGGAACACCGCCGCGACCCGGTGCTCCTTGTCGAGCACGAACGTCGATGGCACCGAGTTGGGCGACAACCCCTTGAACACGTTGATGAAGCTGCGTCCCGACGGGTCGTAGATGGACGGGTAGGTCAGCTTCCGGACCTTCATGAAGTCCCGCGGGTGTTCCGGCGAGGTCTCCTTCACGTCGATTCCGATGACCTGCGTCCCCGCCTCGTACAGCTTCTGCATCTCCGGCGCCTCGGTGCGGCAGGGCCCGCACCAGGCTCCCCAGATGTTGACCACGACGGGCTTGCCCGCGTAGTCGGAGAGCCGGACCGTCTTGCCGGGCTCCAGCAGCGACTCGCCTTCGAGGCCCTTGAGGGGTTTGCGGTCCGCGACCTCGTAGCGGAGGTTCACCTGGCCGCCGGGGGCGACGAGGTAGAAGTCGCCGCCGCCGACCTGGGACGCGTCCTTGCCGACGGTGCAGCCCGAGACGAGCAGGAGCAGCACGAGCAGGCGTTTCATGCCCCGGTCACCCGCGGGTTCGTGGCGCCGGCCGGCTCGGAGTACCGGATGCGCACCAGCTGTTCGCCCTCGAAGTGCAGCGAGGTCAGGGAGGCGAGCGAGCACTCGCGCCTGCGCGGGTCGTGCCACATGCGCTTGCCCTCCAGGAACCGGCGGACGGTCCAGATCGGCAGCTGGTGGGACACGCAGACGGCCTCGTGGCCCTCGGCGGCGACGCGGGCGCGCTGGATGGCGCCGAGCATGCGGTGGGCGATCTCGATGTACGGCTCGCCCCAGGAGGGCTTGAACGGGTTCACGAGCTTCGGCCAGTGCTCCGGGGAGCGCAGGGCGCCGTCGCCGACGGAGACCTTCAGGCCCTCGAACTGGTTGTCCGCCTCGATCAGGCGCTCGTCGGTGGCGAGCTCCAGGCGGTGGGAGTCGGCGATCGGTGCCGCGGTCTGCTGGGCGCGGTCCAGCGGGGACGCGACGACGTGCACGACGTCGTGGTCGGCGAGGTGCTCGGCCACGGTCAGCGCCTGCTTCTGGCCGCGTTCGGACAGCTTGAAGCCGGGGATGCGGCCGTAGAGGATGCCGGTCGGGTTGTGCACCTCGCCGTGGCGGAGCAGGTGGACGACGGTGCTGGTCACTTGCGGGCCTCCTTGGCGGCGCGGGCCGCGTGGGGCAGCGCGTCGGCGATCACGGCGAACTCCTCTTCACCCAGTGCGGCGTTGACGAACCACGCCTCGAACGCCGACGGCGGCGCGTAGACGCCGCGGTCGAGCAGGGCGTGGAAGAACGGCGGGAAGCGCCACGTCTCGCACGCCTGGGCGCCCGCGTAGTCCTTCACCTCTTCAGAACCGAAGAACACGCTCACCAGGTTCCCGGCGAACTGCACGCGGTGCTCGACGCCCGCCTCGGTCAGCGCGGCGGTGAACAGCGCGCCCAGGCGGGTCGCGTTGCGGTCCAGCGCCTGGTAGACGTCCTCGTCGGCGGCGCGCAGCGTGGCCAGGCCGGCCGCCACGGCCACGGGGTTCCCGGACAGGGTGCCCGCCTGGTAGACGGGGCCGGAGGGCGCGAGGCGGGCCATCACGTCCGCGCGACCGCCGAACGCCGCAGCGGGCAGACCGCCGGACATGACCTTGCCGAACGTGTAGAGGTCGCCCTTGACCCGCTCCAGGCCGTACCAGCCGGCGCGCGAGACGCGGAAGCCGGTCATGACCTCGTCCATGATCAGCAACGCGCCGTCGGCGTCGCAGAGGTCGCGCAGGCCCTGGTTGAAGTCGGCGAGCGGGGCGACGGCGCCCATGTTGCCCGCCGCGGCCTCGGTGATCACGCAGGCGATCTCGCCGGGGTTCTCCGCGAACGCCGCGCGCACGGCCTCGATGTCGTTGTACGGCAGCACCAGCGTGTCCGCGGCCTGCGCGCCCGTGACACCGGGCGAGGTCGGCAGGCCCAGCGTGGCGACGCCGGAGCCGGCCTGGGCCAGCAGCGCGTCGACGTGGCCGTGGTAGCAGCCGGCGAACTTGATGACCTTGCGGCGCTCGGTGAAGCCGCGAGCGAGGCGGATCGCGCTCATCGTGGCCTCGGTGCCGGAGTTGACCAGCCGGACCTGGCGGACCGGCTCGACCCGGTCGACGATCTCGGCCGCGAGGTCGATCTCACCCTCGGTCGGCGTGCCGAACGACAGGCCGTGGACCGCGGCCTTCTGCACCGCCTCGACGACGGCCGGGTGGGCGTGGCCGAGGATCATCGGGCCCCACGACGACACCAGGTCGACGTAGCGGTTGCCGTCGGCGTCCCACAGGTGCGGGCCCTCGCCGCGGACCATGAACCGCGGCGTGCCGCCGACGGAGTGGAACGCCCGCACCGGAGAGTTGACCCCGCCGGGGGTCAGCGTCGACGCGCGCTCGAACAGGGCCTGGGATCGACTCGCAGTCACGTACCCCAGTCTCACACGTCGGCGTCGGCGGCTTTCCCCGGCCGGGTGCGCGCGGCCAGCACGAGCTGGCGGACCGCGTCGAGCAGCAGGATCGCGGACACCGTGACGGCGGCGACGGCCGTGCCCAGCCAGTTGCCCTCGTAGCGGGTCGAGATCAGCGGGTCGCGGCCTTCGAGCGGGTAGGCGAGCGTGCTGATGCCCCGGTTCCACGCCCAGACGGCGACCAGCACGAGGACGACGGCCACCACCAGCTCCCCGGCGGCGATCAGGGCGCGTTTGGGCTGGTGGAGGTCGGGGGCGGCCTGCGTGGCGGGGTACGGGCCCTGCGCGAGGGCCGCCGCGTGGGAGCGCTCCTCCGCGGTGGGCTCGAACTCCTCGGCCAGCTCGGCGGGCCCGCCACCGGCGGGCACGGGCGACCCGGCACCGGCCGCTCCGGCCGCGGTCGCCCCGGTCCCGGTCGCCCCGGTTCCAGTCGCCTCGGTCCCGGCCGACCCGGTCCCCGGCGTCTCGGTGTCCGACGACCCGGTGTCCGACCTCGCCTCTGTCACGTCGCTCACCCTCTCACGACCTTGAGCAGCGCGGCGACCAAGGCTTCCGGATCGCGCGCCCACCCGAGCACCACGGTGCCGTCGAACAGCCGCAACGGCACGGCGGTCGTCCCCTTGGGCACCGACCAGCCACCGCCGAGCACCCGCGCCCCGGTCGGCGCGCCCACGTCGCGGAACGCCTCGACCATCGCAACCGGCAGGCGTTCCCGCCCGAACTGCACGTCCTCGGTCGTCAGCCGCACGCTGCCGACCTTGCGCCGCCCGTTGACCCACAGGAACGCGGCCAGCAGCAGCCCCAGGCCCACGATCGTCCACAGCGCGACGGACGCGGGCCCGGTGATCAGCTCGACCAGGTAGCCCGCGACGGCGAACGCCGGTCCCCACACCAGCGGCCACCGGCTGCTGCCGGACTCCTGGTACAGGGGCACTAACGCACGTACCTGTTCGACGCCGGCATGAACTGCAGCACCACGGCCGCGACGGTCAGCCCCATCACCAGCAGCGTCAGCAGCACCCCCGGCTGCCACGAGTCGGCGCGCACGGCGAACAGCAGCGTGCCGATCATGTTCAGCAACCCGAGCGCGCCGAGGATGGTCAGCAGGATTCGCGCCCAGTTCTGCCCGTTGCGCAGCACGACCGCGAACGCCACGTACGGCGCGGCCGCCACGAGCATGCCGAAGCCCGCGAACACCGCGATCGTCGTCACGCCCAGCTCAGCCGCCTGCCGGTCGTCCTCCCTGATCGTCGAGTCACCGATCAGCGCGTCGGCGTTGCCGAGGATCAGCACCGGCAGCACGGCGACGGCGAGGACCGCAGCGGCGATCCAGGTCCACATCGCCGCGGTGATCGTCGCCGGTCGCGGCGGCGCCAGCTCCTGGGGCAGCACCGGGGTCAGCGGTGCCATCGACCAGGCCGGGTTGTGCACCGGCTGCACCTGGTACTGGCTCGTCGGCTGCGGGTACTGGCCGGCCTCGTAGGGCGCCGCCTGGTACTGGCCGGGGTTCTGCCACTGCTCCGGGTTCTGCCAGGAGCCCTGCGGATCGCTCACTCGTCACGCACCTCCGCGAACCACTGTGCCGTACGCGACTGCCACGTGAAGACGATTGCGACGGAGATGAGCAGCAACGTGACCAGGTTCGCCGCGCTCACCCCGAGGAACAGCAGCCAGACCATGTGCACGACCGCGATCACCGACAACGCGATCCGAGCCCACTTCCTGCGGCGCAAGAACGCGCGGGTCAGCCAGGCGTAGGCGGCCGCGAACAGCACGGCGATCACGGTGAGGGTCGTCAGGAAGCTCGTGACCTGCCCGGACGTCCACCTCGTGAGCTCCTGCACCTGCCCGCGCTGGAACCACAGCCCCGCGGTCACGAACAGCACGAACACGGCGATGGCGAGCCACAGCCCGACCGCGGTCCGCACCGTCCTGGGCGTTCCGGTGTCCTCCAGCGGTTCCTTCACAGCGCCTGCTCACGGGTGAGGTAGTCGGTGGACTGGCGGAAGAACAGCAGCGCGAGACCACCCAGCGCGATCACGACGACGACCAGCCCGAGCAGGTTGTCGACGAACAGCTGGAAGAACAGCGCGATCATCAGCGTGATGAACAGGCTCGTGCGGCTCCTGCGCGAGCCCTGGCGGACCCGGTTGCCGAAGAACACCGCCAGCGCGGCCAGCAGCACGTTCACGCCGAGCGCGACCAGCAGCACCGTCGGCACCAGGTCGGCGATCTCCTGCGCGGTGAGCCCCGGGTCGGTGTTCGCCTTCACCTGGGCGTCGATGAGCACCTGCCGGTTGACCCACAGGAAGAGCGAGGTGAGCACGACGAACGCCATGCCGACCACGACCAGCCAGAACCCCGCGGTGATCGTGCCGGGAGCACCCGACCGCTTCGGAGACGTCACGGTCGGAACTTAGGGCCGCAGGAAGTCGGTGTCCACCGCGACGCGCGTCCTGAAGTGCGCGGACGACCGCCACATCAGCACGATCGCGGTGGCGTCCAGACCGGCGGTGACGACCGTGACCACCAGGTCGACCGGCCGCAGCACCACACCGACCTCGGCGGCGATCCCACTGGCCCAGGCGAACACCCGGAACACTCCGAAGAGGACGGACGCGGCGCCGATCGCGGTCAGCACGACGCGGGCCCAGTTCTTCCCGCGTGCCATGGTGTTCGCGAGCCGGGTGTACGCCAGCAGCACGGCCGTGACGATCAGCAGTCCGAACAGGATGCCGCCGTTGACGCCGGCGTCGACCTGGTCCTGGCCCATCCCGGGGTTCTGCCGCCGGGCCTCCGCCACGAGCGTCTCGCGGTCGAACAGCTCGGCGACGAACCGCACCATCCCGAGCAGCGCGCTGGAGATCCACAACCAGCGCGCCGCGTTCACGAGCTTCGGGACGGGCGGTGGAGCGGTTACCGGTCCAACCACCGCGCGGCTTCCACGGCCCAGTAGGTCAGCACGATGTCGGCACCGGCGCGCCGGATCGACGTCAGCGACTCGAGGATCGACCGCTCGCGCTCGATCCAGCCGTTCGCGGCGGCGGCCTCGATCATCGCGTACTCGCCGGAGATCTGGTACGCCGCGACGGGGACGTCCGACACCTCGGCGACCGCGCGCAGCACGTCCAGGTACAGCAGCGCCGGCTTCACCATGACCATGTCCGCGCCCTCGGCGAGGTCGAGCTGCACCTCGCGCATCGCCTCACGGGCGTTGGCCGGGTCCTGCTGGTAGGTCTTGCGGTCACCGGCGAGCTGCGACTCGACGGCCTCGCGGAACGGGCCGTAGAACGCCGAGGCGTACTTGACCGCGTAGGCGAGGATGCCGGTGTCGGCGAAGCCCGCGGCGTCCAGGGCGTTGCGGATGAACGCGACCTGGCCGTCCATCATGCCGCTGGGGCCGACGACGTGGGCACCGGCGCGGGCCTGGGCCACGGCCAGCTCGCCGTAGGCCTGCAGGGTGGCGTCGTTGTCCACGGTGCCGTCGGCGGCGAGCACGCCGCAGTGGCCGTGGTCGGTGAACTCGTCGAGGCAGCAGTCCGACATCAGCACGGTGCTGTCGCCCAGCTCCGCGCGCAGGTCGACCAGCGCGGCGTTGAGGATGCCGTCCGGGTCGGTGCCGGCGGAGCCGACGGCGTCGCGCTCGGCCGGGACGCCGAACAGCATGATGCCGCCGACGCCCGCCTGCACGGCCTCGACCGCGGCCTTGCGCAGCGAGTCACGGGTGTGCTGGAGGACGCCCGGCATGCTGCTGATCTCGGTCGGCGACGCCAGGCCTTCCTTGACGAACATCGGCAGGATCAGCTGCCGGGGGCGCACCTCGGTCTCGGACACGAGGCGGCGCATGGCGGGCGTCGTGCGCAGACGCCGGGGCCGGTGCAGTGGGTACATCGCTTGACTCCCTGACTTCAAGAGAGTCGAAGGGGCCACCCAAAGGATCTTGGAGTGGCCCCGACGGCTTCAGTGTCTTCTAGCTCCTGCGCAGACGCTTCGTCTTGCGGGGAGGAGGCAGCGCTCCCTCGGCGCGCAACCGGGCGGCGTGGGCGGCCAGCGCGTCGACCAGCGCGGGCACGTTCGCCTCCTCGGGCTGCACGTCGACCCGGAGGCCGAACTCCCGCGCCGTCTCGGCGGTCTGCGGGCCGATGCACGCGACGAGCGTGCGGGCGTGCGGCTTGCCCGCGATGCCGACCAGGTTCCGCACCGTGGACGACGAGGTGAAGCACACCGCGTCGAAGCCACCGGACTTGATCATCTCGCGGGTGTCGGCGGGCGGCGGGGCCGCACGCACGGTGCGGTACGCCGTCACGTCGTCGATCTCCCAGCCACGTTCGCGCAGGCCGGCGGCCAGCGTCTCGGTGGCGATGTCGGCCCGCGGCAGCAGCACGCGGTCGACCGGGTCCAGGATGTCGTCGTAGGGCGGGAAGTCGTTGAGGAGGCCCTCGGACGACTGCTCACCGGACGGCACGAGCTCGGGGATGATGCCGAACGAGCGCACCTTCGCGGCCGTGGCCTCGCCGACGCAGGCGATCTTCACGCCGGAGAACGCGCGGGCGTCCAGGCCGAACTCGCGGAACTTCTCCCACACGGCGCGCACGGCGTTGGTCGAGGTGAAGACGACCCACTGGTAGCGGCCGTCGACCAGGCCCTTGACCGAGCGCTCCATCTGCGCGGGGCTGCGCGGCGGCTCGACCGAGATCGTCGGCACCTCGACGGCGATCGCGCCGTGCGAGTGCAGCCGCTCGGACATCGCGCCGGCCTGCTCCTTGGTCCGCGGGACCAGCACGCGCCAGCCGTACAGCGCCCGCGACTCCCACCAGGAGAGCTTCGAGCGCGCGGCGGCGGCGGCACCGACCGTGACGACCAGCGGGCCGCCCAGGTCACCGGCGTCCGCGGCCGCGGCGGCCAGCGTCGTGTCGACGGTGCGCTGCTGGAAACCGGTGCCCTCGGCGGTCACGGCGACCGGCGTCTGCGGCGCGAGACCGTTCTCGACCAGGTTCGACGCGGCTTCCGCCAGGTGCGAGCCGGTCGCGTGCAGCACGAGGGTGCCGGGGGCGGACGCGAGGCCTGCCCAGTCCGTCACCGCGCGCACGTCGACCTCGGTGTGCACGCCGCCGAGCGCGACGCCCGCGTACGCCGGTACGGCGGTGCCCGCGGGCACGCCGGGTACGACGTCGAACGGGATCGTCGACTTCGCGACGGCCTGCGCCTCCTTGACGACCGAGTCGAGCGTCAGCGGGTCACCCGCGACGAGGCGGACGACCGTGGCGCCGTTCTTCGCCTCGTTCACCAGGTCCTTGGCCACGTCGGCGGACTCGCCGACGGCGGGGCGGACCTCGACTCCCTCCGCCACGGTCGCGAGGACGTCCGAGGGGACGTCCGGGTCGGTGACCACGAGTTCAGCCCTGGTGAGCAAGTCGTGGGCCCGGACCGTGAGCAGCCCGGTGTCGCCGGGGCCGGAGCCCACGAAGGCGATGCGTCCGGGGGTCTTGCGTGCGCGGGTCATCAGGGCACTCCCCATCGATTACGCCTCTGGACCGCTGAGAACCGCGGCCCCGAGGTCGAGCAACTCGGCGGCCAGCGCCCGGCCGAGTCCCTCAGCTTCGGTCAAGTCACCGGTGGCGGACGCGCGGAGGAGATCGTTCTCCGGCGTCGCTGCGACCCCGCGCAGGGAAAGTCGGTACACGACCTTGCCCTCGTCGTCGAGGTCCTCCACCACATCGGCCAGCGCGCCGACCGGCGCGCTGCAGCCCGCTTCGAGCGCAGCCAGCATGGCGCGCTCCGCGGTCACAGCGGCCCGGCTGGCCGAGTCGTCCAAAGTGGACTGGATCAGGTGCTCGGAGTCGACGTCGTCGATCCGGCACTCCACTGCCAACGCGCCCTGTGCGGGTGCGGGAAGCATCTGGATGGGCTCCAGGCTCTCGGTGATCTCGCTCGTGCGACCGAGGCGCGCGAGGCCGGCGCGAGCCAGCACCACGGCGTCGAGGTCGCCGTTGCGGACCTTGCCGATGCGGGTGTCCACGTTGCCGCGCAACGGGACCACGTTCAGCCCGAGGCCGAGGGCCTCCAGCTGCGCCGCACGGCGCGGGGAACCGGTGCCCACAGTGGACCCCGGCGGCAGCTCGCCGAGCGTGAGCCCGTCGCGCGCCACGAGGGCGTCACGCGGGTCCTCGCGCTGCGGCACGGCCGCGAGCACCAGACGGGGGTCCGGCGCGGTCGGGAGGTCCTTGTAAGAATGGACGGCGACGTCGATCTCGCCGTTCGCGAGCGCGTCACGAAGGGCCGACGTGAACACGCCGATGCCGATCTGGGCGATGGGCGCGTCGGAGAGGTCGCCCGGCGTCTTGATGACGACGATCTCGACCTGTGCTCCGGCAGCCTTGAGCGCCTCGGCCACGGTCCCCGTCTGGGCGAGCGCCAGAGCGCTGCCACGGGTACCGATCCGTAGGGTGCGGGTCACCGCGTTTCACCATCCACAGAAGCTTGCTTGGTCTGACTGACGGCCCCTGGCGTCTGGGGGTCGAGCCCGAACAGTTCGCGGAGAGCCTCCGCGTAGCCGGTACCACCGGGGGAGGTTGCGAGCTCCTTCACCCGGACGGTCGGCGTGTGCAGGAGCTTGTCTACAACGCGGCGCACCGTCTTGGCCAATTCACCGCGTGTCGCGGCGTCCAGTTCGGGAAGCCGCGAATCGAGGCGGAGCAGCTCGGCGTCGACCACCTCGGCCGCCCGCTTGCGCAGCGCCGTGACGGTCGGGGTGACCTCGGCGGAGCGCTGGGTGGCGAGGTAGGCCTTCACCTCGTCGGCGACGAGCCGGGCGGCCAGCCTGGCGTCCTGTCCGGCCGGGGCGTCCGAGAGGCGCCGCTGCAGCGTTTCCAGGTCCACCACACGAACGTTCGGCAGTTCGGCCGCGGCCGGGTCGACGTCCTTGGGCAGGCCGAGGTCGCACACGACGAGCGGGCGCGAGCGGGCGCTGATCATGTCCGCGCGGACCACCGTGTCGATCGACCCGGTGCACGCGAAGACGATGTCCGCGAGGTCGATCTCGACGGCCAGCGCGGCGAGGTCGACGGCCGTCGCGGGGACGCCGTCGGCCCGCAGGGACGTGGCGAGGCGCACACCGTTGGCCTGCGTCCGGTTGGCGATGACGACCTCGCCGATGCCCGCCCTGCGCAGGTGAGCGGCGGCCAGGCCGCCCATGGCACCGGCGCCGACGAGCAGCGCGCGCCTGCCGACGAGGGTGCCCAGCTCGGACTCCGCGTCGCCGAGGGCCTCGGACACGACCGACGCGCCCGCGTGGTCGATGCCGGTCTCTGCGTGCACGCGCTTGCCGACGCGCAGCGCGTTCTGGGTGAGCTCGTGGACGGTCCTGCCGACGGTGCCCGCCTCGTCCGCCGCCGCGTACGCACCGCGCAGCTGACCGAGGATCTGGGACTCGCCGACGACCATCGAGTCGAGGCCGGCCGCGACGGAGAACAGGTGCTCGACGGCAGCGGCGGCGTAATGCACGTAAAAGTGTTCGTACAGCGACTGCGGGTCGACCTGGGCGTGCTGGGCCAGCACGTCGACGACCTCGGACATGCCGCCGTGGAACGACTCGACGACGGCGTAGACCTCGACCCGGTTGCAGGTGGAGAGGACCATCGCCTCGGAGACGCTCGGGGCGGCGAGCAGCTGGCCGAGGACCTTCGGCAGCTGGGGCTCGGCCACGGTGACGCGTTCGAGGACCGGGACGGGTGCGGTGCGGTGCGAGAGACCGACTACGAGCACGCTCATGCACTCACCACGTCTGCCGGAGCCGTCTGGCTCACGCTCACGGGCGAATCACCATCCCGTCCACACCATGTCCGTTGTTGCCTGCCGGGCCGATCCCCGCCGAGACGCCGCCTGCTGCGTGCACAGCCTCGTCCGCACGCCGAGCGACGTGGAACGACAGGATCTGCATCTCGACCGCCAAGTCAACCTTGCGCACCTCGACGTTGTCTGGAACCTGGAGGACAACCGGTGCGAAGTTCAGGATGCACTGCACGCCCGCAGATACCAAACGGTCGCAAACCGACTGAGCGGCGGGCGGCGGCGTCGCGATCACGCCGATCGACACCTCGCGCTCGATGCAAACAGCGGTGATCTCGTCGATGTGGTTGACCGGAATGCCCCCAACAGGCACTCCGACGAGATCGGCGTCCACGTCGAACAGGGCGGTGACCGGGAACCCGCGGCCGGGGAACCCGCCGTAGTTGGCGAGAGCGTGACCAAGGTTACCGATGCCGACGACGGCCACGGAGTGGTTGCGGGTGAGGCCGAGGATGCGCTCGATGTGGCTCACGAGGACCTCGACGTCGTACCCGACGCCCCTCGTGCCGTACGAGCCGATGTAGCTCAGGTCCTTGCGGAGCTTCGCGGCGTTGACGCCGGCCGCCTGGCTCAGCTCCTCGCTGGAGACCGCGGTCACACCCTGGTCCGACATGCCGGACAGGACGCGGAGGTACACGGCGAGCCTGGCCACCGCCGCCTCCGGGATCGCACGCGCGCGCTCCCTGTCGGCGGGCTCCAGAGGGGTGGCGGTCGTCTCACCTTCGCCCCGCTGTGCTGCCACGCGTCCGACCTCCGGGTGTGCTCCACCGCAGGGAGCCCGCGGCGTTGGTGATGCTCACACCGTACCGCTTGTGAACGCATGCACAAAGTCGGCGCTCGCCGGTCGCGACGGCAGTGACGGGCTGTGACCAGCACTTCCTCGGCTCATGATCATTCCGGGTGAGCGCCTACTCGACGGTGAACGTGACCGAGTGCCATCCCGTCGCACCGTCGGGAACGGGGTCCAGGCGCGCCTGGTCCTGGGTGTACCCGGACTTGTCGGTGGCCCGGCACTCGACCGTGTGACTGCCGGGCCGGAGGTCCTCCTCGACCCGCCACATCCGCCACGTGCTGTCGCTGACGTCGGCGGCGAGGACGGCCTCCCGCCACGGCCCGCCGTCGAAGCGGACCTCGACCTTGGCCACGCCCTTCGGCTGCGCCCACGCCGTGCCCGCGACGACGGTCCTGCCTCGGACCTTCGCGAGCCCCCTGGGCCGGTCGATCCGCGACATCGTCTTGATCGGCGCCCTGGTCGCCCAGCCGCGCGGGATCCAGTAGCCCTGGTCCTCGGCGAACGTGGTCACGTTGAGGTCGGTGACCCACTTGGTGGCGGAGACGTAGCCGTAGAGGCCGGGCACGACGAGCCGCGCGGGGAAGCCGTGCTCGGCGGGCAGCGGTTCGCCGTTCATGCCGATCGCGATCATGCCGCGTTCCAGCACGTAGTCGAGCGGGCTGCCCGCGGTGAACCCGTCGTCGCTGGTGCTGAACAGCTGGTCGGCGCCCGCCCGCACGCCGGCCTCGCGCAGCACGTCGCCGATCGGGATGCCGATGAACTTGGCGGTGGAGATGTAGGGGCCGCCGACCTCGTTGGACACGCAGGCCAGCGTGATGACTTCTTCTGTGAGGTCGCGCCTGCGGATGTCGTCGAACGTGAGCACGGTCGGCCGTTCGACCATGCCGTGCACCCGCAGCGACCACTCCTCGGCGCGGAGCCGCGGGACGCTCAGCGCCGTGTCGATCCGGTAGAAGTCGTCGCCGCTGGTGATGAAGCTCGGCGTGCCGTCCCCGGTGAAGTCGGCGCCCGGTGGCGGCTCCGGCGCTGGCGTGGCGGCCTTGAGCTCGCCGATCGCCTGGCGGGAGCCCTCGACGTCGGTCCGGCTGCCGAACAGCTGCCCCGCGACGCCCGCGACGGCCGCGAGCCCGGCAGTGACGAGGAAGTCCCGCCGCGCGCCGTCGTGCTGGGCCTCCCGGTGCAGGTAGCGGAAGACGTAGAGGCCGGCGGCGAGGCTCGCGACCGGTGCGAGGACGCTGAGCTGGCCGACGTCCGGCCGGCTCAGCACGGCCGCGATGCCGACGACGCCGAGCGCGACCGCGACCACCGAGCCGGGGGTGGGGCTGGTGCGGCTGAGCAGGCCCGCCGCGACGCCGACGCCCGCGAGGACCAGCGCCATGCCGGTGAGCAGCACGAGCTTGTCGTAGGTGCCGAACGTGGCGACGGCGAAGTCCTTGAGCCACGACGGCGTGAGGTCGATGGCGGCGTTGCCGACCGCGAGGTACGGCGAGGCGCTCAGGCCCACGAACGCGGCCACCAGGTGCCCGGCCGCGAGAGCGGCGATGACGGCGAGCAGTCCCGTGAGAGCGGCCTTGGCGGGCTTCATGCCTCTCATTCGACACCGACCCGGCCCCGGTTCGCACGGCCCGTAAGGGGTCGGTAATCAGCCCGCGGGCTACCTGACCCGGCGCCGCCACGCCATCGTGGCCGCCACGGCACCCGCCAGCGCACCCACGCCCAGCACCGACGGCACGCCGATCTTGGCCGCCTTGCGCCCGGTGCGGAAGTCGCGGATCTCCCAGTCCTTGCGGCGTGAGATCTCCCGCAGCTGCGAGTCGGGGTTCACCGCCACCGCCGTGCCGACGACCGAGAGCATCGGCACGTCGTTCGACGAGTCCGAGTAGGCCGTGCACCGCCGCAGGTCGAGCCCCTCCTTGGCGGCCAGCGACCGCACCGCCTGCGCCTTGGCCTTGCCGTGCAGCAGGTCGCCGACCAGCCGGCCGGTGTAGATGCCGTCGGCCGACTCCGAGACCGTGCCGAGCGCACCGGTGAGCCCCAGCCGCCGCGCGATGATCTGCGCCAGCTCGACCGGCGTGGCGGTGACCAGCCAGACCCGCTGCCCCGCGTCGAGGTGCATCTGGGCGAGCGCCTGCGTGCCCTTCCAGATCCGGTCGGCCATCAGCTCGTCGTAGATCTCCTCGCCCAGCGACACCAGCTCGGCGACGCTGCGCCCGGCCACGAACGACAGCGCCTGCTCCCGCGAGGCCTTCACCGACTCCGGGTCCTCCCGCCCGCCGACCCGGAACTTCAGCTGCTGCCAGACGAACCCGGCAAGGTCCGACGACGAGAAGTACTTGCGCGCCGCCAGCCCACGCGCGAAGTGGAAGATCGACGCGCCCATCATCATCGTGTTGTCGACGTCGAAGAACGCGGCCGCCGTCAGGTCCGTCGGCACCGCCAGCGAGGCTTCGAGCTCGGGCGCGGCGGCAGCGGCGGCCACGGCCGCGTCGGCTGACGCCTCACCCGCGAGCTCGGCCAGCCGGTCGCTCTGCACCTCACGCTTGCCTGCCATGTGACCAGCCTAGCGATCTGGTCCGGTCGAAAACGCCCGACTGCGCCGAAGCGGATTCCATGTCGTGCCGGAACGAGACCTGGTGGGTGACGGGTGGCGGGTGGTGCCGAACGGGCGGCGGCGCCCGGCGGACCAAGCCCCCGGGCCGCCTCCTCCCGGCGGCCGAGCGCACCCCGGCAGCACGCACCGCGCCGGCCCCGGCCGGCCGGCGGGCGGCCGGGTCAGCCGAAGCTGATCCCCGGCAGCAGCGGCAGCGAGATGCTCGGCAGGGGCAACGGCAGCGGGATCGTGATCCCCGGCTTGCCCGACGTGGGCGGCGGGGTCGTGTCCGGCTGACCGGACGGCACCGGCGGCGTCGAGACCCCCGGCAGGCCGGGCACCGCGGACTGCGTCGGCTGCACCGGCGGCTGGCCGGACGCGGACGGCACCGGCCGACCGGACGGCGTGGGGGCCACCGGCGAGCGGCTGGGGGTGGTGCTCGGGGTCGGCGCCGCGGCGCACGCGTCCTTCGCGGGCAGCGGGCCGAGCGGGTCGGAGGTGCCGCTGACCACGTCGGGGCAGGCGGCGCGGGCGGCCAGGTCGTGGGCGCGCTGGGCGATGGAGGCGAGCAGCCACATGGTGGTGTCAGCGTGCTTGCCGGCGTCCTCCGGCAGGCGGGGGCGCAGGACGCCGAGCTTCTCGTACTGGTCGAGGGCCCAGTCGCGCAGCGAGGGCAGGACGGTCTTGTCGGCCACGGTGCCGTACGCGGTGAGCTGGCGCGCGCCCTCCACGGCGTCGGCGTCCAGGTCGGCGAGGGCGGTGAGCTGGCTCGCCGAGTCGGCGCCGCGGTCGGCGAGCGTCTCCATCTCGGTGACGCGCGAGGCGGCGAACTCCAGGTGCTTCAGCGCGCGCGACTCGTCGTCGAAGGTCAGGCCGAGCGAGGCGCCCTCCGCGGTGCGCTTCACCCCGTACAGCGGGTCTCCCGGGAGCGCGTCACGGCTGAGCAGCACGCTCATGCCACCGAGTGACATCAGCAGGCACAGCACCGCGGCGGCGGCGACCGCCATCCGGCCACGCGCTCCCACGCGTCTTACCGACAGGAGCACCGGCGCTTTCTCCGGTGGCGGCGCGGTCAGGACGCGCTGCCTCATCCGCTCGCGGGTCGCGGCGTCAGGGCCGACGTCCAGGCCGCGCAGCAGCTCGACGACCGCGAGCTCCTCTGCGAACGAGTCACCCCCGACCGGCTGCGGACCGCCTTCCACGGCACGGGCGAATCGCTCGTGCTCCGTCTGCCGCCACCGCGGTGTTCTTCCCTTGCCGTCCATCTCAGCCCGAGTAACGAAGTTGATCTGCTTTGGGTTACGCGTCTGCGACTGCGATCACCGCAACCACGACGGGAGGATCTGTGCGAGCCGCCGGACGGCCCGGTGTTGCAACGCCTTCACGGCGCCCTCGTTGCGGTCCATGAGCTCCGCGACCTCGGACACCGACTTGCCCTCGATGAACCGCAGCCGGATGCACTCCTGCTGGTCGTCCCCCAACTGGGAGACGCAGCGGAGCAGCTCCGCGTTGGTCGCCTCGGTCATCACCTCTTGCTCGGGGCCGCTGGTCTCCTCGCGGTTGTCCTGCAGCTCCGCGGTCGTGACCTCCAGCCGGTAGCGGCTGGACTTCACGTGGTCGTACACGATGTTGCGGGCGATCGTGACGAACCAGGCGCCGACGTCACGGCCCTGGTAGCTGACCGACCCGATGCTGCGCAACGCGCGCAAGAACGTCTCGCTGGTGACGTCCTCGGCGAACGCCCGATCACCGCCCACCCGGAAGAGGACGTAGCGGAACACCATGTCGACGTACTTGTCGTAAAGCACTCCGAACGCGTCGGTGTCACCCTCCTGGGCGGCCTTGACGAGCTGCCACGGCTCGTCGCCTGCGTCGTCGTGCTGACCTCCCGTCATGGTCCGGGTGGTCCTGATCGTCGGTCGTGCCCGCGCGGTCATCGGCTGGCGGCACCTCCACAGAGTCGCCGTGGCGGCAGCATACGTGTTGTTACTCCGTAGTAGGTAGTGGACCGATTGTGATGTGGAGACGCACCAACCGCGTATTCGTGACGCCGCCGGCGCGTGGAAGACTGCTCGGAGCGCCCAGTTGTTCATGAGGAGGCCATGGTGACTTCCGCTCGCAATGTCGCAGATCTGGTTCGTGCCTCGGCACAGCGGGGGCCGGGCCACGTCGCACTGGTCGACGTCACGAGCGGGTTGAGCCTCACGTGGGAGACCATCGACGGCGCGGTCGACGCTTTCGCCCGCCGTTTGGCCGATTCTGGTCTGGAAACCGGCGACCGGGTGGCGGTACGGCTGCCCACCGGGCCCGAGTTCGTGGTCGCCGTGTTCGGCGTCCTGCGCGCGGGCGGTGTCGTCGTGCCGACCGGTCCCGGCACCCCGTCGCGCGAGCTGCAGCGCATCCTGGCCGACTCCGGGGCCGCGTTGCTGGTCGGTGACGGCGAGGGGTCCGACGCCACCGTGCTCGACCTGCCGGACGTGCGGGCGACCGCGGAACCGTTCGAGGCGGTGGGCGGCGGCGAGGACCTGGCGGTGCTCGGCTACACCTCCGGCACGTCCGGTGTGCCGCGCGGCGCGATGCTGTCCCACCGCGCGCTGCTCGCGAACGTCGCCCAGTGCGCCTCGCTGCGCCCGGCGCCGGTGACCGCGGGCGACCGGGTGCTGCTCGCGCTGCCGCTGTTCCACGTCTACGGCCTCGGACCCGGTCTGCTGCAGGTCGCGGGCGCGGGCGCCACGGCCGTGCTGCTGGAGCGCTTCGACCCGGCCGGCGCGCTGGACGTGATCGAGCAGCACCGGGTGACCACGATGGTCGGCGTGCCGCCGATGTACCGGGCGCTGCTGGCCCACCCGGTCGAGGTGCTGCGCGAGAAGCTCGCCACGGTCCGGCTCTTCACCTCGGGCGCGGCGCCGCTGCCCGCCGGGGTCATCAACGAGATGAAGACCGCGCTCGGCATCCCGGTCTTCGAGGGCTACGGCCTCACCGAGACGGGCCCGGTGCTGACGTCGACGCTGGTCGGCGGCACGCCGAAGCCGGGTTCGGTCGGCAGGGCGCTGCCCGGCGTCGAGATCCGGCTGGTCGACACCGACGGCTCGGTGCTCGACATCGACGAGGACGAGCCGGGCACCGGCCTGGTGTCGGCGAAGGGCGACAACCTGTTCTCCGGCTACTGGCCGGACGGCGCGCACGGGCCGGACGCGACCGGCTGGTTCCGCACCGGCGACGTCGGGTTCATCGACGCCGACGGTGACCTGCACCTGGTCGACCGGGCCGGTGACCTGATCATCGTCAACGGCTTCAACGTCTACCCGCACGAGGTCGAGCAGGTCCTCGGCGAGCTGCCGGGTGTGGTGGAGGCGGCGGCGGTCGGCGTGCCGGACGAGAGGACCGGCGAGTCGGTGAAGGTCGTGATCGTGCTGCGCGACGGCCAGGAGCTGACCTCCGACGAGGTCGTGGCGCACTGCGCGGCCCGGCTCGCGAAGTTCAAGGTGCCGACGTCGGTGGAGTTCGCGGCCACGCTGCCGCACTCGCCGACCGGCAAGCTGGCCCGCGCCGTGCTGCGCCGGCCGTTGGGAGCCTGACATGCACCACGTGACCGTCATGGGCCGCAAGGACTGCCACGCCTGCGAGGTCGCCGAGGCCGAGATCGCCCGCATCTGCGGCGAGGCCGGCGCGACCTGGTCGGTGGAGGACGTCGACTCGGACCCGGAGTGGCGTGCCGAGTACGGCGACCAGGTGCCGGTGTTCCTCGTCGACGGCGTCGAGCACGGGTTCTGGAAGGTCGAGGAGGACCGGCTGCGGGCGGCGCTAGCCGAGTAGGCCCAGGTCGCGCCAGCCGTGCTCGCCCCGCGAGGTGAGCACGACGGCGCGGCTCGTGCCGATCCGCCTGACCCAGCCCCGCCGGAGGAACTCGCCGCACAGGTGGGCCCCGGCGGCTCCGGCGACGTGCGGGACGCGTTCGGTCCAGTCCAGGCAGGCCCTGCTGACCTGCCGCTTCGAGGGTTCGAAGCCGAGCTCCCCGAGCCAGACCAGGCCGTGCCGCGTCACGGCGAGGTCGGCGGTCAGCACGCCCAGCTCCAGCAGACCGGTCTTGAGCGCAATGGCGAGCTGTCCGGCGAGGTGGTCGTAGCAGGTCCGGCCACGGGCCAGGGCCTCCGACGCCGACGCGGCCCGCAGCGTGCGCGGCTTCTCCCCCGGCCCCGCGAACGCGGTCATCGACTCCAGCAGCTCGGCGACGTGCGGTCCTGCCAACGAGACGTACCGGTGCCGGCCCTGGCGGTGTTCGGCGAGCAGACCGCCCTCGACGAGCCGGGTCAGGTGCTCGCTCGCGGTCGACGGCGCCACACCCGCGTGCCGGGCCAGCTCGGTCGCGGTCCAGGCCCGGCCGTCCAGCAGCGCCGAGCAGAACGCGGCCCGCGTCCGGTCCGCCAGCAGCGCGGCCACCTGTGCCAATGCCTCCACGACGGCCATTCTGCGCCTGCGACGATTCGGTCAGCGCCGAACCGTCCCGGCCCTAGCCTCGTGACATGACCGAAGAGCTGCTGAGCCTGCCCGTGCCCAGCGTCCCCGCAGGTGAGAGCGGGGTGGCGTGGCTTCGATCGCAGGTCGTCCGGTTCAGCGACGGCCCCGAGCACACCCGCCGGCGCGCGCTCACGACCGCGTTGCTGGAGGGGGTCGACGCCACCACGCTCGACGAGCTGGCCGACCGGGTCCTGCCGGGCGCGCCGGCCGACGTCGCGGAGATCGCGCCGAGCTACCAGCCGCACGAGCCGATCACGGCGCAGGCTGACGCGGCCGTGGAGCGGCTGGTGGCCCGGCACGGGCGCACGGAGACCACCGCGGCCCGGATCGGGCTCCTGGTGCAGGCCTGGGCGGCAACGCGGGCGTTCGCCGACCGCCTGACAACCGGTGATCGGACGCCTCCGGTCCCGCTGACGCGCCGCCAGAGCGCGCAGGGCGTGGTCGAGGTCGACCTCACCGCTCATCCGTTCGGTCACGGCGCCCACGCCTGCCCCGGCCGCGAGCTCGCCACGAAGATCGCGAAGAACATGGCGTTCAAGGCGCTGCACCACCGCGCCGAGCCGTTGCTGCTGCCGAACGCCTGGGACCACGCCACCGCCGTCGCGCTCCAGGAAGCCGGTTACCCCGCCGTCGGCACCACGAGCTTCGGGGTCTCGGCGGCGCACGGCGTGCCCGACGCGTCCGGACTCGCCAAGGAGCACACCCGCGCCTTGGCCCGGCTGATCGGCACGCTGCCGTGCCCGGTCACCGCCGACGTCGAGCACGGGTTCTCCGAAGACCCGGACGAGGTCGCCGAGTACGTCGCCTCGCTCGGCATCTCGGGCATCAACCTCGAAGACGGCCGCGGCGACCACCTCGCCGACCCGGCTGATCAGGCGGAACTGGTCGCGGCGGTCAAGCGGCGGACGCCGGGCGTGTTCGTCAACGCCCGCGTCGACACGCACTGGCTCGGCATCGACGCGACGACCACCGAGGTGCTGCGCCGCGCCGAGCACTACCTCGCCGCCGGCGCCGACGGGATCTTCGTGCCGAGGCTGCCGCTGCCGGGCATCGCGACGTTCACCGCCACGTTCGACACCCCGCTGAACGTGCTGGCCGGCGAGCCGGTGCACCGGCTGGCCGACCTCGGCGTGCGGCGGATCAGCACGGGCTCGCTGCTGTTCCGCGCCGCCCGCGCCGCGACCGTCGAGACGGCGAACGCCCTGCTCAGCCCAGGAACACGTTCCGGCGCTGCGTGAGCAGCCGGTAGAGCGTCTGCTGGATCGTCTCGCGCACCTGGTCGGTCAGGTTGAACACGAGCATCGGGTCGTCGGCCGCGTTCTCGCCGAAGACGTCCGTGCGGATCGGCTCGCCGAACTCGATGTACCACTTCGACGGCAGCGGGATCGCGCCCAGCGGCCCCAGCAGCGGGAAGAACGGCGTCACCGGGAAGTACGGGAACCCGAAGAGCCGGGCCAGCGCCTTGATGTCGCCGATCATCGGGTAGATCTCCTCCGCGCCCACGATCGAGCACGGGATGATCGGCGTGCCGGTCTTGAGCGCCGCCGCCACGAACCCGCCGCGGCCGAAGCGCTGGAGCTTGTAGCGGTCCTTGAACGGCTTGCCGATGCCCTTGAAGCCCTCCGGCCACACGCCCACGAGCTCGCCGGACGACAGCAGCCGCTCGGCGTCGGGGTTGCAGGCCAGCGTCTGCCCGGACTTGCGGGCGAGCGCGCCCAGCACCGGCGTGCGGAACACCAGGTCGGCGCCCAGCATGCGCATGTGCCGCTGCGCCGGGTGCTCGGAGGCGATGCCGTACGACGTCATCAGCGCGTCGAGCGGCAACGTGCCGGAGTGGTTCGCCACGATCAGCGCACCCCCGGTCGCCGGGACGTTCGACATGCCGATCGTCTCGACCCGGAACCACTTCTCGTACAGCGGCTTGAGCGGCGGCATCAGCACGTTCTCGGTCAGGTCCTTGTCGAACCCGAACTCGTCGACCTGGTAGTCGCCCGCGATCCGCCTGCGCGCGAACGACAGCAGGTCGGTCAGCCGGCGTTCCCAGTCCGGCACCCCGGACTGCTGCTGCGCGGGCTCCGGGACCACCTCGACGTGCCGCGCTCTGCGTGCGGCGTCGCGTTCCGGGTCGTGCAGCGGGATAACGCGCGCTCCTGCCACTGCGTTCATCTCCTCAGGCAAAGATCAGCGGAAACGGGCGGCCGCGTCGAGGATTCCCCGTTCCGCGGCGTCCACCGTCTCGGGATCGACGAGCGGCTTGAGACCCCGGCCGCTCACGTAGTCGTCGAACGCCTGCTGGGTGGTCCACCGCGGTGTGAACCCGAACTCCCTCTTCAGCAGGGTCGTGTCGACCACCCGCCCCCAGTTGAGGAACCTCATCTGGTCGGGTGAGAAGTCGACGAGCCGGGCGCTCCGGAAGAAGCCGCCGACCGTGGGCACGGCCGCGCTGGGCACCGGCAGGGCCAGCCTGCCCGCCCTGCGGATGGCCTGCGACAACAGCAGCACGCCGTCGCCGCCCACGTTGAACACGCCCGGCAGGTCGTGCAGCGTCGCGCGTTCGAGGACAGCGAGGGCGTCCTCGGAGTGCAGCAGCTGCACGCGCGCGTCGTAACCCAGGACCGTGGGCACGACCGGGAGCGCGAAGTACCGGGTGAGGACCGTGTCGATGCGCGGTCCGATGAAGTTGGTGAAGCGCAGGGTCGTGACGTTCACGTCCGGCCTGCGGCGGCCGAACCCGCGCACGTACCCCTCGACCTCGACCGCGTCCTTGGCGTACCCGGACGACGGCAGGTCCTTCGGGCCCATGTCCTCGGTGAACACCGCCGGGTCGCGCGAGCTGGACCCGTACACGGCGCTCGTCGACTTCACCACGAGCTTGCGCACGTTCGGCGACTTCTGGCACGCGGCCAGCAGCTGCATGGTGCCGATGACGTTCATCTCCTTCATCGCCGTGCGGCCGGTGGGCCCGGCCGGGTTGGCGGTGACGGAGGCGTGGACCACCGTGTCCACGTTCGCCGTGGCGATGACCTTGCTGATCAGCGGGTTGCGGATGTCCGCCCGCACGAACTCGGCCCGCCCCATGCGGCGCAGCAGGTCACGCGGCGGCGGCTCGGTGTCGACCCCGAGCACGCGCTCGACGTCCGGGTTCGCGGCGAACCGCGCGGCGAGGTGGCCGCCGAGGAAGCGGCTGACTCCGGTGACGAGGACGACCTTGGGCGTCATGCGACTCCAAGCAGACGGGTGGTGCGATTGGTCGATGCTACAAGCCCGGCCGATGAGCGCAGGGGGCCGGAACGCCGTCTTGACGCAGGTCACGCAGCCTTTACGGCCCAATCACCCGATCGGCGGCGACCGTTCCCGCGTTTCCGGGCAAGCGTCTCACTGGGTGAAATTCCGTGCCGGCGCAACTACCGGGCGTGCCGGAAAAGCAGCCACCGCCGGCCCCTGCGAGAGGGACCGGCGGTGGCGAGAGCCTCACATGGGCCTTACTTGCCGCGCTTCCTGCGCTGGACGCGAGTCTTGCGCAGCAGCTTGCGGTGCTTCTTCTTCGACATGCGCTTGCGGCGCTTCTTGATGACCGAGCCCATGCGGGATCCTTAGCTCTAGACGTTGCTTTTACTGGCGCGCCCCAGCCTTGGCCGTGTCAAGCACGGCGCGCCGGTAAGCACGATCGGCCTGCCAGTCTACCCGCTGGGGTTCGCCAGTCCTGCAACGCCCTTCAGCCGGCGTCGAAGTACGCGTTCTCGAGGTAGGCGTGCACCGCTTTCTCGGGCACCCGGAACGACTTGCCGACCCGCACAGCGGGCAGCTCACCGGAGTGCACCAGGCGGTACACGGTCATCTTCGAGACCCGCATCATCGAGGCCACCTCGGCCACGGTCAGGAACTGCACCTGAGCGAGACCTGTTCGTTCGTTCTCCTTCGCAGACATGCATCACCGCATCCTTCGACACGTGTCGTGCCGTCGGTCTTCCCCACCGACGGTTCGACACGCACGTGCTGCCCTGAGAGTAGCGGGACTGGTGTGACCACTGCGACGACCAACCGGTCAGTCTTGATGTCACGCGGGAGTCCCACGTTTCCCTGAGGGGCACGCGGGGCCCCCGCGTGCACCAGGAGAGTACGAAAGCTCCCCGCGTGCACTCAGTCCTCGTGCTGGCGGCCCAGTTCGACGGAGCGGTCGCGGGCCGACTCGATGGCCGCCAGCAGGGCCGCGCGGACGCCGTGCTTCTCCAGCTCACGGATCGCCATGATCGTCGTGCCCGCCGGTGACGTGACCGCCTCGCGCAGGATGACCGGGTGCGACTGGCCCTCCGCCAGCATCGTCGCGGCGCCCACGGCCGACTGGATGATCAGCTGCGAGGCCAGGTCGCGCGGGATGCCGAGCAGGATGCCCGCGTCGATCATCGCCTCGACGAGGAAGAAGAAGTACGCCGGGCCGGAACCGGACAGGGCGGTGACGGCGTCCTGCTGCGACTCGGGCACCACCGCGACCTTGCCCACGGTCGACAGCAGCTCCTCGACGACCTTGAGGTGCTCGGGCGTGGCGTTGGACCCACCGGAGATGGCGCTCATCGCCTCACCGACGACCATCGGCGTGTTCGGCATGACCCGCACCACCGGCGTGCCCTCCGGCAGCCTGCGTTCGAACAGGGCGGTCGGCAGGCCCGCGCACAGCGACACGACCAGCGCGCCCGGCTTCAGCACCGGCTTGAGGTCGACCAGCAGCGGCTCGATGTCCTGCGGCTTGACGGCGACGATGAGCACGTCCGCGCTCGCCGCCGCACCGGCCACCGTGGTGCCCTCGATGCCGTACTGCTCGGTGAGCGAGCGCGCACGGGCCTCGTGCTTCTCGGTGAACATCAGATCGGCGGCCGGACGACCGCCCTGCAGAAGCCCGGACAGCAGCGCCTCACCGATCTTGCCCGCGCCGAGCACCGCGATCTTCGTCATCGGTCAAGTCTCACACAGCGGGTGTCAGCGCCAGCTGCCGTGCCTGGCACACCAGCCGGCCGGTCGCGTCGATGACGGTGGCGTCCTCGTCGAACCACTGCCCGTGCACCGCCTGGCAGGTGACGTGGATGCGCAGCCACCCCGGTGCCGGCCGCGCCCGCAGCAGGGCCGTCAGCTGCACCGTCGGCGACCACCCGAACCGGCCGAGGTTGAACGTCACCGGCATCGACAGGTCGCCCGCGAGCAACGCGAAGAGCAGGTCGGGGTGCTCGTCGACCGGCCGCGCCCACAGCTTGAACGTGAGCGGCCCGTCCGTGCGCCGTTCGAGGAACGCCGCCGACTCCCGGTCCACCCGCAGGTCGCACAGGGCGCCGACCTTGTAGGCCCCGCCGGTCGGGAACGACGCCAGCTCGATCGACCCCGGCGGCGGCGCGGCCGGCACCTGCGGCAGGTTCGCGTAGTCGGCCCGGTTCTCCGGGATGCGCCCGAGCGTGACCGACGCCTCGACGCACACCTGACCGCGCTGCTCCAGCGTCACCGCCACCACCGTGGCCGTGCGCCCCGCCTTGCGCAGATCGGTCCTGACCAGCACCGGACCGACCTCGGGCGCACGCAGGAACTGCGCGGACACCGCGAGCGGGTCGTGGCCGGTCAGCTCCGCGGCGGCCCTGGTCATGACCGCGAGCAGGAACCCGCCGTGCGGCTTCGGGCCCACGGTCCACTCGGCCGGGAGCGAGGCGGTGAAGGTTCCGTCACCGAGTGACCGCACCGCGCTGGACTTCGAGAAGGTCATGAGCGGCTGGCCAGCGACCGCAGGAAGAAAGTCACGTTGGCAGGCCGTTCCGCAAGTCGCCGCATGAGATATCCGTACCACTGCTCGCCGTACGGGACATAAACGCGCGTCCCGAGCCGCTTCTGCTCCTCCGGCCGGATGCCGTAGAGCATCTGGAACTCGAAGTCGGTTTTGTCATACCACCGCGCCCGCTCACCGATGATCTCGATGAGCCGCGGGTCGTGCGTGCCGAACATCGGGTACCCCTCTCCTGCCAGGAGCACGTTGGCGCAGCGCACGTAGTTCAGGTCCACCTCGTGCGGGTCCTGGATCGCCACCTCCGGCGGCTCCGCGTAGGCGCCCTTGACGAGCCGGACCCGGCTGCCCTCGTGGCTGAGCGCCCGGCAGTCGTCGAGCGTGCGGTGCAGGTAGCTCTGCAGCACCGCCCCGACCCACGGCCACGTCCTGCGCAGCTCGCGCAGGACCTCCAGCGTCGAGTCGGTGGTGGTGTGGTCCTCCATGTCGAGCGTGACCGTCGTGCCGCACTGCTCGGCCGCCGCGCAGATCCGCGAGGCGTTCGTGAGCGCCAGCGACTCGTCCAGCGACTGGCCGACCGCCGACAGCTTCACGCTGACCTCGGCGTTCGCCGCCAGGCCTGCGGCGTGCAGGGCGTCGAGCAGCTCCAGATAGGCCTGGACGGTCTTCTCCGCCTGCGCCTTGTCGGTGGTGTCCTCGCCGAGGTAGTCGAGCGTCACCGGCAGTCCGAGATCGCGGACGACCCGCACGGCGTCCGCCGTCGACTCGCCGGCCACGAACCGCCTCACGACGTCCCGGCTGATGGGCGCGTTGGCGACGAGGTGCCGCACCGCCTCGTTGCGAGACGCGGCCATGATCAACGCTCGCAGCGGGTCCACACCGGAACCCTAACCCGCTGGCCTCCGCCGCTCAGCGCACGCGGGGTCCTTTCGTGCGCTGTGGGAGTACGAAAGCTCCCCGCGTGCACTCAGGACAGGGCGGAGCGAGGGGTCGTGGAGGGGCCGTCGGCCGGCCAGTCGAGGTGCAGCCGCGCGAACAGCAACGCCTCGGCCAGCATCTCCCGCCGGGCCGCCGGGGTCACCGCACGCCGGGTGTTGACCTCCAGCACGACCTGCCCGTCGAACCCGCTGCGGGCGAGCCGCTCGCACAGCTCGGCGCACGGCTGCGTGCCGCGGCCGGGGATCATGTGCTCGTCCTTCGGCGCGCCGGAGCCGTCGGCCAGGTGGACGTGCCGCAGCCCGTCGCCCATCCGCTTCGCCAGCTCCAGCGCGTCCACGTGCGCCGCGGCCGAGTGCGAGAGGTCCAGGGTGTAGTTGGCGTGGCCGACGTCGGTCGGGTCGATGGAGGGCTTGAACGCGGTCATCTGCACCGACCGGCCGCGACCGAGCGGGCGCTTCACCGGGAACATGTTCTCCACGGCGATCGCGATGCCGCTCTCGTCCTCCAGCGACGACACCAGGCCGGCGAAGCCGTCGGCGTACCTGCGCTGCCAGCGGAACGGCGGGTGCAGCACCACGGTCGGCGCGCCCAGGTCCTGAGCGGCCCGCACGGCCTTGCGCAGGCGTTCCACCGGGTCGGGCGACCAGACCCGCTGGGAGATCAGCAGGCACGGGGCGTGCACGGCCAGCACCGGCAGGCCGGAGCGGGTGGACAGGCGGTCCACCGCCCGGATGTCCTGGGAGACCGGGTCGGCCCACACCATCAGCTCGACGCCGTCGTAGCCCAGCTCGGAGGCGATCTCGAAGGCAGCTCCGGCGGGCTGCGGGTAGACCGATGCCGTGGAAAGCCCGACCGGGATGCGGGCCGTCAACTCTTCACCAGCAGCATCGCCGCTGGTGACACGGTGACGATGAGGCCCACGAGGATGGCGAGCAGTGTGGTTTGCAGGTCGTCGGCGCGGCGGATCTTGCGGACCAGCAGCACCAGGCCGACGGTCACGGCCAGTGCGACCACCAGCGCCGCCACGGCCTGGGTGCGCCAGAGGAAGTTGAACGCGAGCCACAGTGCCGCGCCGCCGAGGACGCCGACCGCGAGCTGGCCGATCATGACCAGCCACTCCTTGGCCGGCGAGCGCTGCGCGTCCTCCTCCGGGTCCTCCTCGGCCTCGCTGACGTCGTCGAGCCCCGCGGGGCGTTCGTCGTCGTCGATCTCGTCCGCATCGGCGAGGTAGTCGTCCTCGCGGTAGACGGCGTACTCCTGCGAGTCGTCGTCGTCCACGTACGGGCCCGCGTGGGCCGCGGTCGACTCCATCGGCGGCAGCGACAGGTCGGTCTTCTGCAGGTCGGGCTCGTCGTCGCCGAACCACGCGTCGGCGTCGTTGCCGGGCAGCGGCTCCGGCAGCTTCGGCGGTGCGGGCGGCACGATCAGGACCGACTCGGTCTCCAGCGCCGCGATCTGGTCGACCGGCGCCTTCGCCGGGATGCGCGGGAGCTGCTCGGTCATCGCCTCGCGCGGCGGACCGGGGACCGGCAGCGGCACCGACGGCTGGCCGGGCTTCGGCGGGCGCGCGATGTTCGTGCGCGACGCCGGCGGTGCGGCGGGGTCCAGCCGGGACTCGATGCGGGCGCCGTCCGGGCGCGGCAGGTCGGACCGCGAGACGTCGGGCCTGGCCACGTCCGGGCGCGGCAGGTCCGACCGCGACACCTCGGGGCGGGCCAGGTCGGGACGGGGCAGGTCGGAGCGCGACGGCTGGTCGCGGACCGGCGGCACCTGCCGGGTCTGCTCGGCGGCAGCGGCGGGCGGGGGCACGGGAGCGGGCTGGCCTGGTCTGCGGACCTGCGGCGCCACCGGCGGCTGCGGCTTGGGCAGCTGCTGCGACGGCTGCGGCGGCTGCGGCTGCGGGGGCTGCGCTGCCGGGGGCTTGGGTGCCTTCGGGGGTGCGGCGGGCGGTGTCACCGGCGGCACCGGCTGGTAGGCGGTCCGCTCGGAGGACGGTTCCGGTGCGGCGCGGCGACCGGCCGGTGCCGGGTCGTCGTCGCGCACGGCCATGAGCCGGCCGCTGTCGGACAGGACGCGCTCGATGATCGACTGGGGCGCGGTCTCCGGCTGTTGGACGTCGTCGTCGTCCTCCGCGCGGCGGCGTCGCCGACGTGGCGCCTCCCCCGAGCTGCCGCCGTACTGGGCGAGCAGCTCAGCGACAGTGCGCTGCGTGTGCTCCGATCCGCTCTCTCGACTCATCAACTCCACCGTGCCCCGGTCTGGCTGGTACGTCCAGTATCGCTCTGGTCCGTCCCATCAGTGTGGTCCAGCCGCCGGAGGATGACACCCTCCCGGAGCGCCCACGGGCAAATCTCCAGCTGCGTGAGTGACAGGGCTCGCATGGTTGCCTCCGCGACCAGCGCACCCGCGACGAGCTGGTGCGCACGCGAGGTGCTGACACCTTCCAGCTCGGCGAGGTCGCTGGCCGACATCCGGGAAATGAACGCGATCAGCTGCCGCAGGCCGGCGTCGGTGAGCACGCGACGCGCCCTGGGCCCGGCAGACGATGGCGCGGCCCCGGTGAGCCGCGCCAGCGTTCGGAAGGTTTTCGAGGTCGCAACCACCCGATCGGGTTCTCCCGCGCGTTTCAGCTTCCGCGCCACGGGCGCGAGCTGCTCGGCGAGCCATTCGGTGGTCTCGCGGACCTCTGACCGCCGTGGTGGGTCCTTCTTGAACCGGGTCCTGGTGAGCCGGCCGGCGCCAAGCGGCACGGAGAACGCCATCTGCGGGTTCTCGTCGCGCCCGACGGCGAGCTCGAGGGAGCCGCCGCCGATGTCGAGGCACAGCAGCTTGCCCGCCGACCAGCCGTACCAGCGGCGGACGGCGAGGAACGTGTACTTCGCCTCGTCCTCGCCGGACAGGACCTTCAGGTCGACCCCGGTCTCGGTGCGCACCCGGTCGAGCACCTCGGCCGAGTTGCCCGCCTCGCGCACCGCCGAGGTCGCGAACGCCATCAGGTCCTCGCAGCCGGAGCGCTTGGCCGACGCCTTGGCGGCGGCCACAGCGCGAACCAGCTGGTCAGCACCTGATTTGCTGAGCATTCCCCCGGCGTCCAGCTGCTCGGCGAGCCGCAGGATCGTCTTCTCGGAGGTCGTCGGGATCGGGTGGGCACCACGATGCGCGTCCACCACGAGGAGGTGGACGGTGTTCGAACCCACGTCAAGGACGCCCAGGCGCACGCCGGAAACGGTACCTGGTCGTGTCCGTCAGGACTCGAACTTGTAACCCAGACCCCTCACGGTCACCAGGTGCCGCGGTGCCGACGGGTCCGGTTCGATCTTCGACCGCAGCCGCTTGACGTGCACGTCCAGCGTTTTCGTGTCGCCCACGTAGTCCGCGCCCCACACCCGGTCGATCAGCTGGCCGCGGGTCAGCACCCGGCCCACGTTGCGCAGCAGGTACTCCAGGAGGTCGAACTCCTTGAGCGGCAGGCTGACGTCCTGGCCGCCGACGGTGACGACGTGGCGCTCCACGTCCATCCGCACCGGGCCGGCCTCCAGGATCTGCGGAAGCAGGTCCTCGGACTCGCCGCCGCGGCGCAGCACCGCGCGGATGCGGGCGATGAGCTCGCGGGCCGAGTAGGGCTTGGTCACGTAGTCGTCGGCGCCCAGCTCCAGGCCCACGACCTTGTCGATCTCGCTGTCGCGCGCCGTCACCATGATCACCGGCACGGCGGAGCGCAGGCGCAGCTGCTTGCACACGTCCGTGCCGCTCATGCCGGGCAGCATGAGGTCGAGCAGCACGATGTCGGCGCCGTTGCGGTCGAACTCCTCCAGCGCCTCCTGGCCGGTGGCCGCGAGCGCCGCGGTGAACCCCTCCTTGCGCAGCAGGAAGGCGAGCGGATCGGCGAAGGACTCCTCGTCCTCCACGATGAGCACCCTGGTCACAGCTCTCCTCCAGTGTCACCCGCGCCGGTGTGGACGAGGGTCGGGTCGATCTCGGTCGCCGCGGCCGGCAGCCGCAGCGTGAAGGTGGACCCCGTTCCCGGGAGGCTCCACAGCTTCACCTCACCGCCGTGGTTGGCGGCGACGTGCTTGACGATCGCGAGGCCCAGGCCGGTGCCGCCGGTGGCCCGCGACCGGGCCTTGTCGACGCGGTAGAACCGCTCGAAGACGCGTTGCTGCTGCTCCTCGGCGATGCCGATGCCGCGGTCGGTGACGGCGATCTCGACGTGCCCGTCGACCAGTCGGCGGCTCACGCTCACCGGGCTGCCGGGCGGGGAGTACGCGACGGCGTTGTCCAGCAGGTTCGTCAGCGCCGTGACGAGCAACGACCGGTCACCGGGCACGACGAAGCCGCTCGGCTCGTCGGTGGTGATCGAGATGTTGACGGACTCGGCGGCGAGCTTGGAGCGCGACAGCGCCTCGTTGACGACGACGTCGATCTCGGTGTCGGACAGCTCCGGCAGCTTCTCCGCGCCCTGCAGCCGCGACAGCGCGATCAGCTCGGTGACGAGCGTGCCGAGGCGGGTGGCCTCCTGCATGATCTTCGCGCTGAACCGGCGGACCTCCTCCTGGTCGTCGCTCGCGTCCAGCACGGCCTCCGCGAGCAGCGCCAGCGCGCCGACCGGCGTCTTGAGCTCGTGGCTGACGTTCGCCACGAAGTCGCGCCGGGTCTTCTCCAGCCGCACGGCCTCGGACTCGTCGTTCGCGTCGACCACGGTGAAGCCCTCGGTGAGCAGCCTGACCTCGGCGTGCACCGCCTCCGGCTGCCGGGCGCGGCGCTGGCCCTCCAGCGGCGACAGGTCGACGTAGACGACCTCGTTGCTGTTGCGGACGGCCTCGGCTGCCTTGCGCGCGCGGTCGTCGACGCGGTTGTTGCGGACGACCCCGAGCTCCTCGGCCCGCGGGTTGTGCAGCACGACGTCACCGAAGTGGTTCAGCACCACGATGCCGTCGTGGGCGTCCTGGACGATCCGCTGCATCAGGTCGGCCACCGTCAGCCCCTCCGGGGCTTTGGGGTTCCTGGGAGCGGTGAACCTGCCAACGAAGAATGCGGCGATCACGCCGATGAGCGCGACGCCGATCGACACAGCGAGGTAACCCGTTGTGGTCACGAGGCGAATGGTAAGCAGCTCAGAGGTGTCCCGGCCTAGTGCCGAAGCGTGAACCGTGATACCCGCGACACCTCAGTGGACGGTTGTTCCGCACCTGGTCAGCCCCTGTTCACCCAACCGTGATGCACGGGCGGAACGCGGGGGCCCCGCGTTCCCCCGAGGGGAACGCGGGGCCCCCGCGTGACTTTCAGCGACCCTGGTTGGCCACCGCCGCGATGGCGTCCTTCGCGGCCTCGGGGTCGAGGTACTCGCCACCCGGCTTGATCGGCTTCAGGTCCTCGTCGAGGTCGTAGCGCAGCGGGATGCCGGTCGGGATGTTGAGCCCCGCGATGGCCTCGTCGGAGATCCCGTCGAGGTGCTTCACGAGCGCGCGCAGCGAGTTGCCGTGCGCGGCCACCAGCACCGTCTTGCCGGTGCGCAGGTCCGGCACGATCGCCTCGTCCCAGTACGGCAGCATGCGCTTCACGACGTCGAGCAGGCACTCCGTCAGCGGCAGGTCGGGGCCCAGCCCCGCGTAGCGCGGGTCGGTGTCCTGGCTGAACTCGCTGCCCGGCTCGATGGGCGGCGGCGGGGTGTCGTAGGACCGGCGCCAGAGCATGAACTGCTCCTCGCCGAACTCCTCCAGCGTCTGCTTCTTGTTCTTGCCCTGCAACGCACCGTAGTGGCGCTCGTTGAGGCGCCAGTCGCGCTTGACCGGGATCCAGTGCCGGTCGGCGGCGTCGAGCGCCAGGTTCGCGGTCATGATCGCGCGGCGCATCAGGCTGGTGTGCAGGACCTCCGGCAGGACACCGGCCTCCTTGAGGAGCAACCCGCCGCGGCGGGCCTCCTTCTCGCCCTTCTCCGACAGGGGAACGTCCACCCAGCCGGTGAACAGGTTCTCCGCGTTCCACGTGCTCTCGCCGTGGCGGAGCAGCACCAAGGTTCCGACAGACATGGCGGCTAGCCTGCCATGCCGGACCTCCCGCCGTACCCCGTCCCCACGCTGACGAAGGCAACCGCTTGTGTCGTCAGCCAGCTCTGACAGCGCACGCGGGGACCTTTCGTACTCGCGGGGAGCGCACGCGGGGAGCTTTCGTACTCTCGGAGAGCACGAAAGGTCCCCGCGTGCGTTCACCACATACGGCGAACGGCCCCGGCGGTGATGGCGCCGGGGCCGTTCGGACCGCGGTCAGGACTGTTCGCGGGAACGGAGGTCCTTGCGGAGGATCTTGCCCGACGCCGACTTCGGGATCGCCTCGATGAACTCCACCACGCGCACCTTCTTGTGCGGTGCGACGTGCGTGGCCACGAACGACATCACCGCGTCCGCGTCGATGGACGAGCCGGCCTGGCGCACCACGAACGCCTTCGGGACCTCCTCGCCGTCGGCGTCGCGGACGCCGATGACGGCCGCGTCGGCGACCTCCTCGTGGGTGAGCAGCACGGCCTCCAGCTCGGCCGGCGGGACCTGGTAGCCCTTGTACTTGATGAGCTCCTTGACGCGGTCGACGATCGAGACGACGCCGTCGTCGTCGATCACGGCCACGTCGCCGGTGCGCAGCCAGCCGTCCTCGTCGATGGTGGCGGCGGTGGCGTCGGGGTTGTTCAGGTAGCCCTTCATGACGTTCGGGCCCTTGCACCACAGCTCGCCGCGTTCGCCGACGCCCACGTCGGAGCCGGTGGCCGGGTCGACCAGGCGGCACTCCAGGTTCGGCACGATCAGGCCGACGGTGCCGACCGAGATGTCGTCGCGGCCGTCCGGGATGGCGTGGCTGACCGGGGACATCTCGGTCATGCCGTAGCCCTGCACGACGCGGCAGCCGATGCGCTTGCGGACGGCGGCGGCGAGGTCGGCGTCGAGCGGGGCGGCGCCGGAGAAGAGGGTCTTCAGCGGGGACAGGTCGTAGTTGTCGACGATCGGGTGCTTCGCCAGCGCGACGGCGACCGGCGGGGCGATGTAGACGCGGTCGGTCTTGTGCTCGGCGATCACGCGGAGGAACTCGGGCAGCTCGAACTTCGGCAGGGTCACGACGACGCCGCCGATGTAGAGGCCGTTGTTCATCAGGACCTGCATGCCGTAGATGTGGAAGAACGGCAGCACCGCGAGGATCCGGGTGTGCGGGCCGACGTCGCTGAGGATCGACTGGCACTGCACGATGTTCGCCACCAGGTTGCGGTGCGTGAGCATCACGCCCTTGGGCAGCGCGGTCGTGCCGGACGAGTACGGCAGCACCGCCACGTCCTCGGCCGGGTCGATCTCGACCTCGGGCACCGGTTCGGTGTTGGCGAGCAGCTCCGGCAACGACGGGTAGCCCTCGGCGCCGTCGAGCACGACGACGTCGGTGACACCGGCCTTCGCGGCGCCCGGTGCGGCGTTGGGGAGCAGCACCGACACCGTGAACAGCATCTTCGCGCCCGCGTCGTGCAGCTGGTGGGCCACCTCGTCGGGCGTGTAGAGCGCGTTGATCGTCGTCGCCGTGGCACCCGCGCGCAGGATGCCGTGGAACACGACGGCGTAGTACGGCGTGTTCGGGCTGAGGACGCCGACCACGTCGCCCTTGCCGATGCCCCGCGCGGCCAGTGCGGCGGCCAGGCGGTCGACGGCACCGGCGAGCTGGCCGTACGTGAGCGACGTGCCGGACATGCCGTCGATCAGCGCAACGCGGTCCACCCGGTCGGCGATGTCGCCGAACAACAGCTGGTGCAGCGACACGTCGGGGATCTCGACGTCGGGGAACGGACTGCGAAAGACCATGCGGCGACCTCATTCACTCGCTGTACACCCAGCCTGCGCCGTCATCGTGAGCCAGCCCACTGAACAGGTCAAGCAAGTCGGGATCGCTACAGAGACGTTACTTCGCGCCGCTAAATACACTCGAATGGAGCAATCCGAGCACTTGTGATCGCAACCAGGTATCTGGGAAGTTGGTCACGCCTCCGCGAGTCGGCTCCCACGCTCAACTCGACAAGCGGACGGCAAGGGCGCGGTTCGTCATCCCCCGTCGGATCGCGTGGCCCGCTTGAGATCCGTCGGCTCCCCCCGTCCACGGATCGACGCAGCGGGGACCTTTGACGCGGGACGGCTCGATGCGACTCCCCCTCTCTCCCGAGCCGTTCCGCGCTTCACAAAGGACCACTCTCAGTAGATCGTCAGGCGTCTGCTTCGACCGTTGGAGTGACACGCTTCCGGCGACGCAGCCAGAAGATCACCGCCACCGTGGGCACGCCGAGCACCAGGACGAACGGCAGCAGGCCGCCGACCCCCACCAGCACCAGTCGCAGCACGTGCACGAGCGCGTTCCAGCCGGCCACGAAGGCGTCGCCGAACCCGGTGCGCTCCGGCGCCGGCGGTGCGATCGGGGTGGTGCTGACCTGCACCGTCAACGTCGCCAGCGCGGCCTTGCCCTTCAACGACTCGCTGCGCCGCTGCAACGACTCCAGCTCGCTCTGCCGCTTGGTCAGCTCGCCCTCGACCTGCGCGATCTCGGCCGTCGACCCGGCCCGCTCGAACAGCACGCGCAACCGCTCGACGCTGGCCTTCTGCGTCGCGATCCGCGCCTCGACGTCGACCAGCTGGTCGGTGACGTCCTCGCTGCGGACCTCGCTGCGCGTGACGTCGCCGTAGTCCTCCAGGCTCCGCACGACCCCGTCGAGCTCGTTCGACGGCACCCGCACGGTCACGCTCCCACGGGACTGGGTCGAGCTCTCCTGCCCGGCGAACCCGCCGACCTGCTGGGCCTTCGCCTTGATGTCGCTGATCGACCGCAGCACGTCGTCGCTGCGCAGGTCGACCGTCGCCGTGCGGACCAGCTGCCGTTCCTGCTGCTGCACCGACTCGGCGGACTGGTTCTGCTGACCGCTGTTGTCCTGCTGCTTCTGCGCCCCCGTCGGCTGTGCGGCCCGCTGCTGCGGTGCGGCGTTCTCCGCGACCGACGAGCCACCGGAACTCTTCGAGTCCGCGCCGCACCCCGTCGCGAAGACGGCCAGCAACGCGACTCCCACCCACAGCACTCGTCTGCTCATGCCCGTCGGACGGAGCGGGGGGCCGCCGGAGTTGCCGTCCAGACCGAAACGAGGCGGCGCCTACTCCGAAACGAGATGTTCGAAGGCCCGCAGGTTCGCCAGCGACTCGCCGCGCGACACCCGCCACGCCCACTCCCGCCGGATCGCGTCGGCGAACCCGATCTCCAGCAGCGGGTTGAAGTCGCCGTCGGCGGCCTCCAGCACCTGGCCCAGCACCCGGTCCAGCTCGTCCGGGGTCACGGCGTGCTTGCCGATCCGCCCGACCAGGTGGATGTCGCCCTCGGCGTCGATCGTGTAGTGCACCCCGTAGAGCCGGGCGTTGCGCCGCAGCAGGAACCGGTAGACGTCCTCGAACGACTGGTCCGGCCGCCGGCACACGAACGCCTCGACGACCAGCGCGTGCGCCGTCTCGACCAGCCACACGTTGGTCTGCAGCTTCTTGGTGCCCGGCAGCGTCACGAAGAACCTGCCCTCTTCACGACGGTCGTACTCGATCTCCCGTTCGTCGAGGAACGACTTGATGACGGCGTCGACGGTCACGCGAAAACCTCCCGGCGGAACACTTCTGCCGCCTCCTGGTACCCCGCGAGCAGGGCGTCAGTCGTGCGGTCCCAGGAGAAGCGTCGCGCATGGCCGACCACGTTGCTCGCCAGGTGCTCGCGCTGCGGCAGCGCCACGTCCGCGAGCGCCCGCGCCCAGGCCTCGGCCTCGTGGCCGTGCACCAGCACCCCGGACACGCCGTCGTTGACCGCCACCGGCAGCCCGCCGACCGCGGCCGCGACCACCGGCGTCCCGCAGGCCTGCGCCTCCAGCGCCACCAGCCCGAACGACTCGTTGTGGCTCGGCACCGCGACCAGGTCCGCCGCCCGGTAGACCTCCGCCAGCGCCGCTCCCGGCTGCGGCGGCAGGAACCGCACCACGTCCGCGATCCCCAGCCGGCCCGCGAGCTCCTCCAGCGCCTTCGGCTGCTCCAGCCCGCTGCCCGACGGCCCGCCGACGACCAGCACGACCAGCCGCGACCGCAGCCCGGGGTCGCGGACCAGCATCTCCGCCGCGGCGCGCAGCAGCACGTCCGGCGCCTTCAACGGCTGGATCCGGCCGACGAACGCGAGCACCACGGCGTCCGGCGGGATGCCGAACCGCTGCCGCGCCGCGGCCTGATCACCCGGCGTGAAGCGATCGAGGTCGACCCCCGGCGGCACCACGGCCACCTTCGACGGCTCCGCCTCGTACAGCTTGACCAGCTCGGCGGCCTCGATGTCGGTGTTGGCCACCAGCCGGTCCGACTCGGCGACCACCTGCTCCTCGCCGATGACCCGCATCCGCGGCTCCGGTGCGTCGCCCTCGGCCAGTGCGAGGTTCTTCACCTTGGCCAGCGTGTGGGCCGTGTGCACCAGCGGCACGCCCCAGCGTTCCCGCGCCAGCCAGCCGACCTGCCCGGACAGCCAGTAGTGCGAGTGGATCGCGTCGTAGTAGCCCGGCTCGTGCCGCGCCTCGGCCCTCAGCACGCCCGCGGTGAACGCGCAGAGCTGCCCCGGCAGCTCCTCCTTGCCGAGCCCTTCGAACGGCCCGGCGGCGACGTGGCGCACCCGCACGCCCGGTGCCAGCTCCGCGACCGGCGGCAGCTCGCTGGACGTCGCGCGCGTGAAGATCTCGACCTCCACGCCCCGCCGCGCCATCCGCGTCGCCGTCTGCACGATGTAGACGTTCATGCCGCCCGCGTCGCCCGTGCCGGGCTGCTCCAGCGGGGAGGTGTGCACGCTCAGGACCGCGACCCGCTTCACCGGACCACCTTCTCGAGGTCCGCGGCGAAGCGGTCCCGCTGCTCCAGGAAGGGCGCGTGCGCGGTGTCGGGGTAGAGGCTCAACTCGGCTCCGGGGATCAGGGCGGCGGAGTACTCGGCGGCGGCAGGGGCGACCACCTGGTCTTGGGTTCCGTGCACCACCAGGGTCGGCACGTCGACGGCCCTCAGCACGTCGGCGCTGCCCACGTCCCTGCGGAACAGCTCCCCCCGCACCTTAGGGCTCGTGGTGAGGGCGGCGGCAGTGAGCGCGTCGACCGTCCCACCAGGTAGACGCGGTGCCATCGCACGGCAGAAGTCCGCGAGCGCGGCGTCGTCGGTGATCGCGGCGGGCAGCGCGGCCCGCATGACCGGCCCGGTCTCGCCGCCGGGGCGACCGCGGCCGATCTCGGTGATGGCGCCCACCAGCACCAGGCCGGTGATCTGCGCGGTGCCGTGGAACCTCAGGTGGTCGGCGACCACGAGACCGCCGTAGGACCAGCCGACGACGGTCGCGGGGCCGGTGTGGTCGAGCACGGCCCTGAGGTCCGCGGCCCACCGCGCGCTGTCGCGGTAGTCGCCGAAGTCGTCGGACTCGCCGTGTCCGCGCAGGTCGACGGCGTAGGTGCGGAACTCCGGCAGGTCCCAGGCGGCACCGGTCTGCGCCCAGCCGTGGACGAGCACCACCGGTGGCGCGTCAGGAGGTCCCGCCGCACGGACGGCCAGTCGTCCCCCACCGGCCACCGTCACGCGTGTCAGCTGCACACAATGACGAACGACCTGGTCGACGCACACATTCCCCTCAGCCCGAACGTCACGCGGGGGCCCCGCGTTCCCCTGGGGGTATAGCCGGGGGCCCCCGGGGCCCCGGGGGGGAGCGGGGGCGCCGACCTGAAGGCGGGCGAATACAAGCCCACCCGCACCG
>NZ_JBEZBX010000022.1:0-98987 GCF_040647275.1 Lentzea sp. NPDC042327
CTGGAGCACGGTGTGGAGACCGGCATCATCAAGCGGTTGCCGCACGGTGAGTTCATCGAGGTCCACCAGCCGCTGGGCCCGGTGGACGACCACGGCCACCCGATCCCCCTGGCCTATCAGGGCGCGTCGGTGCCGAAGAAGATGAACAAGCTCGGTTCGGCCGGGCACCCGGTCGCGGGCAGCACGTGGTCGCCGGACCCGGTCGAAGAGACCGTGGCCCTGGAGAACGCACGCCGCAGGGCGCATGTCTCCGAAGGCATCAGCGCCGAGGACACCGCGGGTGAGCTGGCCGGCAAGCCCTCCGACCCCAAGGCCTGAGGAACGGGGTGCCGCGGCTGCGCGGCACCCCATCGGCCCGTCAGTCGCGCCGAGCCACGCGCAGCGCGAACGCCGCCGATCCCAGCAGTGCCAGCGCACCGAGGCCGACGAGCGGCAGCACGGAGTCCTCACCGGACTGCGGACCGAAGCCACCCGCGAGGCCCTGGGCGGCGTAGGCGGACCCGCTCTGCTTGCCGCCGTACGCCTTCGCCACCGCCCGCTGGTACTCGGCGACCGTCAGCCGCTCCCCCGCACGACGACCGCTGCCACCGGCGTCGAGCACGGTCAGCCGCGTGCCCTTCTGCGCGTACCAGGCGTTGACCTGCGGTTCGTGCAGCAGGGTGGCACCGGCGGGCAGCTTCGCGGCCAGTGTGGACTCCTGGTCACCGGAGGCCAGGTTGGCCACGGACCACCGGCCGTCCGCGCCGCGCACGGTCTGGATGGTCGAGGTCTGACCGTCGCTCGACGACGCGGGCACCGCCACGTAGGCGAGCTTGCCCGGTTGCGCGTCCCTGGCACCGGAGACGAACTCCGGCGAGAGCGTGTACACCGGGACGACGCCGTCCCGCACGGCAACGGTCGCCGCGCCCTTGCCGCGCAGGTCACCGAGGAAGTCCGCGACGGCGTCCACGGTGGACTGCTCCGTGGCGGCCGCCCGTGCCGCCTGGAGGTCGGCGGCCGACACCGCCTCGTCCGCGTGGGCCGACGGTCCCGCGGCGAGCAGGACGACGACCGACAGCACCGCCGCGGCCGTGAGGTTGCGGGTGTTCATGGCCGTCCTCACCGGTTGATGCCCGTCAGCGTGTGCGTCCAGGTGAACGAGGTGTTCGAGCGGTAGCTGCTGTAGGTGGAGCGGTTGTAGCGGGTGTTGCTGCCCCACGGGTCGGCCCAGTTGACCCACTGGCGGTTGCTGCTGTCGACCTCGTAGCCGTAGACGGCGTGCATGTGGCCGCCGCCGGAGGACCACAGGATGCGGGTCTCGATCGGCTGCTCGCGGTCGATCTGGTCGCGGATGGACGCGAACGTGACGGTGCCCGACAGGTAGCTGCCCGGCGAGGAGTAGCCGAGGTCGTAGAACGCCTCGCGGACCTCGCCGAGGTCGCCCTGGTTGTTGCGGCAGCTCGTGCCCGACTCGTCGTGGGCGAGCTGGCAGAACCGCGTCTGGGTCACCGAGGTGCCGTGGTAGCGGGCGATGCTGGTGCCGGCGGCGGCCCAGCACCACTGGGTCTGCTCCTGGGCCTGCATGGTGAAGTTGAGACGGCCGAGGGCGGAGACGTCGGGCGCCGCGGTGGCGACGGGCTGCACGAGCAGCCATCCCGCCGCCACCGCCGCGACCGCGGCAAGAGCTCGTGGGCGCAGGGTGCTCACGGGCCCTCCTTTCGTGGACGTCGAGGGTGTTCCCCGGTGAGTTCCGGGCACAGCCGAACGATGGCCACGAGGCGGGGACGGGCACAAGATCGGTGCGCGGGCGGCGCGACCGTTCACAACGCGAACGTCGGCTTCCGCCACGGCGGTGTGAATGTTTCCGCGAACCCGGTCAGCGCCACTCCAGGGCGATGCCGGCGACACCGCGGTGGACGACGGGGAAGAACGCGCTCGCGACCAGCGCGCGGTCGCAGATCAGGTCGGTGACCTCCACCGGCGGCTGGTGCTCGCGCGTGCCCAGCACCCGCGTGCACCTGCTCGGCAGCGCCTCCGCGGTCATCGCCACCTGCAGCAGGTACGGACCGGCGCCGTCGCGGAACATCCGCGTGTAACCGGGACACGGCGTGCCCGACCGGTCGTTGACCGTGTAGCTGACGACGGCCGTCTCGCCCTCGTCGAGGCTGCGGTCGAACAGCAGCTCGAACACCATCGAGCGGTCGGCCCGGCGCACCCGCCCGATCCGGCACCCGTCTCCGGCGACGACGCTCGCCCGTTCGATGTCGCAGTCGTCGTCGCCGTGGTAGATGGCCAGGTACCGGGTCGGGCCCGGGTTGCCGGCGGTGAGCACGATCCGGGTCGTCACGTCCTGCTGCTCACCGCGGTCGCCCAGCACGACCCGTTCCTGGGTGAGCGCGACCTCCAGCCCCGCGTTGCACCGGGCCGGGTCGTCGAGCAGGCTCGCCAGCAGCTCGGTCGTGGTCGGCCCGAGCGGTGACAGCTCGATGAACGACGTCGTCGGCACCCGCACCGGGTGGTCCCGCGGGCCCACGAGGGTCGTCAGCGAGTCCGGGGCGAGGTCCAACACGGACTCGAGCCCCCTGATCAACGCGAACGCACGCGGTCCCTCCGGCCGGCGCATCCCGCGTTGCCAGTAGCTCAGGGTCGACTCGGCGACGGCCAGGTCCATCCGCGCCAGGTGCGCGCGCAACCGGGACAGCGACAGGCCGCGGCGGTCGATCGCCACCCGCAGCGCTCGGTGGAACGGCCCGTACCTCAGTGCGTCGCCGAGTTCGTCCACACCCATCAGAACCCCCGTTCCGATGCGGCCCCACCCGGCGTGGCAGCCGTGACCGGCCACCGTAGTGGGCGGGGACCGGCACGGGGAAGGGCAGGCGGTCCGATCAGGACCCGGCGTAGAGCAACCGGTTCGGCGAGCCGGTGCCGACGTCGGTCAGCACGCCCTTCGTCGACCGGTCGACGACCAGCCGCACGGCCTGCTCCAGGGTGAGGTCCGGGTCGGCCTCCTTGGCGATGGCGACCGCGCCCGCGGCCAGCGGAGCGGCGAACGACGTGCCGTACCAGCCGCTCAGCACGGCCGTGTCACCCGAGCTGCCGGCGCCGGTGACGTCGGCACCCGGCGCGAACGCCGTCACGCAGCTGCCGTAGCTGGACGCGTTGGTGCCGGTGTTGCGCGAGTCGGTCCGCGTGGTGGCGCCCATGGTGATCGCGCGCGGGTCCTTCGGCGAGTTCCGGCAGTCGCCCCTGGCGAAGTTGCCCGCGATCAGCACCACCAGCATCCCGTTGTCCACCAGCTTCCCCGCCGCGGCGTCGAGGACGGTGTCGGTGTTGCCGTGCGAGCTCTGCAGGCTGACGTTGACCACCGAGCCGCGCGGCGCGTTGAGCGCCGTCCAGTTCATCCCGTCGGCCATGTCCTCGGTCGTGCCGGAGTTGTCGCACCCGAGGACGCGGACCGCCTTGATGTTCGCCTTCTTGGCCACGCCGTACGTCCGGCCCGCGACGTGGCTCGCGACGAACGTGCCGTGGCCGGCGCAGTCGGTGTCGCCGTTGCCGTCCGCGACCGCGTTGTACGCGCTCTCCGCGCGTCCCTCGAACTCGGCGTGCGTGGTGCGCACCCCGCTGTCGACGACGTACACGTCGACGCCGGCTCCCGTGCCACCGGGGGCGAAGGTGCCGTCGAGGGGCAGGCCGCGCTGGTCGACGCGGTCGGTGTGCCACGGCACGGCGGCGGGAGCGGCCGCGGGGGCGGTCTCCACGCGGTGCACCCGGTTCTCCTGCACCAGCGCGACGGCCGGGTCCTGGCGCAGCCGGTCGACGTCCGCGGGCGTCAGATCGGCGGAGAACGCGCCGAGGGCGTCGAACCGCCTGTGGACCACTCCCCCGAGGACGGTCGCCGTGTGCACGACGCCGGGCAGCGCTGGCGTGTTCCTGAGCAGCACCACGTAGCGCGCGGTGTCCTCGTCCGCGACCGCGGTGCTCCCGAGCGCGCTGGTGACGCCCAGCAGACCCGCGAGTGCGGTGCGGGTGAGTCGCCTTCGCATGGTGACTCCGATCAGGACGGCAACGGGGATGCCAGAACCGTAGGACCGGCCGCGCCGGCCCGCCGGGTCAGGCGCGGGACAGGCCCATCGCGTCCAGGTGGTCGTCCACGTCGACACCGAGCTCCTCGGCCAGGTCGAAGAACTCCGCCGCCCGGCGCTCGTCCACGGGCAGGCCCCCGTCGCCGGTCAGGCACATGACGCCCGCGGTGTAAGCGCTCTTCCCGTGGCCCGCGTCGGCGGCCTTGCCGTACCAGTCGAGGGCCTTCGCGGGGTCGTGCTCGACGCCGCGGCCGGTCGCGTAGTAGTAGCCGAGGTTGCCCATGGCCCGCACGCTGCCCAGCTCGGCCGCGCGCATGGTCCACCGCATCGACTCGTCGTCGTCCGCCGGCACGCCCGTCCCCGTCGCGTGCAGCACGCTCAGCTCGAACGCCGCGTCACCGCTGCCGTGCTCGGCGGCCGCCCGGTGGAACGGCACGGCTGCCGCGGGGTCGGCCGGGTGACCGTAGCCGCGGAAGCGCAGGTAACCGGACAGCAGCAGGACGTCCGGGTCCGCCGGGTGCTCCGCCAGCAGCTCGTCGAGCCGCCGGGCCGCGTCCTGCTCGTGCTCAGCGCTGGTCGCGAAGTACGCGATCCGGACCCACCCGAGCGCACCGGCGAGCGAGCCCGCGCGGTCGGCCTCGCGGTACGCCTCGATCGACGCCGGGACGTCCTGTTCCGGGTACGGCGCCCACGGTGCCGCGCCGTGCGCGAGCAGCCGGCCGAGCTCGAGCCACGCCTCCACCACACCGGCGCGGCCCGCCCGCGTGAGTCCCGCCGTCAGCAGCCGCGGCGCGTCCGCGGGCAACAGTCCGATGAGGTGTTCGCTGCGCACGAAGCACTCCCGCACCTCGCACGCGGCGGCGTACAGGTCCGCGCCGCTCGCCTCCTGGTCGCGCAGCAGACCGGCCAGAACCTCGTAGGGGCTGTTCGTCATGCAGCGGACCTTACGGACCGGTCCGGGCGCGGGGTTGCACCTCAAGCCGCTTGAGATCGCATAGTGATCGTCATGGACATGGACGAGCTGTACCCGATCGGTGACGTCGCACGGCGGACGGGCCTGAGCGTCAGCGCGGTCCGGTACTACGCGGACGCCGGTGTCGTCTCCCCCGCCGCGAGCACGCCGGCCGGGCACCGCCTGTACGACGTGTCGGCCATCGCCCGCCTCGAACTGGTCAGGACGCTGCGCGAGCTCGACGCGGGCCTCGACGAGATCCGCCGGGTGCTGGCCGGTGAGGCCACGTTGCGCGACCTGGCCGCCACCCACCTGACCCTGCTGGAGGGGCACGAAGCACGGTTGCGCAGCCGGCGCGCGGTGCTGTCGGCCATCCTGCGGCAGGACTCGACCGCGGAGCAGGCGACGTTGATGCACCGGCTGGTGGGGATGTCGGACGAGGAGCGCGACCGGCTCGTGGACGAGTTCTGGACCGAGGTCACCACGGGCTGGGAGGCACCGGAGCGCATGGTCGAGTGGTGGCGGGCGGCCCGGCCGGTGCTGCCCGACCACCCCACCGCAGCCCAGCTGGAGGCGTGGATCGAGCTGGCGGAGCTGGTGCGCGACGGTGACGTCCGGCAGGCCCTGCGCCGTGAGCTGCACGAGGTCTGCACCACCGGCGCGGGACCGGTGATGTCCTCGGCGCCGATGCTGGAGGCCTTCGAGGAGGCCACGCCGATCGGCCAGGCGGCGATGGACGCGGCACGGGAGGGCGTGCCACCGGACTCGCCGCGGGGGCTGGACGTCGCCGACCGCTGGATCGAGTGGCTGACCGGCGTCTTCGCGGTGGCGGACGTCCCCCGCACACCGGACACGCCGGAGTTCCGCCTCCAGACCGCCGACCACATGCTCGCGGGCGCGGAGTGGGAGCGCACCCCACCGGACCCGGAGGGGCCGTTCGACCGGTACATGGCGCTGGTCGGTACCGTGAACGGCGCGGAACCCGAGCACTTCCCGTTCGAATGGCTGGCCGCGGCCCTGCGGGCCTCCGCGGCACCGCGCTGATCTCAGTCCACTGTGGACTGAACCGGGATGTCGCCCGTTCGAAGTGCTCGCCGTGTAACCGGCCGCCGCTGTGGGCATCCGGTCGGGGTGACCGAGCAACGTACCGCGCACGCCGATGCCAGCCGACGCCCCGACGAGGGCCGGGCCAAGCCGTACACGTCGGCGATCGCGACGGCGAACCTCGCCCACCAGGCCGCGGCCGGCACCCGCGGGGAGAGCCACGCCACCCCCGGCGAGACCACCGGTGAGGTGGCCATCAACACGTCGTTGAGCTGCGACAACCTGTCGGTGGTGCGGGAACGCATCGCCGAGGCGCTGGCCGCCCACGACGAGGACTTCGTGGTGGACGTGCAGCTGGTCGCCACCGAGCTGGCGGCCAACGCGTGCGACCACGCCGACGACCCCCGCCGGCTGGTGCTGCGCAGGGAGGAACACCCCGACCGCGGCGCGGAGCTCGTCGTCGAGGCCTGCGACGCCACGGTCAGCCGCACGCCGGTGGTCGGCATGTCCAGCATCGGCCCGTACCGCGGGCACGGCATGCAGATCGTCGAGCGGCTCTGCACCGACTGGGGTGTGCGCGTCGAGGACGACCTCAAGATCGTCTGGGCGCGCCTCCCCATCCCGGCCTGAGCGTTCCCCCTGCCGTCCGGGCTGCTGGAGCCGTTGCAGCTCTTGCACTTCAGCGCGGCATCGCCGGCCGCGGAACACCGGGTGCCGCCGTGTGAGGGGACGGTGGCGGCACCCGGTGCCGGATCAGCGGTTGGTGCTGATCGTCTTCTGGATCCAGCCCGCGTACGCGGTCGCGTTCGTGTACAGGCCAGGACCGTTGGCGCAGGGCACGTCCTCGTCACCGGGTCCGGAGGTGACGCCGATCAGCTCCCACCGCCCCCACTTGCCGCGCTGCACCTGCGGCCCACCGGAGTCGCCGGAGCACGCCATGGCACCCGGTTTGCGGCTGACCGTGCACAGCCGGGTCCGGTCCGCGAAGCCGGGCGCGCACTCGGACTCGGCACCACGACGGGTGTCGAGCTGCTGCAACCGTTCAGCGAACTTCCACTCCGCCGGACCGGCTCCCTCGACCGTGGTGCCGAACCCCAGCAGCCGGGTCGGAGTGCCGGGCGCACCGGCGCGGTCGGCGATCCGGATCGGCCGCTGGGTCACGGGCCGGTCGAGGCGGATCAGCGCGATGTCGTTGCGGTTGGGCCGCATGCCCGGCGCCACCTCGTAACCGGGGTGGCGCACCACGCGCTCGATGTTCCGGACGGTGCCCCCGGACGTCCGCCGCTCGCTGCCGACGCGCACGGTCCCGTCCAGCACCGCACCGGTGTCCTGGTCGACGCAGTGCGCCGCCGTCACCACCCACCGCGGGTGGACCAGCGAAGCCCCGCAGACCCCCTTGATGTTGCCCGCACTGGGCACCGACAACGGGATCGAGGCCATGAACGGGTACCTCTCGGTGGAGTCCTTCCCGTTGATGATCGCGCCGGCGGTGCCGGTCATCGCCGTTGCGGCGAACGCACCCATCAGCACGACCCCGGCCACCCGGACCGCTCCACGGCGCACGGACTTCAGTCTCGACATGCTCTTCCTTCATCCGAGTAACGCGAACAAGGCCAATCCTGTCCGTTCACAGTGGACTCGAACCATGCAGACAGCCTGATCATTCGTGGTGGAGCCTGCTCCACCGGCTCCGATCGCCGCACTGCCCCACCCCATCGGACTGAACCTGCCGCAGCAACGCCCTGAGGCCCGCTCGGTGGTGTTCACCCCGTGCTCGCGGTGGGACCCTGCTGGGAGGGAAAACGTCAGGGGGAGGGATGCGATCGTGATCCGTCGCATGCTGCTGGTCGCCGCTACCGCGCTCGGTGTCGTGCTGGTGCCCACCGGACAGGCGCAGGCGATTCCGATGTGCAAGAGCGGGTACGCCTGCCTCTACCAGTACTGGGCTGACAGCGAGCACACCGTGTTCAACGGGTTCCGGTCGATCGACTGCCAGGGTCGCGTGGACAGTTCGGGCAAGCTGTCCGGGTACCTGCAGTTCACGCAGGCGCGGTGCAACGACGTGTGATCTGACTGTCGGCCGCATCTTCTTGAGGAAGGACCCGCGCGGAGTCCGGGTGGCGTCCCAATGCCCGACGACCAAGCCCGATCAGCTCTTGAGGTGAGCCGACTGCCGGCGCTCCGTGCCACGATGCCCGAAAGGGAACGGGGCACACGTGGCGAAGTTGGACGAGGTCGCCGCCGAGTTGGATCGGGTGGTGAGCAAGGCCGACGAGGTGACCGCGGCTTTGGTGCAGGCGAGCCAGCTCGCTCACGGGGCGGCGGAGTCGCTGACGGAGGTCATGCAAGGCGGTGCCCGTTCACGGCAACTTCGACGTGGTTCAAAGCAGCTCGGACGCGCAGGGCGAGCATCAAGCGATCGCTGAGCACCTGCGAGCCGAGGGTTCCCACCGACTGGCCTGGATAGGGTCGCCACCGGCGAGCACGTCGACCTTTCCACGGCAGGAGCTCAAGGTGAGGCACGCTCTCAACTTCTGGTACTTCACCGACACGAACGACGCGGACGATCCCGTCACCGTGGAGTCGAGCGCTGATCTCGAACGCGTCTTGGACGAGGTGATCGCGCACAGGCAGTTCCACCCCACGGTGGTCTGCGTGAAGGACCGTCCCACGCTCGGCGGTCCCCTGGACCTGCCGGACCACCAGCTCAAGTTCGACCTCGACGTGCCCCATCGCATCGCAGCGATCCACACGATGGGAACGACCGACTTCCTGCCGACCGACAACCGAGCACACGAGCTCCCCCGGCGGTACGACACCGCTGGCGGAACAGCTGAAGGTGTGATGCGAGCCTGGGTGACGAAGGGCTCGTACGCACGGGCTGCCCGTTCGGTGAACGATCACGAACCCGAGCTGTTCGTGGACTTCGACACCCGAACGCGGTTCCCGGCCGACGCTGCCATCGCGTGGGAGCAGTTGCGCGAGGCACTGGAAGAGCTCGCTGAAACCGGCATGCGCCCCACCTGTGTGCAGTGGCAGGAGTCGGACGTCTTCTGAACCACGACCACCGATCTCCGGCCCGGATGGCCTGGGGGCCACAACGTGGTCGCCTTCGCGTTCAAGATCGCCCGGTTCAGCGGGTCATCGGCAGGTGACGCGGAGCCTTCCGCGCGAGTCGGCTGTTCGTACGCATGCCCGAGCAGCTGCGCGTCGGTGAAGCGCGTCCCCAGGGCCGAGGTTCGAGGCCCTCCACCGCATCAGCCACCGGGACGGAGGTGGACCCGGCTCCACCTCCGCGGCGACGTGCGGCGCCGGGTCACTCGGCCGGCTGGCTCGGCTGCGGTTCCTTGCGCACCATCTTCAGGGCCTCCTCCGTCGACTGGGCCATCGGCAGCACCTGGCTCAGCGCGCTGGCCATCAGCGGACGCTGTGCCGCTGCCTGCGCGGCCACGATCGCGAAGCCCACCCCGTCGCTCTGCGCCCGTGCGTGCAGCTTGAGCAGCACCGACAGCGCGGACGAGCCCATGAAGTCGACGGCCAGCTCCACCACCATGCCGGCCGGGCGCTTGTCCAGGTGCTCGAACAGCTCCGCGCCCACCTCGTCGACGCTGACCATGTCGAGCTCGCCGGTGATGACAGCGACGAGCACACCGTCGTGGTCGCTGGTCTTCATGCTGGCCGTCGACGTCGTCTCGTCCGATGTCACTGAACACCTCACCTGGTCATTCGCAGTCGTTCCGTTCCGCCGATCTTACGAAGCGCGGCGTCGCCCTGCGAGCTGGGCGATTCTCACCGACCATGACTACGGCAGTGGGCGGACCGAGGAGGTGGCCGGGTGGGAAGCGCCGCACCCGCGGGCGAGCCGCTGGAAGTCATCCGCCCGATGCTGGCCACACCGGGTGACCCGCCCGGCAGCGAGGGCTGGGCCGTCGAGTTCAAGTGGGACGGTTACCGGGGTGTCGCGCACTGCCAGGGCCGTGACGTGCGGGTCTACAGCCGCAACGACCTGGACTTCATCGGCCGGTTCCCCGAGCTGACCGTCCTGCCCGACCTCCTTCAGCACCGGACGGCCGTGCTCGACGGCGAGATCGTGGCGCTGGACGACGAGGGGCGGCCCAGCTTCGGGCTGCTCCAGCAGCGGGACAAGGTCGCGCCCGGCGTCCGTGAGCTGCGGCACACCCGGCCGCGGATCGCCTACTTCGTGTTCGACCTGCTCCAGCTGGACGGCCGGTCGCTGCTGGCCACGCCCTACCACGTGCGGCGGGCGAAGCTGACCGAACTGGCCCTGCCCGGCAACCACGCCGTCCAGGTGCCGCCGACGTTCATGGACACCGAGCCGGCGGACGTGCTGCACGTGGCGAGCCAGTACGGGTTCGAGGGGATCGTCTCCAAGCGCGTCAAGTCCACCTACGAGCCCGGTCGCCGGTCCCCCTCCTGGGTGAAAACGCCGTTCCGCCACACCCGGGAGGTCGTGATCGGCGGCTGGCGGGCGGGCCAGGGCAACCGCGCGGGCCGGATCGGGTCGCTGCTGCTCGGCGCTCACGACGAGCGCGGTGACCTGGTGTACGTGGGGCACGTGGGCACGGGCTTCAGCCAGGCGGTCCTCGCCGACCTGCAGCGCGAGCTGGAACGACGGGAACGGCCCACCAGCCCGTTCCCGGCCGGGGTGCCGCGCGAGCACGCCCGCGACGCCCGCTGGGTCGAACCGGACCTGGTCGGCGAGGTGGAGTTCCGGCAGTGGACACCGGACGGCCGCCTGCGGCACCCGGCGTGGCGCGGGCTGCGCCCCGACCGGGACCCGTCCAGCGTGGTGCTCACGTCCGAGGAGTGAGCACCGGCACCGATGTGACAACCCGGGTTTTGCGCCGACTGCGCGGAGGTACGCCTCCCGTCGGGCGCACCGGGCCTGATCGGACCGGACCAGCCCCTCGACCGCGGGAGCGGTGGGTGGGAGCCGCGCTGCGCGACACCGCGCAGATGCTCCGAACGGTCGTGCTGGGCCGGGTGATCGGGGGGATGATGGACGTTCCGAGGCTGAGCGGGTCGAGACGCCGGACGAGCGTCCCCTGTCACGAGGACGTGAGGCACGTGGGGCACAGCGAGCAGACCGACGACGGCCCGAGATCCTCCGAGATGCCGCTCACCGGTCAACGAGGTGAGCTGGCGTCCGCCCGGCGCTGGACGCGTGCCGTGCTGCGCGACGTCACCGAGGACGAGCTGGGGGACATCGAGCTGATCGTCACCGAGCTGGTGGCCAACGCCTTCGACCACGGGCGCATTCCCTACGTGCTGCGCCTGCACCGCTCGGAGGAACCCTGCCTCGTGCGCGTCGAGGTCGACGACGCCTCCCCCGAGCTCCCCGTGCTCGGCACCTCGCGGCTGGGTGGTGACAGGGGCCGGGGCATGGTCATCGTGAACCGGCTGGCCAAGGACTGGGGCGTCACCTCGGGCGAGCACGGCAAAACGGTGTGGGCGGACATCACCTGCGAGCCGCCGTTCCGCTCCGCCTGAGCCGGCACGCGTCAGGCGCGGTGCAGCGGCTCGGGGAACACCGGGTGCAGCTCCAGCACCTGGTCCAGCCGGGTGATCTTGATGGGGCGCAGCACGGCCGAGTGGTCGGCGACCACCACGAGCCGGACGCCCATGTCCTCCGCCCGCTGGTTGTTCTCCACCAGGACCCGCAGGCCCGCTGAGCCCATGTAGCCCACGCCGCGCAGGTCGAGCAGGACAGCGGGCGAACCCGATTCGAGCTGAGCGCCGATGCGCGCGCTGAGCGAGTGCTCGTTGCTGAGGTCGATCTCGCCGCGGAGCACGAGGACGGGAACGCCGTCACGGGTGTGCGCCTCGACGGTGAGGGGCGCGGCATCGTCGTGGGACGGAGCAACCATGGGTGTGCTCTTCCTGCTGGCCAATGCTGTGCGGCCCCGGCTGCCTGTTTCAGTCCGAACCACTACCCGAAGAGCAGGCACATTGTGTGTGTAAATCCCACAGTAGGCGCATACCCGGTTACCCACAACTGAAACAAGCGGACCTGCGAGATCACGCGTCGCTCCGGCGGCGGTTAGCCGGGCGTGGCGCGGGAAGACCACCACTGACCGGCACGCCTGGCCGGTCGAGGTGTTCGCGACCGACGAAGGGCGGGGCCCGTGGCCTTCACCGGACCAGCCGACCAGCACACCGGGAAGCGCTCACGGCCGTGGCTGCGCATGTTCGCGGTCGGGCTGGCCCTGTGGGTGGCGACCGTGGTGATCACGCTCGGCACCCGCAACACCAACCTGATCCCCACGATCGTGCTGCTGGGCAGCTTCCTGGTACCGGCCACGTTCGTCTCGTGGGCCTTCGAGCACCGGCACTCCGGCGAGGTCACCGGTGAGCTGGTGTTCCGCACGTTCGCGGTCGGCGGTGTCCTCGGCGTGCTGGGCGCCTCGCTGCTGGAGAGCTACCTGCTGCACCCGTCGCCGTGGCTGTTCGCCGGTGTGGGCCTGATCGAGGAGGCGGTGAAGCTGGGTGCGCTCGCCCTGCTGACACGGCACCTGCGGGAGAAGTCGTTGCGCGACGGGCTGGTGCTGGGCGCGAGCGTAGGGTTCGGGTTCGCCGCCTTCGAGTCGGCCGGGTACGCGTTGACGGCGTTGTTCACCCAGAACGGCCTGTCGGTGCTGGACCTCGTCACCACCGAGCTGCTGCGCGGCCTGCTCGCGCCGTTCGGGCACGGGCTGTGGACCGCGATCCTCGGTGCCGTGCTGTTCTCCCGCAGCACCCGCGACCACTTCCTGCTGACCGGGCGCCTGCTCGCCGCGTACCTGGGTGTGTCGTTGCTGCACGCCCTGTGGGACTCGATGAACACCATCGCCGTGCTGATCACGCTGGTGCTGACCGACCAGCGGGTGCTGGCGGAGGGGTACCTGCCGCAGCCGACGCCCGCGCAGGTGCAGCTGTTCACCGTGGTCACGTGGACCGGGTTGGCGGTCATCTCCGCGATCGGGTTGCTGTGGCTGGGTCTGCTGGTGCGCGCGTCGCGCCGGCAGGTCGCGCCCGTGGTCGTGCGGGGTTACCCCATGGCCACCGACGCCCGGTGGTGGCCGACCGGCCGGTCACCGCGCTGAGCGAAGGTCCACTGTGGAGGGAGGTGGTGCACCGTGCAGATCCGGGTCACCGGAACGGCTGCGGCGCAGACCTTCGTGGAGGTCGCGGGGCAGCTCGACTCGGCCGGGTCGGCGGCGCTGCTCGCGAAGCTGGACCGGTTGATCGACGAGGGGCGGCACCACCTGGTCGTGAACGTCGCCGCGGTCACCTACTGCGACTCCAGCGGCCTGAGCGCCCTGGTCCGCAGCAGGGCCAGGGCCGTCGAGATGACCGGTTCGCTGCGGCTGGTCTCGGCGAGCCCGCCGGTGCAACGGCTCCTGCGCCTCACCGGCCTCACCCGGATGTTCGAGCACTGAGCACCGCCGTCACGGCACCGTCGGCAGCAGCCCCGGTGCCCGGCGGGCCTTCGCCGCCTGCTCGAACGCCGCCGCGAACCGCAGCACCGCGTCGTCCGCCCCGCTGCCGCCGGTGAACGACACCCCGATCGGCAACGGGCCCGCGAACCCGGCGGGGACGGAGATGTTCGGGTACCCCGCCACGGCCGCGGGCAACGCGGTCCGCAGGCCGCCGGGGTCGCTGCCGCACGGCTTCCACGCGGGGCCGTTGGTGGGTGCCATGACCACGTCCAGGCGTTCTGCGGTGAGCACCTCGTCGATGGACCGGCGGGCCCACTCCGTCGCGGCGCGCCGCTGGTCGAGGTAGGACGGGTCGGTGAGCGAGCGGGTCTTCTCCGCCTCGTGGAAGATCTCCTGCCCGAACCCGGACAGCTCGACGGGATCGGTCTCGTTGAACTCGATCAGCTCGTGCACCGTGCGCGGCGCACCGGGCCTGGTCCGCAGGTACCGCTCCAGGTCGTGCTTGAACTCGACGACCATCGCGGGACGGTCGGCGCCCTGGATGCGGTCCTGGTGGAGCAGGTCGACCTCGACGACGGTGGCACCGCCGCAGCGCAGCACGCCGGCCGCGGCGGCCACGACCCGGTCCACGTCGGCGTCGAAGCCGGTCCTGCGCCACACGCCGACCCGAGCGCCGCGCAGGGTGCCCGGGGTGAGGTCGGCGGTCGTGCCCGCCATGGCCGCCATCAGGATCGCGGCGTCCACGACGTGCCGCGCCATCGGGCCCGCCGTGTCCCTGCGGGCGGTGATCGGCACGATGCCCGCGGTGCTGACCCGGCCCGGAGTGGGCTTGAACCCCACGACACCGGCGTGACCGGCCGGGGACACGATCGAGCCGTTGGTCTCGGTGCCGACCGCGACCTGCGCCAGCGAGGCCGCCACCGCGACGGCCGAGCCGGACGACGAGCCGCACGGGGTGCGGTCCAGCACGTGCGGGTTGGCGGTCTGCCCGCCGACCCCCGACCAGCCGGACGTCGCCCACGGGGAGCGGAAGTTGCCCCACTCCGTCATGTTCGTCTTGCCCAGCACGACCGCGCCCGCCGCCCGCAGCCGCACGACGACCTCGGCGTCGGCGGCGGGTGGCACGCGCAGGGCCCGCGAGCCGGCCGTGGTCGCCAGGCCGCTGGTGTCGATGTTGTCCTTGAGCAGCACGGGAATGCCGTCCAGCAGCCCGCGCGAGCGACCGGCCGTTCGCCTGCGGTCGCTCTCCTCCGCCTGCCGCACCGCCGTGGGGTCGACCGCGAGCACCGAGCGCAGGAGCCGGTCCACGTCGGCGATGCGGCTCAGGTAGGCGCGGGTCAGGGCGGCGGAGGTGAGCTCTCCGGTCGCCATCCTGCGTGCGAGCAGCGGGATGGTCGCCTGGTCGAGGTCGGCGGCCGGGAGTTCCATGGGTCCATTGCCGACCCCACCGCCTGCCCGCGTCAACCTGCCAACGGGCGACGGGCTCGTGCTCTTGCTCACACGCGAGCCGTGCCACAGCCGGATCATGATCAGCGGCATTCGGGGTATCCGGCAGACACCTTGTCAGCGGAACACCCGAGGAGTGGCCATGTGCGGAATCGCCGGTGAGATCATCACGGACGAGTCGGGCCGGCCGGACCTCGGCGCGGTGGAGCGCATGACGCGGGCCATGTGGTCGCGCGGGCCGGACGGTGCCGGGCAGTGGTCGGAGGGCAGGGTGGCGCTCGGGCACCGCAGGCTGTCCATCATCGACCTGTCCGACCTCGGCGCGCAGCCCATGGTGGACGACGAGCTCGGGCTCGCCGTGGCGTTCAACGGGTGCGTCTACAACTACGAGCAGCTGCGCGAGGAGCTGTCCGGCCGGTACCGCTTCACCTCCACCAGCGACACCGAGGTGATCCTCAAGGCCTACCACCACTGGGGCGAGGAGTTCGTCGACCACCTGGTCGGCATGTTCGCCATCGCGCTGTTCGACCGCCGCCGCGACCGGGTGCTGCTGGTCAGGGACCGGCTCGGCATCAAGCCGCTCTACGTCTCCGAGATGCGGGGGCGGACCCGGTTCGCCTCCAGCCTGCCCGCGCTGCTCGCCGGTGGCGGGGTCGACACCGAGCTGGACCCGGTCGGCCTGCACCACTACCTGACGTGGCACTCGATCGTGCCCGCACCCCGCACCGTCCTGCGCGGGGTGCGCAAGCTGCCGCCCGCCACGATCCGCGTGTTCGAACGCGGGCAGCAACCGCGTGACCGCGTCTACTGGCAGCCGTCGTACACGCGGCGCCCCGAGCACGCGGACTGGACGGCCCAGGACTGGCGGCAGGCGGTGCGCGAGGCGCTGCAGGTCGCGGTGCGCCGCCGCACGGTGTCCGACGTGGAGGTCGGCGTCCTGCTCTCCGGCGGTCTCGACTCCAGCCTGCTGGTCGCCCTTCTCGCCGCGGAGGAGCAGCGGCCGAGCACGTTCAGCATCGGGTTCACCAGCCGCGGTGACGTGGAGGGCGACGAGTTCGCCTACTCCGACGCCATCGCGCAGAAGTTCGGCACCGACCACCACCAGCTCCGCGTCGGCGACGAGCAGATCGCCGCGGCGGTGCGGGACGCCGTCGGGTCGATGAGCGAGCCGATGGGCAGCCACGACGTCACCGCGTTCTACCTGGTCTGCCGCGAGGTGTCGCAGCACGTCAAGGTCGTGCAGTGCGGTCAGGGCGCCGACGAGGTGTTCGCCGGCTACCGCTACCACCAGCCTGCGGCGGGCGCTTCCCGGCGGCAGGCGGCGGACGTCCTGCGCGAGGCGTTCCACGACCTCGAACACGACGAGCTCGCGGACGTCCTGGAACGGCAGTGGCTCCTGGGCCGTGACGTCAGCGGCGACCTGGCCGCAGCCCACCTCGCCGACCCCGGCGCGGACACCGCCCTGGACGCGGTGCTGCGGACGGACACGCACCTGCTGATGCCCGACGACCCGGTCAAGCGCGTGGACAACATGGCGATGGCGTGGGGTGTCGAGGCGCGGGTGCCGTTCCTCGACCAGGACCTGGTGGAGCTGGTCGCCGCGTGCCCGCCCGAGCTGAAGTCCGACCAGGACGGCAAGGGCATCCTCAAGGACATCGGCCGCGACCTGCTGCCGCACGACGTGGTCGACCGGAAGAAGGGCTACTTCCCGGTGCCGGCCCTCATCCAGCTCGACGGTGAGGTCCTCGACCTGTTGCGCTCGACCATGACCTCCCCCGCCGCACGCGGACGCGGTGTGCTGCGCCGCGAGTACGTGGACGGCCTGCTCGCCGACCCGAACGGGCAGGCCACCAAGGCCGGCGGGAACGAGCTGTGGCACCTCGGCGTGCTGGAGATGTGGTTGCAGCAGCACGGCATCGGGTGATCAGCCCGACGGCCGCGGTGACGTCTCCCCGCGCAACGGCAGCCGTGAGGGAGCTGCCCGACCCCGTCGACCCCGAGCTCAGGTCCTCCCGGGTCGTTGCCCGCAGGCCGTGGCCGGGGCGGAGGCGTTCGTCGTGAGACCGACGTCTCGCCCGCAACACCGTCTCGGCCAGGCCGGAGCCCCGCGCTGGTCAGGTGGCCGTTCTAGAGTGGGCGGATGAAGGTTCTGTCCATCCAGTCGGTCGTCGCCCACGGCCACGTCGGCAACTCCGCCGCCGTGTTCCCGCTGCAGCGCCTCGGGGTCGAGGTCGTCCCGATCCCCACGGTGAACTTCTCCAACCACACCGGGTACGGCGCGTGGCGCGGTCCGCTCCTGCCGCCGTCGGACGTGGCCGAGATCCTCCTCGGCGTGGAGGAACGCGGGGTGTTCGGGCAGGTCGACGCCGTGCTGTCCGGTTACCAGGGCGGCACGGGCATCGCCGACGTGATCATCGACGCGGTGCGCAGGGTGAAGGCGGCGAACCCGGCGGCGCTCTACGCGTGCGACCCGGTGATGGGCAACGCCAAGTCCGGGTGCTTCGTCGCGCCCGAGATCCCCGTGCTGCTGCGCGACCGGGTCGTGCCGGTGGCCGACATCATCACCCCGAACCAGTTCGAGCTGGGCTTCCTCACCGGCACCGAGCCGGCGAGCGTCGAGGAGACGCTGGCGTCGGCCGACCTCGCTCGCGCGATGGGCCCGTCGACCGTGCTGGTCACCAGCGTCGAGCGGCCCGACCGGGAGGAGGGCACGATCGAGATGCTCGTCGTGGACAGCGCCGGGTCGTGGCTCGTGAGCACCCCGCACCTGCCGTTCAAGGCCAACGGGTCCGGTGACGTCACAGCCGCGCTGTTCACCGCCCACTACGTCCAGACCAAGGACGCGGCGCTGGCGCTGGAACGCACCGCGTCGAGCGTCTTCGACCTGATCGACCTGACCTACCGCTCCGGTGAGCGCGAGCTGCGCCTGGTGCAGGCCCAGGAGTTCTACGCGACGCCGCGGATGCAGTTCAAGGCCGAGCAGGTGCGCTGAGCCCGGCGTCCCGGGCGGTCAACTGCGTCGCGACCGCCCGGCGGAGTTGCAAGACTGTTCCGATGGTCGACCAACCACCACGGCAGCACTCCGCGCGCTACTACGTGATCGTCGGTCTGCTGCTCGTGATCGCGAACGTGATCGGCTTCGTGTTCATCGAGGAAGCCTCCTGGGCGTTGATCCTGGCCGGCTGCTTCACCGGCGGGTTCGTCGTGGAGGGCATCGCGGACCTGGTCCGGCACAAGCGGTCTCGGCGCTGACCACGGCCGGCCTGGTCAGGGAAGTTCGGGTTCCTGCACGGCGACGATGTTGGCGATGTCCAGGACGGAGATGGTGCGGTCGGGCCGCAGGACCGGCACCCACACGTGCGAGGTCTGCGGATCCACCACGTGCGGTCCGACCACCACACCCCGCAGGTAGACGGTCGGGTGCAGCACGTCGGGGTTGAGGTAGGTGACGACCGCTCCGCGGCCTGGGCAGGACTTCGTCGCCATGGCGACTCCCGTGGGGTGAACGCACGCCTCGGTCGAGGCGGTCTCGATGTCGCCGGCTGCTCGACGTCCCGCACGGATAACCCGTGCCAGGACAGCGAAACCACCTGTCCGGCGGGCGTGGCGGTGAGGGCGGACAACGCGCCGGGAGGGCCTCTGCCGGTCGAGCAGCGAGCCGACGCCCCGAGGTGACCGCTGCGCGGCGGCAGTCGTGGTGGACCACCACAGCGTGCTGCGGCCGTTGCGGTTCAGCCAGGTGTACGGCGTGCTCACGACGTGCTCGCCCCTGGACCAGGCCGTGCGGCCGGCCGTCACCTGAGCACAGCGGTCGAGACCGGCGCCGTCAGTGTGCGAGGTCGGTCCGCTCGGCCACCGCCGCCGTGCGCAGCGCCTCGACCGCGTGCGGAACGGACTCGTGCACGAGCAGGACGCTGTCCATGCCGGCGACCAGCAGAGAACGCCGCGCCGAGTGCGCCGCCGCGACGACCGCGAACCCGACGCCGGCCTGCTGCGCCCGGCGGCTGGCCTCACCGAGCGTCGACAGCCCCGTCGACGCGAGGAAGCCCACCGCCAGCCACACCACGATCCCGACCGGGTGGGTGTTGAGCTGCTCTTCGAGCGCGGTGCGCACCTGACCGGCGTTGGTGATGTCGATGTCGCCGTTGAGCGTCACGACCAGCACGCCGTCGTGGTCAACGGTCTCGATGGTGAGGTCTGAGATCCCGTCGCGTCGAGCGTGCGTCACCGTGCACCGCCGGCCATGCTGGACCACCCTTCCCCGGACGGGTTGTCGACCTCGTCACCGGGACCCAGGTTCGCACTGATCAGCGGTTCGCGCTGGCCTGGCCCGCCGCAGGTACACGATGGTGGAGGGCAGGTGTCCGCGGTGTTCAGGCCGCCCGGTTCGCCCGTCCCGGTGACCGAAATCGGACTTCCCACCGATCTGGTGGATGCTCGCGGTGTGCGGCAACACGAACCCCGCTGTGACCTGTGCGATGACACGGGCACGATCACCTGGCAGCAACCGGTGCCCGGTGAGGACGGCGCGTTCGTGCTGACGGAGATGAACCACCCGTGCGTCAACGGCTGCTCGGGCTGGAGCCGGCTCCCCGCCGCCGAGAGCGGCACCGTGGTCGATCCGGACGGCGGCGGGCCGGCCGCCGGGAACGTCGCCGACGCCAACCGCACCCACCGCACGGAATGGTTCCGGCCCACGTCCTCGGGCGACGACGACCCGCCCTGACCGCCGATCCCCTCGCTCACATCGCCAGGTCGGCGACCTCCGACCGGACCACCAGGTGGACGAACTGACTCCGGTGGCCCAGCCCTTTGCTGCGGTGGGCCGGGCACCACGACGGTGTGCAACTGCTCGGCCTTGGCCGGTCAGCCGATCTCAGCGGCTCCCACCGACTGCGTGAAGTTCCCCGTCAACGGCGCTCCGGCGACGAGGCGCGGCCCGAGGACGAAGCTCATCGGATCGGTCGGGATCACCGAGCGGTCCGTGATCCTCATCAGGTGCCGTCCGTCGAAGAGCAGGTCGACGTACGACGAGGTGTACCGCAACGTCGCGATGTGGTACTTGCCGTCGTAGAGGTCGACGCCGGTGTCGACCTTGAGGGAGACGGCCTTGCCGCGCTTGGCGCTTTCGAAGCGCAGCTGGGTGTTCGTGTAGCTCTGGTCGGTCGTGTAGCCGAAGTTGATCTCGTTGAACTGGCTCCCGTCCGCGGCGGGACCGTTGTCCCACAACGCGGCGCCCCACCAGACCTGCTGCCGGGGGCGGTGGCTGAGCGCGAACCGGGTCGTGAACTCGCCCGAGGTGAAGCGCTGCGGCCGGTACCGGACCTTGGACCAGGAGCCGGCGGTGCGAGGCGGGGCGCCGGCCTTCAGCTCGAACCTGGCCACACCGTCGGTGACGGTCGGGCAGCTGTGCTCGCACTGCCAGATCGCCGGGTCGAGCGAGTCGAAGTTCTCGACGTACCCCGCTCGCGCGTCGACCGGGGACGGCGCTGCGGCTGCCGACCCCGTGCCGAGCACGAGGCTCATCGCCGCCGCGGTGAGCGCTTTCCAACGCTTGTTTGCCATGGAGTCTCCTCTACCGCCATCGCAGCACAGGTGTCGCGGAACCGGTCGACCTGTTCACGAACGGCCACCGGATTCGGCACGACCGGCCACCTGAGGAGCACCGCCGGGGTTGCCCGAACCGTCACGGTCATCGGTCCGAAGGTGACGCGGCGCGGGTCAGGACTTCACCGCCGGTTCATCGCGTGTTGTGATGCACGCCGTCGGCGGCACTGACCGTTCCCCCTCCAGTCGAGCAGTCGGGATCCACCATGCCCATCACCGAGCACCGTTCCCGGCCTCCACTAGGCAACTTCGCCAAGACCCTGCGCATCGCCGTTCGGTGCGTTGACGCGGACCTGCGGCTCACGAACGACCACCGGGCTGCCCCGTCGAGCGCCGAGCTCCTCAAGCAGGTGGAGTCGCCGCTGGTGTTCGCCCGGCTGTTCGCGGTCGTCACCGCGGCGGCAGCGGGAGGTTCTCCGCACAAGGCCATGCCGGTGTCGGTGATGTCGTCGTTGTGGTGGGCCGGTGCGGAAACGCGCACGGGCGCGGCGGCGACCCGGTTGCCGTTGTCCTACCTGCGTTCTCTCGACATCACCGAGGAACTTCGCCGGACGTGGACCGCCGACCTCGAAGAGGCGGCGGCCGATCCCGGTTCGACGTCCAGCGCACGGAGCAACGCGTACGCGCGCGACGCGGTGATGGCGGTGCGGACCTGCGCGGCCGCGGACGGGCCGCGATGGCGCGAGTTCGGGAGGCTGTACGGGCTGCTGGCCGATCAGGCCGCCGCGAACTCCGCGGGAGACGACCGCACACCACCGCTGTTGCTCGCCAACGCCTGCAAGATCGCGAGCACGCACCTCAGACAGCACATGATCCGGCTCGGCGAGGAGGCCGGCGGCAACGCCCACGCCAGGATGGTGCTGCGGGACCTCTCCAGCACCCCCGGTGCCGTGCGGCTGTACGCCCGCGAGGTCCGCGACCTGCACTCGCTGGCCGTGACCACCCTGACGGACCTGTGCGAGCCGAACCCGTACCGCTCGTTCCTGCGTTCCCGGCTGGACGGGCTGGTGCAGCACTCGCTCGTGCACCCGCGCGAGATGGTGGGCTCGCCCGTGCCACAACGCCCGGTCGCACCCTAGGGCCTGTGTCGAGGTCCCGTTCGATGAGAGTCGCGCCTGAGGTGGTTCCTGGCGGTGCGGGCGGACAGCCCGCATACCGGTGTTGTACGTGGGCTGGTCGCCCGTGCCCCCAGGGGCCGCCTCAGGCCCGGCTGTCGCGAACACGGACCTCGACACAGGCCCTGGTTCCCGTGCGGGACTGACGGACGCCGGCCGTCAACGTCGAACCGGAGAGGTGTGCCCGTTCGCTTGGGCGGGCTTCCCGATCGGACGCGGGCGGCGACATCGCCGGCCGGTTCCCCGACAAAGCGTCCCGCCAGGCGAAACGCGGCTCGCATTCGCGGGCTTCCGCGCTGCACAGTGTCGAAGCGCTGCGGCGACCCGATCTCCACGAGCGCGGTGAACTGCCGCTGTCCCGTTCAGCAACTCGTCCGAACGCCGTTGGAGGTCCGCTGTGTTCGCAGGCTATCGCAGCGCCTTCGCCAGACGAGGGGCCGTGTCCTTCTGCATCGCGGGCGTGCTGTCGCGTCTGTTCGTCGGGATCTACCCGCTCGGCCTGCTCCTCCTGCTGGCCTTGCCCACCGGTCAGTACGGGAAAGCCGCGTTGGTGAGCGGCTGCTGGACGATCGGCAACGCGCTCGGCAGTCCCGTCGCCGGAATCGTCGCGGACCGCTTCGGGCAGCGCAGAACGCTGCTGCTGTCCATCTTCGCGCATTTCGCGCTCGCCACGATGACGCTCGGATCGGTCGCGCTGGACGCGCCGCTTCCGGCCACGCTGCTCCTGGCTCTTCTCCTGGGCGTCTCAGCGGTCAACACCGGGCCGATGACGCGGGCGCGCTGGGCGACGATGTGGCCGGACGGCAGCACCGAGAGATCCGCCGCCTACTCGGTCGAAACGGTTCTGGACGAGGTCGTCTTCGCGATCGGTCCTTTGCTGACAGCGGCTCTCGCGATCCAGGTCTCGCCGTACCTGGCCGTCGCCTCGGCCGTTCTCCTCACCGCCTGCGGCGCGACCTGGCTGCTCTTCCAGAGGCACACCGAGCCGCCCAGGCAGCCTCCCGTCGCTCGCGTGCACCGGCGCCTCGCCGCACGGTATCCGGGCATGCCGCTGCTGCTCGTTCTGCTCCTGGCGCTGGGAGCCACCTGCGGCGCGGCGGAGGTGCTGCTCGTCGCGCGTTCCGCTGAACTCGGTCAGCCGGGTGGCGCCGGCCTCGTCCTCACCTGCTTCGCAGTGGGCAGCGGAGTCTCGGCCGTTCTGTACGGCTCACGGACGCGGAGCGGGCCGACATCGCTGCGGCTCGCCTTGAGCGCCTCGGCGTTCGGCCTGCTCCCCGCCCTCTACCTGACCGCGGACAGCCTGCTCGTCCTCATGGCCTGCTCCGCGGTCAACGGTCTCAGCATGGCGCCGACCATCATCAACGCCTTCCACCTGCTCGACGAGCTCGTTCCGGTGGCGATCCAGACCGAGGGGATGAACTGGGTGTGGTCCAGTCTCTCGCTCGGTTTCGGTGCGGGCACCGCCACCGTCGGCAGGATCGCGGACGAGCTGGGCGCCCGGTCGACCTTCTCCCTCCCGGTCGTCTGCGCGTTGTCCGCTGCCGCAGCCGCACATCTGCTGCATTCGCGGTTGAAGCTCCGAACGAAGACAGAAGTACCAAACACTTCACGATGAAGGACCACTCACATGGTGAACGATGTTCTTGAGCAGATCGAGGGTTCACGTGTGCAACTCGGGGCCCAGACTGCGGAAGCAGAAGAGATGGGGTCACTCCCCGCGCACACCGCGGACATCTTGCGCAAGACCGGTGTGGTGAGAATGCTGCAACCCGCGAAGCACGGTGGTTTCGAGGCCGATCCGCGGGAGTTCCTCGACGCGGTGATCCTGACCGCCGAGTCCTGCAGCGCCGCGGGCTGGGTCGCGGGCGTCCTGGGGTCGCACCCGTGGCAGCTGGCCCTGATGCCGGAGTCCGTTCAGGACGACGTGTGGGCGGCTGACCCGGACACCTGGGTGGCGTCGCCGTTCTCCCCGTTCGGCAAGGCGCGCAAGGTCGAGGGAGGCTATCTGCTGAGCGGCAGGTGGGCGTTCTCGTCCGGCACGGACCACTGCGAGTGGGCCTGGCTGGGTGCGACCGTGGTCGATGCCGAGGGCGATCGCGTCGGGTCCGAGGGCACGCTGCACATGCTGCTGCCGCGGAGCGACTACACGATCATCGACGGGTCGTGGAACGCGGTCGGGCTGCGTGGCAGCGGGAGCAAGGACGTCGCGGTGAGCGGTGCGTTCGTGCCTGCCGAGCGCGTGATCGCTGAGCAGGACGTCGTCAGCGGCGTCGCGGCCAGGGAGGCAGGCAGGAGCGAGACCCTCTTCCGCATGCCCTGGTCGGCCATCTTCCCCAACGCGATCACGGCGTCCATCATCGGCATGTGCCGTGGCGCTCTGGCGGCGTCCTTCGACTACCAGCGCGATCGGGTCGACGAGTCCGGCCGGCTGGTGCGTGAGGACAACTTCCTCCTGGCACAGCTGAGCGAGTGCTGCTCCGAGGTCGAGTCCGCACGGGTCCAGATGATGGCCAACGTGGGCCGCATGTGGGACATCGTCGACTCCGGCAAGGAAGTGCCGTTCGAGCTCCGCGCGGCAGCCCGCTGCGACCAGGTCCGCGGCAGCCGGCGCGCTGTCGAGGCACTCGACCGCCTCTACAGCCACTCAGGCGGAAACGCCTTGCGGTCGGATCGGCCCATGCAGCGCTTCTGGCGCGATGCCCATGCCGGGTTGAACCACGCCATCAACGTCTACTCCGGACCGTATCAGGCCTACGCGCTGAGCAGGATGGGCGCGGCAGTTCCGCCCGGTCTCCAGCGTGATGTCTGAGCCACGGGGGACGACAGTGGACGAGCACGCGACAACAACCTCCGCCGTCGACGCACAGCAAGGCGGCCCGACACCGGACCTGGCGAGCTCGATACGCCTGCGGATTTTGCGGCACGGCAAGGACCGGCTCGGGGACGACGCCCTGGAACAGGCCAGAGCGGGCCGCGCCGACGCCGCGACCGGACCGGTGGTCGCGGAGTTCTACAACTGCGTTCTGGACAAGGCGGAGGACCGGTACTCCTACCGCAGCTACCTGGCCCTGGACGTCCTGAAGCCCCTCCTCCCGACGGCCGAGAACGTCCACACCGGACGGACCCTCGTCGCGCGCCTCCTGCGCGACCTGGCCGAGTTCGAGTGGATGACGATGAAGGACGACGACGAGAGCGAGCTCCTCCCGAGCGGCCGGCCACGCCGTCAGCTCGCACTCAAGAGGATTCGCAAGGCGGCCTCCCTGGGCGAGCACTTCGACCCGCTGGGAACAAGACCCGGGCTCGTGGCGGAACCGGTCGAGGACGTGATCCGCTTCAGCGTCCTCCCCGTCTCCGACCACCACGACGAGTACCTCTTCATCCGAGTTCTGCAGTGCTACGAGACGGTGTTCACGATGATGGCGGCCACGCTGGAGGAGGCGGCAGCGGTCGCGCAGTCCGGATGCGCCTTCGAGGTCGCCGCCCGGATCGAGTCGGCTGCGACGACGCTGGACCAGGCGTCGGGGTTGTTCAGCCTGCTGGCCACCATGTCACCGGCGAACTTCCAGGCCTTCCGCATGCAGACCGACGGGTCGAGCGCGATCCAGTCGGAGGCGTACAAGCTGGTGGAGATCTTCTGCGCGTTGCCGAGGAAAGGTCGCCTCGACTCCCCCGCCTTCCTCTCCGTTCCGCGCGTGCGGCTGCGCGCCCTGTCCGGGCTCGACTCCTTGTCCGCGTGGCACCGTCGCCGGCAGAGCAGGTGGAGTGACGCGGAGAGCGCGGTGGTGACGAACGCGGTGCACCTGCTGGAACAGAGCCATCAGAAGTGGAAGCGCACTCACCACTCCATCGCGCGATCGATGATCGGCGACAGCAACGGCACCGGCGGCACGGACGGCATCGAGTACTTGCGGCAGTGCACGGAGAACCGGCTCTTCTGGCCGATCGGCGAGCAGCGCCCTCAGCACGATTCTTCCTTCGACGGAGGCCGAGGCTACCCGTGGACCTGACCAAGTGGATGATCCGGGCACAGGAGGAGAACGCCAGGTGGCAGGACTCCTTTCCGCCGTTCTCACCCCACCCGTCGATGGAGGTCGACGATGACGTGTTCGCGGCGGCCTTCCACGACTTCACGGAGCGGCTCGGGAAGAACTACCCCTTCTTCCACCCGTCGTACGCCGGGCATATGGTCCGCCCGCCGCACTCCGCCGCCACCATCGGCTATCTGGCGGCCATGCTGGTGAACCCGAACAACCACGCGTTCGACGGCGGCCCGGCCACCGTCGAGATGGAGCAGGAGGTCGTCGCCCAGCTGTCCGGCATGTTCGGGTTCGAGGCCCCGCTCGGTCACCTGACCACCAGCGGCACGATCGCGAACCTCGAAGCCCTCTACGTCGCACGAGAGCTCCGGCCCGGCCAAGGCGTCGCGTTCAGCGAGGAAGCCCACTTCACGCACAGCCGCATGTGCCGCGTCCTGGGCATCGAAAGTCATGCGGTGCGGGTCGACGACCGGGGCCGGATGGACGTCGAGGCACTGGAGGAGCTGCTGCGGACACAGCGGATCGGCACGGTCGTCCTGACCGCCGGCACGACCGGTCTCGGCGCGGTCGACCCGATCCACGAGGTCCTCGCGTTGCGGGAGCGCTACGACGTCCGCATCCACGTCGATGCCGCCTACGGCGGTTTCTTCACGCTGCTCGCGGGATCGGACACCGCGGAGGCGCTGCCGCCGGAGCCGTGGCGGGCGATCTCCCGGTGCGACTCCGTGGTGGTCGATCCGCACAAGCACGGGTTGCAGCCCTACGGTTGCGGCGCGGTGCTCTTCAACGACCCGGACGTCAACCGGTTCTACGCCCACGACTCCCCGTACACCTACTGCGCTCCGGCCGGGTTCAACCCCGGCGAGACGAGCCTGGAGTGCTCACGGGCCGGTGCGGCCGCGGCGGCTCTCTGGCTCACCTTCCGGGTCCTGCCGCCGGCCCCGTCAGGACTGGGCCGGGTCCTGGGCGCCGGCAGGCGGGCCGCCCTGGACTGGTCGGCCAGGATCGCGTCGTCCGAGGCCCTCGAGCTGTACCAGGAACCCGAGCTGGACATCGTCACCTACTTCCCGGTCGTCCGGCCCGCGAGCATGCGGCTGGTGGACCAGGTGTCGGCCAGGATGCTGGAAAGCGGTGGCACAGAAGCAGATCCCGTGTTCCTGAGCACGGTGAAGGTGCGCTCCGACGCACTCGTCCGCCGGCATCCCGGTGTCGCCGCCGATGCCCCCGAGGCGCGGATCATCCGCAGCGTGCTGATGAAGCCGGAGTTCGAGGACTTCATCCCGCGACTGCACGACCGGGTGGAGGCGCTGGCCGTCTCCCACTCCGGGCTCAGGTGAGCGTGCTCCCGGCCGGCGCGGCGGAGATCCGGCCGCTCGACCGCACCGCGGTTGAGCATTTGGTTCCGCACGTATTCCACGTGGGTGTTCGGGTCGATCGGCTGGTGCGCGGGGGCAGTCGGGGTGTGCGGCACACCACTCCGGCCTGTGCGGGTGATTCTCTGTCCTCGCTTGGGACGGCGGTCGAGCTCCGTCTACACCGGAGGGACACTCGCAGTCGTTCAGACCTGGCCTCCGGAAAGGGTTTCCAGTGAGCGATGCAGTGGAGCGGGTGTCGGAGTGGCTCGGCCGGCCCGCGGACGAGGTCGACCGGCTGGTGCACCCGGCGGAGCTGGAACGGGTGCTCGGTGCGGTCCACGAGCTCAACAGCCGAGCCGCCGCCGGTGACCGGGAGATGTTCTACCGGCAGCAGCTCCTGCTGTCGCGGATCTACGGCATGCAGCTGCGGGTGGCGCCCGGTGAACCGTCTGCCGAGGGTTCCACCGCGGTGCACCGGGTGACGCGCTCGCTGGAGCGGGCGACCGCGGCGGCGGAGGACGCGCGGATCGAAGCGGGATCGCTCGACGACGCGCCCGCGGACCCCGCCGAGTTCGTGTCGTGGCTGAAGAAGCTGGCGCGGGGGCACACCGTCTTCAAGCACCCGTACTACACCGACTTCATCCGCGACCACGCCGACGCGGAGGCGATCCGCCGTTACATGATCCAGGAGTCGGTGATCGACGGGCGTTTCGACGACCTCCTCGCGCTGATGCAGGTGGGCACGAACGGTCCGGCCAAGATGGAGATCGCGCGGAACTTCTGGGACGAGATGGGCAACGGGAACCCGGCGGAGGTCCACACCCACCTGTTCAAGCAGATCTTCGAGGTCTTCGACATCACCGACGACGAGCTGGAGAGCGCCCTCACCGCCAACGCGCTGCTGTCCGGCAACCTCGCGGTCATGCTGTGCCGCTACCGCTCCAGCTACCCGGAGGCGGTCGGTTTCCTCGGCATGACCGAGTGGCTGGTCCCCGACCGCTTCGTCCAGGTGGTGCACGCCTGGGAGCGGCTCGGCCTGCCGGACGTGGGCATCGTCTACCACCGCCTGCACATCACCGTGGACGCCCAGCACGCCGCCGGCTGGTTCCACAACGTCATCAAACCCGCGGCCACGTCACCGGCCATGCGCAGGGGGATCGCCCGCGGCACGCTGTGGCGGCTGAACTCGTCGCAGCGCTACCTCGACGAGCGCATGTCCGAAGTGGACCTGTCCGCGAGGCTCACGACCGCCGGGTGAGCGGCCGTCCCGCATCTTCACGAGGAAGGGGTTCCCGGACGTGGCACTCAACGAAGCAGGCTTCAGCATCATCGACCTCCCGGCGGCGTCAACCGAGCTGCTGGCGAGCTACGACGACCTGCCGGTCGACGAGTACATGGGTCACGGCACGAGGTTCAAGCGGTTCTGCCAGTACCGGCTGTCCCAGGACCAGGACTCCGGTTGCTCGTTCGAGCTGCTGCCGCAGCGCGACTACACGACCTTCGTCAAGTTCAACCCGGTGGCGGGCGGTATCCGGCGCCGGTACGAGCCGGTCGAGGCCGACTTCACCGACCTGCTCCGCGCGGGCGTGCAGGGGTTCCCGCTCGACCTCTCCGAGGACTGGTCGATCAACCTGCACCAGAACCGGTCGCAGGCGACCAGCGCGGTGACCGCGCCGCTCACCCCGGAGGGCGTGCACCACGACGGCCACGACTACGTGATGATCGGCGTGCTCCGGCGGGCCAACGTCGGGGGCGCGCTGACCAGGCTGTGGAAGCCGGGTGCGGACGAACCCTTCTGGAGCGGCACCATCGAGGAGGGGCAGGCGGTCCTGCTCGACGACCGGGCCATCCAGCACGACGTCACGGACGTGGAGTCGATCGACGGCCGCCCGGCCAACAGGGACATCTTCATCGCGGCGTTCTCCCGGTGGAGCCGGAAGTGGTACGGCGACGAGCACGACGCGCAGGCGCTCGCCGACGCCCCGTCCGGTGCCGCGGCGGACTGACCGGCATGGTGGCGTTCACCAAGTACCACGCGATGGGCAACGACTACCTGCTCGTCGAGCCGCAGGACGGCGTGGCCGCGGGTCCGCTCGCCGCACGCGTCCTGTGCGACCGCCACTTCGGGGTCGGCGCTGACGGGGTGGTGTTCGGGCCGTTGGGACGACCGGCCGCGGCGGGCGTGGTCGAGGTGCGCATCCACAACGCCGACGGTTCGGCGTGCGAGCGGAGTGCGAACGGGTTGCGCGCGTTCGCACTGGAACACGCGCGCCGGCACGGGACGCGGCAGCTGGTCGTGGACACGGGGTTCTGCACGTCCACGGTCTTCGTCGACGACGTGGACGCCGGGATCGTGTCGATCGAGCTCGGCCGCCCGGACTTCTCCGCGCAGGCGGTGCCCGTGCTGGGCTGCGCCGGTGAGGCCGTGGACGTGCCGATCGAGGTCGGCGGCGGCCGGTGGCAGGTCACCGCGCTGAACAACGGCAACCCGCACGCGGTGCTGGTCCTGTCCGCTGTGGACGATCAACTGGCCGACTCGGTCGGTCCCCTGCTGTCCGCGCACCCGCGGTTTCCCGGCAGGGTGAACGTCGAGTTCGCCGCGGTCTTCGGTCAGGACGTCCTCGGCGTGGTGGTGTGGGAACGGGGCGCCGGCCGCGTGCTGGCCTCCGGCAGCGGTGGCTGCGCGGCCGCCGCGGCCGCACGCCGCCTCGGCCTGGTCGGGGACCGGGTCGAGGTGGTCATGAGCGGCGGTGCCTTCACCGCGCGGTTCGACCGCCGGGGCTCCGTGCTCATGACCGGTGAGGTCGAGCACGTCGCCACGGGCCGGGTGGCGGCCGGCCTCACCTCGCGGCTGGAAGAACTGCAACCGTCCTGAGGGAGTGTCGTGCCACGCCAGAACCTGCCCATCACCAGCGCCACGAGCGAGGTCGCCGGAGCGTGCCCGCTCGACTGCCCCGACTGCTGCAGCTGGCTGGTCACCGTGGAGAACGGGGTGGCGACCGGGCTGCGCGGCAACCGGGAGCACCCGGTCACCAGGGGCACCCTGTGCGTCAAGGTGAACCGCTACCTGGAGCAGGCCTCGCACCGGGACCGGATCCTGCACCCGATGCGCCGGGTGGGGGCGAAGGGCGAGGGCCGGTTCGAGCGGATCGGGTGGGACGAGGCGCTGGACGAGATGGCCGACCGCCTCTCCCGCATCATCGACGAGCACGGCGGTGAGGCGCTGTGGCCCTACCAGGGCACCGGTGCGCTCGGGTACCTGCAGGGGGTGCAGGGGCGAGCGGGCACCAGGTTGTGGAACGTGCTCGGCGCGTCCCACCACAACATGACGATCTGCTCGATCGCGGGCCTGACCGGGTTGACGTACGCGCTGGGCACCAGCAGGGGCATGGACCCGGAGGACTTCGCGCTCTCCAAGCTGACCCTGCTGTGGGGCACGAACACGTTGACGTCGGGGCACCACCTCTGGAGGTTCATCGAGGCGGGCCGCAAGAACGGTGGACACGTCGTCGCCATCGACCCGATGCGCACGCGGACCGCGGCCGCCGCGGACGAGCACCTGGCGCCGATGCCCGGGACCGACGGCGCGCTCGCACTCGGCCTGATGCACGTCATCGTCGCGAGTGGCCGGGAGGACGACGACTTCCTGTCGCGGTACTGCTTCGGCTGGGAGGACTTCCGCGAACGCGTGCTGGCCTTCACGCCGGAACGCGCCGCGTCCATCACCGGTGTCCCCGCGGAGCAGATCCGGGACCTGGGTGAGCGGATCGCGCGCACCAGGCCCACCGCGATCCGCACCTCCCAGGGGGTTCAACGGCACGCCGGTGCGGGCGCGACGCTGCGGACGCTCGCCTGCATCCCCGCGGTCACGGGCGACTGGCACCGGCCCGGCGGTGGGCTGATGTTCTCCACCGACACCTACTTCGGCGGCAACCGCGAGGCGCTGTTCCGCGACGACCTGCGCCCGAAAGCGGTGCGCACGCTGTCGATGACGCGGCTCGCCGAGGGGCTGCTGGAGGCGAGCGACCCGCCGGTGATGGGGCTGGTCGTGTACGGCGCCAACCCGGTGGTCAGCACCAGCGACCAGAACCGGGTCCGCGCGGGTCTGTCCAGAAAGGACCTGTACACGGTGGTCCTCGAACACTTCCCGACCGACACCGTCGACTACGCCGATCTGGTCCTGCCCGCGACGATGCAGCACGAGCACACGGACCTGATGGACGCGTACGGCCACCTCTACCTCGCGTGGAACGAACGTGCCGTCGAGCCGCCGGGCGAATGCAGGTCGACCACGGACACCTTCCGCGACCTGGCCGCGCGGATGGGGTTGCGCGAGCCCAGCCTCTACGACTCCGACGAACGGCTCGCCGAGCAGCTCCTCGACTCCGACCACCCCTCGCTGCACGGGATCACGCTCGACGGGCTGCGGGCCGGCGGGTGGGCCCGGCTCAACTACCCCAGCCCGCTCGCACCGTTCGAGCACGGGTTCCCCACCCCGTCGGGGAAGTTCGAGTTCGTTTCGGCCACAGCGGCCGCCGACGGCCTCGACCCGATGCCGGGCTACACCCCGCCGCTGGAGGTCGTGGACGACGAGATGGCCGCACGCCATCCGTTCGTGCTCATAGCGGGCGCGTCGCACTTCGCCATCAACACGATCTTCGGCAACAACGACGAACTGCGGAGAAGAGCGGGTTCGCCGACCGTGGTCGTGCACCCCGACGACGCCCTCGCGCACGGGCTCGCCACCGGAACCCGCGTGAGGGTGTTCAACAGCCGCGGTGAGTTCACCGCGGACGTGCTGGTCGACGCACGGGTCCGCCGCGGTGTCCTCAGCACCACCAAAGGCCATTGGCTCAAGCTCACCGGCGGCGTGACGGTCAACGCCACGGTGGACGAACGGGATGCGGACATGGGTGGTGGAGCGGTGTTCCACGACAACCGGGTCTCGGTCGAAGCCGTCGAGGTCCCGGCAGCGCAGATTCGAGGAGGAGCGTCGACATGAGCGCACACAACGGTGTCCAGCTGGCGAGCGGACCGCAGGGCGCCGAGCAGTTGGGCGCCCTGCTCGGGGTGGCCCTGCGCGGCATGGAGGCCGGCATCCTCGAACGCGGCGGCCCGCTGCCGGCGGGAGGGCCCGCCGTCGTCTCGGCCGCCCTCGCGGCAGCCGGCGGCGGAACGGGCCGCCTGCCCCTCGAGGGCATCGGCGAGGAACGCGCGCTGGAGGAGATGAGCAGGCTCCTCGGCCTGGGCTCCGCCGATCCCGCCCACCCGCACTGCGCGGCCCACCTGGTCTGCTCGTCGCTGGCGGTGTCCGTCGCCGCGGACGTCGTGGCGAGCGCGCTCAACCCGTCCATGGACGTGTGGGAGCTGGCGCCGATGGCCAGTGAGATCGAGCGGGACTTCACCGCGGGCATCGCCGGGCTCTGCTACCCGGCCGAGCCCTCCCCCGACGCCGTGGTGACCTCCGGCGGAACCGAGTCGAACCTCCTGGCGCTGCTCCTCGCGCGCACCCTGCTCGGTGCCGGCCTCCAGGTGGTGTGCGGCGCGAACGCCCACCACAGCGTGACGAGGGCGGCCTGGCTCCTCGGACTGCCCACCCCGGTCGTCGTCGCCTGCGAGGACGACCGGATGGTCCCGGCGGCACTGGAGGCCGCTCTGGAGCGGCTCGGCCCGGCCACCCTCGTCGTCGCCACGGCGGGCACCACCAACACCGGCCGGATCGACCCGCTCCACCAGATCGCCGGGATGTGCCGCCGGTTCGGGGTGCGCCTGCACGTGGACGCGGCCTACGGCGGGCTCGCGCTGTGCAGCGAGGAGTGGAGCCGGCACCTGCACGGCGTCGAGCTGGCGGACTCGGTGACGCTGGACATGCACAAGTTCGGCTGGCAGTCCATCGCGGCCGGTCTCCTCGCGACGCGCAACGCGGCGGACCTCGGCGCGCTCACGATCAGCGCCGACTACATCAACGCCTCCGACGACGTCGACGCCGGCCTGCCGGACCTGCTCGGCAGGTCGATCTGGACCTCGCGGCGCGCGGACGCGTTCCGGATGGCGGTCACGCTGATGGCGTTGGGCACCAACGGGCTCGGTCGCCTGGTCGAGCACTGCTGCGCGACCGCGCGGGAGGTCGCGGCGGAGATCGACCGCCGGTCCGACCTGAGGTTGTGGCAGAGCCCGTCCTTGTCCACCGTGCTCTTCCGGCCGACCGTCCTCGACGACCTGCCGATCGCCGCGGGGGACGCGCTCGTCGGCCGCGTCCGGCGTGAGCTGCTGGCCAGGGGGACCGCGATCGTGGGGCGGGCCGCACTGCCGGACTCAGTGGACGGTCAGCGGAAGCTGTGGCTCAAGCTCACCCTCCTGCACCCGAACGCCTCGGACGCCGACTACCGCTCCCTGCTCGACCAGGTCGTCGCTGTCGCGGCGGAAGAAACAGGGCTGGTGGAGTCCCGGTGAGCCGCCCAGGGCGGTGTGCGCCGGCGGACGGACCTCCGAGCGCGCTCGGGCAGGAGGTCGTGGACGGGTCAGCGGGCCGACCGTGCCCGCTGTGACGATGCACCGCGCGGCGGTCCCCACCGGCCGCCCGGTTTTCACCTAGGAGTTCTGCCATGCAGATCGTGCTCGCGACAGAGTCGGACGCTCCGGCGCTCGGCGAACTCATCACGGAGTCGTTCCGCGACCTGGACCTCACCGGCTGGCTGGTGGACGACCTGGAGGACTGGTGGAAGATCGGCCCGCACTACCTCGAACGGGAGGTTCGGGACGCCATCGCCTGCGGTGTGGTCTACACCCTCCCGGACCTGTCCGCCGCCCTCGTCGCGTTCGACCACGCGGTCGAGCCAGAGCCGACGCCGGAACGGGAGAGCTGGCTCAGGGACCTCACCGGTCCGTACTTCGAACGGTTCGCCCGGTTCGAGGCGGCCTTCCTCTCCGCGCACCCGCACCAGTCCCACTACTACGGCGCCTACCTCGCCGTGCGCCCGACCGAGCAGAACAACGGTGCGGCCACCCTGCTGCTGAACCACCACCACCAGGTCCTGGACGAGCTGGGCCGGGACGCCTACGGCGAAGCGTCGAGCAAGCGGCTGGTGGGCTTCTTCGGTGCCCGCGACTACACGCCGCTCGGTCCGCCGGTCGTCCTCGACGGCCAGGAACTGCTGCAACCGATGTGGCGCACGGCCCGTCGCCCCGGCTGACCGGCTTCGGCGCCGGACCGGCCCACTCCGGTCCGGCGCGTCACTTCCGAGCGGTGCCGACCAGGAGCAGCGACCCGCTCGGATCGCTGAAGTCCACCACCTGGTCGTGCTCGCTCGCCTCTTCCGGATGCCAGTCGGGCGCCCAGGTGACGCCGGGCTCCAGGAGGGTGAAGTCCCCGAAGAGGGCGGTGACCTCCCGGCGGTCGCGGAAGATGGCCGGGCTGACCGAGTTCGCGTACATGCTCTTCAGCTCGCCCAGCATCGCGGCGCTGCGCGGTGAGACCTCCGTGTCGGTGACGTGGGACAGGGAGAGGTACGACCCCGGCACGAGCAGGTCGCGGTAGGTGGCGACGAGGCGGGGGCCGAGGTCCTCGGTGTCGCCGCTGCCGGGTGCGGGTGGTTGCTGGATGTGCAGCACCGCCATGAGGAGCACCGCCACCGGTTCCCGCAGGTCGATCACCCCGGTGTCCGAGATCCGCGACCAGACCCGGTCCGGGTCGCGCAGGTCCGCGTGGACGGCCGCGTGCCGGCTCGGGTCACCGTGCTCTTGGAGCAGCAGGTTCGCGTGGTCGACGGCCACCGGCTCGTGGTCGACGTAGGCGACCCGCACCTCACCCGGCGCGACCTGCTCGCCCACCTCGTGCACGTGCCCCATTGTGGGCACCCCGGACCCGATGTCGATGAACTGGCGGATGCCCAGCCGGACGAGGTGCCGCACCACCCTGCGCTGGAACATCCGGTTGGCGTACGCGACCGACCTGATCACCGGGTAGTCGCGCAGGACGCGTTCGGCGAACTGCCGGTCGACCTCCCAGTTGGTGGTCCCGCCGAGGTAGTAGTCGTAGATCCGGGCGACGCTCGGTCGCGTCAGGTCGACGCCCGGCAACGGGAAGGGCTCGTCGTTCGACTCGGGCACGTCAACTCCTCCGGGTACTGCGCGGACCTGACTCCACTGTGGACCGCAGCGGCTCGCTGCCGATTCCACACCGGTACGACTTCACGGCGCTGCAGGAGATTCTGGCACACCGGCGGTACCGGATGATCACCCGGAACAGGCTTTGTCCGTGTTGTCCGACGGGCAGGAGGTGGTTCATGAAGATCGAACGGCGCGAGTGGGTCCGGACGGTGGGCGAGGACGCCGCTCCCGCGCTGCTCACGTTGCTCGAAGCCGGGGGCGTTGCCTTCGACCCGGTGGAGGAGCAAGTTAACCCGGTCTACCGCGAGTACACCGACGAGTTGCCGGAGGAGGACTACCGCGAGGTCGTGGTGCCGAGCTCACCGATGTCGGCACGGTGCGCGTGAGCGAGCCGGGGAACGCGTCAGCGACGCGGCCGGGATCGGTGACCAACCCCGGCGTTCGTCACCCGCCTCGCCCGTGTCCGTCGAGGAGCCCCAGTCGGCCGGGACGGAGACAGCCGTGATCGAAGTTCAGGGCTCATGCCAGGCCACCGCCGCACACCAGGGCGTGGCGAACTCAGGTTCCATATGCGACGTTCATGTCGAGTGCCACTACAACGCCGCAGCAGGGTCGGCACCGTCCTGGCCGATGATGGTCGTCGGCAGAGGTATACCTGCCGCTCAGGTGTGCCGAACAGGCGGTTGGCTGTGCAGAACATCTTGCCCGCGGGTCAACCAGCCGCCGGAGTTCGTGACATGTCAGGACGGTCGTGCCGTTGCTCCAGCCGGATAGCCTGCCCCGCTGCAACGGCAACGCGGGAACAGTCAGTGTGATCGCGACGACCGCCGTTACCACGACCGCAGCCCAACCCACGTAGTTGCAGCGTTAGCGCTCTCACCACAAAGATTCGCGTCGCCGTGGCTGAACCGTGTCTGGGCTGCTTCTTCGCTCGTTCTCGCGCCATGGTCCCGGTACTGCCCGACGCTGGCCCATCGAGTGCGTGGTTGCCGACGATCTGCGCAGGCCAGTGCGCCGTTACCGAATGCTATTTAAGCTGATACATCACCCGTTCGGCTGCTATACCGCTTTGCTGTCACCGCAGGCCCAAGAGTTCCGAGGCAGCACCCGCCACCTCTTGTCATGTGGAATTACGGACCTGCCTAAACTTCGTAGCTTTGATCAAACCAAAATCGGGGTGTTCAGCGAGATGGACGACTTGGGCGACCGTCACACTCATAACGTGGTGGGCGGCGATGTGCATGGCCAGACGTTGATGGCCGGCACGATCAACGGCGACGTGCACATGAACCAGCGCCCGCAACAGGTGGTCGAATTGCCGCACCGGGCGGGAGCTTCTCCTGTGAGGGCGGGCTTCTTCCAGCCGCGCCAGGTGGAGCTGCCAGTGGAACCGGAGACACGGACGATCGTGTTGACCGGTCTTGGTGGCGTGGGCAAGACACAACTAGCGCTCGACCATGCCGAACGTGCGTGGGAGGCAGGGCAGGTGGACCTGCTCGTATGGGTTACCGCTGACTCCAGGGACGCGGTGGTGAGCGCTTACGCGTCTCTCGCCCGCGATCTCACCGGTATCGAGGACGTCGACCTCGAACGAGGCGCGGTCCGACTGTGGGAATGGCTGGCTCGCACGAGCGCGCGGTGGCTCGTCGTGCTGGACGACGTGATGCGTCCAACCGACTTGAATCGGCTCTGGCCTCCCAAATCGCCGAACGGACGCACGGTGGTCACCACCCGGCGAACCGATGCGGCGATTCGAGGCGATGGGCGCAAACTGATCAACATCGGGGTTTTCCACCCTGCGGAGTCGCTGTCCTATCTGGAAAGCGCGCTGGAAGACCACACGCACCTCCTGTCCGAAGCTGCGGAGTTGGGGCCTGATCTGGGGCACCTACCGCTGGCGCTCGCGCAAGCGAGCGCATACATGGTCGACCTCAATCTTCCCTGTGATCGCTACCGCGCCCGGTTCGCGGACAGGCAACGGACACTCGCGACGCTGTTCCCCGATCGCGAACATCTGCCCGATGGGCACCAGCGAACCGTCGCAGCTACCTGGTCCTTGTCCGTCGAACTCGCCGACCAGCTGGTTCCTGCCGGACTTGCCAGGCCGTTGTTGATGGTGGCGAGTCTCCTCGATCCCAACGGCATTCCGCTCGACGTCTTCTCCACGCCGTCCGTGCTGGAGTGGTTGACACGGTCGGCAGGCCGCCGGGTGAGCGCTGAGGAAAGCCGTGACGGGTTGTGGTGCCTGCACAGGTTGAGCTTGATCAGCTCCGCCCGCAACCCGGATGACCAGGCCGTCCGGGTGCACAGACTGGTTCAGCGGGTCACCAGGGACACGATCACAACCGAACAGCTCGAAGAACTCACTCATGCCGGCGCAAAGGCGTTGGTGGAGGTGTGGCCGGAGGAGTTCAAAGACGCAGTGCTCGGGCAGTCGTTGAGGGCGAACACAGATGCACTCGCAGCGTCGACAGGAGAGTTGCTCTGGCGGTGCTCCTGCCGTGAGGTGCTGTTTCGAGCGGCAATCAGCCTGGGGCACAACGGTGGAGTGGTGGCTGCGCGTACAGCGTTCCTCAGCTTGACGGCGTCCGCCGAACGTCTCCTCGGACAAGATGCCCCAGCCACCTTGCAAGCACGGAAGTACCTGGCGCGGTGGACCGGCGAGGCCGGGTATCCCACGCAGGCGGTCGAACAGATGGAAACCTTGTTGTCCGACGTCGTGCGTGCAAAGGGTGGAACAAGCCGGGCCGTCTTGGAGGCACGCAGCGATCTCGCACACTGGCGTGGACAGGCGGACGACCCACACGGCGCACTGTTCGATTTCGTGGCCATGGTGCCCGATTTCATCGCTGAACTGGGAGAGGACGACCTCCTCACGCTCACGGCAAGGGGCAACGCTGCCCGCTTCTACGGTGAGGCCGGCTATCCGTGTGCCGCGGTCTCCGCATATCGGGAACTGCTACCCGACCTGCGCCGGGTGCTGGGCGAGGACCACGCCGCGACGCTGACCGCTGCCCACAACTACGCGCACTGGCGAGGAATGGCCGGGGATCCGGTCGGAGCAGTAGCCGCCCTGCGAGCGGTCTTGGAAAACCGGGCGCGAGTGCTTGGAGATAATCATCCACACACCCTCTCGACGCGGGGAGTCATCGCACGATGGTTCTGGCGGACCGGAAACCCCGATGAGGCGGCGAAGCAACTTGAAGGAGTTGTCCTCGACCGCACTCGGGAATTCGGCGCCGAGCACCCCACCGTTGTGATCGATCTGGTCGACTTGGCCGTCATCTGGGCGCATGCCGGCAATCGAGCAAAGGCTCAAGCCGCACTGGACGCCGCACTCGCCGCAGACGAAAGCAGCCAGAGTTTGGACCTAGACCTCACGAGGTTCGTGCAACGGGAGATCTCGCAGTCCCAGCCGTTCCCTCGGACTCACACCACCGCAACGAGCCCCGCTCACAACAGGCCGTAGCGGCTTCCTGGGGTTGCGAGACCCGCGGGTTCATCGACGAGGCATCGCGGACCACATGCGGCACAAACGCTGCGCACAACCAGCGTGCTCATCATGCGGGAAGGTTCGCGAGCAGCTCGAGCGGCTGCTAACTTCGAGCAGACCGCCGATCACTCGTCGAACATTGCGAGCCGATGAATGGCGCATGAATTCCTCGTCCAGCTGACCGACGACCTGGACGGCACCACCGCGGACGACATCGAGACCGTGCAGTTCGGCCTCGACGGCGTCACCTACTTGATCGATCTGAACGGCTACAACGCCGACACGCTGCGAGCGTTGCTGCGGGAGTACGTCACAAAGGCACGTCGAAACAGTCGGTGAGCGAGCTATTTCGCGCTTTCCTCCTGGGAGAACCGGCGCAGCGTGCGATTCGTCGTCGCGAAGACGGTCAACAATGCCGTGCCCACCGTGCACGTGAGAATGGCCTGCGTCGGTGTCAGGAAGTCCACTAGCAGGCCGCCGACCGCGGGGCCGGCGATCGCCGCGACGCCCAGGGCCACGCCCATCACGCTGCTGAGCCTGCCGCGCAGCTCGTCGGGCGTGAGCAGCAGCTGGTAGGTGGTGATGGTGGTGTTGGCGGTGGGGGCCAGGAACGCGGCGGCCGCGAACAGCACGCCCATGGGCAGGCCGGGGTCGAGGAACAGCGCGACCGGGATCAGGGCGGTGATCACCCAGAACACACCGACGATGGCGCGGTGCGGGCGCAGGGTGCGGTGCAGCCGCGGGGCCACCAGGGCGCCGAGGATGCCGCCGACGCCGAGCATCGCGCCCATGAGGCCGATCTGGCCCGCGGGCACGCCCTCCTGGTGGGCGATGGCGATCATCAGCAGGTAGAACGCCTGGAAGAACAGGTTGAGGCCCACCGCGCAGAACGCCACCACGCGCACCACCGGCTGGGTCCACACCCAGCGCAGGCCCTCGGCGACCTCGCGGTGGAACCGGCCCAGGGGTGCGGGTTCCCGTTGGCGCGGGGGGACGCGGACGAACAGCAGCGCCAGGAACGTGGCCACGTGGGTCACCGCCTCCACCGCGAACGGGAGCCAACGGCCCAGGCCGAACAGCAGGCCGCCCAGTGCGGTGCCGGAGAGCTGGCCGAGGTAGCCGCGGGCGGTGTTCATCGCGACGGCGTCGGAGAGGTGGCGTTCGGCCACGATGGCGGGCAGCACGGCGTCCTCGGCCGGTTCTGACAGTGCGCGGCAGACGCCGAGCACGATCACCACCAGCACGACGTGTTCGACGCCGACCGCCTGCCACCACAGGGCGGCGACCAGGAACGCCACGGCGAGGGCCTGCACGGCCTCGCAGATCAGCATCACCGTTCTGCGGTTCCAGCGGTCGACCAGTGCCCCCGCGGGCAGGCCGACGACGAGCTGGGCCGCGGCGGAGGCGCCGAGGACGAAGCCGGAGGTCGCCGCCGAGTCGGTGAGGGTCAGGACGAGCAGGGGCAGCGCGATGACCGACGCGCTCGCCCCCGCCTCGGAAAGCGCCTGGCCGACCCAGAGGAGCCGGTAGTTGCGGTTGCGCGACAGGGACGTGGTCATCGGGTGCTCCGGCAGTCGGCGGCGATGCCGCGCAGGGCTTCGAGGAAGTCCTCCGCGACGCGGCGCACGGTGGTCTCGTCGTGCCGGTCGGGTTGGTGGTGCCAGGTGAAGCGGAGCTCGCCGCCCGCGACACCGCCGACGATCTCCAGCAGGTGCGGTCCGCGGTCGGCCGGGGAGCTGTCCTGCCCGATCGCGTCGAGGACGGTCCGGAACAGACCGCCGTCGGCCTGGTCCGCGGTGCTGCCGGACTGGCCGAGGTAGTTGAACACCACCTGCGGACCCTGACCGGCGAGACGGTCCCCTGCTCCCAGGTTTCTCAGCGCGCCGAAGCCGAAACCGTTGCCCGGCACCGTGCGCAGCTGCCTGCGGACCGCCTTGACCACGTCACGCCACGACGCGTCCTCGCCCGGCAGCGTCAGGCGGACCGGGTAGAGGGTGGTGAACCAGCCGACCGTGCGGGACAGGTCGGCGCCCAGGACGTCCTCGCGGCCGTGGCCCTCCATGTCCAGCGACACGGTCTGTTCGCCGGTGAACCGCGACAGCGCGCGGGCCAGTGCGGCGAGCAGGACGTCGTTGATCCTGGTGCGGTAGGCCGTGGGGGCGTCGTGCAGCAACGCGTCGGTGTCCGCGGCGTCGAGGACCACGTGCACCTCGCCCGGCGGTGTGCCGGGTGTGGGCTCGTCGTGGTCGACGGGCAGCGGTGCCGCGTCGAGTGCCGCCTCCCAGTGGTCGAGCTCGTGGTCGAGCGCGCCGTCGGCGACGTGCTGCGCCAAGCCGTTCGCCCAGTCGCGGAACGACGTCGACTTCGCACCCAGGTCCACGTCCTCGCCGCGGACGGCCTGCCGGTAGGCGGTGTCGAGGTCGTCGAGCAGGATGCGCCAGGACACGCCGTCGACCACGAGGTGGTGCACGGTCAGGAACAGCAGTGGTGAGGGCATGTCGTCGGCGTGGAACAGCACGACCCGGTACAGCGGACCCGTGGCGAGGTCGAAGCCCGCGTGCGCCTCGTCGGCGATCTTCTCCAGGTGCGCCTGGCGTTCCGGCTCGGCGGTGGAGCTGAGGTCGCGGCGTTCCAGCACGGTGCCGTGCTGCACGGGGGCGTTGTGCTGGCGCCATTCACCGTCGACGTGCTCGAAGCGCATGCGCAGCGCGTCGTGGTGCGCCACCACGGCCGCGAGTCCCTTCTCCAGCGCGTCCTCGGCCACGTACGGGGTGAGCTCCAGCAGCATGGACTGGGCGTAGTGGTGCGGCGCGAGCGTGTGCGTCTCGAAGAACCAGCGCTGGATCGGGGTGAGCGGGACGTCGCCGACGACCTCGGCGGTGTTCGCCGGCGCGGTGTCGATCTCGGTGACGAACGGCGCCAGTGCCTCGATGGTCTGGTTGCGGAACAACGACTTGGTGGTCAGGGCGAGTCCTGCCTTCCGCGCGCGGGACACCACCTGGATCACCAGGATGGAGTCACCGCCCAGCTCGAAGAAGTTGTCCCGCACCCCGACCCGGTCGGCGCCCAGCACGTCCGCCCACACCTCGGCGAGCGTGGTCTCCACCGGTGTGCGCGGTGCGACGTGCGCGGTCGTGTCGGTGATCGGTTCGGGCGCGGGCAGTGCCGCCTTGTCGAGCTTGCCGTTGGGCGTCACCGGCAGGACGGGCAGCGCCACGAACGCGGACGGCACCATGTAGGCGGGCAGGCGGTCCGTGAGGAACGCGCGCAGCTCCGCCGACCCCACCTCGCCACCGGCGACGTGGTACGCGACCAGGCGGGCGTGACCCTGGCCGGTGTCGGCGGCGATGACGGCGGCCTCGGTGACGAGCGGGTGGTGCAGGAGCGCGGACTCGACCTCGCCCGGTTCCACGCGGTGGCCGCGGATCTTGACCTGGTCGTCGATGCGGCCCAGGTACTCGACCACGCCGTCGGCGCGCCTGCGGACCAGGTCGCCGGAGCGGTACATCCGCTCCCCCGGCGCGCCGAACGGGCACGCCACGAACGCGGCCGCGGTGAGACCGGGCCGGTTGAGGTAGCCCCTGGCGAGGCCGTCGCCCGCGATGCACAGCTCACCGGGCACGCCGAGCGGCACCGGCCGCAGCTGGTCGTCCACCACGTAGAGGCGGGTGTTCCAGGCCGCGTGGCCGATCGGCACGGGTCCGGGGTCCAGTGGCGCGCCGGGTTCGACGCGGTGCTCCATGCAGCCGACGGTCGCCTCGGTGGGGCCGTACTCGTTGATCACCACGGCCGTCGGGTGCGCACGCCGCCACTCGTCCACGACCGCGCCGACGAGCTGTTCGCCGCCGACGACGAGGTCACCGGTCGGCGACAGCTGCGCCGGCACCGTGCCGAGCAGGGCCAGGTGGCTGGGCGTGGCCTTGAGGAACGCCGCCTGCTCCACCTGCGCCGCGTCCTCCTCCAGGTCGCTCACGACGATCCGGCCGCCGGCGAGCAGCGGGCCGAACAGCGTCGTGACGGTGAGGTCGAACGAGACCGGCGAGTGCAGCACCGCCGCACCGCGCAGGCCGCCGTAGACCTCGCTGGCCCAGACGAGGTAGTCGACCACCGAGCGGTGCTCGACGACGACCCCCTTGGGCCGGCCGGTCGACCCGGACGTGTAGATCACGTACGCGGGGTCGCGAGTGGACAGTGGTGCGATCCGGTCGTGGTCACGGGGGTTGTCGTCCCTGCCGTCGGCGCGCAGGAGGCCGCGGTTGTCGAGCACCAGGACGGGCCGGGCGTCGTCGAGCACGAACGCGACCCGGTCCGCGGGCTGGTCGGGCTCGACCGGCACGTACGCGGCGCCCGCCTTGAGCACCGCCAGCACGGCCACGAGCAGGTCGGCGGAGCGCGGCAGGGAGATCGCGACGTACCGGCCGGGGCCGACGCCCTGCGCGATCAGACCGTGCGCCACCCGGTTGGCACGGGCGTTGAGCTGCGCGTACGTCCACGTCTCGCCGCCGTCCACCACCGCGGTGGCCTCCGGCGTCCGCACCACCTGGGCCTCGAACAGCTCCGTGATGGTGGCGTCCGGCACGGCGTGGGCCGTGTCGTTCCACTCGTGCAGCACGGCCCGCTGCTCGTCCTCGTCCATCAGCGGCAGGTCGGACAGCGGCCGGTCGGGGTCGGCGACGGCGGCGGTCAGCAGCACGCGCAGGTGCCCGGCCATCCGCTCGACGGTCGCGAGGTCGAACAGGTCGGTGTTGTAGTTGACCGCCGCGTGCAGGGCGTCGGAGTCCTCCTGGAACTCCCAGGTGAGGTCGAAGTTGGCCGCCACCACGGGCAGCGGCAGGTCTTCAACCTGCAGACCGGGCAGGTCCGGTGCGGCGTCGGGGGTGTTCTGCAGGATCACCATCGCCTGGAACAGCGGGGTGCGGCTGGTGTCGCGCTCGGGCCGCAGCTCGTCGACCACGCGCTCGAACGGCACGTCCTGGTGAGCGAACGCGTCCAGCACACCACCGCGGACCTGTCCGAGGAACTCGCGGAACGTGGTCGCGCCGTCCACTGTGGAGCGCAGCACCAGCGTGTTGACGAAGAACCCGACGAGGCCCTCCAGCTCGGCGCGGTCGCGGCCGGAGGCCACCGTGCCGACCGCGATGTCGTCCTGCCGCGACCAGCGGGCGAACAGCACCTGGCACGCGGCGACCAGCGCCATGAACAGGGTGCCGTCCTGGTGCCGCGCAAGCGCCTTGAGCTTGTCGGCGACCTCGACGGGCAGGCTGAACAGGTGCACCGCGCCGTGGTTCGTGCGCTCCGCCGGGCGGGGCCGGTCGGTCGGCAGCTCCAGCGGGGGGACGCCGGCGAGCCGGTCCCGCCAGAACGCGAGCTGCTCGTCCAGCAACGCTCCGGTGAGCCGGTCGCGCTGCCAGGCCGCGTAGTCCGCGTACTGGATCGGCAGGTCGGGCAGCGTGCCGCCGCGGTAGAGGTGGTTGAGCTCGCTGGTCAGCACGCCGTTGGACCAGCCGTCGGTCACGATGTGGTGCGCCAGCAGCAGGAGCACGTGGTCGTCGTCGGCGACGCGCAGCAGCAGCGGGCGCAGCAGCGGGCCGCGGGAGAGGTCGAACGGCCGGGTGCACTCGCGGGCGAGCACCTCGTCGAGGTTGTCCGGGACGTCGAGCACCGGCACCTCGACGACGTGCGGCGGGTGCACGACCTGGACGCCGTGGCCGTCCACGCCGTCGAAGGTGGTGCGCAACGACTCGTGCCGCGCCACCAACGCGGTCAGCGCCCTGTTCAGCGCGCCGACGTCGAGGTGACCGCGCAGCCGCAGGATCGACGGCGACAGGTAGTCGGTGCTCTCCGGTTCGAACTGGTCGAGGAACCACAGCCGCTGCTGCGCGAACGACAGCGGCAACGCGCCGTTGCGCGGCGTCCGCGGGATGACGTCCTCGGCCGCACCCGTCCCGGCTCCGATCTCCTCGACCAGCCGGGCGACGGTGGGCGAGGTGAACAGCACGCGCGGCGACACCGGTGCGTCGAGCTCGGCCCGCAGCCGGGAGATCACCCGGATGCTGAGGATGGAGTCGCCGCCGAGCTCGAAGAAGTTGTCGTCGAGCCCGACCCGCGGCACGCCCAGCACGTCGGCCCAGATGCGGCAGACGTGTTCCTCGGCCGGGGTGCGCGGGGCGCGGTACGCCGAGGCGGCGGCCTGGAGGTCCGGTGCGGGCAGGGCCCGGCGGTCGACCTTGCCGTTGGCGTTGAGGGGGATCGAGTCGAGCTCGACGAACGCCGAGGGCACCAGGTAGTCGGGCAGCCGCTCGGCCAGCCACGTGCGCAGGTCGGTGGCGGCGCCGGTGACGTAGGCGACGAGCCGTTGGTGCCCGTCGACCGCACGGGCGACCACCACGGCTTCGCGCACGCCGGGGTGCTGCGACAGCACGGCCTCGACCTCGCCGGGTTCGACCCGGTGGCCGCGGATCTTGACCTGGTCGTCGGTGCGGCCGAGGTAGTCCAGGGTGCCGTCGGGCAGCCACCGCGCCCGGTCACCGGTGCTGTACATCCGCTCCCCCGGCTCGCCGAACGGGTCGGCGAGGAACCGGTCCGCGGTCAGGCCGGGCCGGCCGAGGTAGCCGCGGGCGAGCTGGTCGCCGGCCAGGAACAGCTCTCCCGGCACGCCGACGGGCACCGGCCGCAGCTGCTCGTCCAGCACGTAGGCGCGCACGTTGCGCAACGGCCGGCCGACCGCGACCGGAGCGCCGGTCGTGATCCGGCAGGACAGCGCGTCCACAGTGGACTCGGTCGGGCCGTAGAAGTTGTAGCTCGCGACCCCGGGGACGTCGGCCAGCCGCCGCCACAGGTCGTCGCCGATCGCCTCTCCGCCCAGCATCAGCACCTGCGGGCGGTGCTCACCGTCGAGCAGTCCGGCCTCCAGCAGCTGGCGGGCGTAGGACGGCGTGAGGTCCAGGAAGCCGATGCGCTGGTCCACGACGTACCGCACCAGTGCGGGCGGGTCGAGTCGCACGTCCTCGTCCAGGACGTGCAGCTCGTGGCCGTCCGCCATCAGCACAATGCCTTCGAGCGACGTGTCGAACGAGAACACCGCCGACAACGCCACCCGCAACCGCTTGCCGGCGGCGAAGTCCTCGCGGTGGTTCACCAGCAGGTTCACCAGGCTGCCGTGCTCGACCACCACGCCCTTGGGGCGGCCGGAGGAGCCGGAGGTGTAGATGACGTAGGCGGCGTGGTCGCGGCGCACCGGTGCCAGGTTCGAGGTGTCCTGGTCGTCGGCGTCGGGCAGCGCGTCGCGCACCACGAGCACCGGATCAGCGTCCTGCACCAGGAACTCCACCCGGTCAGCGGGCAGCGTCGGGTCGACCGGCAGGTAGACGCCACCGGCCTTCCAAATCGCCAGCAGCGCGACCACGAACTCCACGGACCGCGGCAACGACAACGCCACTAGCCGCTCCGGGCCGACACCCGAGGCCACGAAGGACCGGGCCACCCGGTTCGCCCACGCGTTCAGCTCCGCGAACGACAGCGACCGGTCGCCGACGACCAGTGCGGTGGCGTCCGGGGTGGCACGCACCTGGTCCTCGAACACCTCGACCACCGAGGCCGCGGTCACCTCACCGGCCGTGGCGTTCCACTCCACGAGCACCTGGTGCCGCTCGTCGCCGGTCATCAGCGGCAGCTCGCCGAGCGACCGGTGCGGGTCGGCCGCGATGCCTTCCAGCACCAACGCGAGCCGCGCGGCGAGGCGTTCGACGGTGCCGGTGTCGAAGAGACGCGGGTCGTAGTCCAGCTCCAGGCGCAGCCGGTCGCCGAGGTTGGCGCTGAGGGCCAGCGGGAAGCTGGTCGTGTCGGCGCCCTCGACCTCCAGCACCCGCACGACCTGGGCGTCGTCGAGCAGCTCGTCGATCGGGTAGTTCTCGAACACCACGGCGCTGTCGAACAACGCCGAACCGGCGGGCACGTCGCTCCACGACCGCAGGTCGGCCAGCGACACGAAGTCGAACCGCCGCGACTCGGTCTGCGCGGCCTGCACGTCCCGCAGCCACGGCAGCACCGCGGCGGCCGGGTCGACCTGGACGCGGGTGGGAACGGTGTTGATGAACATGCCCACCATGGACCCGATGCCCGGCAGTTCCGCCGGACGTCCCGAGACCGTGGTGCCGAACACGACGTCGGGCTCACCACTGTAGCGCGCCAGCAGCAACGCCCACGCGCCCTGCACCACCGTGTTGGCGGTCAGGCCGGCGGCGCGGGCGACCCGGTTCAGCGCGGCCGACCGGTCGGCATCCAGTTCGACGTGGACGGACGCGCTGGACTCGGCGCGGTGGGCCTGCACGGGTGACCGGTCGTAGGGCAACGGGGTCGGTGACTCGACGCCGGCGAGGACCTGCCGCCAGTGCTGTTCGGCCGCGGCGGTGTCCTGGTCGGCCAGCCACCGCAGGTAGTCGCGGAACGGCCGGCGCGGCGGGAGCTCTGGCTCCGCTCCGCGGGCGAGGGCGGTGTACTGCTCGCACACCTCGGCCAGCACCTGCGCGAAGCTCCACCCGTCGAGCAGGACGTGGTGGGCGGTCCAGAACAGCACGACCTCGTCGTCGGTGAGCCGTGCGATGGCCAGGCGCAGCAACGGTGGCGTGGTGAGGTCGAGCTCCTCGCCGCCGACCGCGGTGTCGTGCTCCTCGACGGGCAGGTGGCGCCAGTCGTGCACGGTGATCGGCACGTCGACCCGGTGCCGCACGACCTGCACGGGGGTTTCGACGCCCTCCCACACCACGCCGCCGCGCAGCACCGGTGTGCGGTCCACGACCCGGCGGCAGGCCTCGGCCAGCGCGTCCGGGTCGGTCACCCCGGACAGCCGCAGCCGGAACCGGTTCGAGTACGCCGTCGAGGTGTCGTCCACGAGCGTGTGGAACAGCATCCCGGTCTGCAACGGCGTCAGCGGGTAGACGTCCTCCACCTCGGCGCCGGTGCCGACCAGCCGGTCCACCGCCGCCTGGTCGAGTCGTGCCAGCGGGAAGTCCGACGGCGTGCGGCCACCGGCACCCGGCTCGGCGCAGTGCTCGACGATCTCCGCCAGCCCGTGCACCACGGCCTCGGCCACGGTCCGCACGGTCGACTCGTCGTGCAGGTGCTCGGAGTAGAACCAGGACAGCACCAGTTCGCCGTCCTCGACACCGCCGACGACGTCGAGCTGGAACGGCCGGGTGCTGTCGGCGGCCGCGTCGGCTCCCCTGTCCTCCAGCCGGCCGCGGACCAGACCTTCCCCGGCAGCCGCCACGTCGAACCGGCCGTGGTAGTTGAAGCTGACCGGCGGCAACGCCGATCCAGCCAGGGAGCTCGCGCGGAGCTGGCGCAGCGCCTCGAACCCGAAGCCGCGGCCGGGCACGGCCCGCAGCTGTTCCTTGACCGACTTGAGGGCGGCACCCCAGTCGCCGGCGGGCACGGTGAGCGCGACCGGGTACTGCGTGGTGAACCAGCCGACCGTGCGGGAGATGTCGGCGCCGTCGAGGACGTCCTCGCGGCCGTGGCCCTCCATCGTCACGGCGACGCGGTCCCGTCCGGTCCACGCCGACAACGCCCGGCCGAGCGCGCTGAGCAGCACGTCGTTGACCTGCGTGCGGTAGACGTCCGGGACGCGGTGCAGCAGGGCGTCGGTGTGCTCGCGGTCCAGCCGCACCGACACCACGCGCGTGGAGCCCGCGGTGTTGGGGCCGTCGCGGTCCACCGGCACGTCACCGGGCACGTCGAGCGCGGCGGTCCAGTGCGGCAGCTCGCCGTCGAACGCGCCCGACCGCACGTGCTCGGCCAGCCGGTGCGCCCACTGGGTGAACCGGGTGCCGACCGGGTCGAGGGTGATCCGCTGTCCCGCAAGCGCTTGGCGGTACGCGGTCTCCAGGTCGCCGAGCACGATCCGCCAGGACACGCCGTCCATGACGAGGTGGTGGACCACCAGGCTCAACCGCTTGCCGGAGAACAACAACGCGCGCACGACCGGACCGTGCTCGATGTCCAGTCCGGCCTGGGCGGCCGTGACGAGCGCTTCTTCCTCCACTGTGGACACGTCGTGGCCCTCCAGCTCGACCACGGCGTCGGCCGCGTCCTGGACCCACTCGCCGTCCACGCGGGTGAAGCGGGTGCGCAGACCCTCGTGGTGCGCCACGACCGCGGCCAGGGCTCGTGCCAACGCGCCGGTGTCGGCGTCGTCGGTGAGCTCCAGGTGCGCGGACATGGTGAAGTGGTGCGGGGCATCGCCACAGGAGTCGAGGTACCAGCGCTGGATCGGCGTGAGCGGCGCCGGGCCGGCGATCTCCGGGAGCGCGGTCTTCTGCCCGCTCGTGCGGACGACGGTCGCCAGCTCGGCGATGGTCTGGTGGGTGAACAGGTCCTTGGTGACCAGCTCCAGGCCGGCCTGGCGGGCCTTGGACACGACCTGGATGCTCAGGATCGAGTCGCCGCCGAGGCCGAAGAAGTTGTCGTGCACGCCGACGCGCTCCACGTGCAGCGCCTCGGCCCAGACCCGGGCCAGCTCCCGTTCCACGGTGGTGCGCGGTGCCACGTGGTCCTGCGAGCCCGCGGCGTCGGGGGCTGGCAGGGCGCGGCGGTCGACCTTGCCGCTGTCGGTGGTGGGCAGCTCGTCGAGCAGCACGAACAACGAGGGCACCAGGTGGTCGGGCAACTGCCGCTTCAGCTGCGCGCGCAGCGAGTCCGCGTCGGCCGCACCGACGACGTAGCCGACGAGTCGGTGGGCGCCGGGTTCGAACTCCTGGGCCACGACCACGGCCTCCGCCACACCGGGCAGGCCGGCCAGTGCGGCCTCGACCTCGCCGGGTTCGACGCGGTAGCCGCGGATCTTGACCTGGTCGTCGGCGCGGCCGCGGTACTCCAGCACGCCGTCGGCGGTCCAGCGGACCAGGTCGCCGGTGCGGTACATCCGGCTGCCGGGCGGCCCGAACGGGTCGGCGACGAACCGGTCCGCGGTCAGGCCGGGCCGGTGCAGGTAGCCGCGGGTCACCTGGTCACCGGCCAGGTGCAGCTCACCGGGCACGCCGACCGGCTGGGGGCGCAGCCCGTCGTCGAGCACGTAGGCGCGCAGGCCCTGCCCCGGCGTGCCGATCACCGGCCGGTCGCGGTCGGTGACCTCCGTCCAGACCGAGTCGACCGTGCACTCGGTGGGGCCGTAGAGGTTGACCGCGGTGACGCCGTCGGCCTCGGCCAGCGCGCGCCACAGCGGTTCGCTGATGGCCTCACCGCCCAGTGCGAGCAGCAGCGGCCGTTCGAGCACGCCTTCCGGCAGGAGCTGGTGCAGGTAGGACGGGGTGCAGCTGAGGAAGTCGATGCCGTGCAGGGCGATGTGCTCGACGACGGCCCGCGGGTCGAGCCGGACGTCGTCGTCGAGCAGGTGCAGCTCGTGGCCGCCGGCGAGCAGGAGCAGGCCCTCCCAGGAGGCGTCGAAGGTGTAGGCGGCGGTGGCGATGCCGCGCAGCACCGTGCCGTCCTGGGGCAGCAGGCGGGCGTGGTGGTCGGCGACGAGCGCGGCGAGGTTGCGGTGCTCGACGACGACGCCCTTGGGGCGGCCGGTGGAGCCGGAGGTGTAGATGACGTACGCGGCGTGCTCCGGGCACAGCGGTGCCGTGCGGTCGGCGTCGGTGGGGTCGGTCGCGGGGCGCGCGGCCACGGCGGGGTCGTCGAGCCGCACGTGCGGCAGGTCGCCGCCGATGTCGGTCCCGGCCACCACGAGCACGGGCTGGGCGTCGTCGAGGACGAACGCGATGCGCTCCGCGGGGTGCTCGGGGTCGACCGGCAGGTACGCGCCACCGGCCTTGAGCACGGCGAGGATCGCGAGCACCAGCTCGGCGGAGCGGGGCAGCGCCAGTGCCACCACGGACTCCGGCCCGACGCCCGCGGCGATCAGGTGGTGGGCGATCCGGTTGGCGTCGGCGTTGAGCTCGGCGAAGGTCCACGACCGGAGGCCGTCGACCAGCGCGGTCGCGTCCGGGGTGCGGGCGGCGCGGGCCTGGAAGACCTCGTGGTAGGCCGGTACCGGGCTGGCGGTGCCGGTGTCGTTCCACCGCTCCAGCACGTCGAGCAGCTCGTCGTCGGTGAGCAGCGGCAGGTCGGCCACGGGGAGGCCGGGTTCGGCGGTCGCGCCGTCGAGCAGCACGCCGACGTGTGCGACGAGCCGTTCGGCCGTGGAGGTGTCGAACAGCGCGGTGTCGTAGGTGAGCACCGCCTCCAGCCGGCCGTCGACCTCCTGGAACTGGAACGACACGTCGAAACCGGCCGCGACCGACGGCGGCGGCAGCTCCTCGACGCGCAGGCCGGGCAGGCGCGGTTCGTCGCCGCCGGTGTTCTGCAGCACGACCATCGCCTGGAACAGCGGGGTGCGGCTGGGGTCGCGCACGGGGTGGACCTCGTCCACGACCCGTTCGAACGGCACGTCCTGGTGGGCGAAGGCGTCCAGGACGGTCTCCCGCACCTGGCCGAGCAGCTGCCCGAAGCCCTGGCGCGGGTCCACGTCGCTGCGCAGCACCAGCGTGTTGACGAAGAACCCGACCAGGCCCTCCAGCTCGGTGCGGTCGCGGCCGGAGACGACGGTGCCGACGGCGACGTCGCGTTGCCCCGACCACCGGGCGAACACCGCCTGGCAGGCGGCGACCAGTGCCATGAACAGCGTGCCGTCGTGCTCGCGGGCCAGCGCCCTGAGCCGTTCGGTGACCTCGGCGGGCACCTGGAAGTGCATCAGCGCGCCCTGCTTGCCGCGAACGGCGGGGCGGGGCCGGTCGGTGGGCAGTTCCAGCGGCCGCACGCCGTCGAGCGCGTGCCGCCAGTGCGCCAGGTGCTCCTGCAACACCTCCTCGGTCGCAGCGGTGCGCTGCCACACCGCGAAGTCGGCGTACTGCACGGGCAGGTCGGGCAGCTTCGCGTCCCGGCCGCACGTCGCGGCCTCGTAGCAGGCGCCCAGCTCGCCGAGCAGCACGCCGTTGGACCAGCCGTCGGTGACGATGTGGTGCAGCACCAGGGAGAGCACGTGGTCGTCCGCACCGAGCCGCGCGAGCAGCACCCGCACCAGCGGGCCGTGCCGCAGGTCCAGCGGCGTGGTCGTCTCGCGGGTCAGCACGTCGGCCAGCTCGTCCTCGGTCACGTCGACCACCGGCACCTCGACGGGCTGGGGCGGGTGCACGACCTGCACACCGCGCCCGTCGACCGTCTCGAACGTGGTGCGCAACGACTCGTGCCGCGCGACCAGCGCGGTGAGCGCCGCGGCCAGCGCGCCGACGTCCAGGGGTCCGCGCAGCCGCAGGATCGACGGCGACAGGTACTCGACGCCGCCGGGTTCGAACTCGTCGAGGAACCACAGCCGCTGCTGCGCGAACGACAACGGCAGACCGCCGTCGCGCGGCACCACGGGGATCTCGTCCAGCCGCGCCTGTGCCGACTCCGCGACCAGCGCGGCGATCCCCGCGACGGTCGGGTGGCTGAACAGGGCCCGCGGCGACATCTCCACGTCGAACGCGGCCCGCAGCCGGGAGATCACCCGGATGCTGAGGATGGAGTCGCCGCCGAGCTCGAAGAAGTTGTCCCGCACGCCGATGCCGGGCACGCCCAGCACCTCGGACCAGATGTCGGCCACGTCGCGTTCGACGTCCGTGCGCGGTGCGACGTGCTCGGTGCGGGCCTCGGTGAAGTCGGGTGCGGGCAGGGCCCGGCGGTCGACCTTGCCGTTGGCGTTGAGGGGGATCGAGTCGAGCTCGACGAACGCGGAGGGCACCAGGTAGTCGGGCAGCCGCTCGGCCAGCCACGTCCGCAGGTCGGTGGCGGCGCCGGTGACGTAGGCGACGAGCCGTTGGTGGCCGTGGTCCTGCCGGGCGATGACGACGGCCTCGCGGACGTCGGGGTGCCGGGACAGCACGGCCTCGACCTCGCCGGGCTCGATCCGGAAACCGCGGATCTTCACCTGGTCGTCGGTGCGGCCGAGGTAGTCGAGGGTGCCGTCGGCGAGCCACCGGACGCGGTCGCCGGTGCGGTACATCCGCTCCCCCGGACCGCCGAACGGGTCGGCGAGGAACCGGTCCGCGGTGAGCCCCGGCCGGTCGAGGTAGCCGCGGGCGACCTGCACCCCGGCCAGGAACAGCTCTCCCGGCACGCCGACGGGCACCGGGCGCAGGTCGTCGTCCAGGACGTGGGCGCGGGTGTTGAGCAGCGGACGTCCCACGACCGGGCGCCCGTGCCCGCTGACCCTGGCGGACAGCGCGTCCACCGTGGACTCGGTCGGGCCGTAGAAGTTGTAGCTCGCGGTGCCCTGGGCGTCCGCGAGGCGCCGCCACAGGTCCTCGCCGATCGCCTCTCCGCCCAGCATCAGCACCTGCGGACGGTGTTCGCCGTCCAGCAGGCCTGCTTCGACCAGTTGCCGTGCGTAGGACGGGGTCAGGTCGAGGAAGTCGATCCGGTGGCCGGTCACGTACCGGACGAGGGCGGGCGGGTCGAGCCGGGTGTCGTCGTCGAGGACGTGCAGCTCGTGGCCGTCGGCCATCAGCACGATGCCTTCCAGCGACGTGTCGAACGAGAACACCGCCGACAACGCCACCCGCAACCGCTTGCCGGCGGCGAAGTCCTCGCGGTGGTTCACCAGCAGGTTCACCAAGCTGCGGTGTTCGACCACCACGCCCTTGGGGCGCCCGGTCGAGCCGGACGTGTAGATCACGTACGCCGCGTGCTCGGGTCCCACCGGTGCGAGGTCGTCCGAGCGGTCGGCCTCGGGCAGCGCGTCGCGCACCACGAGCACCGGATCAGCGTCCTGGAGCAGGAACTCCACCCGGTCCGCGGGCAGCGTCGGGTCGACCGGCAGGTACACGCCGCCGGCCTTCCAGATCGCCAGCAGCGCCACCACGAACTCCACCGACCGCGGCAACGACAACGCCACCAGCCGCTCCGGCCCCACACCAGCGGCGACGAAAGCACGCGCCACCCGGTTCGCCCACGCGTTCAGCTCCGCGAACGACAGCGACCGCTCCCCCACCACCAGTGCGGTGGCGTCCGGCGTGGTCCTGGCTTGACTTTCGAACACCTCGACGACCGACTTCTCCGGCACGTCACGGGTGGTCGCGTTCCACTCGGTGAGGACCTGGTGGCGTTCGTCGCCGGTCATCAGCGGCAGGTCCGCCACCGGTCGCGCGGAGTCGGCGGCGATGGCGTCGACGACCAGGAGCAGGCGGTCGGCGAGGCGCCGGGCCGTGTCGGCGTCGAACAGGTGCGGGTCGTAGGCGAGGTCCAGGCGCAGCCGGTCGTCGAGGACGGCGCTGAGGGTGAGCGCGAAGGTCGTCGTGTCCCGCGCCTGCACCTCGGTCGCGCGGATGCCGCCGACCTCGGTGACGTCGTTGAGCGGGTAGTTCTCGAACACCACGGCGCTGTCGAACAACGCCGACCCCGCCGGCACGTCGCTCCACGACCGCAGGTCGGCCAGCGACACGAAGTCGAACCGCCGCGACTCCGTCTGCGCGGCCTGCACCTCCGCGAGCCAGGTCGCGACCTCGGCGTCGGGGCGCACGGACACCCGGGCCGGCACGGTGTTGATGAACAGGCCGATCATCTGCTCCACACCGGGCAGCTCGCCGGGGCGGCCGGAGACCGTCGTGCCGAACACGACGTCGGACTCGCCGCTGTAGCGCGCCAGCAGCAACGCCCACGCGCCCTGCACGACGGTGTTGACCGTGAGGCCGTGGCGGCGGGCGGTGTGGCGCAGCCGGTCGGTCTGCTCGGCGGTGAGCGCGACGGGCACCGCCGTGGAGGACTCGGTGGCGTGGTCGCGGGCGGGCGGCCGGTCGTACGGCAGGGCGGTGGGTGCGGAGAAGCCCGCCAGCACGGCACGCCAGTGGCGTTCGGCCTCGGACCGGTCCTGGGCGTCCAGCCACCGCAGGTAGTCGCGGAACGGCCGCCGCGAGACGACCTCCGGTGCGCTGCCCGCGGTGATCGCCCGGTACTGCTCGCACACCTCGGCGAACACCTGGGCGAGGCTCCAGCCGTCCAGCAGCACGTGGTGGAACGTCCAGACCAGCAGCACCTCGTCGCCGGGCAGCCGGGCCAGGTCGATCCGCATGAGCGGTGCCCGGCGCAGGTCGAGGTCCTGTGCCGCCAGCGCTTCCAGCTCGCGTGCGCGGTCCTGTTCGGACAGTGTGCGCCAGTCGTGGTGCGCGGTCGGCAGGTCGACGTGCGAGCGGATCACCTGCACGGGCCGCTCGACGCCTTCCCAGACCAGCGCACCGCGCAGCACCGGCGTGCGGTCGACGACGCGCTGCCACGCGGTGGCGAGGGCCTGTTCGTCGGTGACGCCGGTCAGCCGCAGGCGCACCTGGTCGAAGTAGGCCGTGGACGACGGGTCGGCCAGGCCGTGGAAGAGCATGCCCTCCTGCAACGGCGTCAGCGGGTAGACGTCCTCCACCTCGGCACCGGTCCCGACCAGCCGGTCCACCGCGACCTGGTCCAGGTGTGCCAGCGGGAAGTCCGACGGCGTGCGGCCACCGGCACCCGGTTCGGCGCAGTGCTCGACGATCTCCGCCAGCCCGCGCACCATCGCGTCGGCGACGCCCCGCACGGTCGACTCGTCGTGCACCTGCCCGGAGTACAGCCAGGTGAGCTCGAGCCGGCCGTTCTCGACCAGCCCGACGACGTCGATCAGGTACGCGCGGGCGTTGCCGGGGGCGCTGTCGCGGCCGAGCGGGGCGCAGCGGGCCCGGACGAGCCCGTCGGCGTCGGCCGCGACGTCCCACTGGCCGTGGTAGTTGAAGCTGATCAACGGGTGCGGGTCGTCGCGCAGCGCCGCGGCCGGCGAGCCGGGGGCGGCCAGGTAGCGCAGCGCGGCGTAGCTCTGGCCGCGGCGCGGCAGTGCGCGGACCTGTTCCTTGACCGACTTGAGCACACCGCCCCAGCCACCGGCCGGGACGTGCAGAGCCAGCGGGAACTGGCTGGTGAACCAGCCGACGGTGCGGGAGATGTCGAGGTCGTCGGGCACGTCCTCGCGGCCGTGGCCCTCCAGTCCGATGAGCACGCGGTCGTGGCCGGTCCACCCGGCCAGCGCGCGGCCGAGCGCGCTGAGCAGCACGTCGTTGACCTGGGTGCGGTAGACGCCGGGCACCTGGTGCAGCAGCGCGTCGGTGTCGGCGGGGCTGAGCCGCACGGTGACCGACCGGACGTCCTCGGCGGGGTCGCCGTCGTGGTCCAGCGGGAGCTCGGCGGGGGCGGAGGCGGCGAAGCCGGTCCAGTGGTCGAGGTCGGCGTCCAGCTCGCCGGCGCGCACCCGGTCGGTGAGGCGGCGGGCCCAGGTGGCGAACGCGGTGGGCACGGGCTCCAGCGCGACGGGTTCGCCGCGGACGAGCTGCTGATAGGCGGTGTCGAGGTCGGCGAGCAGCACGCGCCAGGACACGCCGTCCACGACGAGGTGGTGCACGGTCAGGAAGAGGCGGCAGCGGCCGTCGGCGAGGCGGAACAGGACGGCCCGCAGCAGGGGGCCTTCGGTGAGGTCCAGGCTCGACTGGGCGGCGAGTGCGGCCTCGTCGCAGGCGTGGTCGTCGAGGCCGGTCAGCACCTGGAGGACGCCGGTCGGCGGGGTGGGGGCGAGGTCCTGGACCCAGCGGGCGGTCTCGGGGGTGGCGCTCGCGTTGCCGGGCTGAGTGGCGTCGGGCTGGGCGTTGCCGGGCTGACCGGCGTCGTCGCGGCGGAAGCGGGTCCGCAGGGCGTCGTGGTGCGCCACCACGGCGTCCACGGCGGTGGCCAGCGCTCGTTCGTCCACCTCGGGCGCCAGCTCCACGTGCGTGGACATGGTGAAGTGGTGCGGGCTCGCGGGAGCGGTGTCGAAGAACCACTCCTGGATCGGCGTCAGCGGCGCGGGTCCGGACACCACCGCGTCCGCCACCGTGTCGGCCACCGCGGTCGCGGTCGCGGCCAGCCCGGCGACGGTGGGGTGCAGGAAGACGTCCTTGGACGACAACCGCAGACCGGCCCGGCGGGCGCGGGCGACGAGCTGGATGCTGAGGATGGAGTCGCCGCCGAGCTCGAAGAAGTTGTCCTCGATGCCCACGCGGTCGACGCGCAGCACCTCGGCCCAGACGCGCGCCAGCTCCCGTTCCACCGGCGTGGTGGGCTCGACGTGGCGGTCGGCTGCGGTGCGGGCCTCGGGTGCGGGCAGGGCGCGGCGGTCGACCTTGCCGTTGCCGCTCAACGGGAGCGCGTCCAGCACCACGAACGCCGAGGGGACCATGTAGTCGGGCAGCTCGCGGGTGAGCCACGTGCGCAGCTCGGCGTGCGCCGGGGCGGCGTCGGCCACGAGGTAGGCGACCAACTGCTTGCGGCCGTCGTCGGTGCGGGCGACGGTGATCGACTGGGAGATGCCGGGGTGGCGCACGAGCAGGGCGTCGATCTCGCCGGTCTCGACGCGGAAGCCGCGGATCTTGACCTGGTCGTCGGTGCGGCCGACGAACTCGACCACGCCGTGCGCGCGCCACCGGCCGATGTCACCGGTGCGGTACATGCGGGAGCCGGGCGGGCCGAACGGGTCGGGCACGAACCGCTCGGCGGTCAGGCCGGGCTGGCCGAGGTAGCCGCGGGCCACGCCGGCGCCCGCGAGGAACAGCTCCCCCGGCACGCCGACGGGAACCGGGCGCAGGCCTTCGTCGAGCACGTAGACGGCCATGCCGTCCAGCGGCCGGCCGATGGGGATGACGTCGGGCACGGTGTCGGTCATGGGGAACGACGTGGCGAACGTCGTGGTCTCGGTCGGGCCGTAGCCGTCGACCACGGTCAGGCCGGGGCACGCTTCGAGCACCCCGCGCACGGCCGCGGCGGGCACGACGTCACCGCCGGTCCACACCTCCCGCAGCCCGGCGAACGCGTCCGGTGCCTCCTGGGCGACGAGCCGGAACAGTCCGGCGGTCAGCCAGATCGCGGTCACACCGCGACCGGCGGCGGCCCTGATCACGTCGGCGTCGACGTCACCCGGCCGTGCCACCACGACCTGGCCGCCGCGCAACAGCGGGACCCACAGCTCGTAGGTCGAGGCGTCGAACGCCGACGGCGAGTGCAGCAGCACCCGCTCGTGCGCACCGCCCGCGAACCGGGAGTCCAGCGCCAGCGCCACGACGTCGCGGTGCCGCACGGCGACACCCTTGGGCACGCCGGTGGAGCCGGAGGTGTGCATGACGTACGCGAGCTGGTCCGGGTGCACCGCGACGGCGGGATCGGCGGCGCCGGTCCGCTCGCCGTCGAGCAGTACGGTGTGGACGGACGCGACCGCGTCCTGGTTGCGCGCATCGGTGAGCACGACCGCGATGCCGGAGTCGGCGATGACCCGCCGGGTCCGCTCGGCCGGTGCACGACCGTCGAGCGGGACGTACGCCGCGCCGGCCTTCACGATCGCCAGCTCCGCCACGACCAGGTCGGCCGACCGCTCCACGAGCAGCCCCACCGGGTCCTCCGGCCGCACACCGAGGTCGACCAGTTCCCGAGCGAGCGCGTTGGCCCGCGCGTCCAGCTCGGCGTAGGTGAGGACCTCGTCGTCGGAGAGCACGGCGGGTGCGTCCGGCGTCCGGCGCACCTGCTCGGCGAACAGGCTGGGGACGGTGGCGTCGACCGGTGCGCGGGAGGTGTCGTTCCAGCCGGTCAGCACCTGGTCGCGTTCGGCGTCCGACAGCCACGGCAGCTCGCCCAGCGGCCGGTGCGGGTCGCTCGCCAGGCCGTCGAGCAGCCGCACGAGGTGGTCGCAGAAGCGGGTGACCGTGGCGGCGTCGAACAGGTCGGTGTTGTACTCGACCACGCCGTCGAGCAGGCCGGCGCGCTCCTGGAACTCGATGGTCAGGTCGAAGATGGCGGCACGGCGGGACAACCCGACCTGCTCGACCGCCAGGCCGGGCAGCCGCGGCGGGGTGCGTTCGGCGTTCTGCAGGAGCACCATCACGTCGAACAGCGGGTTGCGGCTGACGTCGCGGTCGGTGCGCAGCGCGTCGACCACGTGCTCCAGCGGCACCTCGTCGTGGGCGTACGCCTCCTTGACGTTGTCCTTGACCTGGTCCAGGAACTCGGCGAACGTGGCACGTGAGTCCACTGTGGACCGCAGCACGACGGTGTTGACGAAGAACCCGACCAGCCGCTCCAGACCGGGGCGGCCGCGGCCGGTGGTCACGGTGCCCACGGCCACGTCGTCCTGCCCGGCGTAGCGGGCCAGCAGAGCCTGGCACCCGGCCATCAGCACGGAGAACAGGATCGTGCCGCGTTCCTGGGCGAGCGCCCGCAACGCCGCGGTGGTCGCGGCCGGCACGGTGAACGCCTGCACCGCGCCGTTCGTGGTGCGCACCGCCGGTCGCGGCCGGTCGGTGGGCAGCTCCAGCGGGGTGGTGCCGCTGAGCCGCCGAGTCCAGTGCTCGACCTGGCCGCGCAGCGCCTCACCGGAGAGCCGCTCCCGTTGCCAGGCCGCGAAGTCGGCGTACTGCAGCGGCAACGCGGGCAGCACGGCGTCCCGTCCGGCCACGGCCGCGCCGTACAGCTCGCCCAGCTCCTCGGTGAGCACGCCCATCGACCAGCCGTCGGTGACGACGTGGTGCGCGGTGACCAGCAGCACGTGCTCGTCCGGCGCCTGCCGCACCAGCACCGCCCGCACCAGCGGTCCGCGCCGCAGGTCGAACGGGCGGGAGTACTCCTCGACCAGCAGCTCGTCCAGGTCGCCGGCCGGCTCCACCACGGGCAGGGCGAGGTCGAACGGCGGGTGCACGACCTGCACACCGACCCCGTCGACCTCGTCGAGCGTCGTGCGCAGCGACTCGTGCCGCGCCACCAGACCGGTGAGCGCCGCGGTCAGCGCGGCCACGTCGAGCTGTCCGGTCAGGCGCAGCGCCAGCGCGCTGTTGTAGCCGGAACCGCCGGGCTGGAAGCGGTCGAGGAACCACAGGCGCTGCTGCGGGAACGACAGCGGCAGCGGCTGGGTCCGGTCGGCCGGTCTGATGGCGTCGGCCTGCTGCGAGCGGCCGGAGAGGCGGCGGCGCATCTGCTCCCGCAGGTGCGGGGGCAGCGCGGCGATGCGGTCCTCGATCGACGACGACATGGTGTGGTGTCTCCTCACAGTTCCTGGTTGGCGCCGTCTTCGAGGGCGAGTCGTTCGAGCTCGAGCAGGATCTTCTCCTCGACCAGCCCCGCCAGGTCGGCGACCGTGCGGGCGGTGAGGACGTCGTGCGGGGTCAGCGGTACGTCGAAGGCCGCGCGGCACCGGGACGTGACGAGCAGGCTGCGCATCGAGTCGCCGCCGAGTGCGAAGAAGTCGTCCTCGGCGCCGACGCGCTCCACGCCCAGCACCTCGGCCCAGATGCCGGCCATGACCTCCTCGGTCTCCGTCCTGGGCGCCACGTACGGCGCGGCGGACGCGGTGGCCGACGGTTCCGGCAACGCGGCCCGGTCGACCTTCCCGTTGGTGCTCAGCGGAAGCGCGTCGAGCACCATGAACACCGAGGGCACCATGTAGTCGGGCAGGGTCCGTCCCGCGAACGCGGCCAGCTCCGCGGGTTCCAGTGCCCGAGCGGGGTCGGCGGGCACCAGGTAGGCCACGAGCTGCTTGCCGCCGAGGGAGTCCTCGCGGACCACCACGACCAGCCCGCCCACGCCGGGGTGCCGGCCCAGGACCGCTTCGACCTCGCCGAGCTCGATGCGGAACCCGCGCAGCTTCACCTGGTCGTCGGCGCGGCCGGCGAACTCCAGCACGCCGCCGGGCAGCCACCGCACGACGTCGCCGGTGCGGTACATCCGCTCCCCCGGCGCACCGAACGGGCAGGCGACGAACCGGGACGCGGTCAGGCCCGGCCGGTCGAGGTAGCCGCGGGCCAGGCCGGCCCCGGCGAGGTACAGCTCGCCGGGCACGCCGACCGGAACGGGCCGCAGCCGCTCGTCCAGCACGTAGGTGGCCATGCCGTCGAGCGCGGAGCCGATGGGCACGGTGTCCGGCACGTCGTCCTGGCCGGTCATCCGGTGGGAGGTGGCGAACGTCGTGGTCTCGGTGGGTCCGTAGCCGTCGACCACCACCAGTCCGGGGCAGGCCGCCATGACCCGGCGAACCGCGGCGGCGGGCACGACGTCACCGCCGGTCCACACCTCGCTCACGCCCGCCAGGCAGTCCGGCGAGTCCTGCGCCAGCACCCGGAACAGGCCCGCGGTCAGCCACAGCGCCGTCACGCCGTGCGCGGTGATCTGCTCGCGCAGTGCGGCCGCGTCCAGGTCCTGCGGCGGCGCGACGACCACCCGGCCGCCGCGCAGCAGGGGCACCCACAGCTCGTAGGTGGAGGCGTCGAACGCCAGCGGTGAGTGCACCAGCACGGTCCGGTGGGCCGGGCCGTCGAACCGGGAGTCGAGCGCGAGCGCCACCACGTCCCGGTGCCGCACCGCCACACCCTTCGGCGTGCCGGTGGAGCCGGAGGTGAACTCCACGTAGGCGAGGCCGTCGGGGTGTCCGGCCACGGCGGGCCGTTCGGCTGACGTCTCACCGCCGGGGACGACGACGTGCCCGTCGAACGGGACGGTGTCGGAGTCGGTGATCAGCACCCGGCTCCCGGCCTGGTCGAGCACGAGCCCCTGGCGTTCGACCGGCGCCCGGCTGTCCAGCGGCAGGTAGGCGCCGCCCGCCTTGAGCACGGCGAGCACCGCGACCACCACGTCGGCCGACCGGCGCAGCAGCAGCCCGACGCGTTCCTCCGGCTGCACACCGAGCGAGATCAGCCGCTGTGCCAACGCGTTCGCGCGGGCGTCCAGCTCGGCGTAGGTGAGCGACGTGCCGCCCGCGACCACCGCGGTCGCGTCCGGGGCCTGGTCCACCCTGGCGGCGAACAGCTCGGCCACGGTCGCGTCCGGGACGCTGCTCTGCACGCGCTCCGGGAGGACGAGCCGGCGTTCGGCGTCGTCGAGGAGGTCGACCTCGCCCAGCGCGCGGCCGGGGTCGGCGGTCAGACCGCGCAGCACCGCGGTCAGGTGACCGGCGATGCGCTCGACCGTGGCGAGGTCGAACAGGTCGGGGTCGTAGCTGAGCCGGAACTCCAGCTCCGCGCCGGGCCGGACGCCCAGGCTGAGCGGGAAGTTGGTCGTCTCGACCGCGTCCAGGTCGCGCAGCACGACGCCGTGGGCCGCGGCCTCGTCGATCGGGTAGTTCTCGAACACCACGATGCTGGCGAACAGGTCGACGCCGCCCGGCACGTCGCTCCAGGCCTGGAGGTCGGCGAGCGCCACGTGCTCGAACCGCCGCGCCTCCGCCTGGTCGGCCTGCAAGCGCCGCAGCCACGCCGCGACCGGTTCGTCCGGCACGACCTCCGTGCGCACCGGCAGGGTGTTGATGAACATGCCCGTGATGGCGTCCGCGCCGGGCAGGTCGGCCGGGCGGCCGGAGACCGTGGAGCCGAAGCACACGTCGTCCTGGCCGCTGTAGCGCGCCAGCAGCAGCGCCCAGGCGCCCTGCACGACGGCGTTGAGCGTCAACCCGTTGCGCTGGGCGAACTCGCGCAGCTCGCCGCCGGGCAGGGTGACCGTGGTCCAGGCGGCGGTCCGGGTGGCGTGACCCGGTGCGGCGGGGCGGTCGAGCGGCAGCGGGGTGGGTGCGGCGAACCCGCCGAGCACCCGCCGCCAGTGCTCCTCCGCCTCGGTCGCGTCCTGTGCGGCGAGCCAGCGCAGGTAGTCGCCGAACGGCCGGCGGGCCGGCAGGTCCGGCTCGCGACCGGCGGTGAACGCCGCGTAGCAGGTGAAGACGTCGGTCAGCACCTGGAACGTGCTCCACCCGTCGAGCAGCACGTGGTGGAACGTCCAGCCGACCCGCACGGAGGTGTCCGACTCGCGCGTCAGCTCCAGCCGCAGCAGCGGCGCGGTGCCGAGGTCGAGCTCGCCGCCGGTCCCGTCGTTGATCGGCACGTCGACCGTGCGGCAGACCACCTGCACGGGCCGGTCGACGCCCTCCCACACGACGCGGCTGCGCAGGACGGGGGTCCGTGCGACGACCTCGCGCCACGCACGGGCCAGCGCCTCGACGTCCGTGACGCCGTCGAGGACGAACGAGATCCGTTCGGTGTACAGGCCTTCGTGGCCGTGGGACAGGCTGTGGAACACCATGCCCGCCTGCATCGGCGTCAGCGGGTAGACGTCCTCGACGGCGCGGCCGTCGCCGACGATCCGGTCCACCGCGGGCTGGTCGAGGCCCGCCAGCGGGAAGTCCGACGGTGTCCGGCCGCCCGCTCCCGGCCGGGCGCAGTGCGCGACGATCTCCCGCAGCGCCACCGCCATCGCCTCGGCCAGCACGCGCACGGTCGGCTCGTCGTGGACCTCGTCGCTGTAGTACCAGGTGAGCTGCAACCGCTTGTCCTGCACCGCGCCGACGACGTCGAGCAGGTGGTGGCGGGGCGTGTCCGGTGCGGCGTCGGCGCTGATCCCACCGGCCGTGCGCACCGCCGTGCCCGCCACGCCGTCGAACTGCCCGAGGTAGTTGAACGCCACCGCCGGCTGCACCCCGCCGTACCGCGCGCCGAAGCCGATGCCGCGGCGGGGCACCGCGCGCAGCCGTTCCTTGGTGGCCTTGAGCACCGCGCCCCAGTCCCCCGCCGGCACGTCGAGCGCCACCGGGAACACCGCGGTGAACCAGCCGACCGTGCGGGACAGGTCGACGCCGTCGAGGAAGTCGCCGTCGCGGCCGTGGCCCTCCAGGTCCACGAGCACCCGGTCGCGGCCGGTCCACCCGGCCAGCACCCGTCCCAACGCGCTCAGCAGCACGTCGTTGACCTGCGTGCGGTACGCGGCGGGCACGTCCTGCAACAGGGCCCTGGTCTCCTGGGCGTTCAGCTCGACGGTGACGCCCCGCACGGAACCGGTCGTGCCGGTGCCGGTGCGGTCCACGGGCACGCCCGGGTCACCGGTGACGCCGGCCCAGTGCCCGGCCTCGTCGTCGAACCCGCCGGCCGCGGTGTGCTCGGCCAGCCGCAGCGCCCAGTCGCGGAACGACGTGGTCCGCGCCGGGAGGAGGACCCGTTCACCGCGCACGGCCTGGAGGTAGGCGGTCTCCAGGTCCTCCAGCAGCACCCGCCACGACACGCCGTCCACGACGAGGTGGTGCGCGGTGAGCCGGACCCGGTGCGACGTGAGCGGCGTGGCCCGCAGCAGCGGTCCGCGTCCCAGGTCGAAACCGTCCACCTCGGACAGGACGTCAACGGGTCCGACCGGCGGGTTGTGCTGCTGCCAGCCGGTCGCGGTGTGCTCGAACCGCATCCGCAGGGCGTCGTGGTGCTCGACCAGTGCCGCCAACGCCGTGCGCAACGCCGTGCGGTCGACCTCGTCGGTGAACTCCACCTCGACGACCTGGTCGAAGTGCTCGGGGTGCGGCGGTTCCGCGTCGAGGAACCACCGCTGGATCGGGGTCAGCGGGACGTCGCCGGTCACCGGGCCCCGCGGCACGTCCTGCTGTTCCGCGGCGACCGCGGGCACGGCGGCGGCGAGCGCGGTGACGGTCGGACGGCTGAACAGGTCGCGTGGCGCCAGGGCGTACCCGGCCTGCCGGGCGCGCGACACGACCTGGATGCTGATGATCGAGTCACCGCCCAGCTCGAAGAAGTCGTCCTCGACGCCGACCCGGTCGAGCCCCAGCACCTGCGCCCAGATGCCGGCGAGCACGCGCTCGGTCTCCGTGCGCGGCTCGACGTGCCGGGTGCCGGTCGTCTCCCACTCCGGTGCGGGCAGCGCCTTGCGGTCGAGCTTCCCGTTGCCGGTCAACGGGAGCCGGTCCAGGTGCACGAACGCCGAGGGCACCATGTGCTCGGGCAGCGTCTGCGCGAGGAACCCGCGCAGGTCGGCGCCACGGCCACCGACGACGTACCCGACGATGACCTTGCGCCCGGCGTGCTCGCGGACGTCGGCGACGGCGGCGGTGACGTCGTCGTGGGCTTCGAGCGCGGCCTCGATCTCGCCGAGCTCGATGCGGAAGCCGCGGATCTTGACCTGGTGGTCGGCGCGGCCGAGGTAGTCGAGCCGGCCGTCCTTCCAGCGCGCCAGGTCTCCGGTGCGGTACATGCGGGAGCCGGGCGCGCCGAACGGGTCGGCGACGAACCGGGACGCGGTCAGGCCGGGCCGCTTGAGGTAGCCGCGCGCCAGGCCGGCGCCGGCGACGTGCATCTCGCCGACGACACCGGGCGGGACCGGTCGCAGGTCCTCGTCGAGGACGTACACGCGCAGGTCCGGGATGGGTTCGCCGACGGTGCCGTCTGCGGGCGTCCACGTGACGTGCACGGTGGTCTCGGTGATGCCGTACATGTTGATCAGCTCGCCGGGGCCGTTCCAGGCCGCGAGCTTGCGCACGTCCAGCGCCTCACCGCCGAAGACGACGTAGCGCAGGCTGAGGTCTCGCGGCTGTTCGGCGATGAGCTGGTAGAACGCGGACGGCGTCTGGTTGAGGACCGTGACCCGTTCCCGTGCCAGCAGGTCGGCGAACTCGCGTGGCGAGCGCGACACCTCGTGCGGCACGACGACGAGCCGGCCGCCGTGCAGCAGCGGTCCCCACAGCTCCCAGACGGAGAAGTCGAAGGCGTAGCTGTGGAACAGGGTCCACACGTCGTCGGCGCCGAACCCGAACCAGGCGTCGGTGGCCGAGAACAGCCGGGCCACGTTGGCGTGCGGGACGACGACGCCCTTGGGCTTGCCGGTGGAGCCGGAGGTGTAGATGACGTACGCGGGGTTCTCCGGCCGCAGCACGACGTCCGGTGCGGTCGAGGGCAGCCCGGACAGGTCCGGCAGCTCGGTCAGCACGGTCACCGGCCGGGTGTCCTCGACCATGCCCGCGATCCGGTCCTCCGGGTAGGACGGGTCGATCGGCAGGTAGGCCGCGCCGGACTTGAGCACGCCCAGCACCGCCACGACCAGGTCGGTGGACCGCGGCAGCCGCAGCGCGACGTACTCCTCCGGTCCCGCACCGCGGTCGGCGAGCAGGTGTGCCAGCCGGTTGGCGCGGGCGTCCAGCTCGGCGTAGGTCAGGTGCTCGTCCCCGCAGGTGACCGCGACGGCGTCCGGGGTGCGCGCGGCCTGCTCGGCGAACAACCGCGGCAGCGTCGCCACCGGGTAGTTCCCGCCGGTGGGGTTCCACTCGACCAGCACCTGCTCGCGTTCGGCGTCGTCGAGCAGCCGCAGCTCGCGCAGCGGCCGGTCCTGCTCAGCCAGCAGGTCGTCCAGGAGCAGCCGCAGGTGCCCGCCGAGCCGCTGCACGGTGGCCTCGTCGAACAGGTCGGGGTCGTGGTCGAGCTCGACGACCAGGTGCCGGCCGGGCGAGACCACGACGGTGAGCGCGTAGTTGGTGGGCTCGTGCGCGTAGACGTCGTGCAGCCGCAGGCCGTGCTCGGCCATGGCGTCCTCGTCGAACGGGTAGTTCTCGAACACGAGGATGCTGTCGAACAGGTTCGCGCCGCCGGGCAGGTCGCTCCACCCGCGCAGCCGCGACAGGGGCACGTGCTCGAAGCGCCGCGCCTCCGCCTGGTCGGCCTGCAGCTCGCGCAGCCACGACAGCTGGTCGCGGCCGCGGTCGACGGCGACCCTGGTGGGCACGGTGTTGATGAACATGCCGACCGTCGACTCGACACCGGGCAGGTCGGCGGGCCGGCCGGACACGGTGGTGCCGAACACGACGTCGGACGTGCCGGCGTAGCGGGCCAGCAGCACCGCCCAGGCGCCCTGCACCACGGTGTTCACGGTCAGGCCGTTGCGCTGGGCCGCTTCGCGCAGCCGTTCGGTGCTCTCGGCGCTCAGCTCGAACCGGACGGTGCCACCGGACTGGGCGCGGTGCGCGTCCACGGGGCGGCGGTCGAACGGCAGCGGCGTGGTCTCGGCGAAGCCGTCGAGCACCCTCCGCCAGTACCTCTCGGCCTCGGCGCCGTCCTGGCGGTCCAGCCAGTGCAGGTACTCGCGGAACGGCGGGCGGGCCGTGGCCGGTCCCGCGGTGCCGCGGGTGATGGCCGCGTGGTGCTCGCAGACCTCGGTGAACAGCTGGGCCGCGCTCCACCCGTCGAGCAGGACGTGGTGGAACGTCCACAGCACCAGCACCTCGTCGTGCGCCAGGCGGGCGATCGCGACGCGCATCAGCGGTGCGGCGGTCAGGTCCATCCCGGCCGCGCGGTCGCTCTCCAGCAGCGCGTGCAACTCGGCGTCCTCGTCGAGGCCGGTCCAGTCGAGGTGGGTGACCGGCAGGGTCACCTCGGGCCGCACGCGTTGCAGCGGTTCGGCGAGCCCGTCCCACACGACCTCGCTGCGCAGCACGGCGTTGCGGTCCACGACCCGTTGCCAGGCCTCGGCCAGCGCGTGCGGGTCGGTCACGCCGGTGAGCCGGAAGCGGACCTGGTTGAAGTAGGCGCCGGAGGTGGTGCCGTCGACCAGGCCGTGGAACACCATGCCGGCCTGCATCGGCGTCAGCGGGTAGAGGTCCTCGACGTCGCGGCCGTCACCGGTGAGCCGGTCCACCGCCGCCTGGTCCAGGCGTGCCAGCGGGAAGTCCGAGGGCGTGCGACCGCCGGAACCCGGCCGGGAGCAGTGGACCACGACCTCGCGCAACGCCGTGGCCAGTGCCTCGGCCAGGCGCCGCACGGTCGTCTCGTCGTGCACCTGGTCGCTGAAGTACCAGGTGAGCTCCAGGCAGCCGTGCTCGACCGCGCCGACGACGTCGAGCAGGTGCGGGCGCGGCGCCCGCGGTGCGCCGTCGAGCTCCAGGCTGCCGCGCACGGCGTGCAGCACGCCGCCCTCGACGCCCGTCCAGTCGAGCCGGCCGAGGTAGTTGAAGCTGATCTGCGGGCCACCGGTGCCGGGCTCGTGCAGGGCACCGTGGCCGATGCCCTTGCGCGGCACCGCGCGCAGCTGTTCCTTGACCGACTTGAGGACCGGTCCCCAGTCGCCTTCCGGCACGTCGAGGGCGACCGGGAAGATCGAGGTGAACCAGCCGACCGTGCGGGACAGGTCGACGCCGTCGAGCACGTCCTCGCGGCCGTGGCCCTCCAGGTCCACCGGCACCCGCGAGCGGCCGGTCCAGTCGGCGAGCACCCGGCCGAGTGCGCTCAGCAGCACGTCGTTGACCTGCGTGCGGTACGCGCCGGGCACGTCCTGCAGCAACGCCCTGGTGGTGTCGCCGTCGAGCCGCACGGAGACGGCGCGGGTGGACCCGGCGGTGTTGGGGCCGTCGTGGTCGACGGGCAGGGACGGGTCCACCGCCGCGGTCGCGGTCCAGTGGTCGCGTTCGTCGTCGAACCCGCCGTCGGCGGTGTGCCGGGTGAGCCGGTGCGCCCAGTCGCGGAACGACGTCGTCTTGGCGGCCAGCCGGACGGGCTCACCGCGGGCCGCCTGGTCGTAGGCCGTGACGAGGTCTTCGAGCAGCACGCGCCACGACACGCCGTCCACGACGAGGTGGTGGATCGTCAGGCGCAGCACCGACTCGTGCAGCTGGGCGTGCAGCAGCGGCCCGGTCGCGAGGTCGAAACCCGTGCAGGGGCTCGTGGTCAGCAGCTCGGCCGGTTCGGCCGCCGCGTTGTGCTGGCGCCAGCCGGAGTCCGTGCGCTCGAACCGCATCCGCAGCGCGTCGTGGTGCTCCACCAGCGCGGCCAGGGCCGTGCGCAGGGCGTTGACGTCCACATCGGACGCCAGCTCGGCGGTCAGGACCTGGTTGAAGTGCTCGGGGTGGTCGGGGTTCGTGGCGAACAGCCAGCGCTGCACCGGTGTGAGCGGCACGTCCCCCACGACCCGGCCCTGGTCGGTCTCGGCCGGTCCGGCGACGGTCGCCACGGTCGCGAGCGCCGCCACGGTGGGGTGGCGGAACAGGTCGCCGGGGCTCAGCGACAGCCCGGCCTGCCGGGCGCGCGACACCACCTGGATGCTGAGGATGGAGTCGCCGCCCAGCTCGAAGAAGTTGTCGCCGGCGCCGACGCGGTCGACGCCGAGCAGCTGCGCCCAGATCCCGGCCAGCACGGCCTCCGGTCCGTCGGCGGGGGCGACGTGCGCGCCGGTGGCGGTGGCCCACACCGGGTCGGGCAGGGCGTGCCGGTCGACCTTGCCGCTCGCGTTGAGCGGCAACGCCTCCACTACGACGAACGCGGACGGCACGAGGTAGTCGGGCAGCACGCGGCCGAGGAACTCCCGCAACGCCGCCGCTTCGGGTGCGGTGTCCACGGCGGTCAGGTAGGTCACCAGCCGTCTGCGGCCGGTGTCGTCGACCCGCACGACCGTCACCGACTGGCCGACCGCCGGGTGCGCGGACAGGGCGGTGTCGACCTCGCCCGGTTCGACGCGGAACCCGCGGATCTTGACCTGGTCGTCGGTGCGGCCGACGAACTCGACGGTGCCGTCGGGCCGCCACCGCACCAGGTCGCCGGTGCGGTACATCCGCTCCCCCGGCGCTCCGAACGGGTCGGCGACGAACCGGTCCGCGGTCAACCCCGGCCGGCCCGCGTACCCCCGCGCGAGCCCGGAGCCCGCGATGAACAGCTCGCCCGGCACGCCGACCGGGGCGGGTGTCAGGCTCTCGTCGAGCACGCGCAGCCGCATGCCGTCCAGCGGGCGGCCGATCGGCACCACGTCGTCCACTGAGTCGGCGTCGGCCATGCGGTGCGAGGTCGCGAAGGTGGTGGTCTCGGTGGGGCCGTAGCCGTCGACCACGACGATGCCGGGGCAGGCGCGCAGCACCCGGCGGACCGCGGGGGCGGGCACGACGTCGCCGCCGGTCCACACCTCGCGCAGCCCGGCCAGGCAGTCGGGGTCGTCCTGCGCGATGACCCGGAACAGGCCGGCGGTCAGCCAGAGCCCGGTCAGCCCGTGCCCGGTGACGAGGTCGCGCAACCGGTCCGCGTCCAGGTCCTCCGCCGGGGCGACCACGACGGTGCCGCCGGAGAGCAGCGGCACCCACAGCTCGTAGGTGGTGGCGTCGAACGCGGGCGCGGAGTGCAGCAGGACCCGCTCGTGCGCGCCGCCGGTGAACCGCCGGTCGCGGGCGAGGTCGGTGACGTCGCGGTGCCGCACGGCCACGCCCTTGGGCACGCCGGTGGAGCCCGAGGTGTGCATGACGTAGGCCAGCTGGTCGGGGTGCACGACCACGTCCGGCGCGGAGGTCGCCCCGTCCTGGTCACCCAGCACGACGACGTGGCCCTCGTGGACCTCCCGCGCGGTGGCCTGCCAGGTCCGGTCGGTGAGCACGACGGCGGCGCCGCTGCCCGCCAGCAGGACGGCCAGGCGTTCGGCGGGTGCCCTGGTGTCGAGCGGGACGTACGCGCCGCCCACCTTGAGCACGGCCAGCTCGGCGACCACGAGGTCGGCCGAGCGGCCCAGCAGCACCGCGACCGGTTCCTCCGCGCGCAGTCCGTGCCGCAGCAGGTGGTGCGCCAGGCGGTTGGCACGGGCGTCGAGCTCGGCGTAGGTCAGCGTGGTGCCGCCGGCGACGACGGCCTCGGCCTGCGGCGTGCGGCGGACCTGGTCGGCGAACAGGGCCGTGATCGTGGCGGCGGGCCGGTCGACGGCGGTGTCGTTGAACGCGTCGAGGACCTGGTGGCGTTCCTGCCGGTCGAGCAGCGGGAGCTCGCCCAGCGGCCGGCCGGGTTCGGTGGCCACGGCCTCCAGCAGGGTCCTGAGGTGACCGGCCATCCGCTCGATCGTGGTGGCGTCGAACAGGTCGGTGTTGTACTCCAGGGTCAGCTCCAGCGCGCCGTCCCGCGGCCAGAACTCCACCAGCAGCTCGAACCGCGCCCGCGGCCGGGGCAGGTGGTGCTCGGTGACGTCCAGGTCGCCGACCGCCGTGGATCGCACCATCTCCTGCTGCAGCACCACGAGCGCCTGCACGAGCGGGGTGCGGCTCGGGTCGCGGTCGGGCCGCAGCTCGTCGACGAGCCGGTCGAACGGCACCTCGTCGTGGGCGAACGCGTCGCGCACGGTCTCGCGCACGTCGGCCAAGAAACGCTCGAACGGCACAGCCGGGTCCACTGTGGACCGCAGGACGAGGGTGTTGACGAAGAAGCCGACGAGGTCGTCGAGCTCGGGCCGGCCACGTCCGGCGGAGGCGGTGCCGACGGCCACGTCGCGGCGGCCGGTGTAGCGGGCCATCAGCAGCTGCACGGCGGCGGCCAGCGTGGTGAACAGGGTGGTGCCACCGGTGTGACCGACCTCGGTCAGGCGCTGCACCAGCTGTCCCGGCAGGGTTTCGCGGTGCACGGCACCGCGGGTGGTGCGCTGCGCGGGGCGGGGCCGGTCGGTGGGCAGGTCGAGGGGTTCGAGGCCCGCGAGGGCGGTGCGCCAGTGGTCGAGCTGGCCGGTGACGGCCGGGTCCTCGACGCGGCGGCGTTGCCAGGCCGCGAAGTCGCCGTAGCGGACGGGCAGCGGCTTCAGGTCGGGTGTTGTTCTTCGAACCGCGGCCCGGTACAGCTCCAGCAGGTCGTCGACCTGGACCCGGACCGACCAGCCGTCGGTGACGATGTGGTGCTGGTCGAGCAGCAGCACGTGGTCGTCGTCGGCGAGCGTGGCCAGCACGGCGCGCGCCACCGGGCCGGTGCTCAGGTCGAACGGCGTGGTCAGCTCCTCCGCGCACAGCCGGTCGAGCGCCTCGTCCCGGTGTGCGGCAGCGGAAAGGTCCTCCACGCGCAGCGGCACCACCGCGGCCGGGGTGATGACCTGCACGCCGCGGCCGTCGACCTCGGCGAAGGTGGTGCGCATGGTCTCGTGCCGTTCGGCCAGGCCGTTCAGCGCGGTCCGCAGGGCGTCGAGGTCGAGCGGGCCGCGCAACCGCAGGGCGACACCGGTGTTGTAGTCGGTGCCCGTCGGGTCGATCTTGTGCTGCAACCACAACCGTTGCTGCGCCGGGGACAGCGGCAGCACGGCGTCGTGCGGCACCGCGGTGATCCGGTCGTCCGCCGCGATGGGCAGGCGGTCGGCGAGCAGGTCGGCCAGACCCGCGACGGTCCGCGCGTCCAGCAGGTCGCCGGTGGACAGCGGCACGTCGAGCGCCGTGCGCAGCCGGGACACGACCCGCAGGGCCTGGATCGAGTCGCCGCCCAGGGACAGGAAGTCGTCCTGCGCGCCGACGCGGCCGGGGTCGACCGCGAGGACCTCTGCCCAGGCCTGCGCGATGGCGCGTTCGGCGGGGGTGCGCGGTGCGACGTGCGCGGTGCGCCGGTCGAGGCCCCAGTCGGGGGCCGGCAGCGCCTTGCGGTCGACCTTCCCGTTGGTGTTGAGCGGAAGGCGGTCCAGCGCCACGAACGCCGACGGCACCATGTAGTCGGGCAGCGTCCGCAGGAGGAAGTCGCGCAGCCCGTCGTCGGACGGTGCGGTGCCCACGACGTGGGCGACCAGGCGCTTGACGCCGTTGTGGTCGAGCTGCGCCTGCACCGCGGCCTGCACGACGCCGGGGTGCTTGGCCAGCACGGCCTCGACCTCCGCGGTCTCGACCCGGAAGCCGCGGATCTTGACCTGGTCGTCGACGCGGCCGACGAAGTCGACGGTGCCCTCCGGCGTCCAGCGGACCAGGTCGCCGGTGCGGTACATGCGGTCGCCCGGCGCACCGAACGGGTCGGCCAGGAACCGGTCAGCGGTCAGGCCGGGCCGGTTGAGGTAACCGCGGGCCAGTCCCGTGCCCGCGATGAACAGCTCGCCGGTCGCCCCGTCCGGCACCGGGTCCAGGTCGTCGTCCAGCACGTGCAGGCGCATGCCGTCCAGGGCCGTGCCGATCGGCAGGACGTCGGGCACCGAGCCGAGGTCGGGCAGCGGGTGGCTGGTGGCGAACGTGGTGGTCTCGGTGGGGCCGTAGACGTCCACCACGGTCAGGCCGGGACACGCCTCCAGCACCCGCCGCACCGCTGCCGCGGGGACCACGTCACCGCCGGTCCACACCTCCCGCAGACCCGTCAGGCACGCGGGGTCGTCCTGCGCCAGCACGCGGAACAGGCCGGACGTGACGAAGATCCCGGTGACGCCGTGCTCGCCGATCGCCTTGCGCAGCACCGGTCCGTCCACGTCACCGGGAGGCGCGATGACGGCGGTGCCGCCGGAGAGCAGCGGCACCCACAGCTCGTAGGTGGACGCGTCGAACGCCATCGGCGAGTGCACCAGCACGCGATCGTGCGCACCACCGCTGAACCGCGCGTCACGGGCGAGGTCCACGACGTCGCGGTGCCGTGCCGCCACGCCCTTCGGCACACCCGTGGAGCCGGAGGTGAACACGACGTACGCGAGGTTGTCCGGGTGGACCTCCGCCAGCCCACCCGTGCCCTCGTGCGCCTCCTCGTCGCCCACGACCAGCACGTGGCCGATGTGCACGCGGTCGGCGACCGCCTTCCACGTGGTGTCGGTGAGCAGCAGCGACGCACCGGCTTCCGCCAGCACGGTCGTCATCCGCTCGTCGGGCGCACGGGCGTCGAGCGGCACGTACGCGCCACCGGCCTTGAGGACGGCGAGCAGTGCCACCACGAGCTCGGCCGACCGCTCCACCAGCACGCCGACCGGCCGCTCCGGCCGCACCCCCAGCGCCGGCAGGCACCGGGCGAGCCGGTCCGACCGCGCGTCCAGCTCCGCGTAGGTGTGCTCGCCGTCCTCGGCGACCACCGCCAGCGCGGTGGGCGTGCGCCGGACCTGCTCGGTGAACAGGCCGACCACCGTGTCGCGCGACTGGGAGCAGAGCGGTGTGCCGGCGGGCACCGTCTCGTGGAGCGTCATCGCCGTTCAACCTCTTTCGGGCGCGCAGCAGCGCCACGGGTACTGGGGGAAGGGGGTGCGGGGACCTGCGGCGGGGTCAGGCCACGTCGCGGTCGCGGCCTCGCCGGCCGGCGACCCGGCCGCCGATCTGGATGCGGTCGATCCGGCCGCTGCGCGGATCGCGCAGGAAGCGGCCGGGGTGACCGGTCGCGCCGCCGGCGAGCTCGGTCACCGAGAACACGAACCCGTCGTGGACCGCGAGCCGCGCGGCCGGTTCGTCGTCGACGACCAGGTGCAGCTCGTCGCCCCGCACGACGACCGAGAAGGCGGTGTCGCCGTTGACGTACGTGCCGGTGCACTCGCCCGGGATGGACGCGCGCGGTTCGGCGTTGATCGTCGCGGCGCTGTCGGCGAGGTCGATGCCGGCCGCGCGCAGCTCGGGCAGCAGGTCGCGCCAGAGGGCGGCACCCGTCGAGGAGTTCGCGGTCAGCGCGACGACCGTGCCGGACGCGGGGTTGAGCCGCAGGTGGCAGGACGTGCCGTCGGCGGTGCCGTCGTGGCCGAACCAGCCGGCGCCGTGGCTGCGGAACAGGGCGAGCCCCAGCCCCCAGCCGTCGGCCAGGCCGAACGGGTCCGCTCCGGGCACCGGCCTGCGCATCTCGGCGAGGTGCTCGGGCGTGACCAGGCCGGGGTCGATGCCGCCGTGTCGCGGGTCGAGGTGCATCCGCGCGAGCTCGACCAGGTCCGCGGCACTCGCGGTGAGCCCGCCCGCCGGCGCCTCGACCGGCGTCAGCTCCTGCTCGACGGGCCGCACCAGCCGCAGCGCGCGGTTGACGGTGTGCCCGCTGGCGGCCGGGGTGACGTCCTCGGCGCCGGCGATGAACCCGAGCTCCAGACCGAGCGGCTTGAGCAGCACGGCGCGGAGCGCCTCCGCCCACTCCATGCCGGTGACCGCCTCGATCAGGCGTCCGACCAGGGCGTAGCCGGTGTTGGAGTAGGAGAACCCGGCTCCCGGCGGCTGCACGACGTCCCGCACGGAGGCCGCGAGCGCCGCCCGGTCGTCGGCGGCGATGAGCTCCGACTGCAGGCCGCCGGTGTGGCTCAGCAGGTGGCGGGCGGTGAGGACGTCGGCGTTGGCGCCGAGCGCCTGCCGCAGCTCGGGCAGGTACTCCACGACCGGCTCGTCCAAGTCCACGTCGCCGTCCGACACCAGAACCATCAACAGCGTCGCCGTGAATGTTTTGGTGATTGATCCGATGGGCACCTTGCTGTCCCGCCGCACCACGCAACCCGTGCCGTGCCGCTCTTCGCCGAACTCGAATTCCCAGGCCTCGCCGCCGCACCGGACCACGAGTTGCGCGCCCGGCACGTCATTGGCGAGAGCCGTTCGTCCGAGCACCCCGCGTAAGTGGTTCACCATCACCCTTCCGTAGAACTCCGCAAAAAGCTGAATACCGGGCACATATAACCCGTGACAAACCTTGGTACCCGCCGCAACCGCACCTCACACAAATTCCACGCTGTCCCGAATAACATTCAGAATCCATGCACACGATCGACAGCAGGACAGCGTCGAACAACTCCGCAGATCAATGCCTGCGGAGTCCCGAAGTGAGTTCTGCGGTGTACGGCGAACTGTGCGCCGGGCCCTGCCGCAGCGGGCGCCGTTCACCTGGCCGTCGACTCCGGCCGCCCCTGCGGACAACGGCGAGTGATCAGCCGTTCTGTTCGGCCGCCATCTGTTCACGCAGGCTACGGGGCCGCATGTCGGTCCAGACGGTGTCGACGTGGTCCATGCACTCCTGCCGCGACCCCTGCTTGCCCTCGGCACGCCAGCCGTGCGGGACCTCTTTGCCCAAAGGCCACAACGAGTGTTGCTCCTCGTCGTTCACCAGGACCTGGTAGGTGTCGTCGGTCACAACTTTCTCCTTCTTCTGTCGATCGTCAGCAGCGGATGCGGACGTGCCGGAGCCCAGCCGAATCCCGATCACCCGAGGGGAACCCGCGCAGAAACCAGCCACGAACGCAATCCGAGGACAACAGTGTCTCCCCGACACTGCCGCAAACACCGCCGAAAGGAGCATTCTTGATATGTCCACATTCCGACATCAAAAGTTCATATGTTTAGGAATCTGCGACATCGGGAAGCGGGGCGTTACCCGAGAGTTCCTTGCTTTTCCCGCAGGCAGGACGGCCAGGAGCTGCCCATCGGATTCGACCCGCCAATGCGGGTAGGAGCGGTACGTGGCAAGACAACCCGCACCACAAAAGGACTTCGACGGACTGTCCCGTGAATCCCCGCGGCGGAGACGTCGCCGCGGCGTTCTGTCCATCTGGAGTGGAATGACGAGCGCGGTGCCTCGGCCGACGCAAACTCAGCCGGCCGGGCGCCGCGCGGCTCACACGAGCGTGCTGTCCACGAAGCACCAGCGCCAGGCCTCGCCCGGCTCGAACGAGCGGATGATCGGGTGCCCCTCCTCGGCGAAGTGCTTCGAGGCGTGCTTGGCCGGCGAGGAGTCGCAGCAGGCGACCTTGCCGCAGCCCAGGCACAGGCGCAGGTGGACCCACCTGCCTCCGGTGGCCAGGCAGTCCTCGCAGCCCTCCGTCGTGCTGGGGGTGGGCTCCGGGCCCAGGTCGGCGACGTGTTCGCAGGTGGTGGTGGTCACGGCCCGACGGTACCTCCATTGCAGCTTTCAACAACTTCTGGTGTTTGACTGGGCGCATGACGACTGCCGGTCGCGTCGCGCGGCCTTCGATTCTCACGGTGGACGACGACCCGGCCGTGTCCCGGTCGGTGGCGCGCGACCTGCGGCGGAAGTACGGCGAGCAGTACCGCGTGGTGCGGGCGGAGTCCGGGCCGCAGGCGCTGGAGGCGCTGCACGAGATCAAGCTGCGCGGTGAGGAGGTCGCGGCGCTGCTGGCCGACCACCGGATGCCGCAGATGAGCGGCATCGAGTTCCTCGAACAGGCGATGGACGTGTTCCCGCAGGCACGGCGGGTGCTGCTGACCGCCTACGCCGACACCGACGCGGCGATCCAGGCGATCAACGTCGTGGACCTCGACCACTACCTGCTCAAGCCGTGGGACCCGCCGGAGCAGAACCTCTACCCGGTGCTCGACGAGCAGCTGCGGGCGTGGGCGGTGAGCGACCGGCAGCCGCCGCAGCGGGTGCGGGTGGTCGGGCACCGCTGGTCGCCGCGGTCCTACGAGGTGCGCGACTTCCTGGCGCGCAACAACGTCCCGTTCCGCTGGCACGCGCTCGACGAGCCGGAGGCGCGCTGCCTGCTGACCGCGGCGCACCAGGACGGGACGACGCTGCCGGTCGTGGTCACGGCTTCGGGCAAGGCACTGGTCGACCCGTCCGACGCGGAGCTCGCCGCCGAGGTGGGCCTGAGCACGCAGCCGTCGGCCGACTTCTACGACCTGATCGTCGTCGGCGGCGGCCCCGCGGGCCTCGGTGCCGCGGTGTACGGCGGGTCGGAGGGCCTGCGGACCGTCCTGGTGGAACGGATCGCGACCGGCGGCCAGGCCGGTACGAGCAGCCGCATCGAGAACTACCTGGGCTTCCCGGACGGCGTGTCCGGCGGGCAGCTGACCGAACGGGCCCGCAGGCAGGCGGTGAAGTTCGGCGTGGAGCTGCTCACCACCCGTGACGTCGTCGCGCTCGAACGCCGGGGTGCCGCGCGAGTCGTGCGGTTCGGCGACGGCACCGAGCTCTCCGCCCACACCGTCATCCTCGCCACGGGGGTGTCGTACCGGTTGCTGAACGCGCCCGGCCTCGGCGAGCTGACCGGCCGGGGCGTGTACTACGGCGCCTCGACGACCGAGGGCCCGAACTGCGCGGGCCAGGACGTGTACCTGGTCGGTGGCGCGAACTCAGCGGGCCAGGCGGCCGTCTACTTCTCCGGGCACGCGCGCAAGGTCGTGATCCTGGTGCGCGGCGACTCGCTGGAGCAGTCGATGTCGCGGTACCTGATCGACCAGCTCGACGCGATCGGGAACGTGGAGGTCCGCCCCCACACCGAGGTCTGCGGCGGCGCGGGTGAGGGCCACCTGGAGACGCTGACGCTGCTGAACAACAAGACCGGCGAGACGACGGCGGTCCCGGCGACTTGGCTGTTCGCGTTCATCGGCGCCGCCCCGCGCACGGACTGGCTGGACGGCACGCTGGAGCGCGACGAGCACGGCTTCCTGCTCGCCGGGCCCGACCTCGGCACCTCCCCGCCCGGCTGGGACCTGGAGCGGGCGCCGTACCACCTGGAGACGAGCCTGCCCGGCGTGTTCGTGGCGGGCGACGTCCGCGCGGAGTCGGTGAAGCGCGTCGCGTCCGCGGTCGGCGAGGGCGCCATGGCCGTCACGCTGGTCCACCGCTACCTGGAGAGGTCCTGATGCAGCGGCTCACCCCGGCGGAACTGCGCGAGCTGTTCCTGTTCGAGGAGCTCGACGACGCGCAGCTGGACTGGCTGGCCGCCCACGGTCACGTCGAGACCCGCGCGGCGGGCACCCCCGTGCTCACCGAGGGCGAGCCGGCGACGTGCTTCTTCGTGCTGCTGGGAGGAACCGTCGCGCTGTGCCGCACCATCGGCGGCCAGCGCATCGAGGTGAGCCGCAGCGACCTGCGCGGCTCGTACTTCGGCGCCACCCAGGCCTACCTGGAGCTCGACCAGCCCACCTACCAGATGACCGTCGAGTCGATCACGGCCACGTCGATGCTGCAGTTCGACGCCGACGAGTTCGGCCCGATGGTCCGCACGTGGTTCCCGATGGCCATGCACCTGCTGGAGGGCCTGTTCTGGGGCATGCGCAACACCCAGGCGACGGTGGGCCAGCACGAACGCCTCACCGCGCTCGGCGCGTTGTCCGCGGGTCTGACCCACGAGCTGAACAACCCGGCCGCGGCCGCCGTGCGTGCCACCGCGGCCCTGCGCGAACGCGTCGCGGGCATGCGCCACAAACTCGCCCTGCTCGCCCAGGGCGCGCTCGACCCGTCCGAACTGCCGGCGTTGGTGAAGCTGCAGGAGAAGGCGGTCGAACGGGTCGCCAAGGCACCGAAGCTCAGCCCGCTGGAGACCAGCGACGCCGAGGACGAGGTCTCCGACTGGCTCGACGACCACGGCGTCAGCGGCGGCTGGGACGTGGCACCGGTCCTGGTCGCGGGCGGCCTGGACGTCGAGTGGCTGGAGACCTCGCTGCTGCCGTGCCCGGCGGCCGTCACCGGTTCGGCCGTGCACTGGCTGCGGTACACGGTCGAGACCGAGATGCTGATGAACGAGATCGAGGACGCCACCACGCGGGTGTCCACCCTGGTCGCCGCCGCGAAGCAGTACTCGCAGATGGACCGCGCACCGTTCCAGGTGGTCGACGTGCACGAGCTGCTGGACTCCACCCTGGTCATGTTCGGCGGCAAGTTCGGCGACGTGCGGGTGGTGAAGGACTACGACCGGACACTCCCCTCCGTCCCCGCCTACGCCGGCGAGCTGAACCAGGTGTGGACGAACATGATCGACAACGCGCTGAGCGCGATGGGCGGGTCGGGCACGCTGACCTTGCGGACGTTCCGGCGGGACCGGCACCTCGTGGTGGAGATCGGTGACACCGGCCCCGGCATCCCGGCGGCGGTGCGGAGCCGGATCTTCGAGCCGTTCTTCACCACCAAACCGGTCGGTGAGGGCACCGGGCTCGGGCTGGAGATCTCCTGGCGGATCGTGGTGAACAAGCACCACGGCGACATCCGGGTGGAGTCACAGCCGGGTGACACGCGGTTCCAGGTCCTCCTTCCGCTGGAAGCTGCTGTAGGAGCCTGACCCTCCTGCGGCCGTCAAGGTGATCTCCGCGCTCCGCGGCACCACGTCGTTGCCCCGCTGGACGGGCAGTACCGCATCGGCGCGCAGCGCGGTGACCGCGTCGGCGATGTCGTCCGCGAGCCGGCGGGCGAGCACGTCGGAGAGGTCGTTGCGGCAGACGATCCGCGCGACCGTGACGTCCGCCTGGTCGGCCGGGAGTGCGTAGGTGGGCACGAGCCAGCCGCGCCGGCGGAGGCGGTCGGCGAGGTCGGTGACGCTGAAACCGGCGTCGTGGTGGGTGGTGAACGCGACCAGGGGCAGGTGGTCCGTGCGGGAGACCACCCGCAGCTCGGGGAACTGGCCGAGGTGCGCGGTCAGCGCCAGGGCGAGGTCGCGGCAGCGCCGCATGACGGCCCGGTAGCCCTCCGCCCCCAGGCGGAGGAACTGGTAGTACTGCGCGATGACCGGTGCGACGGGCCGGGTGAACGACAGCGTCTGGGTGGACATGCGGCCACCGGTGTAGTCGGTCGAGAACCCGATCTCGGCGGGCACCACGCTCGGGTCGCGCCACACGATCCACCCCAGCCCCGGAGCGACGAGGCCGTACTTGTGCCCGGACGTGTTGATCGAGCTCACCCTGGGCAGCCGGAAGTCCCACACCAGCGCGGGGTCGAGGAACGGTGCCACCATCCCGCCGGAGGCCGCGTCGACGTGCACCGGCACGTCCACGCCGTCGCGGGCGCACCGCCGGTCCAGCGCGGCGCACACCTCCTGCACCGGTTCGTAGAAGCCGTCGTAGGTGGTGCCGAGCACGGTCACCACGCCGATGGTGTCGCTGTCGCACAGGTCGGCCGCGATCTCCGGGTCGATGCCCGAACCGCCTTCCCGCACCGGGACCTGCCTCGCCTCGACGTCCCAGTAGGCGCAGAACTTCGCCCAGCACACGTGCACGGCGGTGCTCATGACCAGGTTGGGCCGCCTGCCGGAGCCGCCGGCGCGGGAGCGCCACCGCATCAGCATCGCGAGCCCGCCGAGCATGCAGGCCTCGCTGGAACCGCCGGTCGACGTGCCGACCGCGCTGTCCGGGCCGGGGGCGTGCCACAGGTCGGCGAGCGCCGCGACGCACCGCTGCGCCAGGTCGGCCGTGTGCAACGGCTGCACGCCGTCGACGGTGTTGTGGTAGAGGAAGTCGGCCATCAGCCGTTCGGCCTCCGGCTCCATCCCGGTGGTGATGAACGTCGCCAGGTTCTGCTGTGGCCGCACGTCCGGGCGCAGCTCGTCCTGCACCGCCTGGTACGCCGTGCCCGCCGCCGTCGGCTCCTGCGGCAGCCGCCAGCCGGTGGAACTTCTCTGCAGCTCAAACATCACACACCTCAACTGGAGATCGGAGGAACATCAGCCGGCCGCCTTCTCGAAGCTCTTCGGCAGCGGCACGGGAACGGTCGGGGAGAGCAGGTTCTCGGCGCGCAGGTCGGACCAGACGCCGGCGGGCACGTCGCCGGCGGCCATCGCGACGTTCTCGGTGACCTCGGCCGCCGACCGGGCACCGACCACGACCGCCCGCACCGCCGGGTGCCCGAACGGGAAGTGCAGCGCCGCCCGCGGGAGCGGGACGCCGTGCCGGCGGCAGACTCCGGCGATCCTGCGGGCGCGCTCGACCAGCGCAGGCGGTGCCGTCGTGTAGTCGTGCGTGGCGTCGGCAGGGACCTCGTGGCGGGCCAGCAACCCGGAGTTGAAGACACCGGCCGCCACCACGGAGACGTCCCGTTCCGCGCACAGCGACAGGAAGTCCAGGGTCGCGGCGTGTTCGAGCACCGTGTACCGGCCGGCCAGCATGACGTGGTCCAGGGGATGCGCCAGCACGAACGGCTCCGCCACCTCCCACCGGTTCACGCCCACGCCGATCCCGCGGACCACGCCCTGGGCCTTCAGCTCCGCCAGGGCCGGCAACGCCTCGCGCAGGACCTGCTCGGCGTGGTCGTCCGGGTCGTGGACGTAGACGAGGTCGACCCGGTCCAGGCCGAGCCGCGTCAGCGAGGCCTCCAGCGAGCGGCGCACCCCGTCCGCGCTGAAGTCCCACACCCGGCGGTGGGTCGCGGGCACCGCGAAGCCCTCGGCCAGGTCGTCACCGCCGCTGTCACGGGGTTCCAGCAGCCTGCCGACCTTGGTGGAGATGACGAACTCCGACCGGGGCCGGTCCGCGAGCGCTGCCCCGAGCCGCCGTTCCGACAGGCCGAGGCCGTAGTGCGGGGCGGTGTCGAAGTACCGGACACCGGCCTGCCACGCGGCGTCGACGGTGGCGCGGGCGTCCACATCGGACACGGGGCGGTACAGGTTCCCCAGTGCGGACCCGCCGAGGCCGAGGCCGTGGATCACGGCAGCTCCCACACGAACTTCGCGGTCGAGCTGCCCGAGTCGTAGTCGAGCGGGGCGTCGAGGAACTCGTCCATCCTCTTCTGCCACGGGATGTCCGCCGGGTGCCCGTGCATCTTCTCCATCATGGCCGCGTAGTCGTCCACCTCGACGACGTGGAACAGGTCGAGACCGCTGCGCCAGATCCGCCACGACCGCACCCCCGCCGCGCGCAGCGCAGCGTCGAGGTCGTCGGGAATCCGGGCGTGCGCGGCCTCGTAGGCGGCTTCCTTGCCCGGCTTGAGCCTGGTGTGCAGGACGACTGTCTCCATGGTGCCGGTACCTTCCGATCGGGTTGCCGGGGACGCGGGTCAGGGTGCGGGGGTGGACGCGGCGCGTTCGGCGAGCTTTCGCTTCACCAGCGGTTTGAGGAACGCGAGCCCTGCCCGCGCGTCGTGGTCGGGGTCGATCCCGCGGCGGTGGAACCCCGTCTCGGCCGTGAGGTAGCCGTCGAAACCCGTGTCGAGCAGGGCGTCGACCAGGCCCTCCCAGTCCTCGTCCCCGGAACCGGCCGGCAACCGCGTCTGCGTTCCCCTGGTGTCGGCGATGTGGATCTGGTGCAGGTCGGCGCCCATCAGGTGGACCTGGTCGGTGAGCGACTCCCGCCGGTAGCGGACGTGGCTGCAGTCGAACATCACCTTGACGTTCGGCCGTGCGATGTCCTCCATCAGCTCCATGGCGTCCTCGCCGCTCTCGCACAGGTTCGAGTTCTCCGCGAGCGGCTCGACCACCACCGTGAGGCCGTACTGCGCCGCGTCGTCGGCGACCAGGGCCAGGCATTCGCGCGACCACGCCCAGGCCTGCCGCCGCCGGGTGCCGAACACGACCCAGCCTGGCAGGTAGACCACCGCTCCGGCGCCCCACTCGGCGCACAGCTCGTTGATCGCGCGGTAGTGCTCCACGGTCGCTTCGCGTTCCTCGGCCATCGGAGAGCTCGGGTTGTAACCGGGTCCCCCGGTGGGCGCCGGGCCGATGCCGGAGACCTCCACGCCGTGGTCGTCGAGCAGGCTGCGCACCTCGCGCCGCCGGGCCGGGCTCAGGTACGGCGGAAAGGCGTGCGGTGCGGCGGCACCGATCTCGATGCCGTCGAAGCCGATGCGCGCCAAGCGCTTGACGGTCTCGTCCAACGTGTACGCGGGGACCCAGCTGCCGAAGCTGGAGTAGGACCAGGTGTGGTAGCCGAACTTGATCGCCATGAGCTTCCGCCTCTCGAAGGGGTCAGCGTTCGAAGAGCTCTCGGAGGTGCCCTCCGAGGAAGACGCCGTCCGGGTCCCAGGCCCTGCGCAGCTCCTGGAACCGGTCCCACTCCGGGTAGCGCGCGGCCAGCTCCCGGCCCGTGCGGAAGTGGACCTTGGCCCAGTGCGGGCGGCCGTCGAAGTCCCACAGCACCGAGTCCACGGCGCGCAGCGGTGCGACCCACCCCTCGGGGTCCCGTGCTGTCACGGGGTGCGTCACGCCGATGTGGCAGGTGGTGGCCTGCCTGCTCGGGCTGAGCCAGGCGGTGTCCGCGGCGGTGAAGCGGATGTCCACGGGTGCGCAGACGCGCAACCTGCCTCGGCGCACCTCCCCGGCCAGGGCGCGGACGGCGTCGGCCGCCCGGTCGAACGGGACGCTGTACTCGGTGCCCTGCACGGGTGGCGGCAGGTGGTGCAGGAGCGCGTCGTCGCACCGCATGACCTGCGCACCGCCCCGGCCGGCGGCCACAGCGGCCGCGTAGTGCGCGGCACCCGCGACCCGCGACGACCAGGAGTTGTTGCACAGGGCCGAAAGCAGGGCACCGGGCGGTCCCGGTGGCTGGGTCGGTGGCTCGTCCGTCGGCGCCGCCTCCCAGACGATCGCCTGGGAGGTGTGCGGGTACCACCAGAAGCCGCCGAAGTGGACTCCGCGGAACTCGTCGAGGTTCGCCAGCACCTCCGCCAGCGGCCTGCGCCGGACCACCTTGCGCAGCCGGTGGCCGGGCACGACGGTGAAGGTGAGGTCCAGGACCACGCCGAGGCACCCCAGGTGCACGCGGACGCCGTCGAGCTCCGGGTCGTCCCGCGTGATCGTGCGCACCCGGCCGTCCGCGGTGAGGATCCGCGCCGCCACGACGTGGCTGGAGAGCGTGCCGAGCCGGGGGCTGCTCCCGTGCGTGGCCGTGGCCACCACGCCGGCGACGGTCTGCTCGTCGATCGCGCTCTGGTTCGGCAACGCGAAGCCCGCCGCGGCGAGCTCCCGGTTCAGCTCGCGCATCGTCGTGCCCGCCCTCACCGTGACCGTCATGGCCGCCGGGTCGACGGCGACGACACCGCGGTGGTGGCGCAGGTCGACCAGCGTCCGGCCGGTCGGTGCGACGAGGTTCGCGTAGGAGTGCCCGGAGCCCACCACGCTGATGCCGCGTGCGCGTGCGGTGTCGTCGAGCACGATGTCGCGCAGCTGGTCCGCGGTGTCCGGAGCGAGGAGGCGGTCCGCGATGCCGCGGACCGCCCCGCTCCAGTTGGACCACGCCGTGCGCCGGTGTTCCCCGGTGGTGATCTCCGGTCCTGGTGTCACCCGCGGTGCGTCGGTCATCTCTACCTCGTGGTCAGCCGCTCGGCGAACTCGGCCGTCGTCATCCGCTCGGCCTGGCGCGACTCGAAGTACCACTCGGTGAGCCGCTTGAGACCGGTGTGGAACGGCACCTCGGGCGCCCAGCCGAGCCGCTCGAACGCCATGGCGGCGGACGCGACCCGGTTGTAGGGGCCGGTCGGCTTGTCGGGCAGCGGCTTGATCTCCGTGTCGGCCTGGCCGGTGAACTCCAGGATCATCCTGGCGGCTTCCTTGACCTGGATCGGCTCCTCGGTGCCGAGGTTGATCGCGCTGCCGTCGTGGACGCGCTCCCCGGCGAGGACCAGGCCGCGCACGATGTCCGTGACGTAGGTCCAGTTGCGGATCTGCGTCCCGTCACCCCAGACCTCGAAGGGCTTCTGCTGGATGAACGCCCGGCCCACCATGGCGGTCAGGGCGTGGCTCTCCGGGCAGCGCTCGCCGTAGACCGTGAACAGGCGGCACGACACCGACGGGAACCCGAGCTCGGCGTGGAGCGCGGCGAGCCGCTGCTCGGTCATCAGCTTGGCCCAGCCGTAGATCCCGTCCGCGTGGAACGGCGGCCCCACCTGCGGTTCCGAGAGCCGGACCTCCTCGTTCACGTCGGCCTGCAGGTCGACCGGGTAGACACAGCCGGAGGAGGCGAAGACGAAGTTCTCCACGCCCGCGTCGACCGCCGCCTGCGAGACCACGCCGTCCAGGACGAAGTTGCGCGAGCACGCGGCCTGGTGCAGCTCGATGAACCCTCTGCCGCCGTGGATCGCGGCGAGGTGGAAGACGACGTCGATGCCGCGCATCACCTCGGCGGCGAGCCGCGGGTCGCAGAGGTCGCCCTCCACGAACTCCCAGGCGGACTCCGGAACGTCGCTGAGGTTCTCCAGACGTCCCGAGCTGAGGTCGTCGGCGACGCGCACCCTGGCACCGGCACCGACGAGGTGCTCCACCAGGTGCGATCCGATGAACGAGCAGCCACCGGTGACCAGCACTCTTTTACCGCGCCAGAATTCCTGCTGGGTCATGAGGAGATTCCATTCGTGAGATCGGGTGACGGGTATTTCCGCGCGGCTGCCGGTGGGAGTTCTCGCCCGGCAGCCGGCCGTCGGCTGAAGGGAGTGTGTGACAGCCGGCATCGATCATCCAGAGCCCGTTCCAGTGTTCGGGACGGAATTCCGGCCAGGCCCGGCGGAGCGGAGTTCGTCCCACCGAACGGGACGGGAGGTGGTCCGGTGCGCAACAGGTCCATACCTTCCAGCGCGAACGCGATCACCGGAAGGCGGAGGACGATGCCTGGACCGCTCAACCCCGTGCAGTCGGACGCACTGCCCGCGGCACCCGTGCTCGACTGGCGCGACGGCCCCGGCACCGGAGGCCACGCCTGGGTGCCCGAGGAGCTCTACCGCGAGATCCTGGAACGGATGCCCGTCGTCTGCGTCGACACGCTCGTCGTCCGCGCCGGCGAGGCGCTGCTCACCCGGCGCAGCCAGGAACCCCAGGCGGGTTCCCTGTGGTTGCAGGGCGGGCGCATGCGCAAGGGCGAGCAGCTCGCCGAGGCCGCGGTGCGCACGGCCGAGCAGGAGTCAGGGCTGAGCGTGACCCTGTGCGGTGTGCTGGGGACGTTCTCCACCGTCTTCGAGGCCTCTGCGCACGGCGACTCCCCCACCCACACCGTCAACGTCACCTTCCTCGCCCTGGCCGAGCACGACGCCCGGCCGCGGGTCGACAGCACGCACGACGCCTTCGTCTGGTGGCCGCTGACGGAGCCCACCGGGAACGCCTACCTCGACCAGCTCCTCGCGCTGGCGGCGGAGCAGCTGGGCGTCGCCGGGCGGAGCTGAATTCACCCGGTGTCGCAATTCTGTGAATGTGCGCGGCATTCCGGTATTCGGCAATGGCGATTTCCTCGGACGACCCAACGGTTGGAACGCGGGCTTCTGGCATTGCCGCGACGTCATTAGCTTGGACTTCAATCCCTGCTCTGCCCGATGACGGGCGCGTCGAAACGGAGTCCTCGGTGTTCGCAGTGCATGTCCTTCCTGATGATCTCGGCCGATTCGCTGGATCGAGCGGCGATCTCAACCCGTTGCACCTGGACGCGGACTACGCGTCCAGGAGCGGGTTCGGCGCGGAGGTGGCGCAGGGCGCGCTCACCGTCCTCCACGCGGTGGCGGGCCTGCCCCCGCAGGACGCTGCGGCGGTGCGGCGGGTCCGGGCGCGCTTCCACGCCGCGGTCTACCCGGCGCAGTCGTACTCCCTGGACGTGGCGCGCACCGGGAACGGGGGTGTGCGGCTGGAGGTGTCGGACGGCGGGCAGCCGGTCGCGACCGTGGACGTCGAACTGGGCGGCACGGTCGGCGCCGGGGTCGGCGCGGTGCGCGTGGGATCGGGAGAACGCAGGCAGCAGGCCGCTGACCGGGTCCCGGCGGAGCTCCGGGTGGGACAGCGCATCCCGGTGTCCTACCGCAGCGATCCCGGTGACTTCACGAGCCTGCTCGACCGCATCGGCAGCGGTGTGCGGGAAGAGGTCGCGCGACTGCTCGGCTGGGCGAGCTACCTGGCGGGCATGGAGGTCCCCGGCCGGCAGTCGCTCATCTCCTCGCTGACCGTCGAGCTCGACCCGGCCGCGACCGGCGACGGCTCGATCCACGTCACGGCCGTGGACGAACGCCGTGACATGGTGCGGTTCGGCGGTGCCCTGCCCGGTCTGGGGCGCGTCGAGCTGGCCGTCGTCGCCAGGGCCGTTCCGGCCGAACCGGACGCGCACGTCCTCGCCGCCGCCCTCGCCCGCCAGGACGTCGAGCTGGAGGGCAAGGTCGCCGTGGTCACCGGTGGCAGCCGCGGCTTCGGTGCCGCGTTCGCCGCCGCACTGGCCCTGCGCGGTGCGCACGTGTACGTCACCCACCGCCGGGACCCCGGTTTCCCGCCGGAGCTGCTGGCCGGTCTGGGAACGGCCGCCGAGCGCGTGCACGCGGTGCGTTCCGACGCGGCCGACCCCGCCGGGTGCGCACGGCTGCGCGACCACGTGCTCGCCCGGGAGGGCAGGCTGGACCTGGTGGTGCTCAACGCGTTCCCGAGCTTCCAGCCGCTGTTGCCGGGACCGGACACCGCCGAGCGCGCCGCCGAGTACGTCGCCACGGCCGTCACCGCGGTGTCCGCGCCGCTGTCCGCTCTGGCCGAGCCGCTGTCGGCGGCCGGTGGTCAGGTCGTGCTCGTGTCCAGTGACGTGGTCGCCGGTGCCGCGCGGACCTGGCAGCACTACGTGGACGCCAAGCTCCGCTGCGAAGAGCTGCTGCGCACGACGATCAGCGGGCACCCCGGTCTCGGCGGGCTGGTCCTGCGGCCCCCGAGGATGGACACCGGGTTCTCGCCGACCGTTCGCGGGGTCGTCGACGGGCTCGCCGTCGAAGCGGTCGCCGCGGCCGCTGTGGGCGGGCTCGGTCAGGTGAGCGCCGGCCGGGTCGAGGTGCTGGAGTCCTTCGCACCCGCAGGCGCACCTGCGGCCCCTGGTGTGCCGCCGACGGCGAACGCCGCCGCACCCTCACCCGAGCCGACGACGGACCTCGCGGCGGACGGCGCCGTGCTCGCCGTCGCCGCGACCTTCACCACCGACCCGCTGGCGGCACCCCTCACCGCGTGGTGCCGCGACCTCGGTCTCGGCCTGCGCCCGGTGCTCGCGCCGTTCGGCCAGGTGTTCCAGGAGCTGCTCGACCCCGCCAGCACCCTCGGGTCCGCGCGGTCGGGATGCGCGGTGGTGCTGGTGCGCTTCGACGACTGGCCGGCCGAGGAGACCGAGCGCACCCTGGGCGAGCTCGCGGAGGCCGTGCGGTCGTTCGCCGCCCGGGCCCGCGTCCCGCTGCTGCTCCGCGTCTGCCCCAGCCCGTCGGTCACCGGCGCGGACCCGCGCCAGCACCGGCTCTTCGCCGACCTGGGCGACACCTCCGGGGTACACCTGCTCGGCGCCGAGGACTGGCACGGTGGCACCGATCCCGGTGACGTGCACGACGAGGCCCGCTACCGCATGGCGCACCTCGCCTACACGCCGGCGGGGTACGACGCCCTGGCCACGGGGATCGCCCGCTCGGTGCACGCCCTGCTCGCCCGGCCGTTCAAGGTGCTCGTCCTCGACTGCGACAACACCCTGTGGGCGGGCGTGGCCGGCGAGGACGGCCCGGAAGGGGTCCGGCTCACCGGCGGTCACCGCCACGTGCAGGAGTGGGCCGTCGCCCTGCGCGAGCAGGGGGTGCTGCTCGCCCTCGCCAGCAAGAACGACCCGGAGACCGTGGACGCGGTCTTCCGCGCCCGCCCCGAGTTCCCGTTGCGGTCCGACCACGTCGCCGCGCGGGCGATCGGGTGGGACCCCAAGCCCGTCGGCCTGGCGCGGCTGGCCGCGGAGCTGAACCTCGGCCTCGACAGCTTCGTCTTCCTCGACGACAACCCGGTGGAGGTCGCCCAGGTCCGTGCCGCGTGCCCCGGCGTGCTGGCGCTCACCGTGCCCGCCGACGAGGAGGAGATCAAGCCGTTCCTGGACCGGGTGTGGGCCTTCGACCGCCTGGTGGTGACGGAGGAGGACCGCGGTCGCGCGGCCGCCTACGACGCCAACCGGGACCGCGGTGAGCTGCGCCGGTCCTCGCTGACCTTCGCCGACTTCATCGCGGGCCTCGACCTGGTCGTGGACATCACGCCCGCGGCGGAGGCGGACCTGCGCCGGGTCGCGCAGATGACCCAGCGCACCAACCAGTTCAACTTCAGCACCGTGCGCAGGCAGGAGAACGAGCTGCGCGCCCTGCTGGCGGAACCGGGCGTGCGCTGCCAGGTGGTGCGCGCCACCGACCGCTTCGGCGACCACGGCGTCGTGGGCGCGGTGATCAGCCGGCAGGACACCGACGAGCTGGTCGTGGACACGTTCCTGCTCAGCTGCCGGGTGCTCGGCAGGGGCGTGGAGCACCAGGTCCTGGCGTCGCTCGGCTCGGGCACGGCCGTGAAGATCCGCCTGCCCTACGTGCCCACGGCCAAGAACGAGCCCGCCCGGCGCTTCCTCGACGGCGTCGCCGACGGGGCACCGGCGGCCGGGGGCACCGACTACCTGCTGACGGCGGAGCAGGCCGCCGGGGTCCGCTTCGACCCGGAGTCGGCCGTCCTGGCGGACGACGCCCCCGCGGCCACCGCGGTCGCGGTGGTCGACGCGGGACCGCGGCTGAGCACGCTCGCCGCACTGGCCGAGAACCCGGCAGGCGCCCGTGAACCCGGCGAGGTCGCGGGTGTCGAGCAGCACGACGCCCTTGCACTCGTGATCGACGCGCTGACCGACGTGCTCGCACTGCCTCGGGGAGCGGTGACGGCGGACAGCGCGCTGGCCGGTCTCGGTGCCTCGTCGCTCGCCCTGGTCGAGGCCGCGGTCGCGTTGCAGGCGCACTTCGGTGCCCTGGAGCTGGAGGTGTTCTACGAGCACCGCACCGTCGGCGACCTCGCCGCCTCCCTCGGCCCGGTCGTCCACCGGCCGCAGTCGTCCGCCGCCGCTCCGGCGGAGGACGTGGAGCCCCTCGTGGACGGCCTGGTCCGCGGTGCGCAGCAGGCGCTGGAGGCGTTCCACGCGCTCGGACAGGAGCAGGTCGACCACATCGTGGCGAAGGCGGCGCGTGCCGCCGCCGCGAGCCACCTGGACCTCGCCGTGCTGGCGGTCGCCGAGACGGAGCGCGGCGTCGTCGAGGACAAGGCGGTGAAGAACCTCTTCGCCGCGGAGCACGTCACCAACAGCATGACCGGCATGCGCACCGCGGGAGAGGTCCGCCGCGACGAGCTCACCGGCCTGGTGGAGATCGCCGAACCCGTCGGTGTGGTGTGTGCGATCACGCCCGTCACGAACCCGACCTCGACCGTCGTGTTCAAGGCCCTGATCGCGCTCAAGACCAGGAACCCGATCATCTTCGCCTTCCACCACCTGGCGCCCCGCTGCGGTGCCGAGGCGGCCCGCATCGTGCGCGACGCCGCCGTCGCGGCCGGTGCGCCCGCGCACTGCGTGCAGTGGGTGGAGACGCCCAGGCGTGCGGTCACGCAGGCGCTGATGAACCACGACGGCGTCTCGCTCGTGCTGGCCACCGGCGGCAACGACGTCGTGCGCGCCGCGCACTCGGCCGGCAAGCCGGCGATCGGCGTGGGAGCGGGCAACGTGCCCGCGTTCATCGCCGCCGACGCCGACCTGGCCCGCGCCGCGCACGACGTCGTCCTGTCGAAGAGCTTCGACAACGGCATGACGTGCGCAGCCGAGCAGACGCTGCTGATCGACACCGGGGTGTGGGACCAGGCTGTGGACAGCCTGCGGACCCGGCTCGCGCACGTGCTGACCGCGCAGGAGAAGCGCGCGCTGGAGGACTTCCTGTTCGGCCCGGACGCGCGCAGGGAAGGCAAGGTGTCCGTCAACCCGGCCGCCTCCGGCCGTTCGGCGCACTGGATCGCCGGCCGCGCCGGGTTCAGCGTCCCCGAGCACACCACGCTCCTGCTCGCCGAGGTCGGTGACATCGGCCCGGACGAACCGCTGACCAGGGAGAAGCCGTGCCCGGTGGTCGCGCTGCTGCGCGTGGCAGGGGCCGAGGAGGGCATCCGGCGGGCCGCTGAGGTCGTCGAGTTCCACGGCAGGGGCCACACGGCGGTCGTGCACACCGCCGACGAACGGCTGGCTGAGCGGTTCGGCAAGGGCGTCAAGGCCGTGCGGGTGGTGTGGAACTCACCGGCGGCACAGGGCGGCATCGGTGACCTCTACAACGCGTTCCTGCCGTCGATGACCCTCGGCTGCGGCAGCTACGGCGGCAACTCGGTCTCCGGCAACGTGACCGCGGCGAACCTGCTCAACATCCGCCGCATCGCCCGCCGCAACAACAACATCCAGTGGTTCAAGGTGCCGCCGAAGATCTACTTCGAGCCGAACTCGATCCGCTACCTCGGCGAGATGACCGGGGTGCACCGGGTGAGCATCGTGACCGGTCGCACGGTGGCCAAGCTCGGCTACGCGGACAAGGTGCGGTCCGTGCTGGCCGGCCGCTCCGAGCCCGTGGCCGTCCAGCTGATCGACTTCGTCGAGCCGGAACCGTCGCTGCAGACCGTGCAGCGCGGTGCGGAGATGATGCGCGAGTTCCAGCCGGACACCATCGTGGCCATCGGTGGCGGGTCCTCTTTGGACGCCGGGAAGCTCATGTGGCTGTGGTACGAGCACCCCGAGGTCGACTTCGCCGAGGCGAGGGGCCGGTTCGCCGACATCCGCAAGCGCCTCTACCGCTTCCCCGAACCGGAGCGCGCCAAGCTCGTGTGCGTGCCGACGACGTCGGGCAGCGGTTCGGAGGTCACCCCGTTCGCGGTGGTCACCGACCGGGAGACGGGCCGCAAGTACCCGCTGGCCGACTACGCGCTGACCCCGAGCGTGGCCATCGTCGACCCGGTGCTCGTGCGCTCGCTGCCCGCCGGGCTCGCGGCGGACTCCGGGTTCGACGCGCTCACCCACGCGACCGAGGCGTACGTCTCCGTCTACAGCAACGACTTCACCGACGGGCTGTGCCTGCAGGCGATCAAGCTGATCTTCGAGAACCTCGAGGACTCCGTGCTGCTCGGAGCGGAGAAGGCACAGGAGGCCATGCACAACGCGGCCACCATCGCCGGCATGGCCTTCGGCAGCGCGTTCCTGGGCATCGTCCACGCCATGTCGCACACGCTCGGCGCGACCTTCGGCCTGGCGCACGGCCGGACCAACGCGCTGTTGCTGCCGCACGTGATCCGCTACAACGGCCAGCCCCCCGCGAAGCTCACCGGCTGGCCCAAGTACGAGAACTACCAGGCACCGCAACGCTTCCAGCACATCGCCCGCACCCTGGGACTGCCCGCGGCCACGCCGGAGGAGGGAGTGCGCTCCTACGCCGCCGCGATCGAACGGCTGCGCTCGGCCGTCGGGCTGCCCGCCTCGTTCGCGGAGGCGGGGGTGCCCGAGGCGGCGTTCCTGAGCTCGCTGCCGCAGCAGGCCCTCAACGCGTTCGACGACCAGTGTGCTCCGGCCAACCCCAGGCAGCCGGTCCTGGCCGACATGGAGGAGCTGATGCGCACCGCCTACGCCAACGGGGCGGTGGACCTGGAAGACGTGCGCGCCGCGGCCCACAGCGGCCGCTGATCCGGTCCCGGTGGGTCCGCCCCGCGCGGACCCACCGGGATTGTGGCGTTTCGAGACGTGACTCTCCGGGTCACGTCTCGTTTGGGGTGCCCGGGACGTGATCGCGGAGGCAGACCCCGGGGGCCAGGCGGGCAGTGCGCAATCGGGCGCACTCCTGCCCGCCGTGCCGAAGTCGCGCGGCGAACTCGCCTTCCGCACGCGGTGCCCCGGCGCGCCCGGCACCGCTCCCGCGGTGCCGACGGCCGTCACCGCGGAGACCGCCAGGGGGCATGGCGACCGGTCCGCTGTGGAGTCCGGGCTCCCCCGGTTTGCCGAGCAACGTCGTCGCTGGTCACGGCCTTGATGCGCAGTCAAACGCACACTTCCGGCCATTCCACCCGCGCGGGCTCACCGGCTGCGCTGAACCACCGCGCGACCGGATGGTGTGGACACGCCCGACGACACCTCGCGCACAAGCGTTCCGGCACCGCACGCGCACCGCCGGAGCCCGGTGACCACGGCCTGTTCGCCGCCGATGTGGACGCGACGGCGACTGGCGCGGCTGTCGTACTGTTCGCCTCGAAGCGCTGGTGGACGTCGAGGCAGCCGGAGGCAACGTGCTCAAGGAACCCGAGGGCCTGCTGTGGCCGGTGGCACCCGCATCCACCCCGCGGGCCGAGCCGGGCGGGATGGACGGCGGCCTGGTCGCGCACTCGCACGGGCAGCGGCTCGACCACGCGCTGAGCAGGGTCACCAGCGGGTTGACGGCGACTGGCCCCTGCCGCAAACTCCCGTCCAATTCGAATTTGCACGCGGTCATGGCCGAGGGGTTCACCCGGCGCGACAGGGCGGCGCAGCAGGCCTGAGCCAGGCCGCGGCGTCGCTGGTGCTCACCAACCGGACCGACTCACGACGGAGCTCCGCAGATGGCTCAGCAGCGCAACGAACCGCACAGGACTTCCTCTGACGCGCCCCGGTCGGTCCACCGGGGCAAGGAACTCGGCCGGTTGCTCAGCGCGCTCACCGCGGCGGAGACGAACAGGCCGGCGGTGGTGCTGGTGGAGGGCACCACCGGCGTCGGCAAGACGACGCTGCTGGGCGAGGTGGCGGACGCCGCCAGGGCGCGCGGGTTCCAGGTGGCCGGTGCCGCGACGTCCACTCTGGACGGTTTCATGTCGTTCTCCGTCGTCCGGCAGCTGTTCGAGAACCTCACCGCGGGGCCGGAGGCCGGCGTCCTGGAGTCGATCCTCGGTGTGGACGGTCAGCCGGAAGCCGGCAACCGCACCGCGGCGGGGCTCGACGAGCCGGCGACCCACCAGACGTACCACGAGCTCTACCGGCTCGTGAGCGGCCTCGCCGACCGCGGACCGGTCTGCTTCGTCGTCGACGACCTGCAGTGGGCCGACGCCTCGTCGTTGCAGTGGCTCAACTACCTCATGCGGCGGGCGACCAAGCTGCCGCTCGCCGTGCTGCTCAGCTGCACGACCGGGATCTACCCCGCGGACCCGCTCCAGATCGCGGAGATGCAGATCTACGCCACCCGCGTGCGGATCGGCGGTCTCACCGCGGACGAGGTGTCGACGTTCGCCGAACCGGTGCTCGGCAGCCGGCCAGAACCTGAGGCCGTCACAGCCCTGCACGCGGCCACGGGCGGGAACCCGCTGCTCCTCCACTCCCTGCTGGAGACGACCGGGGAGTTCTCCGTGCAGGAGATCCCGTCCTCGTACGGGGTGGAGGAGCTGGGCGAGTCGGTGCTCGCACGGCTGCACGGCGAGCCCGAACCACTGCTCCGGCTGGCCAGGACGATCGCGGTCGTGGAACCCCCGGACCTCGGGCTCGCGGCCGAGGTCGCCGGGATGACGGTGCCGGAAGCCACCGACGGCGCCGACCGGTTGACGCGGATGGGGCTGCTGACCGGCGCCGCCAAGCCGGCGTTCACCCACTCCGTGTTCACGGACGCGATCACGAGCTCGATCACGCGCGCGGTCAGGGACGACCTCCACGCACGGGCCGCCGCGAGCCTGCACGCGTCCGGTGCACGAGCGGCGCTCGTCGCGCGGCACGTCCAGTGCACCTCCGCGAAGCTCGGCCGGTGGGCCGCCGACGCGCTCCACCGGGCAGCGGACCAGTTGCTGCACGACGGTGACGCGACCACCGCCGCGAGCTTCCTCACCAGGGCACTGCAGGAGCACGTGCCGGCCGAGCTCAGGACGAAGCTGCTCGTGAAGCTCGGCCACGCCGAGTCGTTCTTCGACCCCTACCAGGCGGCCACGCACCTCAAGCAGGCGTTGGAGGACATCGAGGAACCCGAGCTCCTCCTCGACGTCACCTCGCTGCTGTCCAGGACGCTCTGCCTCGACGGGCGCTACGAGGACGCGCGCGCGGCGTTGAGCGAGTCCATCGCCAGGATGTGCGCCTCCGCACCGGAGTTCTCCGCTCAGCTGCGCCTCGCGCTCCGCGTCACCCTGCCAACCGAGCAGTCCGAGCAGTCCGAGGAGCCCGACGCCACTCCGGACCGCGTCGCGGTCGACTGGCGGCGCCGTGACGCCCGTGGCCGCGGGCTGGCCGCACTGGTGGCGGAGGACCTGAGCAACCGGGGCGAAGACCTGACGACGTCCCGCGAGGCCGCGCTGACCGCGTTGTCCGCGGGCGCGGTGTCGATCATGCATGACCCGCAGCGGATGATGGCCGCCATCAACTCGCTGATCAGGACCAACGAGCTCGACCTGGCCCTGCGGTACTCCAGCGAGGCGATCCTGGAAGCCCACCGCCAGAAGCTGGACCTGGTCTTCGTGCTGGGCCACACGCTGCGGTCGCGGGTGCACTTCCACCGCGGGGCTCTGGCCCAGGCGGTAGTGGACGCCCGGCTCGCACTGGCCAAGGCGCACCGGATGAACCTGCACCAGCGCCACCCCGGCCGCATCTGGCCGATGGACGCGCTCCTGTCCGCGCTGCTGCACCTCGGTGACGTCGAGGCGGCACGGGAGCTGGTCGAGCCCATCGGCCTCACCAGCCCGCTGCCGAACAGCTGGCACCACACCAGCCTCCTGCAGGGACGCGGTCACCTCCGCATGCGGCTGGGGGACGACGCCGGCGCGCTCACGGACCACCTGGAGTGCGGGCGGAGGCTGAAGTCGTGGGGTGCTCCCGGCCCCGCTGTGCTGCCGTGGCGCTCGTACGCGGCCGTTGCGCACCTCCACCTCGGTCAGTCGCTGGAGGCGGTGCAGCTGGCCCTCGAAGAGCTCGAACTGGCCAAGAAGTGGGCCTCCGCACCGAGTCTGGCCCGCGCGATGCTCACCGTCGGCATGGCGACCGGTGGCGCGGCGGCACTGCCGTGGCTCATGGAGGCCGAACACGTCCTGCGCAACACGCAGGCGTTGCTGCTGCGCGCGACGGTCCTGGTGGAGCTCGGGACGACGAGGTGGCGTCACGGGCAGCAGAAGCTCGCCAGGGAGGAGCTGGCCCAGGCGAAGGTGGCCGCGGAGCGGTGCGGTTCGCTGCCGTTGCTCACCAAGCTCGCCGAACTGCCGGCGGAGGCGGTGGGACGGTCCGGCGCCGGGCCGGCCGCTCCTGTTTCCGTTTCCGCGGGCTCTCCTTTGACGCCGCAGGAGCACCGCGTGGCGAGCCTGGTCGCCACGGGCTCCTCGAACGACGAGGTCGCCAGGAAGTTGTCCGTGTCGCGGCGGGCCGTCGAGTTCCACCTCACCCACGTCTACCGCAAGCTCGGCATCCAGCGGCGCACGCAGCTGGCGGCGATGTTCCACTCGACCGGCAGCAGCAGGTAGGGAACGGCTTCCCTCACGCGGGGCCCGCCACGAGGTGCGCCGAGATGCTGCGCAGCTTCGCGCAGGTCTCCTCGATCTCCCGCTCCGGCCGCGAGGACGCCACGATCCCGGCGCCCGCGCGCAGCCACCGCCGTCCCTTCCGCTCGTACACCGCGCGCAGGACCAGGCCCGCGTCCAGGAACCCGTTGTCCGACGCGAACAGCACGGCACCCGAGTAGACGCCCCGCGGCGCGGCCTCCGCCCGGGAGGTGAACTCACAGGCCGCTTTCCTCGGCGCACCCGAGATCGTGACGCCGGGGAACAGCAACTCCAAGGCGTCCCAGGAGGTCTTGCCCTCGGTCAGCCGGCCGCACAGTCGCGACGCCGGCTCGTCCACCACCACCGAGCCCGGCTCGCACACCTCGGTCAACCCGGCGAACGCGCACTCGACGGCGATCGCGTGGTCGTGCGCCTCGTCCGGGTCCGGCACCAGCTCGTCCACACGGGACTCCAGCCGCGGCCGCGTGGCGACCTTCCCGTCCGACCCGGCCTCCAGCACCGTCTGCGCGCAGAAGCCCGTCGTCGTCAAGCCGCCGATCGACAACAGGAACGACCGCTCCGGTGCGGTGGCCGCGCGCCCGGCCAGGTACGTCTCCACGAAGTCGACGGGCTCGTCCACGGGCACGCTGCGGGACAGGGTCACCTTGCGCAGCCCGGTCGAACGGATCTCCTCCACCGCCGCCAGCACCGCGTCGCGGTACCGGCCGCTGCCCGCGTCCAGGTCCACCGGCACGGTCGCGCGCCCCGGTGCCGGCGCGTCCTCGACCGGTGCGGTGCGCAGGTGTTCGAGCAGTGCGCCGAGCCGCGCGTCGCCGCCCCGCACCACGCTCGCCCTCCCGTCCTCGATGCGCACCTCCACCTCGGGCACCACGAGGTGCACGACCTCCGAGTCCCCGGCGAGGTCCGAGCGGTCGTTCAAAACGTGCACGGCCTCGAACGCGATCCAGCCGCACACCGTCCACTCGCGCAACGACAACCGCTCCAGCGCCGCACGTGCCGCGCGCACGGGCCCGCCGACGACCGGCCACGACTCCTCCACCGAGTCACGCCGAACCCGCACACGGGTCGCGTTCACGACGATCTCCACGCGCACGCCCCAGGTGACCGTCCACACGTCGCCGTGCTCGTAGACGAAGTAGGTGTCGAAGAAACCGGTGCGGATCAGTGCAGCGGCGAGCTCGGCGGACGACATCGGGGAGGGTTCCGTGAGAACGGCCATTACCAGCTCCTCGGGTGTCGCGGAGCAACCGCGACTCGGCGATCGGTCTTCCTGTCCACACCGGCCACCGCTCTTCCCCCAGCTCCACGGTGGTCCCTCGGTCCGGCAAGACCAGAATTGGCCCCAAACGAATCTATTCACGTCCGATCCACCCGGTCAAACGGCCGTGCCAACCGATGGAACTTTTCGGACATCAACCGGGCAGTAACACCGAGTATTCGCAACATTCACTCTTTCGCGTACGGGTTTGTGGAACTCCGTAGCTACACGACGCGACGCCCTCAATACGGTGTGGTGGAACCCACAGGCGAAAGAAGATTAACCGTGATCACCAGCCAGAACACCGCCTTGGAAGCCCCCGCGACCGTGCCGGCACCGCGAGACCCTTCGCGACGCACTGCGGCCACGAAGGTGTTGTCCGTGCTCCAGGCCTTCGGTGCGTGCGACGGCGCGGCGTCGCTCACCGAGCTCACCCGCTACTCGGACCTCCCGAAGTCCACAGTTCACCGCATGGTCGGTTTCCTGCGCGCGGAGGGACTCGTCGAGATGATCGACAACCGGTTCCTCCTCACCACCAAGATCACCGAGTTGTCGACCGCCGTTCCGCTGGAGATCTCCGACCACACCAGGGAACGGCTGCTGCCGGTGCTCGCGGACCTCTACGAGTCCACTCGCGAGGCCGTCCAGCTCTCCGTCCTGTGCGGCACCACGGCGCGCGTCGTCGAACGCCTGCACGGCAGGCAGTCGAGCGAGCTCGCGACGCGGCTGCGCGGTCCCCTCCCCCTGCACTGCACCGCACCGGGGAAGATCCTCCTGGCCGGCGACCCCGGTCTGCTCCCCGTGCTGTGCGCCCACGGGCTGGAGGCGCTCACCCCCGCTTCCATCACCTCCGCGGGGGTGCTGCAGTCCGCGCTGACCGGTGTGCGCAAGCACGGCGTCGCCTTCGACCGCAGCGAGTGGCTTCCCGGCTTCACCGGTGTCGCAGCCCCGGTGTGGGGACCCGGCCCGACCCTCGTCGGCGCGATCTCCGTGTTCGGGCCCGTGCAGCGCCTCAGCCCGGACGCCGTCGCGCGCCGCGTCCACCACGCCGCCGAGACCGCGTCCAGGGAGCTCCACTCCGCTCCCCCGTCCGCGGGTCACCGACTCGCCGGATGAGCACGACCGCCCGTCGACATCAGCCGTTCCACAAAGGAGTGGCCGGTGGTGCCGACCGGCGTCAGAGCGCTCGTGCGATGGCGATGTTGCCCGCGAGCCGGTCTCCTGCTTCGTAGATCATGTATTCGTGGCCTTGGTAGGTGCCGAACGAGGGTGCGGCGGAGCGGCCGTTGTCGGGTGCGCCGGTGAGGGAGTCGTGGAAGACGCCGAGGTGGCGGCGCTGGGTGAAGTCGCGGCCGAGTTCGGTGATGAGGATGTTGCCGCCGCTGCCGATGTCGGTGTTGTAGACGACGTAGGCGCTGTTGTTGCGGAAGAGCAGGTGGGGTCCGCCGATGTTGACGGCGCCGACGTCCTGGTGGCGGATGAGCGGGGTCTGGGAGAAGGTCCAGTCGCGGGCATTCGGTGACCAGCCCCAGCCGATGTCGCGGTGGTTGGTCTTGTTGTTGGTCATGAAGACCATGACGTAGCGGGCGCCGCGGGCGGGCAGGTCGTGGCGGAAGACCCTGGCGTAGGAGGTCTCGGTGGTGCCCGCGGGCATCAGCCGGGTGGACAGGACCTCCTTCTCGTAGCGGAA
>NZ_JBEZBX010000023.1:0-96824 GCF_040647275.1 Lentzea sp. NPDC042327
CTGGCGCTCCGCGGCAACGGTGTCGGGCAAGAACCCCGTCGCGTCGCCGCAAGCGAGCGGGACCGCCAGACCCGTGCGGGCCCGCTGGCGGCCTATGTGCTTTCCGACGAGGACATCGAGTTGCGTGCCCGGCTGCTCTCCCTGGCCGACCGGCACGGTCACGCCACCATCGTCGTGCCACCGGACGCCGAGGGAGCGGGCTACGTCTTCTCGGTCGGCGCGTGGCGGCGGTTCGGGGTGGCCGAGGCGGTCGTGATCGGACTCGACCAGGGCATGGGCGAGACGCTCGTCAACGCGTACGTCAAGCGGGCGAGCGCCGGGGAGCGGTTCGTGCCGGGGCAGCTGTACTTCGACTTCTTCAACGGCGTGCCGATCACGTTCGAACGCGTCTACAAGGGCTTCTACCCGGAGTTCCTCGGCAGTGCCTACCTGCTCTACGACGGCTCCGAGTTCGCCGCCGTGCAGATCATCGTGCCGACACCGCAGGGCCACTGGCCGTGGCAGCCCGACGCGCCCGCCGGGTTCGGCGACCACCAGCTCGTCCTCACCGAGAGCGGTGTGCCGGAGAGCTGGACGCCGGGGGTCAACGGGCCGTGAGCATCCGGATCAGGGCACTCGACGCCGACCGGGCGGGTGAGGTCATGACCGTGCAGCGGGCCGCCTACCTGGTCGAGGCCCGCCGGTACGGCGCGTGGGACCTGCCGCCGCTGGTGGAGACGCTCGCGCAGGTGCGGGACCACATCTCCTCCGGGCAGCCCGCGCTCGGCGCGTTCGACGGGCACCGGCTCGTCGGCAGCGTGCGCGGCAACGTCGACGGGGACCGCATGGAGGTCGCCCGCCTGTTCGTGGCGCCCGACCAGCAGGGCAGGGGGATCGGCAGGAAGCTCCTCGACGCGGCCGCCGGTGCCGCGCCGAGCGGGGTCGACGTCCTGTGGCTGTTCACCGGTGCCCGCAGCGAGGAGAACATCCGGCTGTACGAGAGCGCCGGGTTCGTGAAGATCAGCGAGCGCGTCGACGGGCTGGGCATCACACTCGTCACGTTGGAGCGGAAGGTCATCTGAGGTTCAGGTGCCGGTCACGGGCGGCTGGCAGAGTCCTGGGCGGTCCACCCACGACCACACACCGGTGCGGACGTCGATCACACGTCGGCTGATCCGTCCGGCACCCCGCGCCCCCTGGCACATCCGGTGCCAGGGGGCGCGTCGCGTCGTGGCGGCGGGTTGTCCGGAGGTCGTTGTCCGGTGGTCGTGCGCCGACACCGGACAACGCCGCGGGCGGTAGAACTTGCGGTGCGGCCGGAACCGGGGGGTCACCGGCCGCGCAGTGGGGGATGAGCGCCCCGCCTCGCAGGAGGCGAGGGGGATGCGGGGCGGGGCGCTTGCACACCGGAAGGGCTACGGCTTGCGTCCCAGCAGTCCGATCAGGCGGGTCTGGTCGTCCGCGTCCCGAGCGACCGGGACGGCCGAGTCGAACATCGGCGTCGCACTCCACTCGTCGGCGTTGCGCTCCACGTACGCGAGCACCGTCGCGGCCAGGTCCGGGTCTATGCGCTCGTCGGCGCCGATCGAGCGCGCCAGGTCCCACGCGTGCACCGCGAGGTCCGTCGTCATCTGCCAGCAGTACTCGGCGGCGTCCAGCAGCCCGCTCGACACGTGCACCGGCCGCGACAGCGCGTCGGGCTCCAGCCACGCCTCGCGCGCCGCCGCCGCGGCCACCACCCAGGACACCAGCGGGTCGTCGCCGAGGTTGTCGTGGTCGAACCGGTCACCGACCTGCTCGGTGGTGCAGCCCGCCAGCAGCTCCGGCGCCCAGAGCTGCTCGTGGACCAGATGGCCCACCAGATCTCTGACCGACCACTCCCGGCAGGGGGTACCCAGCTCCCACTGGTCGGGGGCGATTTCCCGCACCCGACGGTCGAACTCCGTCATTGCGAGGCCGTGCGCCTGGATCAAGTCCACCCCAGCAGTGCATCAAACACCGCCCGACCCCGCACGACGGCCTGAGAGTTGGGCCACTTGGACGCAACCCCGATTGCAAACAGTACGAGCGTTCGGCGTAATGTGCACCGGATCCGCCGTGACATCGTTGACACGAGAGGACGATGACGTGAGCGCCCCTAGCGCCAGCATCCCCGGCAAGCAGGACACGGGCTTCTTCGGCCACCCCCGAGGCCTGTCCACGCTCTTCTTCACCGAACTGTGGGAGCGGTTCTCGTTCTACGGGATGAAGGCCATCCTCGGCCTCTACCTGTGGACGGCCGTGTCCGAGGGCGGTCTCGGCGTCGACAAGGCGCTGGCGTTGTCCGTCGTGGCCATCTACGGCACCGCGGTCTACATGTCCGGCGTCGCCGGCGGCTGGCTCGCCGACCGCGTGTGGGGTGGTCAGCGCGCCACCTTCTACGGCGGCGTCCTGATCATGTGCGGCCACATCGCACTGGCGCTGCCGATCGGCATCACCGGCGTGTACGTCGGCCTGATCTTCATCGTGTTCGGCACCGGCCTGCTCAAGCCGAACATCTCGACGGTCGTCGGCGGCCTGTACGACAAGACCGACACCCGCCGCGACGCCGGCTTCACGATCTTCTACATGGCGATCAACATCGGTGGCTTCGTGTCGCCGCTGATCACCGGCGCGCTCGCGGACGGCATCGGCTTCCACGCCGGGTTCGCCGTCGCCGCGGTCGGCATGGCGCTGGGCCTCGTCCAGTACCGCCTGGGCCGCAAGCACCTGCGCGGGTCCGCGGCCGTGGCGCCGAACCCGCTGCCGCACCAGGAGAAGGGCCGCGTCTACGGCCTCATCGCCGGTGTCGCCGTCGCCATCGCCGCGCTCGGCGTGGTCTCCTACCTCCTCGGTGACGTCGAGGGCGTCATCCTGATGATCAGCATCATGTCGATCGTCCTGCCGATCGCGTACTTCACCGTCATGCTGCGCAGCCCGAAGACGCTGCCGGAGGAGAAGCCGCGGGTCGTCGCCTACATCCCGCTGTTCGTCGCCGCCGCCATGTTCTGGCTGATCTTCGAGCAGAGCGCCTCGGTCATCGCCGAGTTCGCCGACTCCCGCGTCGACAACCACGTGTTCGGCTGGGAGTTCCCGGTCGCGTGGTTCCAGTCGATCAACCCGATCATGATCATCGCCCTGGCGCCGCTGTTCGCGCTGCTGTGGGTGAAGCTCGGCAAGCGGGCGCCGTCCACGCCGCGCAAGTTCGCCGGTGCGCTCGTGCTCGTCGGCCTGTCGTTCGTGCTCATGTACTTCGCGAGCAACTCGGCGGCCGACGGCAAGGTGACGCCGCTGTGGCTGGTGCTGATGTTCCTGATCATGACCGCCGGTGAGCTCATGCTGTCGCCGGTCGGCCTGTCGGTGACGACGAAGCTGGCGCCGCGCGCGTTCGCCTCGCAGACGATGAGCCTGTGGTTCCTCGCGACCTCGGCCGGCACCGGTGTGGCCGCGCAGCTCGTGAAGTTCTACACGACGAGCCCGTCGGCGTACTTCCTCACGCTGGGCGGTGCGGCCGTGGTCTTCGGCATCGCGCTGGCCGTGGCGGCCCCTGCCATCAGGAAGCTGATGTCGGGCGTCGAGTGAGGCGCACAAGGCGAGAGGGAGGCCCGTCGCGGCGGCGGTGCGGCGGGTCTCCCTCTCGCCTTCAAGCATGCACTACGGAGATGTGTCATTGGGGCACGAACATTGCTCCGGACAGGTGAAGTAGGGCACGTGCGCCCGCGAATTTCGCCCCACGTCAGGTCTGCTTCACCGCCAGTGATCGTTTGGGCTCGTTCGCACGAACCGGAAGTCGCAACGCGCCGCGGATGAGCTTCGACCTGCGCCGCGCCATCGGGCCGTCCTGCGCGAGGTTCGGGAAGCGCTTGAAGAGCTCGTGCAACGCGACCGCGCCCTCGATGCGCGACAGGCCCGCGCCGATGCAGTAGTGGATGCCCGCGGAGAACGCGAGGTGCTCGCGCGCGTTGGACCGCGTCGGGTCGAACGTGAGCGGGTCGGAGAACACTCGCGGGTCACGGTTGGCCGCCGCGAGCAGCAGCATCACCGGCATGCCCTTCGGCAGGGAGACGCCGGCCAGCTCAAGGCGTTCCTTCGGCCAGCGGATCGTGTACTGCACCGGCGGGTCGAGCCGCAGCACCTCCTCGACGAACCCCTCCGCGTACTCCGGGCTCTGCGCGAGCGGCGCGACCGTGTGCGGGTTCTCGAACGCCTTCAGCACGCCGTTGCCGATCAGGTTGACCGTCGTCTCGAACCCGGCGAACAGCAGCAACCCGGTGGTGGCGACCAGGTCCTCGCGGCTGAGGTCCGCGTGCTGGGTCACCAGGTGGCTGACGATGTCGTCCTGCGGGTTGCGCCGCCGCTCGTCCATCAGCCCGTCGATGAAGTCGTTGTACTCGACGATCGTGGCGTGCAGGTCCCTGAGCTGCTTGTGCGACCAGACGCCGTCGAGCGTCTCGGCCAGCGACGAACCCCAGCGGGCGAACAGCGCCCTGTCGTCGTCCGGCACGCCCAGCAGGTCCGCGATCACCTGGATCGGCACCTGGGACGCGAACTCCGCCACCACGTCGAACCGGTCGTCCAGCCGGTCGAGGTGGTCCGTGACGATCTTCTGGATCGACGCGGTGCGGTCCTTCAGCGCACGAGGGGTGAAGAACGGCTGCACCAGCCTGCGCAGCCGGGTGTGGTCCGGCGGGTTCTTCATCAGGAACGAGTCCTGCACCGGGTTCACGACCTTGTGGCCGTCCTTGACCAGCGTGATCGGGATCATCGACGCCTCGTCGAACGTCGCCGTGACGAACCGCGGGTCACGCAGCACCGAGTCGCACAACGCACGCGACGGCGTGACGTAGGCGCCCATCTTGCTGCGCACCATGTCGCCCTTGGCGCGCACCTTCTCGTACATCGAGTACGGGTCGCGGTCCGGCGGTGATGCCATGACACCGGCGTACGGGTCACCGATCAGCGCATAGCCGCGCACGAGAGAGCGGAGCGCGAAGAACTGGACGGTGGTCTTCAGCGAGGACGGCATGCGTCCACAGTGGGGTTTACGTGAAAAACCTTCAAGAGCTGCGGCGGTGGCGGCGCACGGTTTCTTCGACGAGGTCGAGCACCGGCTCCATGTCGTCGGCCGGCAGCCCCATCGCCAGGTGCGACACCAGGCCCTCCAGCACCAGCTCCAGGAAGCTCGTCAGCACCGTCACGTCGACGTCGTCGCGCAGGTTGCCGGCCTCCCGCTGCCGGAGCAGGCGCTGCCGGGTCGCGGCCGTCAGCTGCTCGGACCGCTCGGCCCACCGCGCGCGGAAGTCGGGGTCGGTGCGCAGCCGCCGGGAGACCTCCAGGCGCGTGCCCAGCCAGTCCGCCGCGTGGCCCTCGTCGCGCTTCTCCGGCTCGTCGAGCAGGTCGCGCATGACCTGGACCAGGCCCTGCTCGGCCACGACGTCGGCCATCCGCAGCGCGTCGTCCTCCGCGAGGGCGAGGAAGAGCGACTCCTTGTCCCGGAAGTGGTGGAAGATCGCACCGCGGGACAGTCCCGTGGCCTCTTCGAGACGGCGTACCGTGGCACCCTCGTAGCCGTGGCGCGCAAAGCAAGCACGCGCACCGTCGAGGATCTGGCGACGGCGGGCGTCTAGGTGGTCCTGGCTGACCCTGGGCACCGGTAGATGGTCCCAGGACGGGGACCGGAAATCCAATCCGTACGTACGGATTGGACAGCTCCATCCGTGTGATCCTTTCGAGTGGATCTCCGGCCTGGCCTGTCCCGGTGGCGGCGTGAGCGCCAATATCCTCCTGCGCCATGGAGACGCACGAGTTCGTCAAGCTGTCGGCGCTCGCCGAGCGCCTCGGGTGGCGGCGGCGCGTCTCGACCGGCGTCCACGTGGTCGACCTCCTGCTCAGCCGCACGACCACCGACCTCATCGCGGCGCTCGCGGAGAACCGGGACCGGGAACGGTCCGGCTGACCTCGGCAGACCGCGGACGGCACCGCCACCTCGTCGACCAGCAGGTCTACGGCCGCCTGCACATGGTGGAGGTCGACATCTGGCTGACTCCACCGCCAGTAGAAGCAGCGGAGGAGGCGCAGGGCGTGAACGTGAACGAAGCGGGCAACTCGACACATCCGCCACGCAAACCCCCTGGGCACACGCGTGCGCGCACGCCACGTCGTTGATCTGTAAGGATTTGCACGTCCGCGAGAGCGTGCGAGCCGCAATGCCCGCGTGTAGCGTCGAATGCGCTTATCCGATCACGGGGAGTGTGTAGTGACGACTGCGCTGCGTGACCAACCGGCGCCGGTCAGGTTCGCTGACCGCGCCGAGGCCGAGGCTTACGTCGCCTCGGTCTGCTTCAAGCACGGGCCTCCGAGGTTGTTCGGCGTGGAACTGGAGTTCACCGTCCACCACGCAGAAGACCCCGCGTTACCCCTGGACCAGCGAAGGTTGGCCGCGGCGCTCGGAGACCACGCGCCGCCGACCCTCGTTCCGGACAGCCCGCAGAGGCCGCTTCCCAGCGGCACGCCGCTGACCGTCGAACCGGGCGGGCAGGTCGAGATCTCCACACCTCCCTGCACCTCCCTCCCCACGCTCTTCACCACCGTCGAAACGGACGTCGAGCAGCTCACCGCGTTGCTCGCGGACCAAGGTCTCGTCCTCGGCGACAGGGGTGCCGACGCGCACCGGACGCCGAGCCGGGTGCTGCGGGTGCCGCGCTACGCCGCGATGGAGCACGAGTTCGGCCGCCTCGGCCACGACGGCATCTCCATGATGTGCAGCACCGCCGGGCTGCAGGTGTGCCTCGACTTCGGCGAACAGCAGGACCTGCGGGCCAGGTGGGCCGCCGTGCACCAGCTCGGGCCGGTGATGGTCGCGTTGTTCGCGAACTCACCGGGGCTCGGCGGGCAGCGGCAGGACTGGGCCTCCGCGCGGATGCGGACGTTGTACGGCACGGATCCCGTGCGCACCAGGCCGAGTGCCGTGTGCGCCGATCCGGCCGCGGCCTACGCGCGGCGGGTGGTCGACACGCCCGTGATCGTCGTCAGGGGACCGGGTCCGAACTGGGTCCCGCCCAGGAGGCTCACGTTCGCCGACTGGATCGACGGGGCGCTCGACCGCAGCCCCACCAGCGACGACCTCGACTACCACATGTCGTTGATGTTCCCGCCGGTGCGGCCGCGTGGGTACATCGAGATCCGGTACCTGGACACGCCGCCGCCGGGCGGCTGGATCGCGCCGAGTGCGCTGCTCGTCGCGCTGTTCAGCGACCAGTCCGTTGTGGACGGTGTGCTGGCGGCGACGGAACGGGCGGCCGGGCGGTGGCTCGTCGCCGCACGGCACGGGATGGCGGACGACCGCATCGCGCGGGCGGCGAAGGACGTCGTCGCCCTCGGCATCGAGGCGTTGCCCCGCACCGGTCTCTCCGACGAGCAGATCAGCACCATCAGCCGGGAGCTGGAGGGGAAGCTGTGACCGAAGAACTCCGCGAGCGGGTGGCGGAGGAACTGTTGCGTTCTCGCGCGCGTTCCACCGCCCTGACCGATGCCGTCGACGAGCACGACCTCGTGCGGCAGCACTCCAAGCTCATGTCGCCGCTGGTCTGGGACCTCGCGCACATCGGCAACCAGGAGGAGCTCTGGCTCGTCCGCGACGTCGGCGGGCGTGAACCGGTGCGCAGCGACATCGACGAGTACTACGACGCGTTCAAGTACGGGCGCAGCGTGCGGCCGGAGCTGCCGCTGCTCAACCCCGCCGAGGCCCGCCGGTACGTCAGTGACGTGCGCGGCAAGGTGTTCGACGTGCTGGAGGAGGTCCCGCTGGAGGGCCGCAGGCTCGTCGAGAACGCCTTCGCGTTCGGCATGATCGTGCAGCACGAGCAGCAGCACGACGAGACGATGCTCGCCACCCACCAGCTGCGCACCGGCGAACCGGTGCTGCACGCGCCCTCTCCGCCGAAGGGGAACCTGGTCGCCGCGACCGAGGCGTTCATCCCGGGCGGACCGTTCGAGATGGGCACCTCGGACGAACCGTGGGCCCTGGACAACGAACGCCCCGCGCACACCGTCCACGTCGACCCGTTCTTCATCGACACCACCCCGGTCACCAACGGCGAGTACGCCGAGTTCGTCCTCGCCGGCGGGTACTCCGACCGTCGGCTGTGGACGGACGAGGGATGGGTGCACCGCACGCGCGCCAAGCTCACCGCACCCCGGTTCTGGCACCGCGAGGGCACGAGCTTCAGCCGCACCGCGTTCGGTGTCACCGAGCCGATCGTGCCGGACGAACCCGTTGTGCACGTGTGCTTCCACGAGGCCCAGGCCTACGCGACGTGGGCGGGCAAGCGGCTGCCGACCGAGGCCGAGTGGGAGAAGGCCGCACGGCACGATCCGGCGACCGGCACCAGCCGCCGGTACCCGTGGGGTGACGCGGCACCGGACGAACGGCACGCGAACCTCGGCCAGCGACACCTGCGCCCCGCACCGGCCGGCGCGTACCCGGACGGGGTCTCCGCGCACGGCGTGCACCAGCTGATCGGTGACGTCTGGGAGTGGACCTCGACGGACTTCCACGGCTACCCGGGCTTCGAGGTCTTCCCGTACCCCGAGTACTCGGAGGTCTTCTTCGGACCCGACTACAAGGTGCTGCGCGGCGGTTCGTTCGGCACCGACTCCTCCGCGGTCCGTGCGACGTTCCGCAACTGGGACTACCCGGTCCGGCGGCAGATCTTCGCAGGCTTCCGCTGCGCCAGGGACGCCTAGGCGATGTGCCGCCACCTGGCGTACCTGGGCCCCGCCGTGCCCTTGTCCGGCCTGCTGTACGACGCACCGCACTCGTTGGAGCACCAGTCGTACGCACCGGGGGACATGCGCGGCGGGGGCTCGGTCAACGTCGACGGCTACGGCGTCGGCTGGTTCCCCGGCCCGGTGCGCTACCGCCGTGCCGGCACGCTGTGGAGCGACGCGAACCTGCGCGCCCTCAGCGGCACCGAGTCCACCGCGGTCCTCGCCGCGGTCCGCAACGCCACGACCGGCATGCCGGTGGCGGACGCGGCGTGCGCGCCGTTCACCGACGGCACGTGGCTGTTCAGCCACAACGGGCGCGTCACGGGCTGGCCGCACAGCGTCGAGGACCTCGCGAGGACGCTACCGGTGACCGACCTGCTCACCCTCGACGCGCCCACCGACTCGGCACTGCTGTGGGCGCTCGCCGCACGGGCGCTGGCCGCGGGGAAGAACCCCGCCGACGCCCTTGTTGAACTCAGCGACGAGGTCGAGGCCGTGGCCCCGGGGTCACGCCTCAACTTCCTGATGACCGACGGTTCGGTCGTCGTCGGCACCACCTGGACCCACTCGCTGTGGGTCCGCCACGACGGCGTGAGCGTCACGCTCGCCTCCGAACCGCTCGACGCCGACGCGGCGTGGCGGGAGATCCCCGACCACCACGTCGTCCTCGCCGATCCATCCACTGTGGAGGTTCGACCCGCATGACCGAGCCGGTGCTGGACGTTCACCTCAAACCGGAAGACGCCGTGCACGCCCTGCGCGCCGACGTGCGCGCCGGGCTGACCGCGGACCCGAAGTGGGTGTCGCCGAAGTACTTCTACGACGCGACCGGCAGCGCGTTGTTCGAGGACATCACCCGCCTGCCCGAGTACTACCCGACGCGGGCGGAACGGGAGGTGCTCGCCGCGCGGGCCGGTGAGATCGCGGCGACCACCGGCGCGCACTCGCTGGTCGAGCTGGGCTCCGGGTCGTCGGAGAAGACGCGGCTGCTGCTCAGCGCCCTGCGCGACCACGGCACGCTGACCGAGTTCGTGCCGCAGGACGTCTCGGTGTCCGCGCTCACCGAGGCCGCCCACGCGATCATCGCCGACTACCCCGGCCTGCGGGTGCACGGTGTGGTCGGCGACTTCACCCAGCACCTGGGCCTGCTGCCGGGCGTGTCACCGCGCCTGGTCGCGTTCCTGGGCGGCACGATCGGCAACCTCATCCCCGAGGAGCGGGAGAAGTTCCTGCACACCGTCCGCGACGTGCTGCGGCCGGGGGAGTGGCTGCTGCTCGGCACGGACCTGGTGAAGGACCGCGAGACGCTGGTGCGCGCCTACGACGACGCGCAGGGCGTGACGGCCGCGTTCAACCGCAACGTCCTGAACGTCCTCAACCGCGAGCTCGGCGGCGACTTCGACGTCGCGGCGTTCGAGCACGTGGCGATGTGGAACAGCGAGCAGGAATGGATCGAGATGCGGCTGCGCGCCACGCGCGCCATGACGGTCACGCTCGCCGGTCTCGGCCTGGCGGTGGAGTTCCGCGAGGGCGAGGAGCTGCGCACCGAGGTGTCGGCGAAGTTCCGGCGGGACGGGGTGCGCGCGGAGCTGGAGGACGCCGGGTTCACCCTGCACCGGTGGTGGACCGACTCGCGGGACCGCTTCGCCGTCTCGCTGGCGCGGGCGATCTGAGCCGACAACCCTCCGATAGGCGGGTACAAACGGTGCGCCCGCAGTGATGGGCTGCACCGGTGACGTCTTCCCTTGCCACCCGTGCCGGCCGCGCGGCGCTCGCTTCGGCGCTCGCGCTCGGCACCATCGCCTCCGGTCTGGGCGCGAGCACCGCCTCCGCCCAGCCCGGCGCCGCAGCAGTCAGACCCGCCGCTTGGGGGCCGTGCGCGGCGGATGTGCTCGCCTCGATCCCTGCTGCCGAACGCACCAGGGTCAGCTGTGCCATCCAGGAAGTTCCCGTCGACCACTCGCGTCCGCGCGGTGACAAGACGGGCATCATCATGATGAAGCGGCCGGCGACCGACCCGGCGAAGAAGATCGGCTCGCTGTTCATCAACCCCGGCGGCCCCGGTGGCGCCGGTCTGATCTACGGCGCGTTCGGCGCGAGCTTCTTCAGCCAGGAGGTCCTCGAGAAGTTCGACCTCATCGGCTTCGACCCGCGCGGTGTCGGCCGCAGCGCCCCGCTGCGCTGCTTCCGCACCCAGGAGGAGGCCGACGCGGTCAACGAGGGCTGGTTCGCCCTGCCGACGACCAAGGCGGAGATCGAGAGCTCGATCCGCCAGTCGAAGGCCTACACGGACTACTGCGGGATCAACGCCGGTCCGCTGCTCAACCACATGTCGACCGAGGCAGTCGCCCGCGACCTCGACGTGCTGCGCGAGTCGGTCGGCGACCGGCAGCTGACCTACGTCGGCTTCTCCTACGGCACGCTGCTCGGCGCCACCTACGCGAACATCTTCCCGGAGCGGTCGCGTGCGCTCGTGCTCGACGGCAACGTCGACCCGAAGCTGCGCCTGACCAACGGCGCCGAGTACGACCGCCAGCGCGCCAAGGGCTTCGAGATCGCGCTCGACGCGTTCCTCAAGCGCTGCGACGCCGAGGGCACCGCCAAGTGCGCGTTCGCCGGTGACGCCCGCAAGAAGTTCGACGGCATCCGCGAGACCCTGCGCAAGGGCCCGACGACGCTGCCGGACGGCACGCAGGTGACGCTGACGGACGTCGTCGGCCGCACCGCGAGCAACCTGTACAACCCGGCCACGTTCAAGGCGCTCGCCACGTGGCTGCAGTCGATCCACGCGGCGCAGAACCCGGCCGCGGCGACGGCCACCGCGCAGACGATGAGCGTCCAGTCCGTTGTGGACGTTCCCGCGCTGAACAACAACGGTGGCCTGGCCGACGTGCGCGGCCTGCCGGAGACCCCGTACACGAGCGACGACTCGTACTACGCGGTCAACTGCATCGACAAGCCGTTCGCCAGGACGACCCGCACCTGGGCGTCCACCGCGGCCAAGTGGGAGAAGGAGTCGCCCACGTTCGGCCGCTACCAGGCCGCTTCGGACGCGCTGACCTGCCCGACGTGGCCGGCGCGCAACCCGGACCGCTGGATCGGCCCGTGGCACCGCAAGACCAAGAACCCGGTCGTCGTGGTCGGCAACTACTACGACCCGGCCACGCAGTACGAGTTCGCCCGCCGCATGTCCCAGCAGCTCGGCAACGCGCGGCTGATCAGCGTCGACGCGTTCGGCCACTGCATCCTGGGCGACTCCGCGGGTGCCGACGCGGCGGTGACCAGGTACCTGGTCGACCTCACGGCGCCGGTGAACGGTTCGGTGTACCAGCCCAACACGCAGCCCTTCTGAGCAAAGGCGTTGCGAGCAGCACTCCCGCGGTGAGGAACGGCGTCACCGGGGCCACCGCCAGCGCGACCACGGCGATGGCCCCGTCGGCGCCGTTCTTCCGCGCGCAGGACCAGAAGCCGAGCGCGAGGCCGGCCGTGATGGCGATGATCGTGACGGCCAGCGTCCACGGTTCCTGCCGGTCGGCCAGCGCGAGGGCGAGCACGCCGATGCCCGCCAGGTAGAACGGGTCCCGGCGCGGCCCGAGTGCCGCGGCCGCGGCGGCGAACACCGGGATGGCCGCGTGTTCGGGAGCGGCCTGCAGCACGGCGCCGAACGCCACGCCCGCGACGGCGACCCGCCAGCTGCGGCGCCTGATCGCCCAGACGAGCACCGCGGCCACGACGAACCACACGGGCGTGTAGGTCAGCATGTCGCCGCGGCCCAGGCTGCCGATCCCGGTGGCTCCGCTGGACACGACGACCTGTGCCGGGCGTTCGTCAGAGGAGTACCAGCCGGGCGCACTGCCGCACACGGCTCCGGGCAGGGTGCACGGGTTGGTGAGGAACATCGGGCTGAGCGTCACCGTGTACGCCGCCAGCGAGCCGAACCCGGCGATCGAGAGCGCCACCCAGGCGGGTCTCGGCGCCACGGCGACGAGCAGCAGGGCCACCCCGAACGCGATCCAGACCACCTCCGGCATGGCCTCGACCACCGGGCGGGCGGGGAGGACACCGAGGAAGGTCAGCCCGAGCGCGACCGCGAGGACCACGATCCCGCCGGAGTGCAGCGGCCTGCGCGGGGCCGCGGCGAGCGCGGCGGCGGTGAAGAGCAGCAGGACCGGGATGAACGCCCGGTCGGTGCAGAGCACGAGCGCGCCGAAAACGACGGCCGCGGCGCCCATCCGCCAGCTGCGGTGCCGGACCGCCCACGCGACGAGCCCGGCGGCGATCACCAGCCGCGGCGAGGCCAGGTCGGGGGCCAGCGCCCCGGAGGTCGCGCCGATCCAGCCGGGGCCGAAGGGCTGCACCGCGATCGTCGCGAGCCCGGCGAGGACGAACGTCACCCACGCGGGCCGGGCGAAGTAGAGGAAGACCGCCGTCGCGGCCGCGAACCAGATCACGACAGCACGCTCCGCACGATCAGCACGACCGAGCTCAGCCCGGCGACGAGGAGCATCGGCGTGCGGATCCCACCCGCGTCGACCCGCTCGCGCAGCGGCCCGGACAGCAGGAAGCCGGCGACGAGGAACGGGATGAGCGCGACCCCTGCCCAGAACTGGTGGGCGGTGACCTGCCCGGCGCCGGCCAGCGCGAGGACCGAGGCGCCGGAGCCGAGCACGAAGAACGCCGCGAGCGTCGCCCTGACCTGCGGACCCGCCTGGTTCTGGTAGAGCAGCGCCACCATCGGCCCGCCCACCGACGTGGCCGTGCCGAACGACCCGCTGGCGAACCCGGCCGTGACGAGCGACCCCGGCCTCGGCACCGGCCGCCAGGTCGTGGTGGACAGCAGCACGCACGCCAGCACCGAGCCGCCGACGACCAGCCCGAACCCCTTCGGGTCGAGCGCGTCGACGACCAGCACGCCCACGACCGTGCCGGGCAGCCGGCCGAGCATCGCCCAGCCCACACCGCGCCAGTCGACGTGGCCGAACTCGCGGGCGAGCGACATCGACGCGTGGGCGGCGGCGACCATCAGCACCGGCACCGGCAGCAGCGCCGGGTCCAGCAGCGCGATCAACGGCACCGCCACGAGCGCCAGCCCGAACCCGATCAACCCCTGTAACAGCCCGCCCACCGCGACGACCGCTCCTGCGACCACAATCCCCCAGCCCATGGGTCGCGATGCTAGCGAGTGGTCCGATCGGCGGAGGGCCCGGTTTCGCCCGGTGTTCTCCTGACGTCGGTCAAGCGCACCCGCGGTCCGCGCCACGACCTCGTCCCGCCGCGGCTTCCTGCTCGGACCTCATGCGGTCGAAGGCAGCCCGAACCGCGGGAACAGGCTGAGGTCGAAGAACGACGAGACGCGCGTGATCCGGTCGTGCCCGACCTCCAGCACCTGGAGGTTGAACGGCCGGAACACGCCGTCCCCGTCCGCCAGGTACAGGCCGTAGGCGGGCTGGCCGTTCGCCTCCGTCGCGATCATGCGCGCCCTGCCGGGGACGGCCGGGCACTGGTGCACGAGGTGCCACGCGATCATGTCCGGGCCGCGGTACCACTGCGGGTACGGCGGCATCTCCCACACGACGTCCTCGCTGAACAGCGCGACGATCGCCGGGATGTCCTTGGCCACGAACGCCTCGACCCACCGGTCGAGCAGCTCCCGCGCCCCGCCCGGTTCGGTGACCTGGTCCTCGCTGAGGTCCTTGAGCCGGTCGTGGGCGCGTTGCAGGGCGCTGTTGACCGCGGCGACGGTCATGTCCAGCCGGTCGGCGGTCTCTGCGGCGCTGAGCCGCAGGACGTCGCGCAGGATCAGCACCGCGCGTTGCCGTGGTGACACGTGCTGCAGCGCCGCGACGAACGCGAGCCGCGTGCTCTCCCGTTCCGCGACGATCGCCGCCGGGTCGGTCGGGAACGGCTCCAGCCACGGCACCTCGTGGTCCTGGGTGAGCGGGTCGTCCTGCGTGGCGCCGCGGGTGCCGAGCCCGGACGGCAACGGCCGGCGGGCGCGGCTCTCCAGCGCGGTGAGGCAGGCGTTCGTGGCGATCCGGTACAGCCAGGTGCGCACCGACGACCGGCCCTCGAACCGGTCGTAGGACTTCCACGCCCGCAGGTACGTCTCCTGCACCAGGTCCTCGGCGTCGTGCAGCGAGCCGAGCATCCGGTAGCAGTGCGCGAGCAGCTCGCGGCGGTACGGGTCCACCGCGGTGGCGAAGTCGGTCGTGGCCGTCATCCCCGGACCCCGATCGCGGTGCGCATGCGGTCGATGAGCGTGCCGATGTGGTCCCTGAGCTCCGGCGGTTCGTGCACCTCGAAGTCGAAACCCAGGTACAGCAGGAAGAACACCATCCGGTCGAGCGACTCGGCGCCGGTGCGCACGAGGCACGTGTCGTCGTCGATCGCCTCCAGCGACACCGAGGTGGGCGTCGAACGTTCGGCGACCGCCCGCACGGGTGCGTGGACCGTGAGCACGGCCTGGTAGGTGTAGACGCTCGACGCGACCTGACGCGACACGAACTCGCCGAGCTCGGGGGCAGGCGGTTCGCGCGGCGCGAACCGGGCCGCGAGCGCCGGCTGCTCGGTGATCCGGTCGACCCTGAACGTCCGCCAGTCCTCTTTGGACACATCCCACGCGACCAGGTACCAGCGGCGGCCGGTGTGCACGAGCCCCTGCGGCTCGACGAGCCGTTTCGCGGGCTCGCCGTGCGTGGCGGCGTAGGTGAACCGCAGCTGCTGGTGGTCCCGGCAGGCGGCGGCGATGACCGTGAGCGTCGCCGCGTCGACCACCGGCCCGCCCGCGACCAGGGGAGTGGTGTGGGCCTGCAACGCCTGGACGCGCCTGCGCAACCGGCTCGGCAGGACCTGCTCCAGCTTGGTGAGCGCGCGCACCGACGTCTCCTCGATGCCCGCGACCGTACCGTTCGCCGCGGTCCTGAGTCCTACGGCGACGGCCACCGCCTCGTCGTCGTCCAGCAGCAGCGGCGGCAGCTCGGCACCCGCCCCCAGCCGGTACCCGCCCGTGGCGCCGGGAAGCGACGTGACGGGATAGCCGAGACTGCGCAGCTTGTCGACGTCGCGGCGGATCGTGCGCACGTCGACGCTGAGCCGGCCGGCGAGTTCCGGGCCCGTCCAGTCGCGCCGCACCTGCAGCAACGAGAGCAGCTTCAGCAGCCGTGCGGACGTCTCCAGCATGGGCGGAAGTCTAAGTTCCATTGCGGACAACCGCGGGAAGTGGCTAGTCTTCCCGGTATGACTGCCGGGTCGGCCCTGTGCCGTGAGCGGAACGGTTGCCCGGCCCTGACTTGATCAGGGCCCCTCCACCCCCGCGCTTCCTCCGTTCTCAAGGGGAACTGCGCACGGGAGAGGAGGTGATGCGCAATGCTTCCCAACGTTGGTGATGTCTTCTCCGGGAAGGTCGTCTCGACCGTCCCGTTCGGCTCGTTCGTCGAGCACCCCGCCGGGGCACACGGGCTGCTGCACGGTCAGCAGGCCGAGGTCGGTTCGACCGTGCAGGTGAAGGTGCTGGTGGTGGACGACGCGCAGCAGCGGTTCAGCCTCGAACTGGCCTGATCCGCCTGACCGCATGAGCGCGTGACCGGACAGAGGCGCCCTGTCCGGTCCTGTGCTCACGCCCTGCGGTACTCCGCGCACTCGCCGACCAGCCGGTCGTGCAAGGTCCTGCGGTGCCCCTGTTCCCGGGGTGCCGGGCCGAGCGCGTCCGCCGGGCTGTCGACGCCGTGCAACAGCCGGTACAACACCACGTCCGTTGCCGTGCAGAGCCAGTCGTCCGCACACCCCGGTGGTGCGGCGGGTCCCAGCGCGTTCTCGAACCACGCCGGGAACAGCAGGTCGCGCGCGACCGCGTCCTCGATGCGCTCGCGGATCTGCCGGCGTGCCTCGGCGACCGCCTCGTTGCCCTGCGACCGTGCGGCGGCGTCCCCGGCGTGCGCCTCGTCGTCCGGTGCCGGCGGCCGCCGCCCGAGCTTCCCGAACGCCTGCCACCGCGCGTACTTGGCGCGCCACAACGACTCCGCGTTCGCCGGGAGGTTCGTGAGCCCCTCGGCGGCGTCGATCGCCTCGGCGAGCCGGGCGTCGTACCGCGCGATCAGCTTGCGCGTGTCCTGCGCCTCCTGCGGCGTGAACGTCTTGCGCGCGTAGGCGTCCTGCCCCGCGAGGATCGTGTCGACGAGCGTCTGGTCGATGCCGGGCCAGTCGTCGAAGTCGGCCCTTTCCGCCACCCCCGCCCGCACCTTGCGGTTGAGCGCGACGAGCAGGCGCTCGAGCCGGTGGACGCTCTCGGCGAGCTCGCTCACCCGGTTGTTGGTCCCGGTGAGCCTGCGGTTGTTGTCCCTGATCTGGTTGGTGGCGCTGAGCTGCTGCTGCGCTCCCGCGGTCTCGACGTCGTCGAGGCGCGCGGTGAGGGTGCCGAGGTCCTTCCTGAGCCGTTCGACCTTGTCGCCGAGCGCCTTGACCGGGTCGATGTTCACCGCAGCGTCCTCCACGCCCACCACACGCCACCCGCGACCACGGCCAGTGCCGCCCACCCGCGCAGGACCGGGGTGAGCAGCACCCCCGCGAGCGCGGCGGAGATGGCGGCGGTGCGGGCCCGCGGCTCCCACAGCCGCGTGCCGGTGGGGTCCACGAGCACCGCGGCCGCGACCGCCAGCGCGAGGACGACCGACACCAGCGACCAGGGGTCGAACCACCCGATGACCACGGTCAGCGCCGCGACCGCCGTGACGGCCGCGACGACCCGGTTCGGGACGGTGAGCCGCGCCGACTCGACGTCCCTGCGCGCCTGCACGACGGCCTGGACCTCCCGGTCGGTGTCGGCGAGCAGGGCGGGGAGCTCGGGGCTGCCGGGGTGGGTCGCCTGGAGTGCGCGCAGTGCTGTTCGCAGGGAGTGCTGGCGGTCGGCCAAGCGGGCGAACGGATCGGCTGCCATGTCCCGGAAGCGTGATCAACGGGGGCGGGGTGTGGGTAGGGCTGCGCGACGAGTTGGTCCGGTTGCCGACGAACTTCGCTCAGGTGGCGTAGCGCAACCCCGGGCACGGCCCCACCCCCGTGCTCACGACTTCCTGCGCGCCTCCGGCGGCCACACGACCTCGATCGGCACCCCGGACGCCCGTGCCTGCTCGACCACGTCCGCCGTGCCGCCCCTGCCCTGCGCCGGCACCCCGTCCCACACCGCCACGAGCAGCTCGACCGAGGCCAGCACGCGTTCGTTCGCGGCGACGTAGGCAAGCCGGCCCGACGTCATGTGCGGCAGCACGCTGACGACCGTCGCGGCCGACCGCAGCTCGTCGTACTCGGCGACCTGGTGCGGTTTGAGCCGGTCGCGGTAGTCGAGCGCCGGGAGCACCACCTCCACCTGCCCGCCCAGGTCCAGCACCGCGCGCGCGAACACCTGGTCGGCGCCCGGCGCGAGGCACGTGACGCCGACCAGCGGCCGGCCCAAGCCGGCTAAGACCGCCGACAGCGCGGCGCGGACGGCCGGGACGCACTCGGGGACCAGGTTGCTGTGACCGGTGACACCGACGCGCATCAGGCGGTCCGAATCGCCCTGATCGCGTCGCGCGTGTCCTGCACGGCGGGGATGTGGCGGTGCCGTGCCGCCTCCTTCGCGAAGTCCTCCAGCTTGCGCAGCACCCGGCCCGAGGAGAGCTTCGCCGCCGTCGGCAGGACCTCGTTGATCAACCCGCACGCCGCCTCCGGGTCTCCCGCGACCATCTTGGTGCGCGCCAGTCCGATCACGTCGAAGGCGCGGTTGCGCACCTTCGAGGGGTCCCTCAGCTCCAACGCACGCCGAATGTGCTGCTCGGCGTACACGGCCTGAGAGGGGTCATGCATCGCGAGGTCGCGGCAGCGGGCGCCGATGACGCCCTCCAACTCGGCCTCGTCGAAGCTGTGCAGGTAGTCCGGCTCGTGCGACGAGTCGCGCTGCGCGAAGCTGTCCTGCGCCATGCCGACGGCCTGGTGGAACTCGCGGACCTTGCCCAGCTGCGCGTAGGCCCAGGCCTCGCGCGTGAGCAGCAGGGCCTTCAACGTCGGCGTGCCGGTGCGGCGGGTGCCGTACTGGCCGAGCTGCACGAGCTCCAGACCGTCCTCCGGGCGGCCCAGGTCGAACATCTGCCGGGCCATCGCGGCCAGGCACAACGCGGCGAAACCGTCGTTCTGACCGGCCTTCGCCATCCGGATGGCGAGCACGTAGTAGCGCTGGGCCGCGTTGTGCAGGCCCGCGTCGAACGACATGCTCGCGGCCACCTTCGACAGCTCGGCGCCGATGAAGAACGCCCGTTCCGTCAACGGGCCCGCGGGGGCGCGCTGGAGCCGTTCGGCCAGCTCGTCGAGCTGACCCAGCACGGCCTTGCGCGCCAGCCCGAAACCACCGCGGCCGCCCCAGCCGCGCAGGCCGTCCGCGACCTGCTGCAACGCCGCCAGCTCCTCCTCGCTGATCGCCGAGTGCGACGACCACCGCGACAGGTTCTGCAACGGGTGCAGCCAGCGCTGCAACGGCTCGACCAGTGCGGACCCCACCGTCACCGCGGCCGCTCCCGTGAGCGCCGCTCGTCTGCTGATCGCCAAGTCGCTCCTCGCCGTCTCCTCGACCGAACGGGCAATGCTCGTCGCCTCCCACGGGGCGGCGAGCACATCCGGTGGGCCCGAACCGGGGGAACCCACCTGAGCTGGGATGACGACCCGGTCGAACCACAGCCGCTCGCCCGGCACGCCGAGCACCAGCGCGAAGTGGCGCAACCGGTCGAGGCGGTCGATCGGGTTCTCACCCGACTCGTAGCGCGAGAGCTGGGCCTGGCTGATGCCGAGCCACGCCGCCATGCGGTCCTGGGACACCCGGCTGAGGTGGTGCGGGTGGTGGCGGTACGCGGAGATCAACGCGCCCATGTCGCGGTCGGTGCAGGCGGCCGCGACCGAGGGGTGGTCCCAGAAGTCGTCGGGGACCGCGGGAGGGCCGTGCACACCGGAACGGGCGTTGCGGCGGCACCGGTGGCACAACCGGTCGGTGTTGTCGGCGGCGATGAACGCCCCACACGGGCAGGCGCGCCTGGACTTGGGTCTCGCGGCATCCATCGGCATCGCTCCCGTCACTGAGCGATTACCAAGTGTACGGAGCCGTGATCGTCAGTCCATCCATCTCATGCATAAGACGTAATGGGTACGCGTGTCGCACCCCCGGTACCCCCGCCCGGCGGATGAGCTTCATGCGTCCGCTGCATGAAGCCCATGCACCGGGCGAGTGGTGCTGACGCGAAGTGCGAAGCACCCTGCACATCGTCGGGTCGCGGGTCGATCCCCGTGACCGAGTGCCTGACCCACCCGAAGGGGAGGACGACCGCCGATGAGCCTCACGACCGCGGAGACCGGCAAAGCCGGTGTCCCACAGAACAGGGCACACGACCGGGCGATCGGGGAGGCCGTCGCCGGCTACCGGTTGCTCGGCTGGCAGGTGCAGGTCACCGAACAGGGCGTGTTCCTGCCCCTCGGGCCCGCCACCACCGCGCTCGCCATGCCGGCCCGCATCGGGTCGCGCGTGCTGGCCGACCTGAAGTCGCGCATGCTCGCCGGACCGGTCACCGTCATCCCCGGCCCCCGCGAGCACTGGATCTTCCTCGCCGAGCTGGTCGCGTTGCTCCCGACGCACCTCAAGGCCCCGGCCGAGGTCCAGTTCGTGCGCTCGCCCCACCGGATCGCGCTGCCACCCACGATGACCAGGTACGGCTCCCTGCGGTGGGCGAACCCGCCGTCGCACTCGCGGCACTGGTTCCCGCCGTTCACCGCAGTGCTCGCCCTGGCCCGGACGGCCGTCGCGGAGGACCAGCGCCGATAATCGGCACCCGTGGACCGTCGTTCAGTGTTGTTGTGCGGGCTCGTCGCGGCTTTGAGTGCGTGTGGCGAGCCTGCGCCGCGCAAGACGGGCGGTGTCGGAACCGCCCGTGCGGGGGACCGGGTCACCCCCGCGTCGTCCGTGCCCGAGGGCAGCGGCGTGCTGGTGGACATGCCCGGCAACGCCCAGCTCCTCGTCGTGCAGCCCCGGCCGGGTGAGTACCGGGCGTTCAACCCCTCGTGCCCGCACGTGGGCTCCCTGGTGAACCCGCCCGCCGCCGGCGTGATCACCTGCCCGCTGCACGGGAGCACCTTCGACCCGGCCACCGGCGCCGTCCGCAGAGGACCCGCGACGTCCGGCCTGACCGAGGTCGCCATCACCCTGTCCGGTGATGACCTGCTGCTCGCCTGAGACCTGTGGAATTGCTGTGCATCCGGCCCGTCGCTGAACTTCCGCCGCCCGGATCGCGTACTGCTGTGGTGTGACCCCGAACACCACCCACCACGGAGGATCGGTCGTGACCACCGAAAGCCCAGTCAGCAGGCGGGCTGCCCTGTGCGGAATCGCGGTTGCCCTCGCCGTGCCCAGCGGCCTCGTGGCCTGCAGCTCACCCGGCACGTCGTCCGGCACCGCACCGACCCAGCAGGGGAGCGGCAACACCGGCTCCACCGGCTCCACCGGCTCCACCGGCTCGACCGGTGCGGCGGGAGGTGCGCTGGTCGCGCTGGCCGACGTGCCCGAGGGCGGCGGCGCCGTCGTGGACGCACCCGGCGGCAAGAAGATCGTCGTCGCCCGCATCTCGGCCACCGAGGTCAAGGCCTACGACGCCACCTGCCCGCACCAGGGTTCGATGGTCGCGGAACCGTCCGCCGGCACCATCACCTGCCCCTCCCACGGCAGCCAGTTCGCCGCCGCGGACGGCAAGGTCAAGAAGGGCCCCGCCACCTCCGGCCTGCGCGCCGTGCAGGTCCGCGTCGACGGCGACCAGGTGGTCCTGGCCTGACCCTTTCCACTTTTGTCAGACCCCGTCGTTAGGCTGGGTCACGTGGCAGATCCTTCGACGTACCGCCCTTCTCCGGGCTCGATCCCCGAGGCCCCCGGCGTCTACAGGTTCCGCGACGCCGGTGGCCGGGTCGTGTACGTCGGCAAGGCGAAGAGCTTGCGCAGCAGGCTGAACTCCTACTTCGCGGACCTGTCCGGGCTGCACCCGCGCACGCGGCAGATGGTGACCACGGCCGCGTCGGTCGAGTGGACCGTCGTGACCACCGAGGTCGAGGCGCTGCAGCTGGAGTACAACTGGATCAAGGAGTACGACCCCCGGTTCAACGTCCGGTACCGCGACGACAAGTCGTACCCGGTGCTGGCCGTCACGCTGTTCGAGGACTACCCGCGGCTGCACGTCTACCGCGGCCCGCGCAAGAAGGGCGTGCGCTACTTCGGCCCGTTCGCCCACGCGTGGGCGATCCGCGAGACGCTGGACCTGCTGCTGCGCGTGTTCCCCGCGCGCACCTGCTCGGCCGGTGTGTTCAAGCGCCACAACCAGATCGGCCGCCCGTGCCTGCTCGGGTACATCGACAAGTGCTCCGCGCCGTGCGTGGGCAAGGTGTCCGCGGACGAGCACCGCGACATCGTCGACGACTTCTGCGACTTCCTGGCCGGCAAGACCGACCACATGGTCCGCCGCCTCGAACGCGAGATGCTGCAGGCGTCGGAGGAGCTGGAGTTCGAGCGCGCGGCCCGGCTGCGCGACGACCTGGGAGCACTCCGCCGCGCGATGGAGAAGCAGGCCGTGGTCCTCGGCGACGGCACGGACGCCGACGTGATGGCGTTCGCGCAGGACGAGCTCGAGGTCTCCGTTCAGGTGTTCCACGTGCGCGGCGGCCGGGTCCGCGGCCAGCGCGGCTGGGTGCTCGACAAGGTCGAGGCCGTCGACGACGGCGCCATCGTCGACCAGTTCATCATGCAGTTCTACGGCGACAACACGGAGAGCACACCGCGCGAGGTCCTCGTGCCGGTGCTGCCCGACGACGCCCCCGCCCTGGAGGACCTGCTCTCCGAACAGCGCGGCTCCCGCGTCGCCCTGCGCGTCCCGCAACGCGGCGACAAACGCGCACTGCTGGAAACCGTGGCGCGCAACGCCTCCGAGGCGTTCGCCCAGCACAAGCTCCGCCGCGCCGGCGACCTCACCGCGCGCTCGGCCGCGTTGCAGGAGCTGCAGGACGCCCTGGCCCTCGACACCGCGCCGCTGCGCATCGAGTGCATCGACATCAGCCACGTCCAGGGCACCGACGTGGTCGCGTCGCTGGTGGTGTTCGAGGACGGCCTGGCCCGCAAGTCCGAGTACCGCCGCTTCGCCCTGCGCGAAGCCGCCACCGAGGGCGACGTCGCCTCCATCGCCGAGGTCGTCCGCCGCCGCTTCCAGGCCATGCTCCGCGAAACCGCCTCCGGCGGCCCCAACCCCGGCATCGACCCGGACACCGGCAAACCCCGCAAGTTCGCCTACCCGCCCAACCTCCTGGTCGTCGACGGCGCCGCCCCCCAAGCCGCCGCGGCCGCCGACGTCCTCGCCGAGCTCGGCATCACCGACGTGGCCGTGGTCGGCCTCGCCAAACGCCTGGAGGAGGTATGGGTCCCCGGCGAACCCGACCCGGTGATCCTCCCGCGCACCAGCGACGCCCTCTACCTCCTGCAACGCATCCGCGACGAGGCCCACCGCTTCGCCATCGCCTACCACCGCCAAAAGCGCTCCAAGCGCATGATCGCCTCCGAGCTCGACAACGTCCCCGGCCTGGGCGAAACCCGCAAAGCCGCCCTGCTCCGCCACTTTGGCTCGGTCCGCAAACTCAAACAGGCCACAGTGGACGAAATCAGCGACCTCCCCGGCTTCGGCCGCCGCACCGCCGAGGCAGTGGTCGTGGCCCTGTCCGCCCCTTCCACCCCGGCGCCCCACCCCGACCCAGCCCCATGACCCCCGCTCCCACCGACCCACCCCAGCCACCCACACCGGCGGCTTGCTCACACACCCCGACTCCGCCGGACGCTCCGGTTCCGCCAGCCGCTTCGGCTCCGCCGGGCACTCCGGTTCCGGAGCAGCCGCTCGCACCAGTTCAGCCGCCTGGTCCGGCTGCTGCACCCGCCGCGGCCCAGCCACCCGCCGACGCGGAGCCATCCACGCCGGTCGTGCCGTCCACCCCAGGTGCGCCGCGCACCTCGGTGGCGCAGCGCGCCTCGGCAGGGCCGCACATCCCGGCCGCGTCGCCCGCCCCGGCCGCGTCACCCGCCCCAGCCACATCGCGCACCTCGGTCGTGCCACACACCTCGGCCGCGACGCCCGCCCCAGTCGTGCCGCGCACCCCAGCCGCATCGCCGGCCACAGCCACATCGCGCACCTTGACCGGTCCGCACACCCTGGCCGCGTCGTCCGCCCCAACCGCGCCGCGTACCCCGGCCGAGTCACGTGTCCCGTCTCCGTCGCTCACGCCCTCACCGCGACTGCCGACACCCCCGCCTCCGCCGCCCACCGCAGCGATGACCCGCGCCCTGACCGAAGCCGACTGGCTCCACCCGTTGCCCGCCCAGGCCGCCGACCTCCTGATCACCCTGCAGGCCCCACCCCGGTTGATCGCCCACCTGCGCGCGGTGCACGACGTGGCCCGCCAACTGTCCGACTGGGTCGCCCAACACCACCCCGAAGTGCCGTTCGACCGCGAGGCGGTCCTGTTCGGCGCCGCCACCCACGACATCGGCAAGGTCGAACACCCCGCAGAACTCTCCGCCCCGGGCTCCTCCCACGAGCCGGCGGGCCACGCCCTCCTCCTCCGCCACGGCGTGCCGGGCCACCTGGCCCGCTTCGCCGGCACCCACGGTTCCTGGACCGCCCCCGGCACGACCTTCGAGGACCACCTGGTGAGCCTCGCCGACAAGGCCTGGAAGGCCAAACGCGTCGAAGACCTCGAACAACTGGTGACCACCCACCTCGCCACGGCCAGCGCCCGCGAGCCCTGGGACGTCTTCCTCGCCCTCGACGACGAGCTCGACCGCATCGCCTCCACCGCGGACGCCCGCCTGGCCTTCCAGTCGAGCCACCCCATCGCAGGCTGACCCCGATGCTCGCCACACCCGCCCGTCACGCACACCCGGCTGGCCACGCACACCCGGCTGGCCACGCATGCCCGCCCGCCATGCACACCTGCCCGTCACGGGCACCCGGTCGGCCACGCATGCCCGCCTGCCACGCATGCCCGGCCAGCCATGCACACCCACCTGCCATGCACACCGGCCCGCCACGTACGTCCGGTCGCCACGCACCCGCCCGCCGTTCCGGCTCAGCCACCGGTCTGGCTCAGCCACCGCTCTGGCTCAGCCACCGTTGCTCCCGCCCAACTGCCACTGCTCCCGCCCGGCGGCCCACCACTCCGCCCCCGCCCCCTTCCTTCTCGGCGCGGCGAAGACGACCATGGTGTTGAGACATCTGAAAGACGGCGCCAGGCGCAGATCCGGACAAGCTTCACCTGTCCGAGTGACGGCCACCGCAGTCCGGAGCACAACCAGCCGCGAAGCGCCCAACCAAGTGGGCCAGGCGCGCACCCTCACCGTGACGCGCGCGTCACCGTGGCCCGAACCTGCCGCGCGCGGAGGGCCTCGCAGTGGAGACTGCACCCGGCGCGCTGGAAGAACGGAAGGCGCGCCGAACTGGCAGACCTGTCCAGAACCGGCAGACCTGCCCGAACCGCAGAGCTGCCCACAACCGGCAGACCTGCCCCAACCGCAGAGCTGCCCACCAACCCCAGAACCGCCCAGAACTGCCCGAACCCCAGAACCGCCCACAGCACAGCCCACCGAGAAGCGGAAGCTGACGCTCCCGCTCATGAACAGGTAACGGAGTCGTAGTCGTGAACGCGGAGAAGTCCGGCATCGAAGTCGCCGTGGTGACCGGGCTGTCCGGTGCGGGTCGCAGCACCGCGGCCAAGTGCCTGGAGGACCTCGGCTGGTTCGTCGTGGACAACCTGCCCCCGGAGCTCATCGCCACGATGGTCGAGCTCGGCGCGCAGGCGCGAGGGGCGATCACCAGGGTCGCCGTCGTCATGGACGTGCGCAGCCGTGCGTTCACCGAGGACCTCGCGTCGATCATCAAGGACCTGGACGCGCGCGGGTACAAGCCCCGCGTCCTCTTCCTCGAAGCCACCGACGCCGTGCTGATCCGGCGGTTCGAGGCGGTGCGGCGCGGTCACCCGATGCAGGGGGACGGGCGGTTGCAGGACGGCATCGAGGCGGAGCGGGTCCTGCTCACGCCGCTCAAGCAGGAGGCCGACCTGGTGCTCGACACGTCAGCGCTCAGCGTCCACCAGCTGCGGGCCAAGATCGAGGACACGTTCGGCACGGAGGCCGCCACCCGGACGCGGGTCACGGTGCTGAGCTTCGGCTACAAGTACGGGCTGCCGATGGACGCCGACCTCGTCATGGACGTGCGGTTCCTGCCGAACCCCTTCTGGATTCCTGAGCTGCGCGAGCAGACCGGGCTGGACGGCGAGGTGCGCAACTACGTGCTGTCGCAGGAGGGGGCCGAGGAATTTCTGGACCGGTACCACGAGTTGCTCAGGCTGGTCGGCGCCGGATACCGGCGTGAGGGCAAGCGGTACCTGACGCTCGCGATCGGGTGCACGGGTGGCAAGCACCGCAGTGTCGCCCTGTCCGAGGAGCTGTCGGCGCGGCTGGCGAGTGAGGACGGCATGGCGGTCAAGGTTGTGCACAGGGATCTGGGACGCGAGTGACGGAGTTGAAGGCAGTTGCTCTGGGCGGCGGGCGCGGGCTGCACGCGACGCTGTCGGCGTTGCGGCGGGTGACCGGGGACGTGACGGCCGTGGTGACCGTCGCGGACGACGGGGGCTCGTCGGGGCGGTTGCGGCGTGAGCTGTCCGACCTGCTGCCCCCCGGTGACCTGCGCAAGGCGCTGGCGGCGCTGGCGGGGGAGGACGAGCACAGCGTGCTGTGGACCTCGCTCTTCAAGCACCGCTTCGGTGGCACGGGTGCGCTGGCCGGTCACGCGATCGGCAACCTGGTGCTCGCCGGGCTGCTCGAACAGCTCGGCGACCCGGTGGCGGTGCTCGACGTGGCCGGGCGGCTGCTGGGCGTGCGGGGGCGGGTGCTGCCCATGTCGAACGACCCGCTCGACATCGAGGCCGACGTCACCGGGCTCGACGAGGACGAGACCGACGTGCGCCGGATTCGCGGGCAGGTCGCCATCGCCACCACGCCCGGACTGGTGCGGCGCATCCGGCTGACTGCCCCGAACGGGCGACCTGCCGGCTGCCCCCAGGCGGTGGAGGCTGTACTTGCCGCCGATCTCGTGCTACTCGGCCCGGGATCGTGGTTCACCAGCGTGTTGCCGCACCTGCTGGTCCCCGAGCTGCACGACGCGCTGGTGCGGACGCACGCCAAGAAGGTCCTCGTGCTCAACCTCGTCCCCCAACCGGGCGAAACCGCCGGTTTCTCACCGGAGCGGCATCTGGACGTAGTCTGCGAGCACGCACCCGAGCTGAAGGTGGACGCGGTCATCGCCGACGTCGACTCGGTCCCGACGCCGGACCGGTTGACGCGAGCCGCCTCGGCACTGGGTGCGCGAACGCACCTGGCCAGGATCGCCGCACCGGACGCCGCCGACCGGCACGATCCGGAGGCACTGGCAGGCTGCCTGAGGCAAGTGGTCGAGGAGACCGGAGTGGGAGGGACAGACCCGTGGCGATGACGTCGGCGGTCAAGGACGAGCTGAGCAGGCTCGCGGTATCCAAGACCTGTTGCCGCCGCGCGGAGGTCTCGTCCCTGCTGCGGTTCGCCGGTGGCCTGCACATCGTGTCCGGCCGGGTGGTCGTCGAGGCCGAGCTCGACCTCGGCTCCGCGGCCCGCAGGCTCCTCAAGGAGATCCAGGCGCTCTACGGCCACCACGCCGAGGTGTTCACGATCCAGTCGAACGGCCTGCGCAAGGGCACCCGCTACGTCGTCCGCGTGGTCAAGGACGGCGAGGGCCTCGCCCGCCAGACCGGTCTGCTCGACCCGCGCGGCCGACCCGTGCGCGGCCTGCCGGCCCCCGTGGTGTCCGGTGGCGTGTGCGACGCCGAGGCGGCGTGGCGCGGCGCGTTCCTGGCGCACGGCTCGCTGACCGAACCCGGCCGCAGCTCCTCCCTGGAGATCACCTGCCCCGGCCCGGAGGCGGCGCTGGCCCTGGTCGGCGCGGCCCGCAGGATGGGCATCGCCTCCAAGCAGCGCGAGGTCCGCGGCGCCGAACGCGTGGTCATCCGCGACGGCGACGCCATCGGCGCCATGCTCACCCGCCTCGGCGCCCACGACAGCGTGCTGGCCTGGGAGGAACGCCGCATGCGCCGCGAGGTCCGCGCCACCGCCAACCGCCTGGCGAACTTCGACGACGCCAACCTGCGCCGCTCGGCCCGCGCCGCGGTCGCCGCGGCCGCACGGGTCGCCCGCGCGCTGGAGATCCTCGGCCCGGAGGCCCCCGACCACCTCGCCGCCGCGGGCCAGCTCCGGCTGGCGCACCGGCAGGCGTCGCTGGAGGAGCTCGGCCAGCTGTCCGAGCCGCAGATGACGAAGGACGCCGTCGCCGGCCGCATAAGGCGTCTGCTGGCGATGGCCGACAAGCGCGCGAAGGACCTGGGCCTGCCCGACACCGAGTCGGCGGTCACGGCGGAGATGCTTGAAGCAGAGGTCTGACCATGGGCCGAACGGCCTAGTCAGAGCCTGTTTTTCTGGCTCGATCCAGAGATACTCACTATCCCTGTGACCAGCGACGCAGTTCGGCAGATAGGGTGGGCTTGTTCCTAGCCAGCTGAACGCAAGGAGTCCGTCGTGACGGTTCGTGTAGGTGTCAACGGGTTCGGTCGCATCGGCCGAAACTTCTTCCGCGCGGTGCGTGCCGGCGGCCACGACATCGAGATCGTCGCGTTCAACGACCTCGGTGACGTCGCCACCATGGCCCACCTGCTGAAGTACGACAGCATCCTCGGTCGCCTGGACGCCGACGTGCAGGTCACCGACGAGGGCATCTCCGTCGACGGCAAGGTCATCAAGGCCCTCGCCGAGCGCGAGCCGGGCAAGCTGCCCTGGAAGGACCTCGGCGTCGACGTCGTGGTCGAGTCGACCGGCTTCTTCACCGACGCCACCAAGGCCCGCTCGCACGTCGACGAGGGTGGCGCCAAGAAGGTCATCATCTCCGCGCCGGCCAAGAACGAGGACCTGACGGTCGTCATCGGCGCGAACGAGGAGAAGCTCGACGGGTCGCAGACGATCATCTCGAACGCGTCCTGCACCACGAACTGCCTCGCGCCGCTCGCCAAGGTCCTCAACGACAGCTTCGGCATCGAGCAGGGCCTGATGACCACGATCCACGCGTACACGCAGGACCAGAACCTGCAGGACGCGCCGCACAAGGACCTGCGCCGTGCCCGCGCCGCCGCGCTGAACATCGTGCCGACCTCCACGGGTGCCGCGAAGGCCATCGGCCTGGTGCTGCCGGAGCTGCAGGGCAAGCTCGACGGCTACGCGCTGCGCGTGCCGATCCCCACCGGCTCGGCCACCGACCTGACCGTCACGCTCAAGCGCGAGGTCACCGTCGACGAGGTCAACGCCGCGTACAAGGCCGCCGCCGAGGGCCCCCTGGCCGGCATCCTCAAGTACTCGACGGACCCGATCGTGTCGGCCGACATCGTCACCGACCCGCACTCGTGCATCTACGACGCGCCGCTGACCAAGGTCATCGGCAACCAGGTCAAGGTCGTCGGCTGGTACGACAACGAGTGGGGCTACTCCAACCGCCTCGCGGACCTGGTCAAGCTCGTCGCCTCCAAGATCTGAGCAGCGGGAACGGACAGTCAGTGAAGACTCTCAGCGACCTGCTCGCGGAGGGTGTCGCAGGTCGGCGCGTGCTCGTGCGCGCCGACCTGAACGTCCCCCTCGACGGCGACAAGATCACCGACGACGGCCGCGTCCGCGCGTCGGTGCCGACGATCAAGGCACTGGCCGGTGCCGGTGCCCGCGTGGTCGTCACCGCCCACCTCGGCCGCCCCAAGGGCGAGCCGGACCCCAAGTTCTCCCTGGCACCGGCCGCCGCTCGCCTCGGTGAGCTGCTCGGCACCGAGGTGGTGCTCGCGGAGGACCTGGTCGGCCCGTCCGCGACCGCCGCGGTCGGCGCGCTGACCGACGGTGGCGTCGTGATGCTGGAGAACGTCCGCTTCGACGCCCGCGAGACCTCGAAGGACGACGCGGAGCGCGCGGCACTGGCCGACGAGCTCGCCGCGTTCGCCGACGCGTTCGTGTCCGACGGCTTCGGTGTCGTGCACCGCAAGCAGGCCTCGGTCTACGACGTCGCGCAGAAGCTCCCCGCCTACGTCGGCGGTCTCGTCGAGGCCGAGCTGGGTGTGCTCAAGAAGCTCACCGACGACCTGGAGCGCCCGTACGTCGTGGTGCTCGGCGGCGCGAAGGTCTCCGACAAGCTCGGCGTCATCGCGAACCTGCTGAGCAAGGTCGACCGGCTGCTCATCGGCGGCGGCATGGCGTACACGTTCCTCAAGGCCCAGGGCCACGAGGTCGGCACGTCGCTGCTGCAGGAAGACCAGCTCGACCAGGTCAAGGGCTTCCTCGCCGAGGCGGAGAAGCGCGGCGTCGAGCTCGTGCTGCCGGTCGACGTGCTGGTCACCGCCGAGTTCGGCAGCACGGAGCACGACGTCGTCGGCACCGACTCGATCCCCGCCGACCGGATGGGCCTCGACATCGGCCCGAAGTCGCGCGAGCTGTTCGCGTCGAAGCTCGCCGACGCCAAGACCGTGTTCTGGAACGGCCCGATGGGCGTCTTCGAGATCGAGACCTACGCCGGCGGCACCCGTGCCGTGGCCGAGGCGCTCGTGGCCTCCGCAGCGTTCACCGTCGTCGGCGGTGGCGACTCCGCGGCGGCCGTCCGCGCACTGGGTCTGCCCGAGGACGGGTTCTCGCACATCTCCACCGGTGGTGGTGCGTCCCTGGAGTTCCTCGAAGGCAAGGAACTCCCCGGCATCAGCGTCCTGGAGGACTGAGGTGGCAGCGCGCACCCCGCTCATCGCGGGCAACTGGAAGATGAACCTGAACCACCTCGAAGCGATCGGCCTCGTGCAGAAGATCGCCTTCGCCCTGCCGGAGAAGTACTTCGCCAAGGTCGAGGTGGCCGTCCTCCCGCCGTTCGTCGACATCCGCAGCATCCAGACGCTGGTCGACGGCGACAAGCTGCTGCTCAAGTACGGCGCGCAGGACATCTCGCAGCACGACTCCGGCGCCTACACCGGCGAGGTGTCGGGCCTGATGCTCAAGAAGCTCGGCTGCCACTACGTCGTGGTCGGGCACTCCGAGCGCCGCGAGTACCACGGCGAGACCGACGCACTGGTCAACGCCAAGATCGCCGCCGCCCTCAAGCACGAGGTCACGCCGATCTTCTGCTTCGGCGAGAAGCTCGACGTCCGCGAGGCGAAGGGCCACCTGGAGCTCGTCCGCCGGCAGCTGGAGGCCGGTCTCAAGGGCTTCACCGCCGAGCAGGTCGCGAAGATCGTGTTCGCCTACGAACCGGTCTGGGCGATCGGCACCGGCAAGACCGCGTCCTCGGCCGACGCGCAGGAGGTGTGCTCGCTGGTCCGCTCGTTCGTGGCGGAGTCCTACGGCGAGGAGACCGCCGCGGTCGTCCGCGTGCTCTACGGCGGCTCGGTGAAGTCGTCCAACATCGGTGAGCTCATCGGGCAGAAGGACGTCGACGGCGCCCTGGTCGGCGGCGCGAGCCTCCAGGCCGACGAGTTCACCAAGCTCTGCGCTCTGGCTGCCGGCGGGCCTCTACCCTAGGTTGATCTGGACAAACCCTTAATCCCACTGGTTGCACACGTTCGGCAGTCGAACAGGTACTCTATGGCGTCGGCTGCCTGACAGCGAGGAAGAAATGATCCTGTTCCTGCAGATCCTGTTGATCGTCTCCAGCGTGCTGCTGGTGCTGCTCGTGCTTCTGCACCGCGGCCGTGGTGGCGGCCTTTCTTCGCTGTTCGGCGGCGGTATGCAGTCGAGTCTGTCCGGTTCCTCCGTTGTCGAGAAGAACCTCGACCGCCTGACGCTGTTCGTCGGCGCGGTCTGGATCATCGCGATCGTGGGCATCGGACTGCTGATCAAGCTGCCCGGCGCGGGCAGCTGATCAACCGTTCAGCGGCAGAAGCCCTCCGGGGCTTGGGGTAACCACTTGGTGGGGGTGTAACGGTCGATGTCCGGTGGTAACGCGATTCGCGGTACCCGCGTCGGCGCAGGACCGATGGGTGAGTCGGAGCGCGGCGAGTCCGCGCCCCGCCGTCGGGTGTCGTACTGGTGCGCGAACGGTCACGAGTCCCGGCCGTCTTTCGCGGTCGACGCGGAGATTCCGGAGAACTGGGACTGCCCGCGCTGCGGCCTGCCGGCAGGTCGTGACGAGCAGACGCCACCCGCGCCTCCGCGCAACGAGCCGTACAAGACGCACCTCGCGTACGTGAAGGAGCGGCGCTCCGACGCGGACGGTGAGGCGATCCTCGAAGAGGCTCTCGCCAAGCTGCGCCGTCAGCGCGAGGAGCCGTAGGGCTCACGGAGTTCCCGATCAACGCGAAAGGCCCCCTCATCTGCGGAGAGGGGGCCTTTCGCGTGTTCAGGCACTACCTGGGGGTGCCGGAGGGTCACCGCCGCAGGCCGGAGAACTGGCGGCGCAGCATCGCGGCACCGACCAACAGGAAGAACACCAGCACCACGAGCGTGCTGCTGCTCCCACCGGACGAGCTGGACAGCGTCACGTCGACGTTGCCGACGAGCGTGATGCCGCACTCGGCGCGCACCTTGTGCCGGCCGGGTTCGATGTTCGTGAACCGCACCGGCGCGGTGAAGCCGCCGTTGTCGTCGGCGGTGGCCTTGCCGACGTCCTGGCCGAGCGACTTCAGCGTCACGCCGGCGCCCTTGGGGCAGCCGGTGCCGGTCGCGGTCAGGTCCTCGCCGGGCTGGATGTTCTCCTTGTCCAGCACCAGGACGCCGTCACCGGAGGAGCCGAACGGGTCGGTGGACGACGACGTGCCCGACGACGACGGTGCGGTCGTCGTCGTCGTGGTGGTGGTCGTCGTGACCGGGGGAGTGGTCGTGGTGGTCGTGGTGACCGGCGGGCGTGTGACGGGCGGGTCGGTGGCCGGCGGGTTCGTCACCGGGGGGACGGTGACCGGCGGCTGCGTCGTCGTCGTGGCCGGCCGCGGGGTGACGACGAAGGTGTTGCGGGCCATCCGGTTGCACTCGTCGGTCGCGGTGAAGACGTACTGACCGGCCTTGGCGCCGGCCGGGATGGTCGCGGTGACCGAACCGTTAGCCACCCACGGCGCGGTGGCCAGTACGCTTCCGCCCGGCCAGTTGATGCGCATCGTGCCCTTGCACCTGTAGAAGCCCGTCCAGGTGAAGGTCGCGCTCGACCCCGCGGGTCCGGTGCCGGGGTTCGCGGACACGGTCAGCTGCTGCTGGGCGGCTGCCGGTGTGGCGACCAGCACCGTAACACCGGCCGTCAAGGCCGCGAGTAAGACTGAAGACCGCATTCCCTCTCCCCGGATCAGAACCGAAGGTGCGCTAGTGAGACGTCGTACGACCGGTGCAGGTTTACTGCTGTGGTGCGGAATTATGCTGCTGCCGTCAACCGCGTCCGCACAGGGCGGGTCGGTGACGCTCGAAGCCACAGTGGACAGCACCCCGGTGGGCGCGACGGTCATGGTGCTCGACCCGGACCGCACCGCCAGGGTCTCGGTCACGGTCCGCAACGACACGGACACGGTGCAGCACGTGAAGACGGTGCGGATCAGCGGGTCCGCGCTGGCGCTGACCTTCTTCGCCTACGACACAACGGTTCCGTTCGACGTGCCGGCGGGGGAGACCGAGACGCGGTCGTTCCCGCTGGAGCCCGCTGACCTGGGGGCGCAGGCCATCGGGTTGCTGCCGGTCTCGGTCGAGGTGATCGGCCCGCAGCGCGAGGTGCTCGCCTCGATCGACGCCACCGGTGACATCCGGGGCTCGCTGTGGTCGGTCTACGGCGCGTTCGGGCTGGGCGTGCTGGCGCTGACGGCGTTGTCGTGGCTGGGCGCGCTGATCGCGCTGGCGCGGCGGCGGCTGCCCGCGAACCGGTGGCAGCGGGCGATGCGGTTCCTGCCGGCCGGCATCGGGACCGGGCTGATCGCGGTGTTCACGCTGTCGGTGCTGCGCCTCGTGGCACCGTCACCCTCCGCCGAGATCCCGTTCGTCGTCGGCGCGGCCGCGGTGGCACTGCTCCTCGGCTACGTGACGCCGCATCCGGGCGAACAGCAACAGCAACAGCAACTGTCCGAAGTGGATACCGTGAGGATCCCGAGACTGTGAGGACTGCCCGGTGACATTGTCCAGTGTGGTCGCCGCGCTCCCGCAGTACGCCGTCGGCGAGCAGATCGGCGAGGGCGGGATGGGCGTCGTGTACGGCGGCGTGCACCGGCAGCTCGGCCGTCCCGTGGCGATCAAGCGGTTGCCGGCCGCGGTCGCGGAGGACCCGCGGATGAGCGAGCGGTTCGAGCACGAGGCACGGCTGCTCGCCCGGCTCGACCACCCGCACATCGTGCCCGTGTACGACTACGTCCGGCAGCACGGCGAGCACCTGCTCGTCATGGAACGCCTCGACGGCGGCACGGTCTGGTCCCGGTTCGCCTCCGCCGGTCTCACCGCCCAGCAGTCCTGCGGCATCGTGCTGGCGGCGCTCTCCGGGCTGCACGCCGCGCACGAGGCCGGGGTGCTGCACCTCGACGTGAAGCCGAAGAACCTGCTGTTCACCTCGAACGGCCTGGTCAAGGTCGCGGACTTCGGCATCTCGCAGGTGGTGTCCGAGGGCGCCACGCTCGTCACGCACGCCGGCGCGGTGCTCGGCACACCCGCCTACATCGCGCCGGAGCAGGCGCTGGGCAACGCGCTCACACCCGCCGCGGACGTCTACGCCACGGGCACGGTGCTGTACGAGCTGCTGAGCGGCGACCTGCCGTTCGAGCGCGGCGGCGGAGCGCTCGCCATGATCCAGAAGCGGGTCCACCAGGACCCGCGGCCGTTGACGAACGTCCCCGGTCCGCTGGCCGGCGTGGTCATGCGCAGCCTGGCCCGCGACCCGTCGGCCCGCTACCGCAACGCGGAGACGTTCGCCGTGGACCTCGCCGGTGCGGCGGGCCACCTGTTCGGCCCGGACTGGCTGATGCGCCTCGGCATGCCCGTGCACCTGGCGCCACAGGTGTCCGCCGCACGGCCGTCCGCGCGGCCCACCCAGCCGCGCGACACGATCTCGATCACCCAGCAGCCGGTCCGCGCCACGCTCGCCGACCCGGTGCCCGCCGCCCGGCTGAGCGGCAGCGGCACCCTGGTGCCCGCCGCGCAGGTGATCACGCCGCCGGCCCGTCCGTGGTGGCTGTGGCTGGTGGCCGCGGCTGCGTTGATCGCGCTGGTGGCGGTGCCGTTCGCGGTGTCCGGGCGGGACCTGCCGTCGTACCCGGCGAACCTGTCCGAGCCGGTGGCGGTCGAGGGGCAGCGGCTGACGGTGTCGCTGGCGGGTCTCCCGCTCGCGGACGTGGTGAGTGGACAGGAGGGGTTCGAGCTGCCCGGTGCGGCGCGGTGGGTCGTCGGCGGCGCGGTCACGGCGGCGGTGGACGGACGCGAGTTCCTGCTCGTGTCGAACCAGACGCCGTGGCTGAGCATCATGGGCACGGGGTCCGCGCTGCTGCTGCTGTTCACGCTGGCGTACCTGGAGTCGAACCTGCGGGCGTTGCGGCGCCGGCAGACCGGGGTGGGCGCGGTGATCGCGTCGGTGCCCCTCGGGTTCGGCCTGGGTCTCGCGGTGTGGCTGCTCGTGTCGGTGCTGCTGGACAGGGAACCGGTGCTGCCGATCGCGATCACCTGCGGCGTGCTGGGCGCGGCAGCCGGCCTCTCCGCGGCGCTGGCCTCCAAGCGCTGACCGCGCTCGAACAGTTCCGCGATCTCCCGCGCCTGCCTCTCAAGGCGTCTGCAAGTACTACCACCTCAACATCAAACGGCTAGTTGTCGGCGGCGGTGCGCTGGGTCGGGAACGACGCCGTCACGAGGTAGCCGCCCTCCTCGGTGGGGCCTGCGGAGAACTCGCCGCCGAGCAGCGTGGCGCGCTCCCGCAGGCCGACCAGGCCGTGACCGCCGCTGGGCAGCGACTGGCCGGGCTCGGGTGACGCCGCGTTGCGCACCTCCACGCGCACGGCCTCGTCGCCCGCGTCCACCACCACCTGCGCCGTGGCACCGGGTGCGTGCTTGCGGACGTTGGTCAGCGCCTCCTGCACGGTCCGGTAGACCGCGCCGGACACCGGGGCCGCCACGTCGTTCACCGGCCCGTTGACCTGCAGCTCCACTTCGAAACCGGCGTCGGCGGCGAGCTCGGGCAGCTCACCGACACCGGGCTGGGTCACGTCGTCGCCGTCGGCGGTGCGCAGCACGGACACGAGCTGGCGCAGCTCGTCCAGGGTCCTGGTCGACAACGTGCGGATCGTCGCGGCCACCTGCTTGTGCTCGGCGTTCGCCACGGCCATCCGCAGCGCGCCCGCCTGCATGGCGATCAAGCTGACCTGGTGCGACACGACGTCGTGCATCTCACGGGCCAAGCGCGCGCGTTCGTCGGCACGGACGGCGTGCGCGTTCAGGACCCGTTCGCGTTCACGGGACTCGGCGAGCTCGGCGATGCGGTCGGCGAGCTGCTGGCGGGCGTGGGCGAGCAGGGCCAGCGCGATCGGCAGGCCCGCGATCATCACGCCGCGGATCGCCGAGTGCAGGTGGGCGTACCAGGGGAACTTGAGGAAGTCCTCCGGCGGCCACAGCGCCGAGCGGCTGAGCCACACCAGCACACCCGCGGCCAGCGTCTGCCAGCCCCACACGTACCGGCGCGCGACCGCGTACAGGGCGATCATCGCGGCCATCTGCGCCCAGCCGAAGAAGAAACCGGGGATGGTCAGCAGCGCCACCACGAACGGGAACCGGCGGCGCAGCAGCAGCACCGCGGCCGCGATCCAGGACAGCCACAACGAGTAGGCCGGCGGGTGCTCGTCGGCCAGCCACGACATGCCGAGCCACACGTCGAGCACCCCGACGAGCACGAGCCCCAGGTCGGCCGCGACCTGCCGGACGCCACCGGTCAGCGGCCAGAGCGACCCGGCCCCGGTCGCCGTCGACCGCCGGGCCGGAAGCAGCGTCGTGGTCAGGATCCGACCTCCCCTGTGAGCGGTGCGATCCTCACCGTACTGCGCGTATGCGGCGGTTGGCATGGCTGCCCCTTCACCCCGACCTGCTCCGTCACGAGTTAAGGACGGCCCCGCTCGCGGATCGGTACGCCGCTGTCCCCACTAATGTGCTACCGCACACGCACGGGGCGTGTGCGGCAGCTCCGGGGGAGGTCAGCCGCCTGCGGGCAGCGCTTCCACGAGAACCGACGTGGCGGCGGCAACCGCGTTGAGCACGGGACACCTTTCCGGCGCAGCTCGCGAGGCGGACCGGCGGCGAATTGTCAGAAAATCGTCAGGTTCAGTCGCAGCGCTTCCACGAGAACTGGAACAACGTGCGCACCTCGCCCCGCGAGTAGTCCATCGTCATGAAACTGTTCGCATTCGGGTCGGCGGAACCTTTGTCGACGCGCAACGAGCTGTTGACGTTGAGATTGCGCTTCTCACCGCACGGCGCGTAGACGATGTCCGCGAACTCGGTGCGGTGGGTGACCCGCCAGTTGTCGTCGACCGGCCCGGTGAACGAGTGCTTCTTCACGGTGCCGGCCGGCTGGCCTTGGAAGTAGTAGTTCACCCACTGGTGGCCCGTCGCGCCCCGTTCGAGGTGTGCGAAACCGCCGTAGGTGGCTTCCGCGATGCCGTAGGTGAAGCCCTGCGGAATGTTGATCTGCAGGTTGAGCTGGCAGTTCTTCCTGAAGTCGGTGGCGCCCGCGCCCTTGCCCGCCTGGGCCAGGTAGTCGCTGTAGAGCACCCAGAACGACGTGTTGTCCGGCGCCACGACCACGTCCGCGGTGCCCTGTTCGCACCCGGACCCGTTGATCGTGACCACGTCGATCGTCACCCGCTCCGCAGGAGTCACAGCGGCTTGCGCGGGCGTGGACGACAATGTGAACAGCACGGCCAGACAGGCTGCTGCCGTCGCTTTGCGCATGGAGGTCGCCTTTCCTGGAGCCTCTTTCTCAGCGTGGAGCGGCAGCGGTGCACGGAGGCTAGCGCAGAAACACATCCGACGATGTAGCCCGAACGGCCGTGGTCACACCGGTGGGGCAGCAGGTGGACAATTCTCGGTGATAGTCGCGCACCTGGTGCTGAGGACACGAATGGTTTCCGGCATAATGACGCGCATGCAGCAAGCCGGTCTGGTGCTCGTGGTCGAGGACGAGGACCCCGTGCGGAGGTACACCGTCAGCCTGCTCGAGGAGCTGGGCTACCGCGTCCTGCAGGCGGCGGACGGCGCGGAGGCGATCGCGGTCCTGCGCGCGCGCCATGCGGAGATCAGCGCGATGCTGCTCGACCACAGCATGCCCGGCCTGTCCGGCGGCGAGGTGCTGGCCGAGCTGGAGCGCGAGGGGCTGTCCGTGCCCGTCGTGCTGACCAGCGGCCACGACCGCACGGTCCTGGAACACCGGTTCGCGGGCCACGCCGTGGCGGGCTACCTGCAGAAACCGTTCCGGATCGAAGCGCTCGACGAGACCGTGCGGCTCGCGGTCGCCCAGCGCGCTCAGACGTCCTGATCGAGGACCTGGCGGACCGCCTCCAGCAGCTCCGACTCCACGTACGGCTTGCTGATCAGCACCTCGGAGGTCATCGGCTCGTCGGTGGTGTAGCCGGACATGTAGATCACGGCCGGCGCCGCCCCCGCTGACCGCAGCAGCGCCACGAGCTCCGGTCCGCCCATCTTCGGCATGACGACGTCGGTGAGCACCAGGTCGATCGTGCTGCGGTGCTCGGTCGCGAGCTGCAGCGCCTCCTGGCCGTCACCTGCCTCGACCACCACGTACCCGGCGGCCTCCAGCGAACGGCGGGTCATGGCCCGCACCTGGGCGTCGTCCTCCACCAGCAGCACCGTGCCCGCGCCCAGCTGGGTGGTGACACGACGCGTGAACGGCGCCGTGGGCGTGCCCTCTCTCTCGTACGGCACCGGTAGGTACACCTCGATGGTCGTGCCCTCGCCGGGGGCGCTGATCACCTCGATCTGGCCGCCGCTCTGCTGCACGATGCCGAACACCGTGGACAGTCCCAGCCCGGTGCCCTTGCCGACCGGTTTCGTCGTGAAGTACGGCTCGAACACCTGCGCCAGCACGGACTTGTCCATGCCCGCACCGGTGTCGCGCACCCGCATCACCACGTACGCGCCCGGCCGCACGCCCACTATCCGGCCGGTGTCACCGGGCCCGAGCGTGGCGTCGCCGATCTGCACGGTCAGCCTGCCGCCCTGGGGCATCGCGTCGCGCGAGTTCACCGCGAGGTTGAACAGGATCTGCTCGATCTGGCCCGCGTCCGCCCACACCCGCGAGACGCCGCCGGGCAGGTCGAGCTCCAGCTCGATCCCCTCGCCCACGAGCGTGCGCAGCATCGAGCCGACCTTCGTGAGGTTCTCCCTGAGGTCGAGCGACTCGGGGTGCAGCACCTGCTGGCGGGTGAACGCGAGCAGCTGCCGGGTCAGGTTCGCCGCCCGCTCACCGGCGTGGCGGATGTCCTCGATCGCCGCGCGCCGCGGGTCGTCGGGCAGGGTGCGCCGCAGCAGCATCTCGCTGTTGCCGTTCACCACGGTCAGGATGTTGTTGAAGTCGTGCGCGATGCCACCGGTCAACCGGCCGATGGCCTCCATCTTCTGCGCGTGCCGCAGCTGCGCCTCGGTCTCGCCGACGCGTTCCTCGAGCCGGGCGCGCGCGTCCTTCAGCTCCTGCATCAGCCGGATGCCGCGCAGGGCGCTGCTGAGCTGCTGCTGCACGGCCTCGTAGATCCAGCCCTGCTCCGGGCCCTCCTCGAAGATCACGTACCCGAGCTGCTCGTCGTCGGCGTGGAGCGGGGCGACCAGCGCGCTGAACGGCTCATCGCGGCGGAACGGGTACGGCGTCAGCGCGATGGCGGGGAACGGCCTGGCCGGAGCGGTCCGCACCGCGCCCCGCTCGTAGCGGACGAGCACACGGGCTATGCCGGGCGCCTCGTACGCCATGACGTGGCAACCGGGGATGCCCAGCCGCGGCAGCTCCTCGACCAGCGCGTCGGTGAGCTCGCTGACCGTCCTCGACGCGATGAGCCGTTGCCCGGCTTCGCGCACCGTCTGGTCGTGGCGCTCGTGCGACAGGTACGCGAACTTCGCGTCTGTGCGGAACGCGTCGCCCACCAGCAGCTGCACGCGCAACCACAGCTCCTGGAACACGGCGGCGTCGGTGACCCGCGCGGTGACGAACCGGTAGAGGTCGAACAGCGGCGCCCACCAGCTCTCCGGCGAACACCCGGCGCGCGCGCTCGCCCGGATGTACTCGGCGAGCAGCTTGAGGAACTCCGCCCCCTCGACCTCCCCGCGCCCGGCGGCCATCAGCTCGACGACGAGCTGTTCGGCCCAGCCCTCCGGCAGCGCCTCCGCCGACGGGCCGAGCGAGGACCGCAGGCGCCCGGCCACGGTGTGCGCGCTCGCCGACTCGGCGAGGTTCAGCCGGCCGTGCGCGGGCGCGTGCTCGCCCAGCCCGGTGGGCAGGCAGCCGCACGACCGGCGCACCACCAGCTCGGTGCGCATCGTCTGCACCGGCGGCGTGGGCCGCTTGCGCGCCAGCGCCAGCGCCAGCTCCGCCGCCCGGACCCCCATCTGGTGGAAGGGGGCGCGGACCGTGGTGAACGCGGGCATCGCCGCGTCGATGTCGACCTTGCGGTGCACCCGGACCTGGTGACCGGAACCGGACGTCGTGGCGTACCCGAGGTCGTGGGTGCGGACGTTGGTGTGGTTGTCGTAGCCGACGACCGCGATGTCCTCCGGGATGCGGAACCCCAGGGCCTCCAGCGCGGACACGACACCGATCGCGTAGTCGTCGTTGGCGGCGGCGACCGCGTCCGGCGGCCGGTCCACCGACGCGAGCACGGCGCGCACCGCGTCCGCAGCGGTGCTCGGCTCCCAGACGAACGAACCGGGCACCGTCACCAGCCGCGGGTCGAGCGGAATCCCGTGCTTGCGCAACGAGTCCGCGTACCCCTGGTACCGCTCCTGCGCCCCGGCGTGCGACCGCGGCCCGCGCACGAACGCGATGCGCCTGCGGCCGTGCACCTCGATGAGGTGGTCGACGGCCTGTTCCATGCCTTTGCGGTTGTCCATCAAGATGGCCGGCCACTGCGCGAGGGAGGTCTCCACACTCACGATCGGCGTCGGCGCGTACCGCTTCACATACTCCTGCATGCCCTCGGAGCCGATGAGCTGCCCCACGCGCGTGGTCCACACGACGAGCGCGTCGACCCGGTCCGGTGACACGAGCTCGTACACGGAGTTGGCCTGGCGCTTGTGCGGGTCCGGGTGGCCGAGCTCGGTGCCCACGAAGCACACCAGGTCGCACCCGAGCCGCTGCGCACCCTCGCTGACACCGCGCCACTGCTCGCCCGCGAGCTCGATCAGCGGGCCAGCGGTGATCATCCCGATGGTGGGCCGCCGCTCCGCACTGCCGTTCGCCACAAAACCCCCGCTGCCTCAACGCGATTCGAAATGATACGCGCAGCCGGGGGAATGCCCGGACTGTTGCGAGGGGGAACTCTTCGGTGGATTTGGCCGTACTGCACGGAGTTCACGGTCTGGCGGCCCGATCTGCCCCACGCGCTGTACGACCGTGTTCCCCCGACGAAAAAGGCCCCCGGTGCGAACCGGGGGCCCTCGTCATGCCAGCGGGGGTGTGAACAAGGCGGGTACCTTCGAGGCAGCCGCCGTGTCCAGCAGCCACAGCGTGCGGCGGCGTCCGGTGGCACCGGCGGCCGGCAGCTGCACCTCGCCCGCCCCGGTCAGGCTCATCGCGACCGCGGCGGCCTTGGCCTCCCCGGTGGTCATCAGCCAGACCTCCTGCGAGTTCCGCACGGCCCCCAGCGTCAGCGACACGCGGGTCGGCGGCGGCTTGGGGCAGTTGCGGACGGCCACGACCGACCGCTCCTCCTCGTACACCGCAGGGGAAGCGGGGAAGACCGACGCCACGTGGCCCTCCTCGCCGACACCCAGCATGCAGACGTCGAACGACGGCACGTCGCCGTGGTCCTCCGGGCGGGCCAGCGCGGCCAGCACCGCCGCGTACGCCTCGGCGGCGGCCTCCGGGTCGTCGCCGAACTCGCCGTCGGAGGGCGCCATGACGTGCACGCGCGCCGGGTCGACCGGCACGTGGTCGAGCAGGGCCGCGCGGGCCTGCGTCTCGTTGCGCTCCGGGTGACCGGACGGCAGGAAGCGCTCGTCGCCCCAGAACAGGTCCACGCTGGACCAGTCCACGGCGTCACGGGCGCCGTTGCGGTTGAGGTGCTCCAGGACCGCGGTGCCGGTGCGGCCGCCGGTGAGCACGACCGACGCGGAGCCGCGGGCGGCCTGAGCGTCGACCACGCGGGTCACCAGGCGAGCCGCCGCGGCGGCGGCCAGGAGGTCGCCGTCGCGGTGGACCACTACTTGCGGACTGCTCACGAACCCGCCTTCGCCTTGGGCTTCTTCGCGGCCGCCTTGCCGTTGGGCGCGGGCAGGTCCGCTGCGGCCTCCGGTTCACCGGCCGCCGCCGCGGCCGCGGCCGACTCGGGCTTCGCCGCCGGCGTGCGACCCCGGGAGATCTTCGACAGCGACTTCAGCGCCGCCGCGTAGACCTCGTCCGGGTCGAGCCTGCGCAGCTCCTCCGCCAGGCAGTCGCGCACCGAACGCCGCTGCAGCGCCACCCGCCGCGACGGCTGGCCGGGCTGGGTCAGCGTGCCCACCTTGCCGTCCGGGCGGTGCAGGTCGACGTGACCGGACGCCCGGTTCAGCGTGACCTGGACGATGCCCTCGCCCGAGGTCGCCTTGAAGCGCTTCGCGGGCACCTTCAGCCGGTCGGTCAGCCACGCGGCCAGCAGGTCGGTGGACGGCGAGTCGGCCTCACCGGTCACCTCGGCGTCGACGACCTTCTCGTACGGCGGCAGGTCGAGCGACGAGGCGAGCATGGCGCGCCACAACGTGAGCCGCGTCCACGCCAGGTCCGTGTCGCCCGGCGCGTAGTGCGCCCGCCGGGTCTCCAGGGCCTTGATCGGGTTCTTCTCGGCGGCGGCGTCGGTGATGCGCCGCTGCGCGAGCTGGCCGATCGGGTCCTTCGACGGCGAGATCGGCGCGTCGAACGGCCACCACGCCACGACCGGGGTGTCCGGCAGCAGCAGCGGCATCACGCAGGACGCGCCCTCCTTGGCCAGCTCGCCGTACAGGCGCAGCACCACGACCTCGGACGCGCCCGCGTCACCGCCGACGCGGATCTGGGCGTCCAGCCGGGGAGCCGCCTGCCGGGCACCGCGCGCCACGACGATCACGCGACAGGGGTGCTCGCGCGAGGCGTCGTTCGCCGCGTCGATCGCGGCGTCGGTGCGCTGGCCGTCCTCGGTCACGATGACCAGGGTCAGCACGCGGCCCAGCGTCGTCGCACCGCCCTCGTCGCGCAGCCGGACGAGCCGGGAGTTGATCTGCGAGGTGGTGGTCGAGGGAAGGTCGATGATCACGGACGCCTCCAGTGCCTTCCGGTCCTGGCGGTCATCGCGTCCGCCGACGGCGGTCCCCAGGTGCCGGCCTTGTACTTCTCGAGAGCCGGTTCGTCCTTGCGGGCCCAGAACTCGAGGATCGGGTCGAGGATCTCCCAGGAGAGCTCGACCTCGTCGTTCTTCGGGAACAGCGACGGCTCGCCGAGCAGCACGTCGAGCAGCAGCCGCTCGTAGGCCTCCGGCGACGACTCGGTGAACGAGTGGCCGTAGCCGAAGTCCATCGTGACGTCGCGGACCTCCATCGTGTTGCCCGGCACCTTCGAGCCGAACCGGATGGTCACGCCCTCGTCCGGCTGCACCCGCACGACGAGCGCGTTCTGGCCGAGCTCCTCGGTCGCGGTGTCGTCGAACGGCAGGTGCGGCGCCCGCTTGAACACGACGGCCACCTCGGTGACGCGGCGGCCCAGGCGCTTGCCGGTGCGCAGGTAGAACGGCACCCCGGCCCACCGGCGGGTGTTGACCTCGCAGGTGATCGCACCGAACGTCTCGGTCTTCGACTCGGGCGAGAAACCGCCCTCCTCCAGCAGACCGGGCACCTTCTGGCCGCCCTGCCAGCCACCGGTGTACTGGCCGCGCGCGGTGGTCTCCTCGAACGGCTCCGCCGGACGCGTCGCCGAGAGGATCTTCACCTTCTCCGCCCGCAGGTCCGACGGCTTGAAGGAGACGGGCTCCTCCATCGCGATCAGCGCGAGCAGCTGCAGCAGGTGGTTCTGGATGACGTCACGCGTGGCGCCGATGCCGTCGTAGTACCCGGCGCGGCCACCGAGACCGATGTCCTCGGCCATGGTGATCTGCACGTGGTCGACGTAGTTCGAGTTCCAGATGGGTTCGTACAGCTGGTTCGCGAACCGCAGCGCCAGGATGTTCTGCACGGTCTCCTTGCCGAGGTAGTGGTCGATGCGGAACACCGACTCCTCGGGGAAGACCTCGTTGACCGTGCGGTTGAGCTCCTTGGCCGAGGCCAGGTCGTGGCCGAACGGCTTCTCGATGACGACGCGGCGCCACTGGTCGTTCTGCGCCTGCGCCAGACCCGCGCGCTTGAGCTGGTTGATCACCGTCGGGAACGCGCCCGGCGGGATCGACAGGTAGAACGCGTGGTTGCCGCCCGTGCCGCGCTCGGTGTCGAGCGCCGCGAGGCAGGAGGCCAGGTTGTCGAACGCCTCGTTGTCGTCGAACGTGCCCTGCACGAACCGGATGCCCTCGGCGAGCTGCTGCCACACGGCCTCGTTGAACGGCGTGCGCGCGTGCTCCTTCACCGCGTCGTGGACGACCTTCATGAAGTCCTGGTCGGCCCAGTCGCGGCGGGCGAAGCCGACAAGACCGAAGCCCGGCGGCAGCAGACCCCGGTTCGCGAGGTCGTAGATCGCGGGCATGAGCTTCTTGCGCGACAGGTCACCGGTGACACCGAAGATGACCAGCGCGCTCGGCCCCGCGATGCGCGGCATGCGCTTGTCGCGCGCGTCCCGCAGCGGGTTGCGCCACTTGGCGGCGGATGTGGTCACGAACCGTCCTCCTGGACTGCCTCGACGAGCTGGGCCAGACCTGCGATGCGGTCCTGCAGGTGCAGCCGCAGCACCGGGCGGCCGTGTTCGACGAGGACCTGACCGTCACCGGCCGCCTGCGCGAGCTGCAGCTGCGCCAGCGTGTAGGGACGGCCGGGCACCTCCAGGTCGTCACCGGACTCGCCGGTGATCTGGATGAACACGCCGTTCTGGTGACCGCCCTTGTGGTACTGGCCGGTCGAGTGCAGGAACCGCGGACCCCAGCCGAACGTGGTCTGCAGGTGCGTCCTCTTCGCGATCTCCGCGCGGAGCAGCTCGAAGGACGCGTCGTCGATCCTGTCCAGGTACGCCTGAACGGAGATGTAGCCGTGCTCGGGCGCCACCTCGACCAGGGCGGCGAGCGCCTCGGCGACGGTGTGGACCTCCCGCGGGGCCCAGCCGGTGCCGTGGCCCTCGACCGGACCGTCCACGAAGGACGGAGCGGTGGCCGAGACCGCCGGCGCGTCGAGCAGCGCCCGCGCGGCCTTCTTCGCGGCCTCGACGTCGGGCTGGTCGAACGGGTTGATGCCGAGCACCCGGCCGACGAGCGCGGTCGCGTACTCCCACAGCAGGAACTGCGCGCCGAGCGGGCCCTCCACGGCCACGTGCGCCGACCCGGTGGCCGGTCCGATCGCGACGGTGGTGGCGTCGGAGCGGGCGTCGACGAAGCCGGGGGCACCGGGGCCCTCGACGACGACGGGCAGCAGGCCGGTGCCGTTCTTGCCGGTGGACTCGGCGATCAGCTGCTCGGCCCAGTCGCCGAAGCCCTTGATGCCCGAGCCGGTGTCGGCGAACACGACCTTCTCCGCGCCGTTGGCGTGCGCGGCACCGAAGATCGCGGCCAGCCGCACCGCGGGGTTGTCGACCGAGTCCTGGGAGAGGACCTTCGCCTCGGCGGCGGCGTCGTCGAGCAGGGACTCGACGTCGGCGCCCGCGAGGTAGGACGGCACCAGGCCGAACGCGGTCAGCGCGGAGTAGCGGCCACCCACGTGCGGGTCGGCCAGGAACACCTTGCGGTAGCCCGCCTCCTCGGACGCCTTCTGCAGCGGCGAGCCGGGGTCGGTGACCACCACGATGCGCGACGCGGCGTCGATGCCCGCGTCCGCGAAGGCCTTCTCGAAGATCCGCCGGTGGCTGTCGGTCTCGACGGTGCCACCGGACTTGGACGACACCACGATCACCGTGCGCTCGAGGTCACCGGCGAGCGCGTCGGCGACCTGGGCGGGATCGGTGGTGTCCAGCACGACCAGCGGGACGCCCGCGGTGCGCGTGATCACCTCGGGGGCCAGCGACGAGCCGCCCATCCCGGCGAGCACGACGCGGTCGACGCCTTCGGCGTGCAGTGCGGAGCGCAGGGCCACGAGGTCGGGGAGCAGCGCACGGGACGACTCGTGCAGCGTGGTCCAGGAGAGGCGGATGCCCGCCTCGGACTCGGCTTCCGGCCCCCACAGGGTCGGGTCCTGCGCGGTCAGCTTGCTCGGCACCGAATCCGCGACCAGGTCAGCAGCGATCGTGCTGACCTGGTCGGCGTTCGGTGACCTCACGATGTCGACGGAGGTCACTTGATGATCAGCCCTTCAGCTTCGCCAGTTGGTTCGTCACCGTCTCGAGCAACTCTTCCCAGGACTTCTCGAACTTCTCGACGCCCTCGGTCTCCAGCGCGACGAACACGTCCTGGAGGTCGATGCCGACGGCGCTGAGCCGGTCGAACACCTCCTGGCCCTCCGCGGCGCGCCCGGTGACCGTGTCACCGGTGATCTCGCCCGCGTCGGCGACGGCCTGCAGCGTCTTCTCCGGCATCGTGTTCACGACGTCGTTCACGACGAGCTGGTCGACGTAGAGGGTGGGGGAGTAGCTCGGGTCCTTCACACCGGTCGAGGCCCACAGCGGGCGCTGCGCGTTCGCGCCGTCCGCCTTGAGGGCCTCCCAGCGCTCGCCCTGGAAGGTCTGCTCGAACGCGCCGTAGGCGATCCACGCGTTGGCCAGCGCGGCCTTGCCCAGCAGCGCGGTGGCCTCGTCCGTGCCGATCGCCTTCAACCGCTTGTCGATCTCGGTGTCCACCCGGGACACGAAGAACGACGCGACCGAGTGGATCGAGCGCAGGTCGTGGCCGTTCGCCTTGGCCTGCTCCAGGCCGGCGATGTACGCCTCCATGACCTTCTCGTACCGCTCGACCGAGAAGATCAGCGTGACGTTGACGGAGATGCCCTCGGCGATCACCTTCGTGATCGCGGGGATGCCCGCCTCGGTGGCCGGGATCTTCACCAGCAGGTTCGGCCGGTCCACGGTCTTCCACAGGTCCTGCGCCTCGGCGACGGTCTTGTCCGTCTCGAACGCCAGGCGCGGGTCGACCTCGATGGAGACGCGGCCGTCCACACCGTTCGTGCTGTTGTAGACGTCGCGGAACTTGTCGCACGCGTTGCGCACGTCGGTCGTGGTGACCTCGCGGATGGTCGCCTCGGTGTCGGCGCCCCGGTTCGCGAGCTCGCGGACCTGCTCGTCGTAGGACTCGCCCTTCGACAGGGCGCCCGCGAAGATCGTCGGGTTCGTCGTGACACCGACGACGTTCCAGTCGCGGATCAGCTCGTCCAGGTTGCCGCTGGTCAGGCGCTCGCGGGACAGGTCGTCCAGCCAGATGGAGACACCGGCGCCGGACAGTGCGTCGAGATGCGGCTTGCTCACTTGTTACCCCTCACGTTGTCAAGGGAACGGCGGGCGGCGGCGACGACGTCTTCCGTCGTGAAGCCGAACTCCTTGAACAGGACCTGGTAGTCGGCCGAGGCACCGAAGTGCTCGATCGAGACGATCTCGCCGGCGTCGCCGACGTAGCGGTACCACGGCTGTGCGATACCGGCTTCCACCGCGACGCGCGCCTTGACCGCCTTCGGCAGGACCGACTCGCGGTACTCGGCGTCCTGCTTCTCGAACCACTCGACGGACGGCATGGAGACCACGCGCACCGCAACGCCCTCGCCCTGCAGGACCTTTCCGGCCTCCAGGGCGACCTGCAGCTCGGAGCCGGTGCCGATGATCACGACCTCCGGGTTGTCGTCACCGAGGAGCACGTAACCGCCGCGCTTGACGCCCTCCGCGGAGGTGCCTTCGAGGATCGGGAGGTTCTGCCGGCTCAGCGCGAGGCCCACCGGGCCGAGCTGCTCGACGACGGCCTTCCACGCGTACGCGGTCTCGTTGGCGTCACCGGGGCGCACGACAGCGAAGTCCGGGATCGCGCGCAGGGCCGCGAGGTGCTCGATCGGCTGGTGCGTCGGGCCGTCCTCACCCAGGCCGATGGAGTCGTGCGTCCAGACGTACGTGACGGCGGCCTGCATGATCGCGGCCAGGCGCACCGCGGGGCGCATGTAGTCGGAGAACACGAGGAACGTGCCACCGAACGGGCGCGTCGGGCCGTGCAGCGCGATGCCGTTGAGGATCATGCCCATGGCGTTCTCGCGGACACCGAAGTGCAGCACGCGGCCGTACGGGTCGGCGCTCCACATCCCGGTCGAGATCGAGGCCGGGCCGAAGGACTTGGCGTCCTTGATCGTGGTCAGGTTCGACTCGGCGAGGTCGGCGGAACCGCCCCACAGCTCGGGCAGGTGCTTCGCCAGCCCGTTGATCGCCTCACCGGAGGCCTTGCGGGTCGAGATCTCCTTGCCGCCCGGCTCGTAGGAGGGCAGGTCGGCGTCCCAGCCCTGCGGCAGCTCGCGGGCGACGAGCCGGTCGAGCAGCGCCTTGTTCTCGCCGTTGGCCGAGGCCCACGCGTCGAAGGACTTCTGCCACTCGGCCTTGGCGTGCTCGCCGCGCTTGACGACCTCGCGGGCGTGCGCGAGCACCTCGTCGGCGACCTCGAAGGTCTGCTCGGGGTCGAACCCGAGGATCTCCTTCGTGGCCTTGACCTCGTCGACGCCCAGCGCGGCACCGTGCGCGGCACCGGTGTTCTGCTTGTTCGGCGCCGGGTAGCCGATGATCGTGCGCAGCAGGATGAACGACGGCTTGTCGGTGACGGCCTTGGCCTTCTCGACGGCCTCGAGGATGCCCTTGACGTTCTCGCCGGACTCCACGACCTGGACGTGCCAGCCGTAGGCCTCGTAGCGCTTCGCGGTGTCCTCGGACAGCGCGATCGTCGTGTCGTCCTCGATGGAGATCTTGTTGTCGTCGTAGAAGACGACCAGGTTGCCCAGCTGCTGCGTGCCCGCGAGCGACGAGGCCTCGGAGGTGACGCCCTCCTCGATGTCACCGTCGGAGGCGATCACGTAGACGTGGTGGTCGAACGGGCTCTCGCCCGGCGCGGCCGACGGGTCGAAGAGACCACGCTCGCGGCGAGCGGCCATGGCCATGCCGACGGCGGCGGCCAGACCGGAGCCCAGCGGGCCGGTCGTGATCTCGACACCGCGGGTGTGGCCGTGCTCGGGGTGGCCCGGCGTCTTCGAGCCCCACTTGCGCAGGTGCTTGAGGTCGTCGAGCTCCAGGCCGTAGCCCGACAGGAACAGCTGGACGTACAGCGTCAGGCTGGAGTGGCCCGCGGACAGCACGAACCGGTCGCGGCCGATCCAGTCCGGGTCGGCGGGGTCGTGCCGCAGCACCCGCTGGAACAGCGTGTAAGCGAGAGGCGCGAGGCTCATCGCGGTGCCGGGATGACCGTTGCCGACGTTCTGCACGGCGTCCGCCGCGAGCACCCGAGCGGTGTCGACGGCGCGCTTGTCGAGCTCCGTCCAGTCATCAGGCAGATCGGCCTTGGTGAGCCGGGTGATGTCGTCGGTGACGCTCACGGACTTACAGCTCCACTCTGTCGGTTGGGCGGGTCCCGACCTGTCTGCAGACGACCTTGGTGGATCGATCCCGAAAGGCCTGACCCGCGTGTGTCCCTCGTCCTGCGGCCAGCCTAGTCCTGACACTTGCCGAAGGTGCTCTGAAAGGTCCCGGGCCGGTGTGTGCCCAGGCACACCAGCACCCGAACGGGCTGTGAATCCTGCGCGCGGTTACCATCAGTTGCTGGATTTCCCCCCACTCGCGACATGAGGAGCGTTCCCGCGATGAGTGCCGACAGTCTCGTTGCCGAGGCCCCGGGCAGGTCGCCTCGCCAGGTTGTCGGCGCCTACGTGGCGCTCACCAAGCCGCGGGTCATCGAGCTCCTGCTGATCACCACGATCCCCGCGATGCTGCTGGCCCAGCACGGTCTGCCACCGCTGTGGCTGATCGCCTGCACCCTCACCGGCGGTACCCTCGCCGCGGGGTCGGCAAACGCCCTCAACTGCTTCGTGGACGCCGACATCGACTCGGTCATGAAGCGGACCGCGGGCCGGCCCCTCGCGCACAACGCCATCCCGCCGCGCAACGCCCTGATCTTCGGCATCGTGCTCGGGGTCGTCTCGTTCGCGTTCCTGTGGATCTTCGTCAACCTCATGTCGGCCGCGTTCGCGGTGGCGACGATCCTCTTCTACATCTTCGTGTACACGCTCGTGCTCAAGCGCCGCACCTCCCAGAACATCATCTGGGGCGGCATGGCGGGCTGCATGCCGGTGATCATCGGCTGGAGCGCGGTGACGGGCACGGTCGAGTGGCCCGCCCTCGTGATGTTCGGCGTCATCTTCTTCTGGACCCCGCCGCACACCTGGGCCCTCGCGATGAAGTTCAAGGACGACTACGCCAGGGCAGGCGTGCCGATGCTGCCGGTGGTGGCCACAGCCGCGCAGGTGACGCGGCAGATCGTCATCTACAGCTGGATCACCGTGGTCTGCACGCTCGCACTCGCCCCGGTCACCTCGTGGATCTACGTCGCCGTGGCGGCGCTGTCGGGCGTGTGGTTCGCCGTGTTCGCCCACAAGCTGCACAACGTCGTGCGCCGCGGTGGTTCCACGAACACCATGAAGTTCTTCCACATGTCGAACCTCTACCTGATGCTGGTGTTCTGCGGGCTCGCCGTGGACGCCGTGGTCGGGTTGCCGGTGCTGGGCTGGCCGTTCTAGCTGCACCTCCAGGCGTACGGCTGTGGCGCCCGTCGAGTTCACCGTCTCCGGCGGCGAAGGCTCGCCGCTGGAGCACGTCGCCGCGCTCGCGGACCGGGTGTCGCTGTTCGTCGTGACCGATCCGGGCGGATGGGCGCAGGTCAGCCGGGGGCTGGCGGTCGGCCGGGCCGGCTCGGCCGCCGTGCGGACCCGCCTGCGGACGCTGCGGTTCGCGGTGCTCGACCTCCGGCACTTCGCCTCGGCCGACGGCCTGCCCCCGATCTCGGACGTGCCCGCCGACGTGGTCGCGCTGCACGACACCCGGACGTGGGACTCGGCGCCGGTCGTCGCCGCGCTGCGCGGGCTCGGGCGGCCGGTCGTGCTGTTCACCGCCGTGCACGCGTGGGTGTCCGGAGTGGATCCGGCGACCGTGGTCCTGGGCTGGAGCACGCCGCACGTGGTGCTGGCCGCGCCGGTGCGGGCGGGCGAGGTGCGGGTCGAGGACGTCCTGTGGCAGTTCCGCGAGCTGGAACGGCGGGGGCGGGCCGGGTTCGTCCCGCTGCCGCAGCCGCCCGTGCCCGACGACCGCGCGGTCACCGTCGTGGTCGCGCTGCCCGGTGCGACCGAGGGCGTCGCGGGAGCGTTGCGGCCGGGTGCCGACTACGAGGTGTGGGTGCACGTCGGGGCGCACGCCACGCCGTTGCCCGGTGACCTGGAGCTGCGGGCGGTGCTCGCCATGTCCGGGCGCGCGGTGCGGACCGAGACGTTCGTGCTGCCCGCCGACGGGGCGGGCCCGTGGGTGAGCTTCCCGGTGACCACGCCGTACGCCGCGGCGCGGTGGACCGGGGAGCTGGTCCTCTACCGCGGTGCGGTGCCGGTGCACGTCCAGCAGGTCGTGCTGCCGGTCGGTGGTGGTGAGTGGCGTGCGGTGCCGCGGTACCGGCTGTCGCGGACGTTCGCCGACGTGGCACCGCTGGCGTCACGGGTGGCGTCGATCCTGGTGGTGGGGGAGCGGGCGCTGGTCGCGGCCGGTGACGAGGTGCCGTCGTGGGTCGGCCTGGCCGGCTGCGGGCACCCGGCGCTGCCCGTGGCGGGGCTGGACCCCTGGTACGGCAAGGACTTCCCGGCGTACTGCGCGGACCTGGCGGCGTTGGCGCGCGACGGTGCGGCGTTGTACGCGCGGCTGTTCGCCGGGTCCGCGTTGCCGGAGCTGCTCCGGCGGTCGGCGCGTGCCTCCGGTCGCCCGGCCGGGGTGCTGGTGGCCGAGGTGACCGAGTCGCCGGTGCCGTGGTCGCTGGTCTACGACCTGCCGTTCGCCGATGGGCCCTATCGGCTGTGCGCGTCGGTGGGGCGGTTCGGCCCGTTCGGGCCCGGCGGTGAGGTGCCCGCGCACTGCCCGGTGTCCGACCACAGCGGGAACGTGCTGTGCCCCTTCGGTTTCTGGGGCCTGTCCACTGTGCTGGAACAGCCGGTCGGACCGCTCGTGCGGCAGGTGTCGCAGACCCCGCGGCCGTTCGAGGTGATGATGGCGGTCGACCCCGGGATGGACCGGGCGCTGACCGAACGGCACGCCGCCGAGCTGATGTCGATGCTTCCGCCGGAGGCCGTGTCGTCGGCGTACGTCAGCCCGTCGGAGCTGGGGCACGCGCTGGCCGATGAGTCGGCGGACATCGTGCACCTGCACTTCCGCGAGGGGTCCCTCGACGCGGAGGAGGTCGAACGGTGGAGCCACGACGGTGTGTGGCCGCAGCCGCACTGGCCCACCCGCAAGCCCTTGGTGGTGGCCACCTCCCCGCTGAGCGCGCTGGTCCGGCCGCTCGTCCGGCACGGCGCGTCCGGCGTCATCAGCCCCGCGGTGGCGGTGCCGCAGGACATGGCCGGGTGGGTGACCGGCATGGTGCTGGCCCGGCTCGCGGCCGGGTTCGGCGCGGGCGAGGCGCTGCGGCTGACCCGGTGGGAAATGCTCGGCCGGGGCAACGTGCTGGGCCTCGCCCACGCCCTGAACGCGTCAGCCGACCTGCGGCTGCGGGCCGGCGGCTGAGGTCACGAAGCCACCTTCGCGAGCAGGTCCTCGACGCACGGGTCGTCGAGCGACTCCACGATGCACCGCCACAGCGACAGGTTCGCCTCGGCCCACCGGGTGTAGGTCGCGGCGGCCTCCTCGTCGTAGAAGTAGTAGCCCTCGTCGGCCTTGCCCACCTGCTCGCCGACGATCTTGTGCGCGAGCTCCCGCAGCGTGATGCCGTTCTCCTGCAGGTACTTGTGGGCGAGGACGACCGGTGTGACCGGCAGCGCCTTGAACAGGGTGTCCGCGTCGGACAGCGCCTGCGCCTCCGGTGAGATGTCGCGGTGGCGGGTCCGCATCTCCGCCTCGACCACGATCCGCTCGATCCAGTCGATGTCGCCGACGCACACCCCCGCGACGAACAGCGTCTTGCGGCGCAGCGCCGCGCCGTCGGTCGGCAGCGAGTTGCGCCGGACCATGTAGTTGAGGTCGTGCACCAGCGCGGCCACCTCGACGACGTCGGCGGCGGCGCCGTTGCGGCCGGCGAAGTGCACGGCCTTGTCGCGGACGAAGCTCACGTGGTGCCAGCCGTGGAACTGCAGCTTGGCGGCCAGGTCCTCGCACAGCCGCCGCACCCGTTGCTCCACGTCCGCTATGACAGATCTCGGAATCATCGTGCGCGTACGCATCATCAGCCCTCCTGGCAGGTGGGCTGATGGTAGGCGCGCGCCGAACCCGGCCGCAGAGGCTTCAGAGGTTGTTCGTCAGATCCTCCAGCCGCTCCTCGACCGGCACGTGCCGGTGGCTGACGCCGGTGTCCGGGTCGTAGCTGAGGCTCCACGGCGTGACGGCCCGCGACTTGACGAGGAACGTCATCGTGCCGTCCGCCGCGCGGGGGATCCGGTGGAACTCGTGCGCGAGCAGCGTGCCCGTGGTGCCCGCGGCGCACTGCGTGCGCTTGGTCAGCTCGGTGCTGATGATCGAACGTCCGCCGACGCCCAGCCGTGCGTCGAAGCGTTCGTGCAGGTAGGCGCCGCTGAGGATGGTCGTGCAGAAGTGGTAGCGGTGGTTGTGCACCGAGTCCGCGTAGCCCGTGCGCCAGTCGGCGAGCGGTTTGTACTCGTGCAGCCAGAACGTGAACGGCTCACCCGGCTCGTCGCGCAGGCACCACGCGAAGTGCGTCGTCGTCTCCCGCGAGTGCGCGATCACCCACGTCGCCTGCTGCGGTGTGAGCCCGTCGATGTGCGCGCGCAGCTCCTTGCGCAGCTCCGGCCGTGCCGCCCACTCGCGGAACCACCCGCCGACCTCGGCCCAGTGCTCGACCACGGGAGGGTCGGCGCGCTTGACCCGAGCGGTGAGCTCGTCGAGCGCGGACACCCCGGTGAACTCGGCTAGCAAGATCGATCAGCTCCTCAACTGAGCGGAAGCGGAGAATTCGCGGCGAAATGCGTGGAACTTCTCTTCGAGCTCGGTGAACCCGTCGTCGCCGAGGGGTGTTCCGGTGATCTTCTCGAACAACGCCAGGAAGTCGGCGCGGGAGGTGCCCGGCGTGATGACGAAGTGGTATCCGGCCCTGGAGTTGCTGATCCGCAGGAACTCCGCGCGTTCCATTGCGTACAGGAACGAACTCTCCGTGAACCGCAGCGTCCGCGGATATGGCCTGAGCACTCCGGCCGTGTTGCTGTACAACGTGAGCCAGGCGCTGTCGTCGAACAGTTCGAGCCGGTCGAGCGGTGGATCGGAAACGATGGTGACGTCGATTCTGCTGCACCTGCTCCTGGCCGCGTACAGCCCGACGAGACCGATTCTGATCTGTTCCTTGAGCCGGCGCTGGATCTCCTCGTAGTCGCCGTCGGCGCCCTCGTTGCGCAACAGGTACCGCGCCCGCCCGCTGAGGGCGTTGTCGTCGCGCGGGTCCGCCAGCACCGCCCTGAGCTCGCACTCCGTCTGCGACAGCAGCACCCGGCCCGCCGCGTACCGCCCCGCGAACCCGCGGAAGCAGTACAGCCGCGTCCGCTCCAGGTCCTGCATCATGAGCTGGTTGAACACCGGGTCCGGCGTGGCCGTCGGCTCGAACACGTGGCTGGGGAAGAACTCCCGGTCGAGCGCCCGGTACTCCTCGCTCAGCTCCTTCAGCGCCTTGCGGCTTTCCTCGACCACGGGTGTGAGCAGCGCCGTGTGCGCCGCCCTGGACGTGATCAGCGTCTGCGTGAAGCTCACGACCGCAGAAATGAGCGTTCCGGTGCCGACCGACGTCAAGAAGTTCCGCGCCGTCCCCACGTCCATTTGACTGGAAATGGCGAGCGACACCCCGGACGTGACGACGAGTACGAGGAGTAGCAACCCGGTCCGGGTCCAGAACAACTCCTGGATCAGGTTGCTGCGGATGCCTCCGGCCTCCGCGGACACAAGTCCCACCTCCTGGATCACCTCAATGGTCGCTACCCGATCGGACGAATGCTCTCAGTGTCCGATCAAGTGCGCGGAGTTACTGTACGCGTCGGTCAAAAGATAAGGAAGCTGCTGATCGTGCGATATTCCCGGCCGGAATAGTCATCTTCCGGCGCACCCGCTCGTTCGCACCCGTGCGCTCCGGTGACGCGGCGTCGCGAAGTTCCGCCCTCGTGTCGGATGAGGGTGACCCACCCACCCGAACGCACCCGTGGCCTGTGTTCGCCCGGATTGGACCCGCTCCAAGTGGCGGACTCCTTTCACCCGCTCGGCGCGTAATTCCGAGTTAGGTGGAATCGGGGTGGCGGCGTCCCGCGACCGGCCTGCTACACCCCGCTCACACCGCCGCCCATAAGCTGCCCGGTCATGCGCACCGTCCTGCTCATCGCTTCTCTCGCCCTGGCCACCACCGCACTCGCGGCGTGCGGCACCGAGGAGAAGCCCGCCGCCGACGCCTCCGCCCCCTGCAAGGCGGAGGACTTCAAGGTCACCGGGGACTTCGGCAAGGCGCCGAAGGTCGAGATCCCGGCCTGCAAGCCCACCGGCGAGCTCATCGTCAAGGACCTCGTGACCGGCACCGGTGCCGAGGTGAAGCCGGGTACGACGGCGTCGGTGAACTACCAGCTCACGACGTTCAGCGACAAGAAGGTGCTGGACAGCTCGTTCGAGCGCGGCGAGCCGTTCGACGTGGAGAACGTCGGGCAGGCGCAGGTCATCGACGGCTGGAACGAAGGCATCGTCGGCCTGAAGGAGAAGGGGCGCCGGCTGCTGGTCGTGCCGCCCGCCAAGGGCTACGGGCAGGGTGGCGGCGGCATCAAGCCGAACGAGACGCTCGTCTTCGTGATCGACGGCGTGAAGGTCACCGCCGCGCAGTAGCCGTTGACCGCACGCGGGGACCTTCCGTGCACCACAAGTGCACGAAAGCTCCCCGCGTGCGCCGCAAGTGCACGGAAGCTCCCCGCGTGCACTGCAAGTGCATGAAAGCTCCCCGCGTGCACTCCAAGTGCACGGAAGGTCCCCGCGTGCACCTCGGTCAGGGTCAGGGCAGGAGCAGCAGCTTGCCGGTCGTGCGGCGCGACTGCAGGTCCGTGTGCGCCTGCGCGGCCTCGGCCAGCCGGTAGCGGCCGCCGACGCGCACCGACAGCGTGCCCGAGGAGATCGCCGAGAACAGGTCCGCCGCGCGCCACTCGAACTCGGCGCGGTCCAGCAGGTACGCGCCGGTCGACGGCCGGGTCAGGAACACCGAGCCGGCGGCGTTGAGCCGCTGCGGGTCCACCGGCGGCACCGGGCCCGACGACGCGCCGAACAGGGCCAGCAGGCCCCGTGGCTTCAGCGAGGCCAGTGACTGGTCGAACGTGTCCGCGCCGACGCCGTCGTAGACCACGTCGACCTTGTCGATCTGCGCGGCGAAGTCCCCGTAGCGCAGCACCTCGTCCGCGCCGGCCTCGCGGGCCAGCGCCTCCTTCTCGTCGGTCGACACGGTGCCGATCACGTGCGCGCCGTACGACTTGGCCCACTGGGTCAGCAGCAGGCCGACACCCCCGGCCGCCGCGTGCACGAGCACCCGGTCACCGGCCTTCACCCGGTACGTCGAGTGCACGAGGTAGTGCGCGGTGATGCCCTGCAGCAGCGCGGCGGCCGCGAGCTCCACGTCCAGCCCGTCGGGCACCTTCACGGCGGCTGCGGCCGGCACCACGACCTCGGTCGCGTAGCTGCCCAGCACGGACATCCACGCCACCCGGTCGCCCACCGCGAAGTCCGGCGAGCGGGACTCGACGACCTCGCCCGCGCCCTCCAGGCCCAGTGCGGTCGGCAGCGGCACGGGGTAGAGCCCGCTGCGCTGGTAGGTGTCGATGTAGTTCACGCCCGCGGCGCTCACCCGCACCAGCAGCTCGCCGTCACCGGGTGTGCGCGCGTCCACGTCCGCGTGCTCCAGCACCTCCGGACCACCGGCCGCGCGCACCACCACTGCCTTGGGCATCTGTCCTCCTAGATCGGCTCACCCCGGACAACTGCGGCCCGCCACCCGATGTTCCCGGTCCCACCACGCGGGAGCACGGGGCGGTCCACCCCGTGGCCGCTACTCCTCGCCGAGCGCCACGCGCCGCGCGAGCCCCAGCGGCAGGGCACCCGACCCGGCGATGCGGTCGTGGAAGTCGCGCAGCGACCCCAGCCCCGCGGCCAGGTAGTCCTCGCGGATCAGGTCGATCTCCAGCGCACCGGTCAGGTAGGACGGTGCCTGCGTCGGCCACGAGCAGTACCGGCGCACCTCACCCGCCGCCGTGCCGGGCGTCAGCGCCGTGCGCTCCACCATGAACGACTCGGCCTCGTCCGGGGTCATGTCGCCGCAGTGCAACGCCGTGTCGACGACCATCCGCGCCGCGCGGAACAGCCGCGCCTCGACGTGACCCATCACCGCGCCCGGTGTCGTGTAGTGGCCGACCGAGCGCAGCAGCTTCTCCGCGTACAGCGCCCAGCCCTCGGAGAAGTACGGCGTCCGGAACACCCAGCGCAGCGGGTGCGCGTCCCCCTGCGCCGCGACCCACGACGCGTGCCAGTGGTGGCCGGGGTAGGCCTCGTGCACGGAGATCGTCGGGAGCTGCGAACGGGCGTTGGTGCGCAGCCGCTGGGTGACGTCGACGTCGGAGGCGCCGTCCGGGGTGAACGGCACGAAGAAGTGCCCGAGCCGGCCCGCGGTCATCGGCGGCGGGCCGACGTAGCTCGCCACGGCCATCACCGCGCGGTGGAACGGCGGCGACGGCACGACCCGGCACTCCTCGCCCTCCGGCAGCGTCACCAGCCGGTGCTCGACCAGCGCCGCCCGCGCCCGCGCCGTCTCGGCCTCGTACTCCGCGCGCATCGCCGCCAGCGTCGGCGGGTGGTCGTCCTGCAGCGAGCTCATCACCGCGCGCCAGTCCGGTGTGCCCGCGAGCTCGACCAGCTCGGCCTCCAGCCCCGCGTACGCGTCCTGCCCGCGGCGGTGCAGCTCCGGCGCCCCGTACCCGAGCATCTCCTTGTCCTGCAAGAGGGTCGAGTACAGCTTCTCGCCCATCCGCCAGTCGCCGGTGGCGCGCAGGGCCAGGTCCTCCAGGAACACCGCGAACCGGTCGAACGCCTCCGCGGCGGGCAGCGCGGCCTCCACGAGCTCCGCGCGCAGCTCCGGTGCGGACACCTCCAGCGGCAGCGTGTCGAGGACGAACGACCGCCCGGTCCGCACCTGGCCGAGGGCGCGCCGCACGACCAGCGGCGCCGCGAGCGCCGGGTCGAGGTTGTGCTGGGCCGCCGCCAGCACCGACGGCACCTCCCGCAGCTTCGCGGCGATGGCGGTGACGAGCTCCGCCTCGGGCAGCAGGCGGTGCAGGAACGGTGCGAGCAGCCCGAAGAACAACATGCCCGTGTACGCGTGCGGGTCGCGCCGCCACGCGGGCCACGTCTCCGCGGCGAGCTCACCGCGCAGCACCGACAGCACGAGGTCGCGGTCCACCGACGCCGGCTCCGCCTCCAGCTTCGCGAGCCACGCGGCGTTCTCCCTCGCCCGGTTCTCGAAGGCAGAGGAGGAGAAGTCGCCGAACGTCGCGTAGTGCGGGAGGGAACCGACCTGCGCCGCGTGCGCGGGGTGCTGGTCGAAGTACCAGGCGAGGTAGGACGTGAGCGTGTCGGTGGTCACCCGTCCGAAGTTACCTGCTGGTTTTAGAGTGTGGGACGTGTCTGATCAAACCGCGCAGAAGCGCATCGCCGAGTTCGTGAAGGCCCACGGCAAGCCGGACCAGGCCGTTCGCGCGGTCGTCGAGCCGATCGGCCGGGCCGGTGCCCGGATCGTGCTCGTCGGTGCGGACGGTGCCATGGGCGACGTGATGACCGAGGACGTGGAGTCCGCGACCGCCGCCGTCGAGGCCGCCCCCGGCGTCGAGCCGGCCGAGTGGGACCGCGAGACCACCGCCGCGACCAAGATCGGTGCCGAGCACCGCCGCAAGATGGCCAAGATGCAGTCGTGAGGGTCGTCCTGGTCTCCTGCGCGGAGCTGCCCAAGGGCGACGGTGACGACGACGCGCTGTTCGACGCGCTGGCCCGCGACGGCGTGGACGTCACGTGGCAGGTGTGGGGCGGTCCGGTCGACGCCGACCTCGCGGTGCTGCGGGCGCCGTGGGACTACCCCGAGCGGTTCGACGAGTTCCTGGCGTGGTGCGACACGGTGCCGGTGCTCGCGAACCCGGCCGCGGTGGTCCGCTGGAACACCGACAAGTCCTACCTGGTCGAGCTGGCCGGCCGCGGGGTGCCGGTGGTGCCGACGTTCGTCGTGCGGCCCGATGAGACGCCCGAGTGGCCGTCCGGCGAGTTCGTGGTGAAGCCGGCGGTCGGCGCGGGCTCGCGCGGCGCGGGCCGGTTCACCGACCACGACCTGGCGCTGGCACACCTGCGCTCGCTGGGGAAGACGGCGCTCGTGCAGCCCTACCAGTCCAGTGTGGACGCCAACGGGGAGACGGCGCTGGTGTACTTCGCCGGCGAGTACTCGCACTCGTTCCACAAGGGACCGATGCTCGCCAGGGGCGGTGCCGGGTCCGACAACGGCCTGTACCTGGAGGAGAAGCTGGCGGGCGTCGAACCGTCGGCGGCGCAGCGCGCACTCGGTGACGCGGTGCTGGACGCGACCGCGGACCTGCTCGCGGTGCCGCGCGAGGAGCTGCTGTACGCCCGCGTCGACGTCGTCGAGGACGCGGACGGGGCACCGCTGCTGCTGGAGCTGGAGCTGACCGAGCCGACGCTCGGGTTCCGGTACACCGGTGAGGAGGCGGCTGCCCGGATGAGCGCGGCGATCAGGGCGGCGGCCACCCGGTAGTCGTTCCACACCACCTCGGGGGGATTCGGTGAAGGCGGACGTCAACGGCATCACGATCGGCTACGACGACGAGGGCGTGAGCGACCACGTGCTCGTCCTGGTGCACGGCCACCCGTTCGACCGCACGATGTGGCGCCCGCAGGTCGAGCACTTCGGCCGGCGGGGCTGGCGGGTGGTCGCGGCCGACCTGCGCGGCTACGGCGAGACGACCGTCGTGCCCGGTGTCACGCCGCTGTCGGCGTTCGCCCAGGACGTCGCGGGCCTGCTCGACCACCTCGGCGTCGACCGGTTCGTGCTCGGCGGCCTGTCCATGGGCGGCCAGGTCGTCCTGGAGTGCCAGCGGCTGTTCGGCGAGCGCATCCGCGGTCTCGTGCTCGCGGACACCTTCGCCCAGGCGGAGACGCCGGAGGGCAAGGTCCACCGCAACGCCATGGCCGACCGGCTGCTGCGCGAGGGCATGTCCGGCTACGCCGGCGAGGTGCTCACGAAGATGGTGGCGCCGCACAACGCCGAGGCGCTGCCCGAGGTCGCGGCCCACGTCAGCCGGATGATGCACGACGCGCCGCCGGAGGGTGCCGCGGCGGCGTTGCGCGGCAGGGCCGAACGCCCCGACTACACCGACCTGCTGGGCACCATCGAGGTGCCGACCCTGGTGGTGGTCGGCAGCGACGACGAGTACACGCCGGTGCGCGACGCGGAGTACATGCACGAACGCGTCCCCGGCTCGACCCTCGTCGTCGTGCACGGGGCCGCGCACATGCCCAACCTCGAACGCCCCGAGGTCTTCAACGAGGCGCTCGGCTCCCTGCTAGCGGAGGTCTGACCCGATCCCGGTCAGCCCGCGGACCTCCATCTCCGCCTGCTTCTCCCGGTCGGCCGGCTCGCCGCCGAACACCGTGCCCAGGTACCCGGCCAGGAACGACAGCGGGATCGACACGATGCCGGGGTTGCTGAGCGGGAAGAAGGCGAAGTCGACGTCGGGGAACACCGACGACGGCGAACCGGAGATGGCGGGGGAGAACACGATGAGCAGCACGCACGACGTGAGGCCGCCGTACATGCTCCACAGCGTGCCGCGGGTGTTGAACCGCTTCCAGAACATGGAGTAGAGCAGCGTCGGCAGGTTCGCCGAGGCCGCCAGCGCGAACGCGAGCGCGACCAGGAAGGCGACGTTCTGGCCGTTCGCCGCGATGCCACCGGCGATCGCGAGCACGCCGACGCCGACCGCGGTGTAGCGGGCGACCCTGACCTCGTCGCGCGGGTCGGCCTCACCGCGCTTGATCACGTTGGCGTACACGTCGTGCGCGAAGGAGGCCGACGCGGTCAGCGTCAGACCGGCGACCACCGCGAGGATCGTCGCGAACGCCACCGCGCACACGACGCCGAGCAGCACCGCCCCGCCGATCTGGAACGCCAGCAGCGGGGCCGCCGAGTTCTCGCCGCCGGGAGCGCTGGTGATCTTGTCCGAGCCCACCAGCGCCATCGCGCCGAAGCCGATGACCAGGGTGCACGAGTAGAAGATCGCCATCATCCACGTCGCCCACACGACCGAACGACGCGCCTCGCGCGCGTTGGGCACCGTGTAGAAGCGCATCAGCACGTGGGGGAGTGCCGCCGTGCCGAGCACGAGGGCCAGTGCCAGCGACAGGAAGTCGATCTTGGACAGGTCGGTGGCGCCGTACTTCACGCCCGGCGACAGCACGGCCTCACCGCGCGGCGACCGCTGGGTGGCGCGGTCGAGCATCGAGGACAGGTCGAAGCCGAACTTGCCGATCAGGAAGATGGTCAGCAGCGACACGGTCAGCAGGAGCAGGACGGCCTTGATGATCTGCACCCACGTGGTGCCCTTCATGCCGCCGACCAGCACGTACAGCACCATGACGATGCCCACGACGGCGATGATGACGGCCTGGCCGACCTTGCTGTGCACGTCGAGCAGCAGCGCCATGAGACCGCCGGCGCCCGCCATCTGGGCGATCATGTAGAAGATCGAGATGACCAGCGTCGAGTTGGCGGCCGCGGCGCGCACCGGGCGCTGGCGCATCCGGAACGCCATGACGTCGCCCATGGTGTAGCGGCCGGTGTTGCGCAGGCGCTCGGCGATCAGCATCAGGCCGATCAGCCAGGCGACGACCCACCCGATCGAGTACAGGAACCCGTCGTAGCCGTTGACGGCGATGGCACCGGAGATGCCCAGGAACGACGCGGCGGACAGGAAGTCACCCGACAGTGCGATGCCGTTCTGCGTCCCGGTGAAGCTGCTGCCCGCGGCGTAGTAGTCCGACGCGCTCACGTTCCTGGTCGACGCCCGGTAGACGACGTAGAGCGTGAGCAGGACGAAGATGCCGAAGACGGACAGGTTGATCGCGGTGTTCGCCCCGGTCACGCGAGCTCCTCATCAGCGCCGGCGAGCGCACGGACCCGGTCGACCTGGGGGTCGAGCCGCTTCTTGGAGTAGCGCGCGTACGCCATTGTGATGACGACGGTCGTGACGATCTGGAGGAATCCGAGCGTCAGGCCGACGTTCACCGTTCCGAACAGCGGAGTGCGCATGAAATCGGCGGCGTAAGCCGAAAGCAACACGAACGTGACGTACCACGTGAGGAACAAACCGGTTGCGGGAAGAATGAAACGTGTCACCCGGCGCTTCAGGACGAGGAAATCCTCACTCGTTTGGATGGCACTGAAATCCGGCTCACCGTCACCGTCTATGAGCAATGAGTGACGGGAGTCGTCAAAGGTCGCGAAACCGGGCGTCGCCGGGCGTGACACGGAGGGCAGCGCCTTCGTCATCAACCGCTCGTTTCGTTACGGGGAGTACCCGGCGGGCGCGTGCGCGGACGCCGCTGCCGTGCCGGAGGTGGAGGGCGCCAGCGTAACCACGCGTGGCGGCGAGTCAATCCCTTGCGCGTGCAACACCACCCCAAGAGGTTACTCGTGACAGCCGGTGATCAATCGTGCACGCCTGAGGTCGTTGTAGCCGCACGCTCTCTGGCCTACTATCCGCACACACCCGATGCGGCGGATCTCGATATCGAACCCCCGGGTGACTCAACTCGTGGGGATTCACCGGCCAGGAGGTAGCCGATAGTGGGGCACTTCGAGCGCGCCGTGGGGATCATTTCGTGAATGTCGAGTGGAGAAAGATCAGCGACTGGCGCAACTGGAGGCTGCCGGTCAAGCTCGGCGTCGTGCTGCTGGTCCCCGTGGCCGTGGCCGTCGGTGCGGGCGCACTGCAGATCAACGGGTACGTCGACCGGTCGAACTCGTACGTGCGGATGCAGGGACTGGTCAAGCTGAGGGCCGACCTCGCGCCGCTGATCTCCAGCGTCCAGCAGGAACGCACGCTCGCCGCGCAGAGCGCCACGAGCGGCTCCGGCGTGGGCGCCTACCAGAACCAGATCAGCGCCACGGACAACGCCGCCGCGACCGTGCGCCGCCGCGTCGAGCGCACCGCCGGCCTGAGCGACGTCGCCCGCAGCCGCTTCACGGAGATGGGCGACCAGATCGGTCAGCTCAAGACCTTCCGCGAGAAGGTGACCACCGGCAACGGCGACTCGGCGGAGGCCACGGCCGGCTACACCGGTGTCGTGAAGTCGTTGCTGGACTTCGAGCAGGCGCTGATCAGCCAGTTCGGCGACCAGGCCATCTCCGGCACCGCCATCGGCCTGCACAACATGGTCATCGCGCAGGAACAGGTCTCGCAGCAGCACGCGATCGTGCTCGCGGGCATCGGCCGCGGCAAGCTGCTCGGCACCGAGGTCCGCTCGCTGGAGCAGTCCGACATCCGCCTGCAGGACCGCCTCGGCGACTTCCAGGCCGTCGCCACCGGCGGCCAGCGCCGCGACTACGACCAGACCGTCACCGGCGCCGAGGTCGCCGCCCGCGGCAAGCTCGTCGAGCGCGCGCTCACCCAGCCCGACGGCACCCCGATCCCGGTCAGGCCCGGTCAGCCCCGGCCCGACCCCGCCTCGACGCTCGGCATCGCCGTCGACGAGTGGAACAAGGCCTCCGGCACCACCGCGCGGCTCATGGAGCAGGTCACCCGCGGCCTGCAGGACGAGCTCGCGAGCTCGTCGGCCGCGCTGCAGGACGACACGTCCGACAAGGCCGGTGCCGCCGCGGTGGTCCTGCTGGCGATGCTGCTCGTCGCCGTGACGCTCGGCTTCGTCATCGGCCGCTACCTGCTGCGCTCGCTGTCGGAGCTGCGGCACTCCGCGCTCGACGTGGCGCACCACCACCTGCCCCAGGTCGTCGCCGCGATCCGCGCCGACCGCCAGCCGGACACCACGATCGAACCGGTGCCCGTGCACACCAGCGAGGAGTTCGGCCAGCTCGCCCGCGCGTTCGACGCGGTGCACGAGCAGGCCATCCGCTCCGCCGTCGAGCAGTCGTCGATGCGGTCGGGCATGAAGAACATCTTCGTCAACCTGTCGCGCCGCTCGCAGGGCCTCGTCGAACGCCAGCTCAAGCTCATGGAGGAGCTGGAGCGCCACGAGGAGAACCCCGAGCAGCTCGCGAACCTGTTCAAGCTCGACCACCTCGCGACGCGCATGCGCCGCAACAACGAGAACCTGATGGTCCTCTCCGGCACCGACGTCGCACGCCGCTTCCACCAGCCCGTCGCGCTGGCCGACGTGCTGCGCGCCGCCGCGTCGGAGATCGAGCACTACCAGCGCGTCGTCGTGAAGTCGACGCCGTCGGTCGAGATCGTCGGCTACGCGGCGAGCGACCTCGTCCGGCTCGTGGCCGAGCTGCTGGACAACGCCACCGCGTTCTCCGCGCCCAGCACCCAGGTCGTCATCGGCTCCCGGCTCGACCAGCAGGGAGCGGTCCTCGTCGAGGTCGCCGACCAGGGCATCGGCATGGGCCCCGCCGAGCTGGCCGAGGCCAACGACCGGTTGTCCTCCGGCACCGAGGAGGACGTGCCGGTCTCCCGCCAGATGGGTCTCTTCGTCGTCGGCCGCCTCGCCGGACGGCACGGCATCACCGTGCGCCTGCGTTCGGCGGGAGAGGGCGGGGAGGGGCTGCGGGCGTTCGTGCTCGTGCCCGCCGAGCTCGTGCGCTCCCACCAGGAGGCCGAGGTCCCCGCCGCACCGCGCCACGCCGCGCTGCCCCAGCCCAAGCAGGTCCCCAAGCAGGCCCAGAAGCCACCGCACGTGGTCGTGAAGACGCCGAACCTGGCCCCGGCCCCGGTCGCCCCCGCGATCGAGGAGCAGCGCCAGTCACCGGAGTGGACCTCGTTCCGCGGCGCGGCGATCGACGAGACGCCGCTGCCGAGCCGGCCGACCGCCAACGGCACCGCCCACGGCGCCCGCAACGGCAACGGCGGCTCGAACGGGCACGGCACCGGCGCCCGCCCGGCGGTCCCGCCGGCCGAGACGACGTCCTCGTGGTTCGCCGGGAGCGGCGGCTCGGGCGGCCCGGCCGGCGACGACAGCTCCCCGCAGGTGCCCGGCCCGGCTTCGTCACCGTCCGTGACGGGTTCGTGGTTCGGCAAGAAGGCCCCCGGCACGGTGTGGGAGCAGCCGGGCGACCCCGCGGCCGACGCGGGGGAGACGAATGCCGGGTTGCCGAAACGCGCGCCGCGTAAGAACCTGCTCCCCGACCTCGTGGAACGTCCCGAGAACGGGGTGCGGCCGGCCGGTGGGCCCAAGCGCGATCCGGAACGCGCGCGGGGCTTCCTGGCCAGCTACCAGACAGGCCTTCGCCAGGCCCCGCTGGGGGACAAGGGCAACGGGAACGGCCAGTGGAACGGGCAGGAGAAGGCATGAGCACGCCTCAGTCGCGGCAGGTGGACCAGTTCGGTTGGCTGATCACGAACTTCACCGACCGCGTGCCCGGTGTCGCGCACGCGATCGTCATCTCGGTGGACGGGCTGCTCCTGACGAAGTCGTCAGGTCTGCCGCCGGACCGAGGGGAGCAGCTGGCCGCGATCGCGTCGGGCGTGACGGCGCTGACGATGAGCGCCTCCCGCTGTTTCGAGGGCGGCGGAGTGTTGCGCACCGTGATCGAGATGGACTACGGGATCATGCTCCTCATGTCCATTCGAGACGGGTCCTGTCTGGCGGTGCTCGCCGCGCCCGACAGCGACGTCGGCCAGGTCGCCTACGAGATGACCGTGGTCGTCGACCAGGTGGGCCAGATCCTCACCCCCGAACTGCGAGCTCAGCTGCACAGCGTGAGGTGATCATGAGTTCGGCCGCTGACGCGCCCCGGCGGCGCAGGCGGGCGGAGACGCCCGCGGAGCAGACCTTCGCCGACCTGATGAACGGGTTCACGCTGAACTCGTCGCGGCGGCGGTCGCGCTCGGCCTCCGACGGGCCCGAGCGGGACGCCCCCGCGTCCGGCGCTGCTGTTCCCCTTGCGCCACAGGAGGAACAGCCCGCCTTCGAGGTGCCCGCGGTGGAGCCGCAGGACGCCTCGATCGTGCGCGCGTACGCCTGGACGGGCGGGCGCACCCGGTCCGCCGTGCACCTCGAGATCGAGACACTCGTCTCCGCGAATGATCAGAGCCGGCAGTCTGCGGGTATCTTGCAGGCTGAGCACCAACACGTCGTCGAGCTGTGCCGCTCACCGCGATCCGTCGCGGAGGTGGCCGCACTGATGCGGCTCCCGCTGGGAGTCGCGAAGGTGTTGCTCGGCGACCTGGCGGAACGAGGTCTGGTGGACGTGCACCAGACTGTTTCCGCGGGCGGTGACACGCCGGACCTCGGGTTGATGGAGAGAGTGCTGAGTGGACTACGTCGGCTCTAGATTTCCCGACCTCGGGCCCCCTGGGCCTCCCGGTCGGGAGCTGACTTCGGCCAAGGTTGTGGTCGCCGGTGGCTTCGGCGTCGGCAAGAGCACCTTCATCCGGTCGATCCTCGAACACGACCTGCTGACGATGACCGCGCTGCCGCCGGAGCGGGGCCTGGTCACGGAGCTGGTGCGCATCCAGTTCGGCAAGGTGTGGCTCGACCCCGGGCTGGCGCTGCACCTGTTCGTGGCCCCGCAGTGGCAGAACCCGCGCGCGGGCTGGTCCGACGTGGTGCGCGGTGCCGTCGGCGCGGTCGTGCTCTTCGACGTGATGCGCCCGGCCGACTCGGTCGACGCCATGCGCTACTTCGAGGACCACAAGATCCCGTACGTGATCGCGTTGAACAACGTGCACGTGTCCGTCCGCTCGGACGTGCAGGCCGTCATCCGCGGCATGGGCATCGCGCCCCAGGTGCCGGTGGTGGACTGCGACCCGCGCCTGCGCGTCTCGGTGCGGGAGACGCTGATCTCGCTGGCCGAGCACGCGAAGCTGGACCGGTGGCGCCGCCGTCCCGGCCCGGACGAGACGACGCCGCTCGCGCCCGTCTGCTGACGAACCACGCGGGGGCCTTCGCACGACACGTGCGAAGGCCCCCGCGTGGCGTTTCACCGGCCGGAAGGCGTGCTCAGGCGGCGCCGGCGGCCACCACGTACGGCGAGCCCCACACGGCCTTGCCGGAGCGGCACTGCGCCTTGTCGACCGTGGCGACGGACGACCTCAGGGTCAGCGCGAACACGTTCGGCGGCAGGTCGGCCTTGAGCGGCTTCGCCTCACCGGGGTTGACCACGACCTCGGCGACCGGCTTGACCAGGTCGCTGTTGACGAACACCTGGAACTTCACCACCAGCTGCGGGTCGGACGTCGCGTCGGTGCCGACCGCCGCGACCTCCAGCCGCGTGAAGTTCTTCAGCCTGACCTGCTGGTCGCTGCTGGTCGTGTAGCACGAGTCGAGGCTCGTGAACGCGGAGTTCTGGTGCTGCGTCAGCTGCACGTCGTGGTCGCCGCGGGTGAAGGACCAGCTGTTGCCCGGCACCGGCAGCTCGACGAGCCACACCGGCGCGTCCGCGGACAGCGAGCTGCCGTCACCGGGCACCGCCGAGGCCGGCAGCGACCCGGTCGGCAGCGCGTTCGACGAGGACGGCCTGGCCGTGGTGGTGCTCGTCGTCGCGGTCGTGGTGGTCACCGCTGGGGTCGTCGTGGCCGGCAGTGCCGCCGGCGGGGCGGGCTGACCGGACGAGAACGCCTTCGCGGCGATGAACCCGAGCAGCAGCAGCACGACCGCCGCCGCCGCACCCGCCGCGATCTTCCACCGCCCGCGCTTCGGTGCCGTCACGACCCTGCCTCCCAGGTCTGCGTAGAGCCGGCGGCCGAAGCCGGGGTCCTGGCGCAGCTCGCGCGCCAGGTGCAGGCGCAGCGTCTCCACCTCGACCGGGTCGGCCGGGTTCGCGAGGAAGCGCGCCAGGATCTCCTGCGGGTACGGGCCGGACAGCTTCGCCTCCAGGTGCCCGAGCAGGCCTTCCAGTCGCGCGTCGTACGCGGCCGGGCCCACCTCGTTCTTGCGGATGACGTACTGCGACAAGGCGTGTACGGCGGAGCTGGCGAGAACGTCGTCATCCATCCTGCTGGTCCCCCTTCTCCCGCTGCTGTGCTGTGTAGAGGTCGCGCAGCACCCCCATCACCTGCGGCGGCAGGAGCGGTTTGCCGTCCGGACCCCGCGGGGCGCGGCCGGACCCCGGGTCGACGAACGACACCGCGAAGTCCTCCGCGAGCTTCGTGAGGCCGGTGAGGATGCGGCCGAGCGGTTCCGGCGGTGGCGCGACGGGCGTTCCGCTGTGCGACCGAATCTGGTCGGTGAACCCGTTCCACGCCTTGAGCAGCGCCTCCATCGCGGCGCCGCGCAACGGGTCGTGCGCGGTGCCGCCGGTGGACACGTTCTGCAGCAACGACATGACGTCCTGCATCGACCAGTCGAGCTTGCCCATCTCGTTCGCGATGGCGCGGGCGAACGGCTCCGGTTCGTCGAGCCGGGTGAGCGCGACGCTCACCAGCGGTTCGAGCCGGCGCGGTGCGGCGTGGAACAGCGCCGTGACCGCGTCCAGCAGCCCGGGGTGCCGCGGCAGCGCCCGGCCGAGGACGGTGAGCGCCGTGGTCAGCCACTCGTCCGGGAACGCCACGGCCACGGTCGTGACCAGTGCCGGGTGCTCGGCCAGGGTCGCGGCGACGAGGTGCTCGCCGAGCGCGTCCGGGCGCAGCGCGGTGAGCGGGTAGGGGCCGGGGTGCAGGCGCGACCACGCCGCCACCTGCGTGCGCACGGCGTCCGGGTCCTGGCCGAGGAAGTCGGGCAGGCGGACGACCAGCGCCTCGGCCTCCTCCGCCGACGCCGGGGCGCACAGCGTCGCCAGGGTCCCGATGATCGCGAGCGAGGGGGAACCGGCGCGCAGCGCGGCGTCGTGCCGGTGCAGCGCCGCGAGTGGGTCGGGGCCGGTCTCGCCGAGCACGGCGGTGAGCGCGCGTGCCTGGAGGTCCAGGACCGTTCCCGGCGGGGCGGCGACGGCGACCGGCTCCACGCCGAGGGCACCGGCGAACGCGGTCACGGCGGTGGTGATCGACAGACCGGGCGGGCAGGGCTGCAACGTCACCGTGCCGGACCGGCCCGCGGTGCGGAACAACGCGGCCACCCGGTCGTCGCGGTGCTCCCGCAGCGCGGTCAGCCAGCTGCCGTCGGACCGGCCGAGCAGCAGCAGGCGGGTCGGGGCGTCGTGCACCGCCGACCGCGCCGCGACCGCCTCCGCCAGCGCCACCAGCTGCTCGGAGCGCTGCTCGGCGTCGTCCACGACGGCGAGCAGCGGCCGGTCGACCGCGCTGGTGCGCCGGATCTGGGCGGCGGGCGCCTGCCCGGCGAGCAGACCGGCGAGCCACCCGTCGGCCGTCATCCGCCGGCACAGCTCGACCGCGAGCCGGGTCCGGCCGCAGCCGGCCGGGCCGACGACCAGCCTGGCCGCGTTGGGAGCGGAGGCGTGCGCCCACGCGACCAGGTCGGCCAGCTCGCGGTCCCGGCCGTGGAACGGCACCACGGCGCGCTCGGGCAGCAACAGGGTGCTGGGAGCGGCCCCGGGCTCGAACGGCTGCGGCGGCTGGGCGAACAGGCTCGGCACCACGAGCGACGGGACCAGGCCGACCAGCCTCGCCACGAGCTCGGCCATGTCCTGGTGGAACCGCCGGTGGCTGAGCGCCTGCGCCTGGATGCTCGCGAACCCGCGGATGCCCGCCGGGAGGTCCCCGTGCTTCGGTCGCGGCGCGTCCTCCAGCAGGACGGGCACGATCGGGATGCCGTTCGCCAGCGCGTGGGCGATCTCGTCGTGCACCCAGTCGCCCGGTGACTCGAGGCGCGGGCGACCGGTGCCGGGGTCGGGCACGAGCCAGTGCGGCCCGACGACGGCGACCAGGACGTCCGCCTCGTGCAACGCCCTGCGGATCTCGCTGGGGTAGTGGGTGCCCGGCTCCATCGACACGGCGTCGCGGAAGACCAGGTCGGCGCCGAAGTGGTCGCGCAGCACCTGCGTGATCGACGCCGCGCCGTAGGGGTTGTCCTTCACGCGGTAGTTGACGAACACACCGGCCATGCGACGAGAAAAGCACGCGGCACCGCCGAACGGAGCACCCCGCCGCGCATTGACCTTGAAGTGTCCAGCGGATGTCCAGTTCGCGGGGCCCACCTGTGTCCACAATGGTCCATGGGTGTCGTCTTCATCAACTTCCGCGGTGGTGACGGCCAGGACAGCGCCGTCCTGATCGACCAGAAGCTCAGCCGGGTGCTCGGCCGCGACCGGGTGTTCCGCTCCAGCGCGAGCATCGAGCCGGGTGTCCCGTTCGACCCGGAGCTCGTCCGCGCGGCCTCCTCGTGTGCGGTGCTGCTGGCGGTGATCGGCCCGCGCTGGCTCACCGTCGCCGACGGGGGCGTGCCGCGGATCGCCGCACCGGGCGACTGGGTGCGCTTCGAGATCGAGCTGGCGCTGCGGGCGGGCGCGCGGGTCGTACCGGTCCTGGTGGGGGACACGGCGATGCCGTCGGCCGCGGACCTGCCGCCGACGATCGCGGCGATCGCAGGGCACCAGTACCTGCGCCTGCACCACCGGTCCGCCGACTACGACCTGATGCAGATCCTCGACGCCGTGCGGCCGTTCGCGGGCTCCGACGGCAGCGTTCCGCCCCCTCCGCCGGCCGACACCACCCGCCTCACGTCGTTGCCGGTGGCCGCCCGTTCGCCGGACGTGGTGCTGGGCGGCGCGAACCTCAACGGCCGGCACTACGGCGAGAGCGTCGTCTACCGCTGCTCGGGCTTCTGCCATGAGCCGAAGGGGCAGGTCGAGTTCAACCTGGGCCGCCGGTTCCGCCGCTTCGAGGCCACGGTCGGCGTCCTCGACGACGCCGTGGACGCGGGCCAGACCGGTGTGTTCGAGGTGGTCGTCGACGGGGTGCCGCGCGAGCAGCGCTCGGCGGGACAGGGCGGGCCGCGCCTGCTGAGCCTCGACGTCACCGACGCGCTGCGGCTGCGGCTGGTCGCCTACCGGCCGGGCACGACGGTGCACCCGCTGCTGGCCGGCGCGAACATCGCCGGCGGGCGGTCGAACCACCTGCCCGAGCTCGCCTGGGGCAACCCCACCCTGTACGCCTGAACCACACCGCCACCCCCTGGGTCGTTGACAAGATCGCTACGATGATTTCAGTGTCGACCGAAGGGGAACATCGATGAGCGTCGGCAGGGAAACCCGCCTGTCCGCCTGGATCGAGCGGTTCGCGGCCCACTTCGCCGAGGAGGGCATCCCGCTGATCGGCGGGCGCATCCTCGGCTACCTGCTGGTCTGCCAGCCCGTGGAGCGCACCGCCGCCGAGCTGTCGCAGGAGCTGGAGGCGAGCAGCGGCTCGATCAGCACGAACCTCAAGTTCCTGGTCAACTCGGGGCTCGTGACCAAGCGGACCCGGCGGGGCCGGCAGGCCGCGGAGTACCGGATCAACGAGAAGGCCTGGTCGGACTTCGTGCAGCGCAAGCTCCACGCCATCGCGAGCGTGCAGACGCTGACCGACGACGGCATGCGGCTGCTCAGCGGCGATCCGGAGCGGGCGATGCGGCTGAAGACCGTCGACCACCTCTACGGTTGGCTCTCAGCGGAAATCCCGGCCCTGTGGGAGCGCAGGCCCGCGTCGCCCAAGTAGCTTGGGTGCATGTGGCACCCGTTCCGCGACGACATCGAGTACTACGAGGAACGGGCGCGCGGACTGCTCGCCTCCGCGTGGGACGGCGTGCCGGGTGCGCTGGAGGTCTTCGACGGTGTGCCGCTGACGGACGAGGGCGCGCACATCGTGCTCGCGCAGGCACACGGGTGCGAGGACTGGAAGACGCTCAAGGCGCACATCCGCAACCCGCGCCCGTTCGCCCGCGCCTACCAGGCGGTCGAGCTGCAGCACCCGGCCGAGCTGGCGGCGCTGCTCGCGCGTGACCCGTGGCTGGTGAAGGCCAGCGGCACCAACGGGAACGACCTGCTCGGCATGGCCACCGCCAAACACGACGAACGCCTCGTGCGCGTGCTGCTCGACGACGGCGCCGACGTGAACCACCGCAACGTCCACGGCTGGACCGCGTTGCACCAGGCGGCGTACGCGAACCAGCCGCACCTGGCCGAGGTGCTGCTCGCCGCGGGCGCCCGCACCGACCTCGAAGCGCGCGGGGCGGGCGGCACCCCGTTGACGGTCGCGTTGTTCTGGGGCCACCGGGAGACCGCGGAACTGCTGGCACGGCACGGGATCCACCCGCCGAACCTGCGCACCGCCGCCGGACTGGGCGACCTGGACCTGGCGGTGGAACCCGAGGCGGGCCGCGGCTACTACCGGCCGCACAGCGGTTTCCCGCGCTGGTGGCCGACGGCCGACCCGCAGGAGGTGCTGGACGAAGCGCTCGCGTGGGCGGCGCGCAACGACCGCACCGAGGTGTTCGGCGAGCTGGTCGAGCGCGGTGCCCGCGTCGACGCGGACGTCTACCGCGGCACGGCGCTGGCGTGGGCGGCGTGGTGCGGTCTGGAGAACGCCACCCGCACGTTGCTCGACCTGGGCGCGAACCCGGACCAGCGCACCGGTTTCGGCGGTCCGATGCACGGCGAGGGCGTCACCGCGCTGCACCTGGCGGCCGAACGCGGGCACCTCGGCGTCATCCGGGTCCTGCTCGGCGCGGGCGCCGACCGGACCGCCACCGACGCGAACTTCGAGGCGACCCCCGCCCACTGGGCGAGGCACAACGGGCAGACCGAGGCTCAGGCCTTGCTGAGCGCCTGATCGGTGGCCGCGGGCACCTCGACCTCGACGGTGCGTTCACGTGAGGACGTCCACAGCATCGCCGTGGCGACGACGACGGCACCGGCGCCCAGGACGTGGATCGACACGAGCACCTCGGGCACGCCGGTCCAGTACTGGACCATGCCCAGCGCGCCCTGGGCGAGCACGACGCCCACCAGGACCCAGTAGGAGCGGTTGCGGACGAAGAAGCCCATCGCGATCAGCATGCCCAGGAACAGGAACAGCAGGTCGGCGTGGATCTGCGCGAGCGCCGGCACCGGCACGTCCAGGCGCGGCGTCTTCGAGTCGCCCGCGTGCGGGCCGGCGGCGGTGACGAAGGTGCCCGCGATCAGCAGCAGGTACATCACGACGGCCATCACGACCTGCAGCCCGCGCGCGCCGGCGGGGACCAGCCAGCGGGCGGGTCCGTCGCCCTCGCTCAGCGACCGCAGGAGCAGCACGGCGAACCACACCAGCACCATCGAGACCATGAAGTGGACGGAGACGCTCCACCACACCAGTCCGAGCCGGACGGTCAGGCCGCCGATCACGGCCTGGGCGAGCACGCCACCGACCTGGACCGCGGCGAGCACGATCACGCGGCGGCGGCGCGGCTTGTTCAGCACCGCGGCGACCAGGCACAGGCCCGTGATGATGCCGATGACGCCGAACAGGGTGCGGTTGCCGAACTCGACCCACTGGTGCAGGGCGGCGACGTCGGGGTGCTCGACCGGGACGATGCTGCCGGGCACGCACTCCGGCCACGTCGGGCAGCCGAGCCCGGAGCCGGTGACGCGCACGATCGACCCGGTGACCGCGATGCCGCCCTGCGCGATGATGGCGGCGATCGCGAGGGCGCGTTGCAACGGAACGATGAAAGCGGTCAATCGAGACACGGACCGATGGTATGCCGGGTCAGGTGAGCCGCGTCGTCCGGGTCGCCAGTGCCCCGGCGGCAACGCCCCAGGCCACGAGCACCGCGACGGGGCCCGCACCCGGTGCCGTGCCGTGCACCACAGCGGCTTCGAGCGCCTCGGCGAGCGCGGCGGACGGCAGCAGGTGCACGAACCCGACCGGCACCGACAGCGCGACGCCGCCGGCCATCAGCAGCACGAACCAGATGATGTTCGCGAGCGCCAGCACGACCTCCGCGCGCAGCGACCCGCCGAGCAGGACGCCCAGCGCGCCGAACGTCAGCGTGCCCAGGACGACCATCAGCACCAGCCACGGCAGCCCGGCGGGCTGCACGTCCCAGCCGAGGAACAGCGCCGTCACGGCGAGCAGCGCGATCTGCAGCGCCACCACGACGAGCGCGCCGCAGACCCGTCCGGCGACGAGCAGCCAGCGGGGCAGTGCGGAGGCCGACAGCCGCTTCAGCACGCCGTAGCGGCGGTCGAAGCCGAGCGCGATGGCCTGGCCGGTGAACGCCGACGAGATGATCGCCAGCGCGAAGATCCGGGCGGTGGCCGACCCGACGCGCGGCTCGGGCATCGGGATGACCGACATGAGGCTGAGGGCGACGAGCAGCGCCAGCGGGATGAGCACCGTGAGCAGGATCTGCTCGCCGTTGCGCAACGTCAGCATCGCCTCGGTGCGGGCGTGCGCGAACAGCATGCGGCCGAGCGAGCCGCGGCCGGGCTTGGGCGTGAAGGTGCCGGGAGCGAAGGTGGTCATGAGCGCAGCTCCCTGCCGGTCAGCTCCAGGAACACGTCTTCGAGGCTGCGCCTGGCCACGGTCAGCTCCTCGGCCAGCACGCCCTGCTGGGCGCACCACGACGTGACCGTGGACACGACCTGCGGGTCGATCAGGCCTTCGACGACGTAGCCGCCGCGGGTGGCCTCGCGCACCTTCAGGCCCTCGGGCAGCGCGGCCGACAGCAGCGACGTGTCGAGGCCGGGCCGTGCGCGGAACCGCAGCCGCTGGTCGTCGGCCCGGTTCGCGGTCAGCTCGGCGGGCGTGCCCTGCGCGACGACACGGCCCTGGTCGATGATGACGACCTGGTCGGCCAACGCCTCGGCCTCGTCCATGAGGTGCGTCGTCAGCAGCACGGACACACCGTCGTCGCGGAGGGCCCCCACGAGGTCCCACACCAGACGGCGGGCCTGCGGGTCCATGCCCGCGGTCGGTTCGTCGAGGAACACCAGCTCGGGGCGCCCGATCAACGCGCACGCGAGCGACAGCCGTTGCTGCTGGCCGCCCGACAGCCTCTTGTAGGGGGTCTTCACCGCGCCGGACAGCCCGAGCACCTCGATCAGCCACCGGGGGTCGAGCGGGTGCGCCGCGCAGGCCGCCACGAGGTTCAGCATCTCCTCAGCGCGGATGCCGGGGTAACCGCCGCCGCCCTGCGGCATCACGCCGATGCGCGGGCGCAGCGCCTCACTGCCGGGCTCCAGCCCGAGAACGCGCACGGACCCGCCGTCCGCGGAACGGAAGCCCTCGCAGACCTCGACGGTCGTCGTCTTGCCGGCGCCGTTGGGCCCGAGCAGGGCGAGAACGGTGCCGGTCGGCTGCACGAGGTCCAGGCCGTCGACGGCGGTCTTCGAGCCGTACCTCTTGACCAGCCCCGACACTTCCACCGCAGGCTGGGGATTCGGGCTCACGAGCGCTCACCCTATTCGGTCGCCCCCGCTCCTGGTGCACGCGGGGCGCCCGCGTGCACCAGGAGCGCACGAAAGCTCCCCGCGTGCACTCCGCACACGTGCACGCGGGGGCCCCGCGTGCCGCTGAGGGGAACGCGGGGCCCCCGCGTGACCTCCGCAGGGGTGGCGCAAACGTTCGCGGGGCGCCCTTGACGAAGGCGGACGGGAAAGGTGGGGCTGGCCCTACCCCGGGAAGTCGGGGACACCTCAGGGTCCGCTCGGGGGAGTTCCCCATTGGTTGATCACCGCCGTCACAAGAGACTTTTCACGTGATCGAGGTGGGGGACAGAAGACGGGGACTGGTGCTCGGGGGACTGGTGTTCTCACTGGTTCCGATTTTTTACCTGCACGTGGTGTCGGCGGGGCAGCTCGACCCGGTCAGCGACGTCGTCAGCGACTACGTGTTCGTCCGCAACGGCACCGAATGGCTGGCGGCGACGTCCCTCAGCCTCGCGGCCGTGTCGGCGTTGCTGGCCGTCAGCCTGCGGGGTGCGGGCAGGTCAGCGCAGTGGCTGATCGGTGTCTGGTCGGCCGGTCTGACCGTCTCGACGATCTTCCCGACCGATCCGACGGGGGCACCGACGTCGCTGTCGGGCTACGTCCACCGCTACGCCGGCGCCGTCATGTTCGCCGCGTTGCCGGTCGCCGGACTGCTCATCGCGCGCAAATTTCCGGCTCTGCTCGGTATCGCAATAACGGCCACGGTGTCGAGTGCGGCATTCATGGTCAGCCACGTTTCCTTCGCCGGTTTCGAGGCGCGCGGGCTCACCGAACGCGTTTTGTTCGCCGCCCTTTACGGACTTCTCTTCGCAATCGCGGCCACCCAGCTCAGGCGGACGACATGACCCTGCTCGCCATCACCCTCGCCGTGCTCGGCGCCGTGTGCTTCGCCCTCGCGGCACGCCTGCAGCACGACGCGGTCGCCGAGACCGGTGCCCGCGCGAGTGTGCTGCGGCAACCCCGCTGGCTGGGCGGGCTCGCCCTGCTCGTCGCCGGTGCCGGGGTGCACGCGGCGGCGCTCGGCATGGCGCCACTCACGGTCGTGCAGCCGATCGGCGTGGTCGCGATCGGCCTGACCGCGCTGCTGGACCGGCGGCTGAGCGAGCTGCCCGCGATCCTGCTCACCACGGTGGGCGTGGGCGCGTTCGTGTTCCTCGCGTCCGGCAGCGCGACCGCCACCGAGGTCGTGCCCGACGCCGAGCTCACGGCCGGACTGGTGTGCCTCGGCCTGATCGCCATCCCCGGTGTGACAGCCGCGCTCACGACGAACGCGCGCGTTCGCGCCGTGGCGTTCGCATCAGCCGGTGGTGTCGCCTACGGCTACGTGTCAGTGCTCATGCGCGCCGTCTCCCAGTCGGTGCAGCAGGGCGGTTTCGGCCTCTCGCACGTGGCGTCCGTGCTCGGCATCGCCCTTTCGCTCGCGGTCGGCGGCTGGCTCGTCCAGCACGCCTACGTGGGCGGACCCCCTCATCTCGCCGTCGCCTGCCTGACCGTGGTGGACCCGCTGGTCGCCGTGGGCATCGGCGCCTTCCTCCTCGGCGAAGCCGCGCACCTGTCCGCGTGGACCGGTGCCCTGCTGCTCGCCTGCGCGCTCGCCGCAGCCAGTGGTGTGTTCGCCCTCGCCCGTCACCCTCGTGTCCCTCTTCGAACGGAGCTTCCCGTGAACACCTCCAGCGCGCTGCGCGTCGTCATCGCCGCCGACACGTTCCCGCCGGACGTCAACGGAGCCGCGCGGTTCGCCCAGCGCCTCGCCGTCGGTCTCGCCTCCCGCGGGCACGACGTCCACGTCATCGCACCCGACTCGCCCAAGGCCACCGAGATCGAAGGCGTGACCGTGCACCGCCTGCGTTCGCACCGGCTGCCGTTCTACCCGGACTTCCGCTTCTGCCTGCCGTGGCAGGCGAAGGAGGAGGCCGACGCGCTCGTCCAGGCGCTCAAGCCGGACGTCGTGCACGTCCAGGCGCACTTCGTGGTCGGCCGGTACGTCCTCGGCTCCGCCGCCGCGCAGGGCATCCCGACGCTCGCCACGAACCACTTCATGCCGGAGAACCTGTTCAGCCACGCGCACGTGCCGGCGTTCCTGCAGGGCCTGTCCCGCAGATGGGCCTACCGCGACCTCGCACGGGTCTTCGGCCGTGCCGACATCGTCACCGCACCGACACCGCGCGCCGTGCAGCTGCTGCACGACAGCGGGTTCCCCGAACGCGCCATGCCCGTGTCGTGCGGCATCGACATCGCCCGCTACCAGCGCGAGGTCACCCGCAACGACCGGCCCACCGCGTTGTTCGTCGGCCGGCTCGACGAGGAGAAGCGCGTCGACGAGTTCCTGCGCGCCCTCGCACGCGTGCCCGGCGCGCTCGGTGAGGTCGTCGGCGACGGCACGTGCCGCGCGGAGTGGGAGCTGCTGGCCCGCGACCTCGGCATCACCGACCGGGTGCGGTTCCACGGGTTCGTGTCCGAGGACGAGCTGCTCGACGCCTACGCCCGCGCCGACCTGTTCGTGATGCCCGGTGTCGCCGAGCTGCAGAGCCTCGCCACCATGGAGGCGATGGCCGCGGGCAAGCCGGTGATCGCCGCGAACGCCATGGCGCTGCCGCACCTCGTGCACCCCGGCCGCAACGGCTGGCTGTTCGAACCCGGTGACGTGACCGCACTGGCCCAGCGCCTGCACGCGCTCGTGCACGACGCGCCCACGCGGGCCCGCATGGGCGCCGCCAGCAGCGAGATCATCTCGCACCACGCGCTGGCGGCGACCCTGGAGCGGTTCGAAGGTCTCTACGCACGGGCGATGGGCCGCCCTGCGCCGGTCATCGCGCTGGCGGCCTGAGCTTCCGCTCGATCCGCTGCGCGACGACCTGCCCGGTGCGGGAGAGGGTGAGCCCTGCGGGGTGCTCACCCTCCCCGTCGATCAGGAACCGGTACAGCGAGGCGTGGCCCTCCAGCCGCTCCCGCAGCACCGCCGCGACGTCGCAGCCGCCGGGGTAGATCGCCGGGATCGCCTCGGTGACCAGCTGCTCGCGGATGCGCCGCCGTTCCGCCCTCGGCACGTACCAGGACGTGATCAGCAACAGCGTCAGCCCGAACACCAGCGCCGTGCCGATCACCGCCCGCCAGCCCCAGCCGCCCGGCCGCACCAGCAGCAGCACGTCCGCAGCCGCGAGGTAGGCGATGCCGTAGACGACCGCCCAGCCCGCGGTCGCCGCGGCGGGCGGTTCGGCGCGTTCGGTGCCCCACACGCCCTCCACCCGGCGCCACCGCTGCAACGACTTGCCGCCCGACAGCGCCATCCACACCCCGAACGCTCCACACAGGACGGACGTCGGGATCACCAGCCACGGCCGGGTGTGCAGCTCGAACTGCCACACCGACCACACCAGCCCGGCCGCCACGGCCACGACGGCGGCCTGCTTCCAGCGCCGCCGCAGCACCTCCAGCGGCCGGAAGTCGGCGAGCACCGCCAGCGGGGTGCGGATCGGCGCCGGCAGCGACCCCAGCAACAGCAGCGCCGCCACCACCACGACCACACCGCCGACGGTGACCGTGCCGGTGGTGAGCTGCGAGCGGTCGTCCGGCACCCGGTCGACCGCGACCGCCGCCAGCGGGATCACCGGCGACAGCAGCACCAGCCCGTGCAGCAGCGTGCCGGACCGCAGTGCCGCGTACCCGAAAGCGGCCAGCAGCGACGCGGCACCGACCGCCGCGCCGGGCCCGGCCGCCCACGACGGCAGCAACCCGAACAACGCCATCACGACCAGCGCCCCGCCGACCGCGAGCCCGAGCAGACCGAGGAACTGCGCGAGGTTCCCGCCCCTGGTCAGCCCGGTGATCGTCCAGTACGGCAACAGCGCGCCGCCGCGCATGACCCTGGTGACCGGCCGCACCGCCCTGAGCCCGGCGCGTTCCGAGTCGGCCACCGTGACCGCCACCGCCGCCGCGGTCGCCGCCGTGCGGATCATCTGGTCCGACGCCGCCTCCTGGGTGAGCGGCTCGCGGCCGATACCCGCGCGGTCGAACGCCGTCAGCGCCGCCATGCCCAGGGTGACCGTGTGCTCCTGCGGGAACTCCAGGCGCCGCAACAGGTCCGCGTGCTCCTCCAGGAACAGCTCGCCACGCGACCGCGCGTCCGCCCCGTCCCCGCGGTCGGCGATGATCGCCGCCCGCAGCCGGGGCAGCTCCTCGCAGATGATCCGCCAGTGCAGGCCCCACGCGGCCAGCTCGGCGAGCTTCAGCGACGACGGCGACAGCTCACCCTCCGCCTCGTAGATGCCCTGCAGCTCCTTCGCGGCCTCGTTCGCGCACGCCGCGACCCGCACCGGCAGCTCGGGACCGAACATGTGCCTGATCACGTTCTGCACCACCGCTTCCGCACGTTGCGCGGCGGTGCGGGTGTCACCCTCGGGACGGCCGAGGAGGTCCATCCGCCGCAGCCGGCGCGGGTCGAACAGCACCCGGCACAGCATCGTGGCGCCGTCGAGCCGCCCCCAGATCCAGTCGTTGACCCGCCAGGACCTCTTGAGGAACCCGGAGAACCGCGACAGTGACGCCCCGCCCGCCTTGTCGTCGGCGGTGAGCGACTGCTGCGCGAACGCGTTGCGCGTCTGCAGCGACACCTGCACCAGCTCGACCGGCGTGTCCAGCCCCGTCGACGCGTCGTCGGACAGGCAGGTGCCCGCGACCTCCAGCGCCAGCAACCGGCTCAGCCACCGCTCCGCCTCCGACAGCCCCGCCTCCTGCGCGGTGGCCGCCGTGCCGAGCAACGCGTGCCACGCGGTCAGCCCACCCAGCTTGAGCCGGTGCTCGTCGAGGTCGCGCACGACCTCCTGCGCCGCCCCGACGACCCGCCCGATCTCGGCGACCTGCGCCTTGACCTCCAGCCCGAGGTGCCCGTCGACCATGAGCTCGTGGTAGCTCGCCAGCCGCCCGGTCCAGTACTCCTCGCCCAGCGAGTCCGACGGCTGCCAGGCGAACAGCTCCTCGCGCAGCCGCCGCAGCTCCGCCCTCACCTGGTGCAGCTCCCCGCGAGCCCGCGCGATCCGTTCCGCCTGCCCGTCCGGTGCCACCCACACGAGCCGCTTGAGCAGGTCGAGCGCCGAGGCCCCGAGCCGCTCGGCCATCGTGATGCCCCACTCCCAGCCCAGGTCCGCGCGGCACACCGTGCTCGGCAACCGCACCCCCGGCACGTACGGCAGCACACCGTGCTTCCTCTTCCACGCCCGCTGCGCGTTCTCCGCGGCCCGCCGCGCCCGCTCGAACGACCAGTTCGCCGGGTTCCCCTTGGGCAACGCGAACTGCTGCGCGGCCACCTGCCGTGCCGCGAGCCGGATCTCCACGTCCTCGTAGTGCCCGAACAGCTTGTCCGCCAGCGAGTACACCTCGCCGACCACGTCCTGCCCCCCGGCGTGCAACCGTTCGAGCAACGCCATCCGCCCGCCTCTGCTGCCCGCCGCGCGCCGGTTGTGCTCCTCGATCTTCTCGACGTAGGTCCGGTTCGCCTGGCTCGACATGGCGCTCAGCAACCGAGCCCCGGCCGCCACCGTCGTCGGCCCCGCCCCTGCCACGTCCGCCCGCGGCTCCGACCCGAGCGGCTCGGCGTGCGGGAACACCAGCAACATCACCCGCCGCACCGGCCCGTCCGCCGGCATCCGGTCGATCGCCTCCAGCGCCTCCCTGGTCGGCGTGTTGACCAGCACCCCGCCGTCCACGGCGAACCGGCTCCGGTCCCCGCCGTTCGCCCAGCTCGCCACGTCCGCCATGTCCGGCCGGCCCGGCGAGGGCTGCCCGCCGACGGGGATGAAGCTCGGCTCGAACGCGAACGGAAAACTCGCACTGCTGCGCGCGGCCAACGCCAACTGCAGCACCCGCTCGTCGATCCCCCCGGCCGCGAAGTCGTCCCTGGTGACCTCGCTGACCCACGAGTAGGGATCACGCCGGAACGAGAAGCTGCCCTGGTGCACCGACTGCGTCAACGGCTGCCCGAGGTCGTCGTAGCTCGTGGTCGGCACACCCCCGAGCAGGGTGGTCGTGATCCGCAGGTCGATCGGCCGCTCGTCCGGCGCGGTGGGCTCGAAGTCGCTGGTGAGCCGCGCCAACGCCTCCTGCAACCTCGGCAGGAAGAACTCGTCCCCCTGCAACAGCGACGCCGGCGCCCCCTTGAACGGCGTCCTGAGCAGCTGCTCCATCCGCCCCTGCTCCGCCCACAGGTCCCGCAGCCTGCTCAGGTCCGCGTTCTTGTTGACCTGCGACAACGCGAGCGCGGCCCCGTTGATCCCCCCGGCGGACGTGCCGGCGATGACATCGGCCCTGGCCGTGCACCCCACCAGGTCGAGCAGCGGCTGGTAGACCGACCCCGGCCTGGTCAGCCGGTCCAGTTCGAGCACCGTGCCGCCCATCCAGACGGCGAGACTGACGCCGCCGTTGAGGACGACGGCGAAGCGGACCTCCTCGCGGGACATGGGCTGTCCGGCGTGGGCGGGCTTTTCCGGCTGCCCGGGCTTCTCCGGCTGTTCCGGCTTTTCGGCCGGCGCGGCCTGCGTTGGCTGCGCGGCTTGCTCGGTCTGTTCGGCTCGTGCGGTCTCCTCGGACATGCCGCACCACCCCCTCCAGCTTCGATCTTCCCCTCTGCCGGGTAGTCGTCCGCTGGAGTTGTGTGGTTACTGCTGCTTTCGCCGCAGCCGACAGTCCACGGCGCCACCCGGACGGGTGAATCGTGTCCGGATCCACGGCCGGCTGCGTCTTGTGGATGTCCGGAACCACCCCCTTGCCGCGCCCCGGAGGAAAGGAGGAACGCGGGCCCGGCCCGGCCTGACCCCGCCGTCAGCCCGCCGAGTCGACACCGTCCCAGCGCACCCTGACCAGACCCCGGCACACCCGGTCAGGCCCGCCAGATCGGTCAGGCCCGCGGTCGAACGCACCGGCCCGCCGCCCGCCCTGCGCGAGCACGCGCGCCGGGTGTGAGCCCCGGATGCGAGCGGCAGCCCCACCAAGGCGGCATCGAACAGGCCGCTTCGGCCCCACGCCCGCCCGCGCCGCCCTCACACCCGCGCCGCCCTCACACCCGAGCTAGCCGCACCCCCACCTCACACCGCATCAGACTTCAAAAACGGCCCAACCCGCTTCCGCGCGATCAACACACAAACCGCGAACGTGATCACCGCCCCCGCCACCGCCTGCGGCACCGTGTACGCCCGCCCGTCGAACGCCGACCCGGTCGGCGGCAGGATCACCGCGATCACCGCGCTGGTCACCATCGCGAACCCGCGGAACCGCGGCCCGATCACGGCCGTCGCCATCGGCAGCACCGCCCACAGCACGTACCAGGGTTGCAGCACCGGCCCGAGCACCAGGATCGCTCCCAGGGCCGCTCCCAGGGCGTTCATCGCCTTCAGCCGGCCCTTGAACGTCCGCCACAGCAGCACCACGGTGATCACGATCGAGATGCCCTGGCTGAGCAGGCGGGCGAGCGCGATCATCGAGTCGGTGTGGTTGCCGAGGCTCAGCAGGATGCCCAGGCCGCCGCCCATGAAGCCGAGCGCGGTCGGCGGTGACATCCACGACTTCACGACCGAGGCGACGTTCAGCGTCTCGATCCACCCGAACCCGAAGCCGGTGCCGAGGCAGATCGCGACCACCCCCACGCCGGCTATCGCGGCCATGACCGCGGCCACCACCAGCAGGTGTTTGAAGCTGCCGCCGAGCTTGCGCGCCACCAGCACGCCCACGAAACCGAGGGCGGCCATCGCGGGGATCTTCACCATGGCCGCGCACACGATCGTGGCCGCGCCGAACGTGATCCACCACCACCGCAGCGGTTCCAGGCCGCGCAGCGCGAACTCGATGCCGACCAGCATCATGCCCAGTGCCAGGCCGTCGTTGTGCACGCCGATGACGATGTGGAACAGCACCAGCGGGTTCAGCGCGCCCAGCCACAGCGCCCCGACCGGCGACACGCCGAAGCGGGCGGCCAGCCGCGGCAGCGCCCACACGATCATCACCAGACCGCACAGCACGAGCAGCCGGTGCACGAACACGCCCGACACGACGTGGTCGCCGGTGACCATCGCCAGCAGCCGGCCGACCGCGAGGAACAGCGGCCCGTACGGCGCCGGGGTCTCCCGCCAGATGTTCGGCACACCGCGGGTCAGCACGTGGTCCACGCCCAGCGCCGAGGCCGGGCCGAGCTCGTACGGGTCCAGGCCGCGGGCCGCGATCTCGCTCTGCGCCAGGTAGGAGTACACGTCGCGGGAGAACATCGGCACGCAGAACACCAGCGGCACGGTCCACATCAGCAGCGTGCGGTCCATCTGGCTGCGCGACACGATCCGCACCCGCCCCGGCCGCACGAACCGGCCCAGCGCGAGCCACGCCGACACGATCATGAAGATGCCGGTCCAGACGACCCCCATCGCGACCGAGGGCATCCTCGAGAAGAGCCCGAGGACGGGCACGCCGTACAGCGGCGAGTAGATGGGGGCGGCGCCACCGCCCAGGGACCCGACGGTGAGCAGCAGCGCGCCGATGGTCCCCCAACGGCGGACGATGTCCAGCTGACGACGCTCTCGACCGTTCAAGAGGTCGCTCTCCGGAGTCACGGCTCCGCCGGAAGTGGGCATGCCAGCAGCGTATCCAGCCCCGCTCAGCCGTGAGTCAGGTCACCCTGTGACCGCGATCTTTGCGACCTCCGGCGAAATACGCAACACTGGTGTTGTGAAAAACGCCGAGACCCACCTTGACGCCGTGTCGCAGCACGACGGCAAGACTCGGCGCGCTGTCGCCAGGCTCCTGCTGGAGCAGGGTCCGGTCACCGCGGCCGCTGTTGCCGAGGAACTGGGCATCAGCCCCACGGCCGTGCGCCGTCACATCGACGCACTGCTCGCGGACGGCGAGGCGACGACGAGGGACGCCCCCCGCCAGACCCAGCGGGGCCGGGGCCGTCCGGCGAAGCTCTTCCTGCTGACCGACACCGGGCGCGCCCGGTTCGGCCACGCCTACGACGACCTCGCGGTCGCCGCGATCCGGTTCCTCGCCCAAACGGGTGGCGAAGAGGCGGTCAGGGCGTTCGCGCAAAGTCGGGTCGACGCGCTCGTGGACCGGCACCGGACGGCGATCGTGGCGCAGGCCACACCCGCCGAACGGGCGAAGGCCCTCGCTGCCGCGTTGACCAGGGAGGGTTACGCTGCGGCGACCCGCACCGCGGGGGCGGGTGAGCAGTTGTGCCAGCACCACTGCCCGGTCGCCCACGTGGCTGCCGAGTTCCCCCAGCTGTGCGAGACCGAGACGGAGACGTTCGCGAACCTCCTCGGAACCCACGTGCAGCGCCTCGCGACGATCGCCCGCGGCCACGCCGTGTGCACGACGCACATCCCGAACATTTCACGGATCCCAGATGATGGAGGGGAGCCCGCATGACTGCCGCTGCCGAGCAGCGCACGCCCACCACGGTGCAGTCTCCGCTCACGCAGGAAGAGACCATCGCGTCTCTCGGCAACTACGAGTTCGGCTGGGCCGACTCGGACGTTGCCGGCGCGAGCGCCCGCCGAGGCCTCAGCGAGGACGTCGTCCGCGACATCTCGGCCAAGAAGGACGAGCCCGAGTGGATGCTCGAGTACCGGTTGAAGGCGCTCAAGCTCTTCGACCTCAAGCCGATGCCGAACTGGGGCGCTGACCTCTCTGGGATCGACTTCGACTCGATCAAGTACTTCGTGCGGTCCACGGAGAAGCAGGCCACCTCCTGGGAGGACCTGCCCGAGGAGATCAAGAACACCTACGACCGCCTGGGCATCCCCGAGGCCGAGAAGCAGCGCCTCGTCGCCGGCGTCGCGGCCCAGTACGAGTCCGAGGTCGTGTACCACCAGATCCGCGAGGACCTGGAGCAGCAGGGTGTCCTCTTCCTCGACACCGACACCGCCCTCAAGGAGCAGCCGGAGCTCTTCAAGGAGTACTTCGGCTCCGTCATCCCCGCGGGTGACAACAAGTTCTCGGCGCTCAACGCCGCGACGTGGTCCGGCGGCTCGTTCATCTACGTGCCGAAGGGTGTCCACGTGGACATCCCGCTGCAGGCCTACTTCCGGATCAACACCGAGAACATGGGCCAGTTCGAGCGCACGCTGATCATCGTCGACGAGGGTGCGTACGTGCACTACGTCGAGGGCTGCACGGCGCCGATCTACTCCTCGGACTCGCTGCACTCGGCCGTCGTCGAGATCATCGTGAAGAAGGGCGGCCGCTGCCGCTACACGACGATCCAGAACTGGTCGAACAACGTCTACAACCTGGTCACCAAGCGCGCCAAGGCCGAAGAGGGCGCGACCATGGAGTGGGTCGACGGCAACATCGGCTCCAAGGTGACCATGAAGTACCCGGCCGTCTTCCTGATGGGCGAGCACGCCAAGGGCGAGGTCCTCTCGATCGCGTTCGCGGGCGAGGGCCAGCACCAGGACGCCGGCGCCAAGATGGTCCACATGGCCCCGCACACCTCCTCGACCATCGTGTCGAAGTCGGTGGCGCGCGGCGGTGGCCGCACGTCCTACCGCGGCCTGGTCCAGGTCAACAAGCGGGCGCACCACTCGAAGTCCACGGTGAAGTGCGACGCGCTGCTGGTCGACACCATCAGCCGCTCGGACACCTACCCGTACGTCGACGTCCGCGAGGACGACGTCGCGATGGGCCACGAGGCCACGGTCTCGAAGGTCTCCGAGGACCAGCTGTTCTACCTGATGTCGCGCGGCCTCAACGAGGACGAGGCCATGGCCATGATCGTGCGCGGGTTCGTCGAGCCCATCGCGCGCGAGCTGCCCATGGAGTACGCCCTCGAACTGAACCGCCTGATCGAACTGCAGATGGAAGGGGCCGTCGGCTGACATGGCCGCCCTGTCGACTCAACCTCACTCCCACGGCGCTGTCGTCCCGGTCGCCTCGCGCGCGGAGCACTTCACGTCCTACGACGTGGACGCGTTCGAGGTCCCGGGCGGCCGTGAGGAGATCTGGCGCTTCACGCCTCTCAAGCGTCTTGCCGGTCTGCACTCCGGCGCTGCGGCAACGGGTTCCGCTGCCGTCGAGGTGAACGCCGCCGCCGGTGTCACCGTCGAGACGGTCGGTCGTGACGACGACCGCCTCGGCGGGGCCGGTGTCCCCGGTGACCGCATCGCGGCCCAGGCGTACACGTCCTTCGAGAACGCCACCGTCGTGACGCTGCCCGGCGACGCGAAGTCCGAGCCCACGACCGTCACCGTCACCGGTGCCGGCGAAGGCCAGGTCGCCTACGGCCACCTGCTGGTCAAGGCGTCGCAGTTCGCCGAGGGCACCGTCGTCCTCGACTACCGGGGTTCCGGCGCGTACGCCGAGAACGTCGAGCTCCTCGTCGCGGACGGCGCGCACCTCCAGGTGATCGCGATCCACGACTGGGCCGACGACGCGGTGCACGTCTCGCAGCACCACGTGAAGCTCGGCCGCGACGCGTCGATCAAGCACACCGTGGTGACGCTGGGCGGCGACGCCGTCCGCATCACGCCGGTCGTGCAGTACGCGGGCAAGGGCGGCGACGCGGACCTGGCCGGTCTGTACTTCGCCGACGCGGGCCAGCACCAGGAGCACCGCCCGTTCATCGACCACTCGCAGCCCAACTGCCGCAGCAACGTCGTCTACAAGGGCGCGCTGCAGGGCGAGGGCGCGCACACCGTGTGGATCGGCGACGTGCTGATCCGCGCGGCGGCCGAGGGCACCGAGACCTACGAGCTCAACCGCAACCTGGTGCTCACCGACGGCGCACGCGCCGACTCGGTGCCGAACCTGGAGATCGAGACCGGTGAGATCGAGGGTGCGGGCCACGCCAGCGCCACCGGCCGGTTCGACGACGAGCAGCTGTTCTACCTGCAGGCGCGCGGCATCCCGGAGCACCAGGCGCGGCGGCTCGTCGTGCGCGGCTTCTTCCAGGAGCTGATCGCGAAGATCTCGGTCCCCGAGGTGCGCGAGCGCCTCGAGACCGCCATCGAGGCAGAGCTCGAGGCGGTCGGGGCGTGATCAAGGTGTGTGCACTGTCCGACCTGGACGACCGCAAGCCCTTCGCCGCCACCGTGGACGACGTCGACGTCGTCCTGGTGCGCGAGGGCGAGCGGGTGCACGCCCTCGCGGACCTGTGCTCGCACGCCGCGGTGTCGCTGAGCGAGGGCGAGGTCTCCCGCAAGGGGATCGAGTGCTGGCTGCACGGGTCGTGCTTCGACCTGCAGACCGGCAAGCCCTCGTCACCGCCCGCCAGCGAACCGGTCGACGTCTACGCCGTCGACATCCGTGACGGCGACGTCTTCGTCGACGTCACCGCCACCACGAACTGACTTCTAGCTACACCACCAGGAGAACGGCAAGTCATGGCCACCCTTGAGATCAAGGACCTGCACGTCTCGGTCGTCAGCGAGGACGCTCCCAAGGAGATCCTCAAGGGCGTCGACCTGACGATCAAGGCCGGCGAGACGCACGCCATCATGGGCCCCAACGGCTCCGGCAAGTCCACGCTGTCCTACGCGATCGCCGGGCACCCGAAGTACACGATCACCTCGGGCACCGTCACGCTCGACGGTGAGGACGTCCTGGAGATGTCCGTCGACGAGCGCGCCCGCGCGGGCCTCTTCCTCGCCATGCAGTACCCGGTCGAGGTCCCCGGCGTCTCGATGTCGAACTTCCTGCGCACCGCCGCCACCGCCGTCCGCGGCGAGGCCCCGAACCTCCGCCACTGGGTCAAGGAGGTCAAGGGCGCGATGGCCGACCTCGACATCGACCCGGCGTTCGCCGAGCGCTCGGTGAACGAGGGCTTCTCCGGCGGTGAGAAGAAGCGCCACGAGATCCTGCAGCTGGGCCTGCTCCAGCCGAAGGTCGCGATCCTCGACGAGACCGACTCCGGCCTCGACGTCGACGCGCTGCGCGTCGTGTCCGAGGGCGTCAACCGGTACAAGGCCTCCGGTGAGGTCGGCGTCATGCTGATCACGCACTACACCCGGATCCTCAAGTACATCCAGCCCGACTTCGTGCACGTCTTCGCGAACGGCCGCATCGTCGAGTCCGGTGGCCGCGAGCTGGCCGACGTCCTCGAGTCCGAGGGTTACGTGAAGTACACCGGGAAGACGGAAGCAGCAGCCCTTTCCTGACGTTGTAGCGGTTGAGAGGAGGCGCTGTGACCACCACCGCAGCACCACTGGACGTCACCGCCCTCAGGGCGGACTTCCCGATCCTGTCTCGCACCGTTCGTGACGGGAAGCGCCTGGTCTACCTGGACTCCGGCGCCACCTCGCAACGCCCGACGCAGGTTCTGGACGCGGAACGCGCGTTCCTGGAGCGGCACAACGCCGCCGTGCACAGGGGCGCGCACCAGCTGGCCGAGGAAGCGACCGATGAGTACGAGGGTGCGCGTCAGCGCATCGCGGACTTCGTCGGCGCCGACTTCGGCGAGCTGGTGTTCACCAAGAACGCCACCGAGGGCTTCAACCTCGTGGCGTACGCGATGGGCAACGCCGTGACCTCGGGTCCCGAGGCCGCGCGGTTCCGCATCGGCCCCGGCGACGAGATCGTCGTGACCGAGATGGAGCACCACGCGAACCTCGTCCCGTGGCAGCAGCTCGCTGCCCGGACCGGCGCCACGCTCAAGTGGTTCGGACTCGACGCGGACGGCAGGCTCGACCTGTCCGACGTGGACAGCGTGATCACGCCCAGGGCGAAGGTCGTGGCGTTCACGCACCAGTCCAACGTCACCGGCGTGATCAACCCGGTCGACGTGCTCGTCGCGGCCGCGCGGAAGGCCGGCGCGCTGACCGTGCTGGACGCGTGCCAGTCCGTGCCGCACGGACCGGTGAACTTCCACGAGCTCGGCGTCGACTTCGCGTCGTTCTCCGGCCACAAGATGCTCGGCCCGTCCGGCATCGGTGTCCTCTACGGACGCCGTGAGCTGCTGGAGGCACTGCCCCCCTTCATCACCGGCGGCTCGATGATCGAGCTGGTGAAGATGGAGGGCTCGACGTTCGCCCCGCCGCCGCAGCGCTTCGAGGCGGGCTCACCGATGACGTCCCAGGCCGTCGGTCTGGGTGCCGCCGTCGACTACCTGAGCGTCGTGGGCGTGGAACGCGTCCACGCGCACGAGCACCTGCTGACCGTGGCGGCGCTGGAAGGCCTGTCGGCCGTCAAGGGCGTCCGCCTGATCGGCCCGCGCGACGCGGTCAACCGCGGCGGCGCCGTGCCGTTCGAGATCGAGGGCGTCCACCCGCACGACGCCGGCCAGGTGCTCGACAGCCTGGGCATCGCCGTGCGCGTCGGGCACCACTGCGCGTGGCCGCTGCACCGCTGCCTGAACGCGCAGTCCTCGGTGCGGGCGACGTTCTACCTGTACAACACGCTGGACGAGGTCGACGCGCTCGTCGACGGCGTCCGCGAGGCGCAGAAGTTCTTCGGGGTGGCCTGAGATGCAGCTCCAGCAGATGTACCAGGAGATCATCCTGGACCACTACAAGAACCCGCACGGCCGCGGCCTGCGCGACCCCTACGACGCCGAGTCGTTCCAGGTCAACCCGACCTGCGGCGACGAGGTGACGTTGCGCGTGCACGTCGTGGACGACGTGGTGAAGGACGTGTCCTACGACGGCCAGGGCTGCTCGATCAGCCAGGCCTCGACGTCGGTGCTGACCGACCTCGTCGTGGGCAAGCCGGTGAGCGAGGCGTTCGGGAAGATGGACGCGTTCGTCGAGCTCATGCAGGGCCGCGGCCAGGTCGAGCCCGACGAGGACGTCCTGGAGGACGGCATCGCCTTCGCCGGCGTCGCGAAGTACCCGGCGCGCGTGAAGTGCGCGCTGCTGGGCTGGATGGCGTTCAAGGACGCAGTCGCACGAAGCCAGGGAGCAGCATGAGCACCGAAGAAGTGGTCCGGGGAGCCGAAGGCATGCCGGTCTTCGAGCCCAAGGCTGACGTCGCCGCCCTCGACGACGTGGAAGAGGCCATGCGCGACGTCGTCGACCCGGAGCTCGGCATCAACGTCGTCGACCTCGGTCTCGTCTACGACATCCACGTCGACGACAAGAACGTGGCCACCATCGACATGACGCTCACGTCCGCGGCCTGCCCGCTGACCGACGTCATCGAGGACCAGACCCGCGCCGCCCTCACCGGCGGCGGCCTCGTGTCGGACTTCCGCATCAACTGGGTGTGGATGCCGCCGTGGGGCCCGGAGAAGATCACCGACGACGGCCGCGAACAGCTGCGCGCGCTGGGCTTCACCGTCTGACCTCACCAGCAGTGGAACGGCGCGCACCCACCCGGTGCGCGCCGTTTTCCGTTGGTTCAACAAATGCGTTGCACGGCTTCACCACCGTCGCTTAACTTGGTCCCGACAACGAACAAGAGATCAACCGGAGGAAGACATGATTGCCAGCTTCGAGCTCGCGGGGTGGCGGATTCTCGCTGCGATCGCCGGGGGTCTCCTGGCGCTGGCGTGGGGCTCCACGCCATGACCTGACACACCAGGTCATGACCTCGGAGCCGCCCACGGGAAACCATGGGCGGTTTTCTTTTCGCTAATTCCCGCCGGCGAGCTTCGGAAGCGCAACGGATTCCAAACCCGTTTCCCGGGGGTTCGACTCCTTCCGCCGGTGCTGCCCGGAAGAACAACCGCACGACAACCGAACAACGGGGGACGCGCCGGCGCGCAGGTGATCCTTGCACGATCGCCCCGGTGGGTTCGACACCCACGTCTTCCACCCGTCCCGTAGCTCAGTCCGGTGAGAGCGTCCGTCTGATACGCGGTAGGTCCCAGGTTCAAGTCCTGGCGGGACGACCAACCCACCCCGAGCGGCCCGCCGGATCTTCGGCGGGCCGCTCACCCGCACCCGGCGCCCGTGCTCCGAACGGCCTAGTGTTGCGCTCCCGGGGTGCCGCGACGGCGCCGCTGACCCGATGGTGGCCACGTGACGGCGTTGACGCACCTGCACCGCCTCGACACCCCGTCCGGGGTCCTCGCCGCGTGCTGCGCCGCCTGGGGTGCCTGCTACGCGACCGGGCCGGACCTCGGTGTCGTGGTCGCGGTCCTCGCGAACTTCACGGCGACCCTCTCCGGCACCCTGCTCGACTCCTCCCGCACGCAACCGGTCGCGGTGCGCGAGGTGGGGACCGGTCAGGTCCGTGCCCTGGTGGTCGCCGAGATGGTCGTCGCACTGGCACTGGCGACCGCCGTGTCGTGGCGGGTCGCCGCCGGCGTCGCACTGGCCCTGCTGCTCCACCTGGCCCGGACCCGGTTGCCACGCCACGGGTACGCCGGTCCGGTGGCGCTGGCGACGGCCACGGTCCTGCTGCCCGCCGTCACCGCCTACTCCGCCGCCGGGGGACAGGCCGACCCCGCCGTGTGGCTCGTGTTCTCCGGCGCCACCGCACTCGCGACCGGCCGTGCGCTGCGGTGGCCGGCCGACGACCAGCCGCGTGACACGACCGTGCGCACCCGGTCCGCGGTCGGCGCCGCCCTCCAGCTGACCGCGGGTGGCCTGCTGATGACCGGCGCCGGCCTGTGGTTCCGCTTCGGCTGGTCCTGGGCGGTCGCCGGGGTCGTCGCGTGCTCGGCGTTCCTGCTCGCGGCCCGCGACAGGCCGGACCACGGCGAGTCCGCGGCAGCCGCGTCGACCGTCGTGCTGGCCGTGATCCCGTTGCTGGCCAAGATCCCGCCATCGGCCTGAGGGTCAGGCCGGCGCGGTCTGGTCCACGAGGAACCCCACCACGTCGTCGAGCCGCCCCCTCCGCGCGAACGCCCGCCGCTGCCGCACCGCACCCGTCCCGTCGAGCAGCACCCGGTCGATGCCGTCGCTCACCAGCTCGTAGTCGCCCGTGAGCTCCAGCGCCGGGCGCACCCAGCGCACCAGCGACGCCACGAGCGTGGCCGCCGGCGTCAGCGCCCCCGTCACGGGGTCGATCCCGAACCCCTCCAGCCCGTCCCTGGCCGCACGCCACAACGCCACCCTCAACAGGTGCGGCGGAACCGGCGCCGGCGCCGCACCCGACGTCAGCGCGGTCGCGGCGATCCCGCGCACCAGGGCCGCCATCAGCACGGCCTCCTCGACCGTCGGCGCCACGTCGCTCACCCGCAGCTCCAGCGTCGGGTGCCGGGCCGACAGCCGGACGTCCCAGTAGAGCATCCCCGCGTCCAGCGCCGCCCCGCTCGCGACGATGTCCTCCCGTGCCGCGAAGTACTGCGCCGCCGACTCGAAGTGCGGCGGCGCACCCGAGGTGGGCCACCGGTTCCACACCACGTACCGCCAGCTCGCATAGCCGGTGTCGTCGTCCAGCCAGTACGGCGAGTTCGCGCCCAGCGCCAGCAACGTCGGCAGCCACGGCCGCAGGTGGTTGCTCACGAACACCTTCGACTCGTCGTCGGGCAGCCCGACGTGCACGTGCAGACCGCAGATCGCGAGGTCGTTGGTCAGCGCGCCCATCTCCTGCGCCATCCGGTGGTAGCGCGGGGCGTTCGTCAACGGCGTCGGCATCGTCAGCCCCAGCACCGGCGTACCGGTCGCGGCCAGCCGGGCGTCGTGGCGCGCGGCCCGCTCCATCAACGCACGGCGCGCCACGGCCAGCTCCTCGCGCAGCACGGCCATGTCCGTGCAGATGCCCGTGGCCGACTCGACCTGGTACTGCGCGATCTCCGGCTGGAGGTCCACCTCGTAGCGGTCGGCACCGGCCAGCACCTCGGCGGCGCGGTTGGCCAGATGCCCCGTCGACGCCTCGACGAGCACGAACTCCTCTTCCACCCCAACGGTGAGGAGACCGTCCACGGCCGTGCGCTGCGCTGGTACAGATTGCGTTCCGCTGCCGACCTGCACGACGAACCTCCGATGCGCTGAGTAGCGACCTCGATGCTATGAGTGATCAGTTCGTCGCACAGGAGGCGTTCGGTTGTACTTGTCAACTCACCGCGCGTTGCCCGACACCACGCAGCACATCGCGCCGTTCGGTACCCGGCCGGCCCATGACCCAGCTCGACCCGGCGAGCGACTTCGCGTGCTCCTTGACCGGTGCCAGCAACCGCGACACCTCGCGATACGACCCCACTGACCCCGCGGCACAGATAAGGGTCGCAAGAGAGACGGTGACGTGTCGTCCTTCTGCCGTGTACGCCTTGTCCAGCAAACGGGCGGACAACGGCACCGTTTCGTCGAGACCGGCCATGATGAGGAAGTCGTCGCCACCCACGTGCCCCACCTGCACACCGGGGAACGTCGTCGCCAGGTCCGCCAGGTCGTGCCCGATCTCGCGGATCAGGTCGTCCCCCGCCGCGAACCCGACCGTGTCGTTGACCAGCTTGAAACCGTCGACGTCCAGCCACGACACCGCGAAGATCTCCCCGCCCCCGATCCGCCGGTCGACCTCCCGCGCGATCGCGTCGCTGCCCGGCAGCCGGGTCAGCGGGCTCAACGCGGCCGCCTGCTCCACCTTGAGCTCGGCGACACCGCGGACCACGTCCGCGACCCGCACCACGCCCATGCACCTCTCGTTGTGGTCGACCACGATCAGGTCGTCGTTCGTGCGCTCACGGTTGGCATGCGCCACCACGTCCAGCAGGTCGAGCGCCGACGCATCAGTACCGATGACGTGCGGCCTGTCCGCCAGCCGAGCCGCCTCCCGCTTCGCGTGCAGCGCGTGCCCGTACGGACCGGTCACCGCCAGCAGGAACCGGTTGCGGTCCACCGACCACCGCGGCCGGCCCTCGACGTCGACCAGCACCACACCGGTGACCGTCGGCTGCGTTGCCAGCACCTCGCGCACCTCCTCCGAGGTCGCGCTCTCCGGCAACGTCGTGGCCGGGTGCAGGAAGTCGGTCACCCGCGGACCACTGCTGCGCCGGATCTCCCCGGTCTGCGTCACGGCCTCGGGCGCAATGCGCGCGTTGACCACCGGTCGGCGCTGAGGGGGAGCAAGGAAATGCCCTTGTGCGTGCGCCACACCGAGCTTCCGCACGACCGCGAGCTGTTCCTCGGTCTCGATACCCTCCGCCACGACCTGACCACCGGTGTACTCACCGAGGTGCACCAACGACCGCACGAGCGAACAACGCGCCGCATCGTCCGGAAGGGTGCGCACGATCTCACGGTCGAGCTTGATGTAGTCCGGCGCCGAGCTCGTCAACAGCCCCAGCGGGACGTCACCCTCGCCCACGCAGTCCAGCGCGATGCGGAAACCGTGGTCCCGCAACGTCTGCAACCCGCGCGCCAGCCGCACGCGGTTCGCCCGCGAGTACGGCTCGCCCACCTCGATGACGACACCGTCCGGACTCCGCCCGGTCTCCCGCAACGCGCCGTACAGCGGCGAGAGCGTCTCCGGCCGGTCCGCCACCGTGAGCGCCAGCAGGTTCACGTGCAACGGGAGCAGCAGCTCGAAGTCGGCCGCGGCGCGGAGGGCACGGCACGCGAGTCCGACGTCGGCGTTCGTCAGGAGCCGCGCCTGATGAGCCGCCTGCAGCAGGTCCTGCACGGTGCCGTCGTGGGGCCGCGCGAGCGCCTCCACCGCGACGACGCCGCCGGTGTTGAGGTTGAACAGCGGCTGGAAGGCGAACCTGACGTCATCCAGCAATGCGGGCACGCACCCGATCGTGCCGGTGCGAACGACCCGCACCAAGGGGGTTCACCAGGAGTTCACGGAGTTGGCGGCGACTCGCCACGGCACCGCTGCGCACCGTGACCCGCCCCTCACACGGGGAGCACCAGCTTGAGCTTGAACCGCGCCGGAGCCGTGCCGAACAGCCGCACCATCGCGGCCGAGACCCCCGCCAGGTCCTCGCGACCGGACAGGTACGCCCGCTGCGACTCGGCCGGGAGCCGGAAGAACAGCTCGAAGAAGTCCCGCGTCTCGTCGGCGTCCATGCGCAGCAGGGTCTCCAGCCCGAACCGCCGCAGGGCGTGAACCGCACGGGCCTTCTTCGACCAGATCACCTGATGCGGGTCTTCACCGGCCTTGATGGCCGCCGCCACCCTTGGAGCGAGCGCGAGAGAGGTGGCCACGCTGTAGCCCGTTGCAGGATGGATGAACCCGGCCGCCGCACCGAACGCGCCCTTGTGCCGTGGAGCGTCCAACGGGAAACGGACGCGCTCCTCTCTCACACCCGGCAACTGGCGAGCATCAAGCCGTCGGCGCAACTCGTTCAACGGCATGCCCGGCCGGCGCGCGAGGCAGGTCTCCTCCACGAGCACCTGGTTGTCGCCGAGCGGCACCGTGTAGAGGAACGTGTCGCCGCCCCGCCAGTCCATCAACGTCGTGTCGGTGTCGTCCGACTCGATGACCACACCGACCGCTGTCTGCTCCGCACGACCCTTACGCGCACCCGTTGCGTTGAACGTGTGCCTGGCCGGTGCCGGCCGATCGAGCACCGTGACGTCGCCGGGCAGCTCGTGCAGACGCACGTTGTCGAGCACCACGTAGGTGCGGTCGATTTTGTGCTCCTCACGCGCGAAGGCACGCACCGTCGTACTCGTCGCCGCAACCGGTGTGTGTGGTGGGAGCTCATCCGCCCACGCGCCATAAGTCGCCGTCCACACGCGATGCGGGTGCCTGTCGACGATGGCCGTGTGCAGGCCCTCCCGTGCACACGCGCGCGCAAGGGCACGTCCGGCCGGTCCGCCACCGATCACGAGCACGTCGTACATGCGTCCATGATTGACGTTGTGGGCCCGGAGTACCTGACGGCGACGCAGGTCACTTCAAGTCGTTTCGCGCCGCTGCGCGCTCCGTCCCAGGTCGTCGCCGGAGAACCCGCAGGTCAGGGCGCTGCCGATGGCGGATGACCCCCCGATTTGGAGATCGAAACACCCCCGTGTAATGTTCTCCATGTCAGAGCGAAGCGGGCCGGAAATCAAAACCGGAACGGGCCTGGCAAA